>NZ_JBXWSO010000014.1:0-596529 GCF_059613465.1 Ruegeria sp. SAZA006
AAAGAGGCAGGTTTGGTCATGGGCAAAAGCTACGCAACCGTCCTGCCTGCCTCAAGACAAGTTCTTCTGACAAGACCCTGAGAAACATACAGTTCTGATAGAAGAAATGACGGAAGTCAGTCCCGGTTTGCGAATATTCCCTGTAAATTGCAGGTTATCAGGGAAATCCAGCCCAAAGCGACCCCGCTAAAATGCGACACTGAGACTCGCGCCTGAATTGTCCTCTGAATGTACGGTTTGCTTCGTCTCTGATTGAAAGCGCATGCGCCAACGCGCGGGAATTGCGTAACAATTCCGGATCAGAAAATACAACTGAAGTGAGACAGGTATGAGTGGCGGGGAGACAGGGATTCGAACCCTGGGGACGCTCTCACGCCCAACGGTTTTCAAGACCGCCGCATTCGACCACTCTGCCACCTCCCCGGCGCAGGCAGCGGTCTAGGACGAACATCGGTTGGTGGCAAGTCCAAAAGAGGGATTTCTTGCCGAAGCCGGACCCGCGGTCTTTCCTTGAAACAACCCGCAGGTTATGATTTGCGCAATGACTGCAGGAGGCCGGCAAAAGAACCGGTCGAACCGCGGTTGGGGCCAGCCACGCAAGGGCCCTACAGGCAAGGGATAACACAATATGAAGCGAGCGACAGAGACACGCTTTGGACCGCGGCCGTTGGCGGTGCTGGTTGTTGCATTGACTGCGCTGACGGGATGCGACGAAACTTTGAACGCAGGCAAGTCTTCCTCTGAGGCAGCCAGTGACGATGGGCAGACCCAAAGCAACACCACGGAACTGTTCCCCGAAGTCGCCAGCGGCTCTCAGCGCGATATTGAAGCGCCGGACGTCTTCGAAGTGACCGAGGCCGGGCTATGGGATGGGCGTCCCTCGTTGGGTGGCATCTGGGTGGCGCACCCCAGCGCATCTCAGCCCGAGCGGGTCGCCATCAAGAACACAAGCAACAACAAAACCGTGACGGGCGCCTTGTTCCGCCGGGAACGAAACCTGCCCGGGCCAGCCATTCAGGTGTCCTCGGCAGCGGCTGAAAAACTGGGAATGCTTGCCGGCGCTCCTGCCCGTCTGCAGGTGGTTGCACTCCGCCGTGAAACGGTCGAGCCGGAGCCTGCGCCGGAACCCGAAGCAGCCCCGACCGAAGAAACTGCAGACGCCGCCGAAGCAACCGCAGCCGAAGAAACCACAACGGCCGGGCCCGACGAAAAGGTCGAAGAAAAGCCGGCCAAGCGGAAATGGTGGCAGAAAAAGACACCTGAAAACACCGGTGCCATGGTCGCCGGTGCTGCCGCGGCCGGAGCGGCAGCAAGCGCAGCGGCCGAAGAAACTGCGCCCGCGATTGAGGAAGCGGCAGATGCGTCCGCGACCGCTGCATTGACGGATCCGGTTGTCGCACCGCCGCCCGCCCCGAAGAAACGCAAGTGGTGGCAGAAGAAAGATCCCAATGAAATTACCGAGACGCCGTTGGACCCGATCGCAGGTGCCGCGGCCGCCATTGACGCATCCGAGCCAACTCCGGTTGCTGCGGCCAGTGCCACAGCCGCATCGTCGAACCTGACCAAACCCTATGTTCAGATCGGAACGTTCGGAGTTGAAGCGAACGCGAAGGCCGCCGCCGAAAAGGTCCGCACGAACGGATTGGCGGCCGAAGTTCTGGAACTGGAGTCGGCTGGCAAGTCGGTCTGGCGTGTTCTGGTCGGCCCTGCCACAACGCGCGCCGAACGCAAAGCGATCCTCGGAGATATGAAAGACCTGGGCTTTACCGATGCCTTTATCGTGAAGAACTGAACAGGAGGGTCCAATGCTGACCTCACTCAAATCGGCTGTTCTGGCCGCGGGCCTTGCCCTGCTGGCCCTGCCGGTTCACGCCTTCGACACGTCCGCGCGCGCGGCCTATGTGATCGATCAGACGACAGGCACTGTGCTGTTGTCGAAGAATGCCGATGAACCGCTTCCACCGGCATCGATGTCCAAGCTGATGACGCTCTACGTTGCGTTCGAAGCTCTGCGCGACGGTCGACTGACGCTGGATGAAACGCTTCCGGTCTCGGAACATGCCATGAGCTATGGCGGCTCGACCATGTTCCTGAACACGCAGGACCGGGTCCGGGTCGAGGACCTGCTGCGGGGCATCATCGTCCTGTCCGGCAATGACGCCTGTGTCGTGATCGCCGAAGCGCTCAGCCCGGACGGCACCGAGGCCGGCTTTGCGCGCTACATGACCCAACGCGCCAGGCAGATGGGCATGAACCACTCGAACTTCACCAACTCGAACGGCTGGCCTGCTGCAGGTCACATGATGTCGGTGCATGATCTGGCCGTGCTGGCCGACAGGCTGATCACCGATTTTCCCGAATACTATCCGCTGTTTGCCGAGGAAACCTTCGAATTTGACGGCCGCGCCCCGTCGAACGTGAACAACCGCAACCCGTTGCTGAAACTGAATATCGGTGCCGATGGTCTGAAGACCGGCCACACGCAAGAGGCGGGCTATGGCCTTGTCGGTTCGGCCAAGCAAGGCGATCGCCGGGTGGTCTTCGTTCTTTCCGGGCTCGACAGCATCTCTCGCCGGGCAGAGGAGGCTGAGGCGGTGGTTAACTGGTCGTTTCGAAATTTTATCGAGAGGACAGTTGCCAACGCCGAAACGCCGATAGCACAGGCCAAAGTGTGGATGGGCGCACAAAAGACGGTTGGGCTTGTGCCCGACGGTGACCTCACCCTTCTGTTTCCCGTTCTGGGCGATCAGAACGTGCAGGCCGAAGTCGTGTATCAAGGCCCGATCAACGCTCCGATCGCCAAGGGCCAACAACTGGCCGAACTTGTGATACAACCCGAAGGTTTGCCCGAAATCCGGCGTCCCCTTGTCGCGGCCGAGGATGTGGCGATGGGCGGGTTTTTGGTGCGGCTTTTGACCGTGGGCGGCATCGTCCTGAAAGACATGATCAATACCCCACTGGAGTCGATGTGAGCCCGCGCGATCTGTTCTTGACATTCGAGGGGATCGACGGTTCGGGCAAGTCCACGCAGGCCCGCAGGCTGGCAGAAAGCCTCGAGGCGGCCGGATATGACGTTGTTCTGACGCGCGAGCCGGGCGGTTCGCCCGGGGCCGAAGAAATTCGCCGGTTGGTCCTGGAAGGCGACCCCGACAGGTGGTCGGCGGAAACCGAAATTCTTCTGTTCACGGCCGCACGACGCGATCATTTGGAGCGCACGATCGAACCGGCCTTGAATGCCGGTAAGATCGTGATTTGCGATAGGTTCGCCGACAGCACCCGAATGTATCAGGGCCTGTCGCGCGGAGATCTGCGCGCGCTGGTGGACCAACTCCACGGCCTGATGATCGGCCGCGAGCCCGATCTGACCTTGCTGATCGATATGGATCCGGAAATCGGGCTCTCCCGCGCCAAAGGCCGGCAAGGCACCGAAGAACGGTTCGAGGATTTTGGCCCGGCCCTTCAGAAACGCATGCGCTCGGGTTTCCTTGCGCTGGCGGACGAGTTCAAAGACCGGTTCCGTGTGATCGATGGCAATCGCGACGTGGACAGCGTGGCCGTGGATGTGAGAGAAACCGTCCTGAAGGTTCTGCGGTAATTCACGAATGAGCGACGACACACCCACACCGGACCAGGCGCCCGGCGCGCTTCACCCGCGCGAAACACGCAGGCTGTTTGGACAGGATGCGGCCGAGCAAGCCTTCCTGACCGCCTTTGCGTCTGACCGGCTGCATCACGCGTGGCTTCTGACCGGCCCTCGCGGCGTGGGCAAAGCCACGCTGGCATGGCGCATCGCGCGGTTTCTGTTGGCCACGCCGCTGCAACAGGATGACGGGCTGTTCGGTGCGCCCGAGGCTCCGACGACACTCGACATCGCGCCGGACCACCCGGTTGCAGCAAGGATGCTGGCCGGCGCCGAACCCGGTCTGGCCGCGATCACCAGATCCTTGAATGATCAGGGCCGCCTGCGCAACGAGATCGTTGTCGATGACATCCGAAAACTGGGGCGCTTCTTCGGCCTCAGTTCAGCGGACGGAGGGCGCCGCGTGGTTATCGTGGATGCGGCGGACGAAATGAATGTCAGCGCCGCAAACGCGTTGTTGAAAATGCTCGAAGAGCCCCCTGCCCGCACGACACTGCTTCTGGTTTCGCATCAGCCGTCACGGCTGTTGCCGACGATCCGCTCGCGGTGCCGCACCCTGCGCCTGTCACCGCTGTCGCCGGAGGATATGAAATCGGCGCTGGCACAGACCGGCGCCGAGTTGCCTCCGCAATCCGATCACCTCCCGGCTTTGGCCGCCGGTTCCGTAGGCGACGCGGTACGGCTGATCAATCTGGGCGGAATGGAGATTTATGCCGAGCTGATCCAGATACTTGGCACCCTGCCCCGCCTCGACCGCCAGCGCGCGCTGGCTTTGGCCGAAGCGGCCGCGCAGCGCGGAGCAGCCGAGCGCTATGACCTGCTTTTGAATCTGATTGACATCGCCCTTTCTCGCCTTGCTCTGACAGGTGCGACCGGCGCGCCTCCGCAGCCCGAAGCTGCGCCAAACGAGTCCGAAGTGCTATTGCGCCTGTCATCCTCGCGCCCCCAAGCCTTGGGCTGGGCCGAGGCCGCATCCATCATCACGGCCCGTGCACGGCACGGGCAGGCGGTGAACCTTGACCCTGTCGCCGTCGTCCTAGATACGGTGTTCAAGATTCAGGAAACCGCCGGTCCGAGCAGATGAGCGACACGCCCCAACCTCCCGCAATCACTGACAGCCATTGCCATCTGGATTTCCCGGATTTCGAGGGCCAGCTGGACGCAATCATCGCTCGTGCGGCCGAAGCCGGCGTGACGCGCATGGTGACGATCTGCACGCGTCTGCGCAATGAACCGACCGTGCGCGCGATCGCCGAAACATATGCCCCGGTTTTCTACGCTGCCGGCACCCACCCCATGAGCGCGTCCGAAGAGCCACTGGCAAGCGTCGACGAACTTGTCGAATTGTCCCGACATCCGAAATTTGTCGGCATCGGCGAAACCGGGCTGGACTATCACTACACCGCCGACAGCGCCGAAATCCAAAAACGCTCGTTGCGGGTTCACATTCAGGCCGCCCAAAGTACAGGCTTGCCGCTGATCATTCACGCCCGTGCAGCCGACGAGGACATGGTGACAATCCTGCAAGACGAGTTTCGGAACGCACCTTACTCCTGTGTGATGCATTGCTTCTCGTCCTCGGCCGAACTGGCACGGGCGGCGTTGGATTTGGGGTTCTACCTCTCCATGTCCGGCATCGCGGCATTTCCAAAAAGCCAAGAGCTGAGGGATATCTTTGCGGCAGCGCCTGTCGATCGAATTCTGGTAGAGACCGACGCGCCATATCTGGCCCCGCCGCCCCACCGGGGCAAGCGGAACGAGCCCGGCTATACCGCTTTCACCGCCCGGGTCGGCGCCGAGCTGTTTGGCATGGACTACCCGGACTTTGCCGCGCAGACCCAAGAGAACTTTGATCGACTGTTTGCGAAGGCGGCCGCCTACCCGGTTGCCGCATGAGCATGCTGCGGTTCACCATCCTGGGCTGTGGCTCCTCTGGCGGCGTCCCCCGGTTGGGTGGGCATTGGGGAGATTGTGACCCGCAAAATCCGCGCAATATCCGCCGCCGATGCTCGATGCTGGTTGAACGGGACGGGCCGGACGGCACGACCTCGGTATTGATCGACACGACCCCGGACATGCGCAGCCAACTGCTGGACACCGGAACCGGACGCCTCGACGCCGTTGTCTACACACACTCGCATGCCGATCATGTCCACGGCATCGATGACCTGCGCATGATCGTTTTCAACATGCGCGCGCGGGTACCCGTTTGGGCGGATGGCGACACGCAAAACGCATTGCTGGGGCGGTTCGGCTACGCCTTCATTCAACCCGAAGGCTCGCCCTATCCACCGATCCTCGACCTGAAGACCATTGACGGCCCGTTCGAGATAGACGGTCCGGGAGGATCAATCCCGTTTCGCCCGTTCAAGGTGAACCACGGATCGATCGATGCGCTTGGTTTTCGTATGAACAACTTGGCCTATCTGCCTGATGTTGCGGAAATCTACGATGATGCCTGGCCCGAGCTTCAGGGATTGGACTGCCTCGTGATTGACGCGCTGCGCCGGAACCCGCATCCGACCCATGCCCACCTGGAAAAGACCCTTGGCTGGATCGAACAGCTAAAGCCTGCTCGGGCGGTTCTGACCAATATGCACATCGATCTGGACTATGCAGTCGTCGATGCCGAGACCCCGGACCATGTCGAGCCTGCCTATGACGGCATGGTGATCCGGCAGCCATTGTAGGACATCGGATTGCACGCGCTTCCCCCAGCTCTGACCGAACTGCCTGGATTGAGGTCGTGACATGTTGCAAAGCCTGATCGACGTCATCCTTCCGGTCTTTCTTGTGATTGGGGCCGGCTATGTCTCGACGCTGACGGGTTACTTCAAAGAAGTGCATATCGACGGGCTGATGAAGTTCACGCAGGGGTTCGCAATCCCCTGCCTGCTGTTTCTGGCCATCGCCCATCTGGACCTGAGCGCCAGCTTTGACCCGCGCCTTCTGGGCAGTTTCTATACCGCCGCAGCTCTGTGTTTCCTTGCGGGGGTTTTCGGCGCTCGCCTGATATTCAAGCGCGAATGGGAAGACTGCGTCGCGATCGGGTTCTGCTGCCTGTTTTCGAACTCGGTCCTGCTGGGCCTGCCAATCACCGAACGCGCCTATGGGCCCGACAACCTGACCGGAAACTATGCGATCATCGCGTTCCACTCGCCGTTCTGCTACTGCGTCGGTATTACCGTGATGGAGGTCATCCGCAACCGAGGCAATGGCGGTATGCGCATGGCCCGATCCGTGCTTTCGGCAATGTTCAAGAACGCGCTGATCCTGGGTATCGCTCTGGGCTTCATCGTCAATCTCACGGGTGTCGGTATTCCGGCTGTGGCAGACGAGGCCCTGAGCCTGGTGACCCGCGCCGCATTGCCCGGCGCCCTATTCGCCCTGGGCGGAGTTCTGGTCAAATACAAGCCCGAAGGCGACCTGCGGACAATCGGCTATGTTTGCTGCGTTTCACTTGTTCTGCATCCAAGCCTGGTTTGGCTGTTCGGTACAGCGACCGCCCTGCCGCAAGATCTTTTCCGCTCGGGCGTTCTGAACGCGGCGATGGCGCCCGGTTTCAACGCCTACATTTTCGCCAATATGTACGGCCGGGCCAAACGAGTTGCCGCCTCTTCGGTATTGATCGGCACAGGCGTGTCCATTCTTACGGTATGGATGTGGTTGACGTTGCTCGGGTAAAGACGAATTGACTTTGCGGGAGGGCGCCACACCTATCCCGAAACAGAATAAGGAAGCCCGAGTATGCCGACTGCCGTCATCGTAGCGCATGGCCAACCCTCCGACCCAGACCCGGCCGAGGCATCCCTGGCCAAACTGGCCACTCGGATCGATCAACTGACGGATAGAGTCACAGTCAGATCGGCGACCCTCGCCTCGCCAGGTGCATTGGAAAAAGTCCTTGATGACATTCCGGACGGCAGCGTGATTTATCCGTTGTTTATGGCGAAAGGGTGGTTTGTGACTTCTGCGCTTCCCAAACGCCTTGAAGGGCGTGCAGTACGGCAACTCGACCCGCTGGGCGTTGACCCGCAGCTACCCAACCTGGTGGCGCGCGCCCTGCGACCTTTGATCGACGAGCAAGGTTGGAGCACCACGTCGACGGATCTGCTGATTGCCGCACACGGCTCAGGCCGCAGCCGCAACCCGGCAGCCGTCACCCACGAATTCGCTGACCGTTTGGCCGGGTTGATATCACTGAAATCAACCCGCTGCGGATTCGTCGAAGAAGCCCCATCGATCAGTGACGCTGCGAAGATGACCGGGGACCATGCGATCTGCCTGCCGTTCTTTGCCTGCACCGGGGGCCACGTGTTGGATGATATTCCCGCCGAGCTGGGCAAGGCCGCTTTTCGTGGCCCGGTGCTGCCTGTGGTCGGCGAGTTGGATGAAATCCAGTCGCATATCGCGCGGACATTGGACGGGGCTTTCGCTGCTTAGCCAAGCAGCCAGCCTATCGACGCACCGGTCTACTCTGCTGCGCGCGCTTCTTCGGAATAGAAGCGATGGCAAGACCGACCGTTTCGCTTGGCCTCGTACAGGGCCAAATCCGCCGCGTGCAGAATCTCAGCCGGTTTCGGGGACAGGAACTGTGTCGTTAGGGCGGTCCCGATGCTCGCCGAAATCGCGCAGGTCTCGCCCTCGAAAACCATTGGTTTCTGAAGGCGGCCAATCAGGCGATTGGCGATCCGTTCAAGTTGAGCCCTGCTCGACAGGCTTTTGAATATCAGAACAAATTCATCGCCGCCGATCCGGGCGACCGTATCGTCGCTGCGGGTTTCTTCCAGCATGATCCGGGCGGCCTGGGACAGGACATAGTCGCCCGCGGCATGTCCCAATTCGTCGTTCACGGCTTTGAAGAAATCCAGATCCAGATGCATTAAGGCAAAAGTGGATTTCGTTGAAACCAAATGCTCGAGGATATGGTCCATCGCGCGCCGGTTCTTGAGGCCGGTCAGAGTATCGGTATAGGCCTGTTCCTCGGCCGCAAGCATTGCCCCCTGAAGCCGCAGGTTCAACGACCTCGAAGCCTCCATCGCTGCAGACTTGGCCTCGACTAGATATAGCAATTCAATCGCGAGATCGGTTCCCGAGAAATCCGCGCTTGTCAGGGCATAGTCACGTACGGCGTCCAGGATCGAGATCCCGAAGGACAGGTTGATAACCGCACCTGCATCGTCAGGCAGCGGTGCCACCAACCCCTTCAATGCTGTGCGCGGTTCATCGTGAAACTTGAGATGAAGCTTGGTACCTGCCGTCGCCATCAATGCCGGCAGGGTCGTCACGGTTCTGGGCCTTACCAGTTCAAATATTTCCAGAAAATCGCTGCCAACCATTGGCTGGTCCGGGCGCAGTTTTTGCAGTGTCGGCCCGACCTGAAGGATACGCCCATCCTGATCCACCAAGGTGAACATTGGGCACAACGTCTCCAACATCCTGCCCAGTTGATCCAGATCCATCATCAGTTCCGCGCTCCCAGATCAAAGTGACGCCCCTCGGCAAAGGCGCTTTCGACCAGAACCATCGAGATGACGTCCACCCCGCCTTGATGCCCGGCATGCGTCAGAATCACGAGCGCGCCATAGTCGTCCGCCATTGCTCGCAAAATCCCGATCATGACATTGGCATAGCCATCCAGCCCGGGATGGCAGTGCAGTTCGAATTCGGTGGGCGAGCGCTCCTGCAGTTCCAGGGCAGGCAACTCAAGGTCAGAGACCGCCAGTTTGACCCGATCGGCCAGATCATCCAAAGACTGCAGAAACTCGACATAGGTGACGCCGCCAAAGCGCAGAAGGCGCCGCAACCCTTCCATGTTGGGGTGTGAGACCAGATAGGTTCCGAGATCCTCCAGGAACTCGTCCCGCGAACGGTTCAGTTGATCGCAGACCACGTCCAGCAGGCGATATGACTTTTCCCGGTCGTATACGAGCATCGCTTCGAACTCGGCGAACCCAAGTTCAGCGGCCTCGGTCGCCCGAAGCCAGCGCTCACGCCCATACGTCGCGCATACAAACGATTGAACTGCCTTGTTGATCAATCCGTGCATGAATGCCCTCAAAAAGGTTTCATGCCCGATCCCACCTCAAAGATCTTAACAAAGGCCAAATGCGGAAGTTCAAGATGGGGAAAATTAACCAAAATCTCAGACTGAGACATCCTGCCGTTCCAGCTGCCTGCCCGGTGGGGCGCTATCAGAAATCGGTCGGCGCGCCCCCTTCGGCTTTGCGCCGTGCGACGAAGTCAGCCAGTTCCTCTCGGATGGCTTCATCCATCGGCGGAGCCTCAAAACTGTTGATGATCTCCTTGAACATCAGATGCGCCCGTTCGGCTGTCCAGATCCCACCCGCGACTTCCCAGCCCTCGTAGTTTTTCCAATCGCTCAGGAAGGGTTGATAGAACGCGGTGGTATAGCGATCCTGGGTGTGTTGGATGCCAAAGAAGTGCCCATCGTTCCCGACCGCGCGGATGGCTTCCAGTGCGATTTCGTCTGGGCCTGTGGCGCAGATCTCAGGCTGCATATACCTTTGAATTTGCTGCAATATCTCGCAGTCCATGATGAACTTCTCCGGACTCGCGATCAGACCGCCCTCCAGCCATCCGGCTGCGTGATAGACCATATTGGTCCCCGACTGCACCGCCGCCCAGAGTGAATTCGACGTCTCCCAGACGGCCTGGCCGTCCGGCACATTGGCCGCGCAGACACCGGACGAGCGCAAGGGCAGCCCATAGAACCGCGCCATCTGGCCGGTCATCTGGGTCGACCGGATGTATTCAGGCGTGCCAAACGCGGGCGCACCGGACTTCATGTCGACATTCGAGGTGAATGTCCCGATGACACAGGGGATGCCGGGCCGGACGTACTGGAACAAGGCAATCGCACACAGCGCCTCGGCCAGCGACTGCGCAACTGCCCCAGACATCGTAACCGGGGCCATCGCCCCCGCCAACGTGAAAGGCGTGACGACGATCGCCTGCCCCCGCCGGGCCAGACGCAGGCACCCGTCGATCATCGGGTGGTCGTGTTTCAGAGGCGAGGTCGAGTTGATGTTGGTGTACATGCGCGGTGACGCCTCGAATTCCTCGTGGCTGAGACCGCCTGCGATGCGCACCATTTCCATGACATCCTCGACGCGCTCTTTGCCCAGCGAATAGGCATGCATCGCCTTGTCCGTCAGCGTCAGTTTGTCATACAGGACATCCAGGTGCCGGACGCTGGCGTGCAGGTCAACCGGCTCGACCGGGTAGCCCCCGGCAAAATGGATGCAGTTGAAATACTGCGTCAGCTTCAACAGGTTCCGGCACATTTCACGGTTGCCGGGTACCTTCTTGCCGATCTCCATGTCCCAGTAGTTCGGCGGTGACGAGACATTTCCGAACAACATCGTCTTGCCGCCGATCTCGATCGTGTGGTTCGGGTTGCGCGGCGTGATGGTAAAGGTCGACGGCGCCTTGGCGACCATTTCCATAACGAAGTCACGACCCATGCGCACGTTGTCGCCGTTGACGATGCATCCGGCCTCACGCAGGATCTCCAAGGCTTCTTGATTGTAGAACTCGATGCCGATTTCCTCGAGAATACGCATGGCGCCGTCATGGATGGCTTCGACGCCCTCCGGGCCCAACGGTTCGGTTGGCCGGTCGATGTTGATCGGTGGATTCCATGGCATCTGGTCGATGACTGCCGCACCTCGGCGCGCTGCAGCGCCTGCGCGTCCACCACCCCTGCGCTTGCGAGTATTCGTGTCGGCCATCTGTTCCTCCGGCGTTTGTTACTCTCAAACAAGACCCGAAGTCCGGCCTCTGGCCGCTCTGTCTGCGACAGCCAAGGTCGGTTTCAACTCATGAACCGCCGATTTTCAGGCAAGGTGCTTTAACGAAGGTTCAGCCAGCCGGGGATGTGGCTGATATCGGGAAGAACGACATCTGCCATCGGTGCAAGATCCTCAACCTTGGCCAATCCGGTCAGAACACCGATCGTGGTCATGCCGGCGGCGCGACCGGCCTCCAGATCGTGCAGACTGTCGCCGACCATGGCGATCCGGTCCGGTGGGACGCCAACATGCTGGGCAAAAGCCAACAACTGGCCGGGCCCAGGCTTGAACCCGTGGCCACTGTCATACCCCGCAATGAAATCGAAATAGGCCTCGATTCCGACCGAGGCCAGGTGCCGTTTCGCCGGCATCTCGCCGTCATTGGTCGCAACACCCAGCTTCTTGCCGGCGTCTTTCAAGGATTGCAGAAACGGTGCAAGCGCAACGGCCTCGACCTGAGGCGCATGAGCAGAGGCCGCATTCAGAGCCTGGATCAGATTCTCGCGGGACCAGCCGTCAAGGTCGGGGAACAACGCGTCGGCGACCTCATCAACGGTGCCAGCGATCACGATACTGTCCTCGGAATAGGTCTCTGTCGCAAAGTCAAAGCCAATGCTCTTTCCAAGCACGGACGCACGCGCATTGTCGCCCTCGCTCAGACGCAGCAGCACCGCCTTGCCGAACGCCCCCCAGGTGGCGGCGAAATCAAACAGGGTTCCGTCCTTGTCAAAAACCAGCGCATCAATCGACATGCATTCTTGCTCCTGCGCGGACCCGTTCAGGTCCAATGAACATCCGCGCCGCCTGACAGGACGCTTCGGGCCTGGGCCGGTTGATCGTAGGGGACAGCGTTTGCGTCACAAAAGGCCAACACCCACGAATCGTCAAGCATCAGAAATTCCAGCACCGAAGCAAGAAACTCGGGCTCTGTGGCGCGGTCCCTCAGGTCATCCGTCGACGCGCCGGTCGAACCAAGGAAAACAGGCAACAATTCATCGTTCCCAACAAGCCACCCAAGCGCTTTCAAGGCCAAAGTTTCAGCGAATTCGGCAGAGATCGGCATGATCAGGCCCCGGTTCGAAGATTTGGAAAGGGTTTGTTAACCAGACTCATAAACACTTTGGCAAGGCATGCAATCTACGGTGAAAACAATGTCCGTGCAGGGAACCATCCTTGTCCTCGACGGGGTCTCGACCAATCGCATCATGCTGAAGGTGCAGCTGACGGCGGCGTGGTATCATGTTGTGCAGGGCGAGAAGCTGGCTGGTCTTGGGGCGTTGCTGCGGCGGACCCGGCCGGATCTGGTGCTGACGGCCCAGACACTGCCAGACGGAGACGCGGCCGACGTCAAAAGACTGATGCTGTCCGATCCGGCCCTGCAGGATGTCCCTGTGGTCGCGATTGCGCCTCAGAACGACCGGACCGCCCGGCTGCGGAACCTGTCCGAGGGGCTGGATGACGTTCTGGCCTATCCGTTCAAAGATACGCTGTTGCTGGCGCGTGTGCGAAGCCTGCTGCGCGCCCGTGCGGAAACTCAGGATCTGAAGAACAGTGGCAACCCTCAATCCGTGGGATTTGCCGAAGCCCCCGCTGCAATGATCACGCCCAAGCGGCATGGCCAGATCGCCGTCTTGGCCCACACCGCACGTACTCGCACGCTGTGGCACAAAGCCCTGAACGGGCGAACGCAGCATTCGGTGTGCAGCCATACCCTGCCCAACCTCAGCGGCGTCTTGTCCGGCACCATACCTGACGCGATTGTTGTCGAACTGAACAGCGATCCATCCGGGCTGAACATGTTGGCCGACCTCAAGTCCCGCACCGGCACCCGGCGAACCGCTCTGATCGGAATCATTCCCGATGACAACGCCACTCTTGCCGCCGAGGCCTTGGATCGTGGCGCCGATGCAATTTGCCTCGGAGGGTTCTGCCCTGACGAAGTATCTCTTCGGGTCGAGGCGTTGATTGCACGCAAGGCGCATGACGAGCAAATGCGCGACTCGTTGCGCCGTGGGCTTGAGGAATCGTGGATCGACACGCTGACCGGCCTGAACAACCGTCGTTTCGCACAGACCGCTATGGACCAATTGTTGAACAGTTCGGTGCACAAGCAGCGGGGTTTTGCGATCATGCTGGCCGACCTGGACCATTTCAAATCCATCAATGACCGTTACGGCCACAGTGCCGGCGACAGGGTTTTGGTCGAGGCCGGAAAACGGATGAAACGTGCTTTCGGGCCTGACGGTTTCCTCGCCCGCATCGGAGGAGAGGAGTTCCTGTTCGGACTGCCAAACGCGACCCGCGAAAAGGCGCTCAGGAAGGCGGCCGATATTTGCAGCGGCGTCAGCAGCTTACCGATCGTCCTGCCGGACATTCCTGCCCGGCTTCCGGTGACGGTCAGCATCGGGCTGAAGGTGTGCGAGCCACCCTTCTCCCTACTTCCGGACAGCTCACTGTCAGCCGAAAGCCTGATCAAATGCGCGGACAAGGCGCTTTATGCGGCAAAACAGGCCGGCCGGAACCAGGTGTGGATGAAACAGAACGCGGCCTAAGCGGGTCAGTCTTTGCGTTTCTTGGGATCCGGGCGCCGCTTCAACACGTCTTCCAAGCGGTCGGCATAAGCTTTTCGTTCTTCGTCGGACATGGCCGAAACCCGAGCCAGCCATTGCTCTTGCAGAGCCGCCTGGATTTCGTCATTCGCCCTAGCTTGTTCTTCCAGCAGGTTCTGGACTTCATCGCGGTCGAACGGAACGGCCCGCAGTGCCTTGCCAAGCGCCTTGAAATCACGAGACCTTTTCTCGGCCCCGCGCCGATGCTTGTCGGCCAGATCGCCTCTCAGCGCCTTGCGCTCCGGATCGGGAAGAGCGCGGTACAGGGCAGGTCCAAATCCGGGAGGAACATTTTCCCGCGCACCATGAAAGCGCAGCGCAGTCCCGATGATCACCCCGGCGACAAGCAGGTTCAGGCCAAGGGAAACAACCAGAAGCACAGGCACCCAGCGCCGTGGGGGTTTGACGTCTTCATTCATTCCGCTTCCTCCAGAAACGCGGCCTCGAGACCGAGATTGGCGACCAGGTAGGATGCATCCTGGGTCATTATGTAATTTGCCGGGTCCGGCAGAAAGGACGGCGCGGCAAAGCCGACCCATGCGCCAACCACGCTGGCCGCCGCAAGCCCACTGAGCGCCTGCCAGCCCCCGAGACCGGCAATAAGATTGCCCAGAAACCCTTGTGACTTGGGTTTCGCTGTTTTCGTTGCCGCAAGCCGGATGGCCTCGGCATCCGTCAGGATACGAACGGCCAAATCGTCGGGCAGATCAACATGTGCCTGCCGTGCCTCGGCAAACAAAAGATCCAGTTCTGTATCTTGGTCAGACATGGTCATACCCCAACTCTTCCTGACGGCCTGACAGTATGGCCGTCAACGACCGCTTTCCGCGGGCAACAAGACTTTCCACCGCTTCTACGGAAATCCTCATGATTCCCGCGATTTCCGGATTGGACAACTCCTCGATATGCCTGAGTATGACAGCTTCGCGCTGCCGTTCGGGCAATTGTGCCAAGGCCGCTTGCAACGCGTCCACGCGGGCGTTCTGCTGCATACGATCCACGACACTGGGCTGGTCGTCCTCAGGCTCTGGCACATCGTCCAATGTGCCTGCCGTTTTCTTCCGCCGCAGATCGACACACAGGTTCAAGACCACGCGGTACAACCAGGTCGAGATCTTGGCCTGCCCCGGAACCCAGTCCGCCGCCACTTTCCACAGCCGAAGCATCGCTTCCTGGGTTACGTCTTCGGCCTCTGCTCTGTTGTTCAACATACGCAGAGCAACCGAATAGCACCGCGGCCCCAACCGATCGGTCAGCAGGCGTGCTGCCTGAGCGTCGCCTTCGGCAAACCGTTTCAGCAACACGTCGTCGCTGCAGGCATCCGCGGCGACCGTGTCGCCGCGGACAGTATGCGCAGAGGACGGCACGTCCCTTATCCTGCGTCAGTTGTTGTCTGGGTCCGGGCGGCCACCCTTCTTGTGGTGCCGACCCATTCCATCCCGTGCATTGGCGAACTCCTGCTCGGACAGAGATCCGTTTCCATCCGCATCGAGGCGGTCAAACATCTTGTCAGCCCGGCGCGGTTTCGGCAACTCGTCCGTAGTCAGAAAACCGTCTTTGTCGGCATCATGACGCTCGAACATGTCGGAAACGCGGTCGTTTGCCTTCTTCTGGGCCTCGGCCTGCATTTCTTCGACGCTGATCTTTCCGTCACCGTCGGTATCGGCCGAGGTGAACTTCTGCAGGCGATGGGCCTCCATCTCGGCCTTGGTCACCTGGCCGTCACCGTTGGCATCCAGCTCCTGAAAGCTGACCGGTTCACGGTCGCGAGGTCCTTTGGCCAGCGCAGCCGTCCCGGTGACGGCAACTGCAGACAGAATGATGGCCGAGATAAGTTTTGCGCTCTTCATTGCTCGTTTCCTTTGTTGTCGCGGCCCTGTGCCGCTGCTTACATTCATTCAAACGCGGACCGGCAAAGTTTCCGTCGCTGTCCGCAAATTTTTTTCCGGCATTGAAACCTGCATTTCGGGTCAATATTTTTGAGAGGGTCGGTGCAAAGCGACGCACCCCCCTTTTCTGCGGGATGGAACAAGCGCAATATCCCCGAAATCCGAGCGCGAGTATCAAGATGACAGATCAAACCATCGACACCCTCCCTCAGGAGGAACGCCCCACGTGGCCCGCCATCGTGAAAGGGTTCCGGTGCAAATGCCCCAACTGCGGCAAAGGCAAGCTGTTGCATAGCTACCTGAAGGTGAATGATACCTGCGCAAACTGCGGTCAGGAATTGTTTCACCACAGGGCAGATGACGGGCCGGCCTATTTGACCATTCTGCTGGTCGGACACCTTCTGGCTCCGGCGCTGCATGTCACTTACGTCGGCCTGCGCCCGTCTCCGTGGGCCATGGCAATCGGCTTTTCGATCGCGTGCGTTGCGCTGTCGCTGTTCCTTCTGCCCAGACTCAAAGGAGCGGTCGTCGGCTTTCAATGGGCCCGGAAGATGCACGGGTTCGACGACAGCAAGTGATCCGTTAATGCAGCTGAGCCTCTCATGACCGTGGACAAATCCGCAATTCGCGACGCCGCGACGATCATCGTTTTGCGCGACCGTTTTCGAACCCCATCGATCCTGATGGGCCAACGTGGTGCCGCGGCGGCCTTCATGCCGAACAAGTTCGTGTTTCCGGGAGGTGCCGTGGATGCCGAGGACGCGCTAGTTCCGCTGGCCACTCCGGTACCGGAGATTTGCCGGCAACGGCTGAGCGATCAGGCCCCTGCCGGGCTGCATGTGCCACTGGCGGCGGCGGCAATTCGCGAGTTGTGGGAGGAGACCGGCCTTATCCTCGGTGCCCGGGATACCTGGCCGGGTCCGGTTCCACATGCCTGGACCGGCTTCGCGGAAAGAGGCTACATTCCGTCGGCTGAAGCGCTGCAGTTCGTGTTCCGCGCGGTTACCCCGCCCGGACGCCCACGACGGTTCGACGCCCGGTTTTTTCTTTTGGACGCAGATGCCATCGACGGAGATCTGGACGACTTCAGCCAGGCTTCAGATGAGCTGTCACATCTACAGTGGATTCCGTTGGAACAGGCGCGGGAGTTCGACTTGCCGTTCATCACCGAGGTTGTTCTGTCGGAAGTCGAGGCGCGCGTATCAGATACAACGCCCCCCGACTCTGTGCCGTTCTTTCTGAACAACGAAGAAGCCAGCCTGTTCCAGCGCCTCAAGGGCCACCCGATGCCCGAAGCAGACTGAGCCACCCTATTTCATTCGGCTTACCACAACTGTGACTTCGGGCTTTTTGCCGATTTCGATCTGCGAACTTTGGCGAACGATGCGACGCATGGCTTCTTCCAGCTTGTCATCGTCACGCAGCGTTTTGACCTCAGCCCGCATCAGGAACTGGTTCAGGTCCTCTTCCAGCACCTCGATCAATCCGGCCCGGGACACCCCTGTTTCCGGCAGGCCCATGGTATCGCACCAAGGTTCGCCCAGTGGCTCGTCGTCTTCGTCCAGGATGACAGTTACGGTCACGTGCCCGTTCAGGGCCATGCGGATACGGTCCCGCACCACACCGTCCAGCGCGCCAATCTTGACGGAACCGTCCAGATAGGTCCGGCCGGTCTCGACATAATCCACGACCTCGGGCGCGTTCCCGGACAGATCCAGCATCGTTCCATTGACCGCCAGAACTCCGGCACGCCCCCCGACCTCGGCCAGCTTGGCGTGTTCCCGCAGATGCCTGTGTTCACCGTGCATTGGAACGACGATCTGAGGATCGACCAAGGCATGCATCTGCTCGAGATCGGGGCGGTTGGCGTGGCCGGAAACGTGATACAAGCCAGCGCTGTCATCGACCACGTCGACGCCTTTTTCGCTCAGTTGGTTCATGATGCGGATCACACCGCGTTCATTCCCCGGAATGGTCTTCGAGGAGAACAGGAACAGGTCGCCATCCTTCAGCTCGATCCCCCGGTACTTGCCACGCGCCAGCTGCGCGCTGGCCGCGCGGCGCTCACCCTGGCTGCCGGTGACGATCAGCATCAGGTTCTGGCGGGGCAGATCCAAGGCTTCCTCAGCGCTGATCACGCGGGGAAAATCAGACAGGATACCGGTTTCGGTCGCAGCCTCGATCATGCGGCGCATGGCCCGGCCCAACAGAACCACCGACCGACCCGCCCGCTGCCCGGCCTCGGCCAGCGTTTTGACCCGCGCGACATTCGACGCAAAGGTCGTTGCAACCACCATACCGGTCGCGTCTTCGACCAATTGAGTGATGGCCGGCCCGACCTCCGACTCCGAACGGCCGGGATGCGAGGAAAACACGTTGGTGCTGTCACAAACCAACGCCTTGACCCCGGGCTTGGCCACTTCGGCCCAAAGATCGGGATCAAACGGTTCGCCCACAACCGGATTGGTGTCCAGTTTGAAATCACCGGTATGCACGACACGGCCGGCCGGTGTATCGATCACCAGCGCCGCGCTCTCGGGGATCGAATGCGAAACGGGCAGGAACCCGACCGTAAACGGACCAGCCTTGATCTGCTCGGGCCAGGCGGACACGATGCGCACAGCTTCGGGGGGATGTCCGGCATCTTCCATTTTGCGGCGCGCGATATTTGCGGTGAAGGCACGCGCGTAGACCGGCGCGCCAAGGGCCTCATGGCAATGGGCCACGGCGCCAACGTGATCCTCGTGCGCATGGGTGACGAAGATCGCCTCAAGCCGATCCGCACGTTCCTTCAACCACGAAATGTCGGCGTAGATCAGATCGACGCCCGGCGTTGTATCCATGTCGGGAAAGGTCACGCCCAGATCGACCAGGATTAGTCGTTCCTGACCGGGTTTGCCATAGCCGTAGACATAGGCGTTCATACCGATTTCGCCCGCGCCGCCGAGCGGCAAGTAGATCAGTCTTTCGCTGCTCATGCCGAGCCAGTATCCTTGTTGTAGCGATGGATCACGGTAAGCCCGTGCATCGTCAGATCGTCTTCAATTGCATCAAAGCCCACATCGGCCTGATCAAACAGCGGTGCAAGACCGCCAGTCCCTATGACCTTCATGGGCATTCCGTATTCCGCCTTGATCCTGTCGATCAAGCCTTCGATGAGGCCGGAATACCCCCAATACACACCTGATTGGATACATCCAACAGTGTTTGTGCCAATGACTTTCTCGGGTCGCGTCACGTCGATATGCGGCAGAGCTGCAGCGCCCTGGTGCAAGGCCTCGAGACTGAGGTTCACGCCGGGGGCGATTACCCCCCCGACATAGGCGCCATCGGCAGCGACCACATCGAAATTCGTGGCGGTTCCGAAATCCACCACCACGACATTCCCGCCGTGTCGATCAAATGCACCGGCCGCATTCGCCAGCCGGTCAGGACCGGGAATCGTCCCCTCATCAACGCGCGGCGCCACCGGCAACTCGCAATCGGGCTTGCCCACCACCAGCGGCCGGCATCCAAAGAACCGGTCGGCAAAGACGCGCAGGTTGAACACCACCCGCGGCACGGTCGAGGCGATGATGACGTCGGTGATGTCAGCTTCGATCCCGTAGTGTTTCACCAAGGTCGAGTACCAGGTGAAGTAAGCGTCGGCCGTGCGGGCATGGTGGGTCGAGGTGCGCAGCGTACACAGGAATTTCTCGCCATCCCAGATCGAGAAAACGGTGTTCGTGTTGCCGCAGTCAATGGCCAGAAGCATATGCGCCCCTTTCAGAAATACACGTCTGCCGCCGGAATGCTGACGCGGCCCTTGGCGGTGTTTAGGACAAGGTTACCGCCCGCGTCCACCGTTTCAAAGGTCCCGACGGTTTCCGAAGCACCTGTGCGCGCGGTGATCACCTCGCCCAGCTTCGCCGCCCGAGCCAGCCACGCTTTGCGGATCGGTTCAAACCCGTAGGTGACAAACTGGTTTTCGAGCTTCGCGTAGGCATCGGCGAGTTCGGTCAGAAAATCCTCGGCGGACACCTGAGCCCCGGTTTCCGACAGCAACGAAACTGGCCGCAGAGCCCCCTGCTCGACTGTCTCCGGAGCGGGCGCGTCCGCGAGGTTCACCCCGACACCGATCGCAAGATGGGATACGCCCCGCCCCTGCCCCGTGCTTTCCAGCAGGATGCCAGCCAGTTTCCCGCCGTTCAACAGAACGTCATTCGGCCATTTCAGTGCGAACCCCTGCGCGCGACCGGTGACCGAGACACAGGCATCAAAAAGCGCCAGTGCCGCCACAAAGCTGCGCAGGGCCGCCTGCTCTGGATTGCCCTCGGGCCGAAGCAACAAGGTCGCTGCCAGGTTGCCCTGGGGGTTGGACCACGCCCGGCCGCGCCTGCCACGCGCAGCGGTTTGATGATGCGCCATGATCCAGACCGGACCCGCAGCAGTGGGTGCGATCCGAGCAGCCTCGTTCAGGGTGCTGTCAACTTCCTGCAGGATATGCAGACCGTATCCTTGGGGCCAGGTGTTCATGCCAAAAAGGCCCGGCCTGATGGCCGAGCCCCTTTCCAAGCTTTATTGAACGGATCAGTTGACAAGTGTCGTCGCCGCGGCTGCCGCTGCGCCCTCGATCCCGAACTGGTAGACCACACCGATCAACATCAATGCGGCCGACCCCATCAGAGCAACCCACAATACCGGGGTCGAGCGGGTTTCGATCGGATCTTCATTTTCGTCGCCAAAATACATGTAGAAGACGATCCGCAGATAGTAGAAGGCACCGATCACCGAGGCGATTGCCGATACGATGACCAACCCAATCAGGTCAGCTTGCACACCGGCCTGCCAAACGCCGAACTTGGCGAAGAACCCCAGCATTGGCGGCACGCCGGCAAGGCTGAACATCAGGATCAGCACGGCCAGCGCCTTGCCCGGATCCCGCTTGGAATACTGGCGCAGGGCGTCGATGTCCGTCACCGGCTTGCCGTCGCGCTCCATCATCAGGATGAAGGCGAAGGTGCCGATATTCATGGTCACATAGATCGCCAGGTACATCAGCATCGCCTTGACACCCAATTCGGTGCCTGCGGCCAGGCCGATCAGCGCGTACCCCATATGTGCGATTGACGAGTAGGCCATCAGCCGTTTGATGTCGCGCTGCCCGATGGCGGCCACAGCCCCCAGCAACATCGACAGGACCGAAAGCAGCACGATCACCTGTTGCCAGTCCGCGATGGCACCGCCGAATGCATCATGCAGAACGCGCGCGAACAAGGCCATTGCGGCAACTTTGGGTGCGGTTGCAAAGAAAGCCGTCACCGGAGTGGGCGAGCCCTCGTAAACGTCCGGTGTCCACATGTGGAACGGAACCGCCGAAATCTTGAATGCCAGACCCGAGATCAGCAGAACTAGCCCAAAGAGAAGGCCAACCGAGACATCCCCGTGATGCACCGTGTTGATGATGCCCGAGAACAGCGTCGTACCGGTGAAGCCATAGACCAGAGATGCACCGAACAACAGCAATCCCGAACTGAGCGCACCCAGAACGAAATACTTCAGCCCTGCTTCGGTCGATTTGGCGCTGTCACGGCGCAGGGCCGCCACGACATACAGAGACAGCGACTGCAGCTCGAGCCCCATATAGAGCGACATCAGATCGCCGGCGCTGACCATCATCATCATGCCGACCGCAGCCAAAGCCACCAGCAACGGATACTCGAAACGCAACAGGTTCCGGCGCGCCATGTATTCCTGGCTCATGACCAGAACCGCGGCGGCAGATAGCAGAATTGCGACCTTTGCAAATCGGGCGAACCCGTCGTCGATGAACATGCCGTTGAAGGCCACGTTGGTCCCCGAGCCGTTCGACGCGATCCAGAACGACAGCGCCGCCATCAGTCCGGCCGTCGTCCAGACCAGAACCGGAGCCAGCGCGTCCTTGCTGGTGTAGACAGCTCCGATCAGCGCCGCCATCGCATAGATCGCCAGAATGATTTCCGGCAGAATTACAGTGAGATCAGCCTGGATCATGTCTCCAAAGCTCCCTTAGTGCGAAGCGACCTGGGTCGCGGCCTGGGCCGCGGCCAGAGCCGTGTCATAGTTCGAAATCAGCGCAGCGGTCGAATTGCCGATCACGTCGGTGACCAGCGACGGATAGACGCCCAGCAGGATGGTCATGACGATCAGCGGCGCAAAGATCAGGCGTTCGCGTGTGCTCATGTCGGTGATCGACTTGAGGCTTTCCTTGATCAGGTCGCCAAAGACCACACGTCGATACAGCCACAGCGCATAAGCTGCCGAGAAGATCACACCGCTGGCCGCCACTGCGGTCACCCAGGTGTTGACCTGGAAGGTGCCCATCAGCGTCAGGAATTCGCCGATGAACCCGCTGGTGCCCGGCAGGCCCACGTTGGCCATCGTGAACAGCATGAAAACCAGCGCATAGGCCGGCATGCGGATCACCAGCCCGCCATAGGCCTCGATGTCGCGAGTGTGCATCCGGTCGTAGATCACGCCGACGCAAAGGAACAGCGCGGCCGAGATGAACCCATGGCTGAGCATCTGGAAGATCGCCCCGTCGATGCCCTGCTGGTTCGCCGCAAAGATGCCCATGGTCACAAAACCCATATGCGCGACCGAGGAATAGGCGATCAGCTTTTTCATGTCCTCCTGCACCAGCGCCACCAACGAGGTGTAGACCACGGCGATGGCCGACAGCCACAGCACCAGATCGGTCATTACGGCCGAGCCGACAGGGAACATAGGCAAGCTGAAACGCAGGAAGCCATAACCACCCATCTTCAGCAGGATTGCCGCCAGCACGACCGAGCCCGCCGTCGGTGCCTGAACGTGCGCGTCAGGCAGCCAGGTGTGCACGGGCCACATCGGCATCTTCACCGCGAAGGACGCGAAGAACGCGAGGAACATCAGCGTCTGCATACCGCCGACAATGTGGACACCCAGCACGCTGAAGCCCTCGGACGAGAACTGGTGCGTCATGAGCGCGGCAATGTCCGTGGTGCCTGCATCCGCATACATAGCCACCATCGCCACCAGCATCAGAACCGAGCCGAGGAAGGTGTAGAGGAAGAACTTGAAGCTGGCATAAATCCGGTCCTTGCCGCCCCAGATCCCGATGATCAGGAACATCGGGATCAGCCCGGCCTCGAAGAACAGGTAGAACAGCACCAGGTCCAGCGCCATGAATACGCCCAGCATCAGCGTTTCCAGCAGCAGGAAGGCGATCATGTATTCCTTGACCCGGTCGGTCACGTTCCAGCTGGCCAGGATGGTCAGCGGCATGATGAAGGTGGTCAGCAGCACGAACAGAACGCTGATGCCATCCACGCCCATCTTGTACTTCAGGCCCAGCAGCCACTGACCCTCTTCCACCATCTGAAAGCCGGTGTTCGAGGGGTCGAACTCGGTATAGATCCCGATCGAAACAAGGAAGGTCACTGTGGTCGCAACCAGCGCGATCCACTTGGCATTGCGCTGTGCGGCCACATCGTTCCCGTGCAGGAACAGCGCCATCAGACCGGCGGCAATGGCCGGAATGAACGTTACAATGGATAGGATATTGTCCATCAGTTTGCGCCTCCGCCGATCGACATCCAGGTGACCAGGGCGGCGATCCCCAGAACCATCCAGAAGGCGTAAGTGAAGATGTAGCCCGTCTGCGCCTTGCCTGCGAGGCGGGTGAAGAAGGGAACGACGCCCATTGCTACTCCGTTCAGGAAACCGTCGATCGTCTTGCCGTCACCGCCCTTCCACAGGAACCGGCCCAGGGCCACGGTCGGTTTGACAAGGATCGCGTCGTAGATTTCGTCAAAGTACCACTTGTTCTTGAGGAACAGGTACAGCGGACGCTGGTTCTCGGCCAGGCGGCCCGGCAGCGCCGGGTTCACGATGTAGAACAGGTAAGCCAGTCCAAAGCCCAGAACCATTGCGATGAACGGCGAGACCTTGACCCATTTCGGCGCCGCATGCGCGTCGTCCAGAACATGGTTGTCCGGCGCGATGTACAGCGCGCCCTCGCCCGGTTTGCCGACAAAGGCATAGTGGTGATCTCCGCCCTTGGCCTTATCGTCGTGCGCAGCTTCGTCGCTATGGGATTCGGTGGCATGCGTGTCGTCGCCATGGTCATCGGCCTTGGCATGGTCACCGGCCTCGGCATGCGCCTCGGCAACCGGAATGCCGTAGAACTTGCCCACCTGATCGGCGTGACCGAAGAAGTTGTTGTACCAGATCATACCCGCGAACACGGCGCCCAGCGACAGAACACCCAGCGGCACCAGCATGACCATCGGGCTTTCATGCGCGTGCTCATGCGTGTGCTTGTCGCCCCGCTCCTCGCCATAGAAGGTCAGGAAGATCAGGCGCCAGCTGTAGAACGAGGTCATCGCGGCGGCGATCACCAGCGCCCAGAACCCGAAGGCCGATCCGCCGGCATAGGCGCTTTCGATGATGGCGTCCTTGGACAAGAAGCCAGCAAAGCCGATCGTGGTCAGCGGGATGCCGACACCGGTGATGGCCAGAGTACCGATCATCATCGCCCAGAAGGTATAGGGGATCTTCTTGCGCAGGTTGCCATAGTTCATCATGTCCTGTTCGTGGTGCATGGCGTGGATCACCGAGCCCGCGCCAAGGAACAAGAGCGCCTTGAAGAAGGCATGCGTGAACAGGTGGAACATCGCCGCCGAATACATGCCCACGCCCGCGGCCACGAACATGTAGCCCAGCTGCGAACAGGTCGAATAGGCGATCACGCGCTTGATGTCCGTCTGCACCAAGCCCACAGTCGCGGCAAAGAACGCGGTGGCAGCCCCCAGCACGGTGACGAACCCGGTTGCACCCGGTGCGAATTCCATCAGCGGCGACATGCGGCAAACCAGGAACACACCGGCCGTGACCATGGTGGCCGCGTGGATCAGCGCCGACACGGGCGTCGGGCCCTCCATCGCGTCCGGCAACCAGGTGTGCAGGATCAGCTGCGCCGATTTGCCCATCGCACCAATGAACAGCAGTACGCAGATGACCTCGATCGCGGTCCATTCGCCCCACAGGAAGGTCAGTTGCGTTTCCGCCAGCTGGGGTGCAGCGGCAAAGATATCCGAGAAGTTGATGCTGTCGGTCAGGAAGAACAGCGCAAATATCCCAAGCGCAAAGCCGAAGTCGCCCACACGGTTGACGATGAACGCTTTCATCGCCGCCGCATTGGCCGAAGGTTTGCGATAGTAAAAACCGATCAGCAGATACGATGCGACGCCCACGCCTTCCCAGCCGAAGAACATCTGTACGAGGTTGTCGGCCGTCACCAGCATCAGCATGGCGAAGGTGAAGAAGGACAGATAGGCAAAGAAGCGCGGCTTGTAGCTTTCGCCCTCGCGCCACTGCGGGTCGTGATCCATGTAGCCGAACGAATAAAGGTGCACGAGCGCCGAAACCGTGGTGACGACAATCAACATGATGGCGGTCAGCCGGTCCAGACGAACGGCCCACGAGGTCGAGAGCGAGCCGCTTTCGATCCAGCGCATGATCTCGATCTGCTGGGTCTGCCCGTCAAAGCTGAAGAAGACGATCCACGACAGCAAACAGGCCAGGAACAGCAGGCCCGTTGCCGTCCACAGCGCAGCCTTTTCGCCGATGAACTTCCAGCCAAAGCCGCAGATCAGCGCGCCCACGAGCGGGGCAAAGAGGATTGTGGTTTCCATGATCCCTTACCCCTTCATCATGTTGACGTCTTCAACCGCGATGGTACCGCGGTTGCGGAAGAAGCAGACCAGAATGGCCAGCCCGATCGCAGCCTCGGCCGCGGCCACAGTCAGCACGAACAGCGTGAAAACCTGCCCGACCAGATCGCCGAGAAAGCTGGAAAACGCCACGAGGTTGATGTTCACCGCCAACAGCATCAGTTCGATGCTCATCAGCAGGATGATGACGTTCTTGCGGTTCAGGAAGAGACCGAAGATGCCGATGACGAACAGCGTCGCCGCGACGGTAAGATAGTGCTCAAGTCCGATCATCGTCTCAAAGTCCCTGCCCCGGTTTCACGTCCTTCAACTCCATCGCCTTGGCCGGGTCACGCATCATCTGACCGACGATGTCCTGACGCTTGATGTCCTTGCGGTGGCGCAGTGTCAGCACGATGGCGCCGATCATGGCCACCAGCAGGATCAGGCCCGCCAGTTGGAACAGAAGGAAGTATTGATCGTAAAGGATGACACCCAGTGCCTCGGTGTTGTGGCGGTCGGCCGGGATCGGCTGGGCCAGATTGGCGGCCGCGCCTTGTGCGCTTTCCCAGGCGCCGAAGGCCATGACGAACTGCATCAGGATGACCAGCCCGATCAGCAGGGCCAAAGGCATGTAGCGCGCCATCTCGGCCTTGAGCTCGGCAAAGTCCACGTCCAGCATCATCACCACGAACAGGAACAGCACCGCCACCGCGCCGACATAGACGATGATCAGCAGCATGGCGACGAATTCCGCCCCCAGCAGCACGAACAGCCCCGCCGACGACAGGAAGGCCAGGATCAGCCACAGCACCGAATGCACCGGCTGCCGGCTGATCACGGTGAACAGCCCGCCGGTGATGGCGCTGATGGCAAAGAGGTAAAAGGCAAATACGCTCATTGGTCATCTTCCTCGTTTTCGCCCATGGCCTCCTGCGCCAATTCCAGCGCCCGGGTCATGGCCGGAATGCCGGCAAAGACCGACATCTGACCGATCGTTTCCACGATCTCTTGTTTCTTGGCCCCTGCCTCGATGGCGTGGCGCACCGTCTGGCGAATGGCCGTATCGGCCTGTGCGCCCTGACAGGTCAGCCCGGCCAGCGTCAGCAACAGGCGGGTCTTGGCATCCAGTCCGCCCGGATTGACGGTGTTGCCGAACATCATTTCCATGACCTCTTTGGGCATGGTCGGCCACAGCGCCTCGAAGCCGCGCATCGCGTCGACGGGCGAATAGCTCTCCAGCGCCGGATTGAACGCCTTGGCCATGTCATGTGCCTGTCTGAGCATCTGCTCGAATGGGTTTTTTGCCGGATCGCTCATCGGTAGGGCGCGTCCAGTTCTAGGTTGCGGGCGATCTCGGCTTCCCAGCGTTCACCGTTGTCCAGCAGCTTCTGCTTGTCATAGAACAGCTCTTCGCGGGTTTCGGTGGCGAATTCGAAATTCGGCCCTTCGACGATGGCATCGACCGGGCAGGCCTCTTGGCAGAAGCCGCAGTAGATGCACTTGGTCATGTCAATGTCATAGCGCGTGGTACGGCGGCTGCCGTCTTCGCGCGGCTCAGCATCGATTGTGATGGCCTGTGCGGGACACACAGCTTCGCACAGTTTGCAGGCGATGCAGCGCTCCTCGCCGTTGGGATAACGGCGCAGGGCGTGTTCACCGCGGAACCGGGGCGACAGCGGACCCTTTTCGTGCGGGTAGTTCACGGTGGCCTTGGGCGCGAAGAAGTACTTCAGCCCTAGCTTCATGCCGACCCAGAAATCCTGCAGAAGGAAGTATTTGGCCGCGCGGGTATAATCGATATTTGCCATTGTCAGCCTCCTACGCTCCAGCGGGCGAATGCACCCCAGAACCAGTCGAATTTCGCCGCAAAGGCCACGAATACCACCCACACCAGGCTGAACGGCAGGAACACTTTCCAGCCCAGCCGCATCAGTTGGTCGTAGCGGTAGCGGGGCGTGATTGCCTTGACCATCGCGAACAGGAAGAAGAAGAACGCCATCTTGGCGACCATCCACAGCACACCATCAGGCAGGCCCGGGATCGGCGACAGCCAGCCGCCGAAGAACAGCAGCGTGGTCAGGGCGCACATCAGGAAGATGGCGATGTATTCGCCCGCCATGAACAGCAGGAAGGGCGTTGCCGAGTATTCGACCTGATAGCCTGCGACCAGTTCCGATTCCGCTTCGGGCAGGTCGAATGGCGGGCGGTTGGTTTCAGCCAAAGCCGAGATGAAGAACAGGAAGACCATTGGGAAATGCGGCAGCCAGTACCAGCTGAAGAACCCGAACGAGCCATCCTGCGCCCGCACGATGTCGCCAAAATTCATCGAGCCCGTCGAAATGATCACCCCGATGATGATCAGGCCGATCGAAACCTCATAAGAAATCATCTGCGCGGCCGAGCGCAGCGAACCCAGGAACGGGTATTTCGAGTTTGACGCCCATCCGCCCATGATAACGCCGTAAACCTCGAGCGAGGACACTGCGAACACGTAAAGGATGGCCACGTTGATGTCGGACAGGACCCAGCCGTCATTGAACGGAATGACCGCCCAGGCGATCATGGCCAGTACGAACGACGTCAGCGGCGCGAGGATGAACACAGTCCGGTCGGCGCCGGCAGGGATCACCACCTCTTTGACGACGTATTTCAGCGCGTCCGCCACCGATTGCAGTAGGCCATAAACGCCAACCACGTTGGGGCCGCGACGCATCTGGACCGCGGCCCAGATCTTGCGGTCGCCATAGACCAGAAACAGCAGCGAGATCATCACGAAGGCCACGACGGCCAGCACCTGCGCCAATATGATCAGGGCTATTCCGCCTGGGGTGTCAAAGAATTCAGCCATTGGTCCTCACACCGTGGGTATTCCGTTTTCCGCTGCCATCGCGAGGCCCGACCGGCCGGTCGGAGACTCGCGTCGCCTGCGATTGGTTTGGCGAATTGGTGTAAACAGCATCCGCTGCCTGCACGCCACCTTTTTCCTTCATTTCATTCGGCAAAACACACGACCACGCCCCTCGTATCTCCTCTCGGAAAAACGAGCTCGGGCTTCCGCCCTCTGTGCTGTTTATGGTCGTCGCAAGCCTCATTCCGCAGCAATCTTTTGGTCACCGCGCGCCTTGGCCAGCGCCGAAAGCTCGGCCATCAACTGCGAGGCACGTGCGATCGGGTTGGTCAGATAGAAATCCTTGATCACGGTCCGGAAATCGGCTTGCCCCAAAGGTCCGGCCTCGATTGCCTGTTCTTCGTTCTCGGGCACTTGGTCGATCCCGGCCAGATGCGGCACTGCTTCGATCAGCTTTTGCCGCAGCTGGGCCAAAGTGTCATAAGGAAGTTTCTCGCCCAACTCCGCCGAAAGCGCCCGCAGGATCGCCCAGTTTTCCTTGGCTTCGCCCGGCGCAAATCCGGCCCGCATCGCCAATTGAGGGCGACCCTCAGTGTTGACGAAGAGACCGTTTTCCTCGGTATAGGCCGCACTTGGCAGGATGACGTCGGCGCGATGTGCACCGCGGTCACCGTGGCTGCCCTGATAGATGACGAACGGCCCCGCATCGATATCGACTTCGTCCGCACCCAGATTGAAGATCACCTCGGCGCCGTCGATTGCAGCCTCAAGGCCACCTTCCGTAACTGCCCCCACATCCATCGCACCGACGCGGGCCGCCGCTGTGTGCAGAACAAGCAGCCGACCCGACAGCGCGCGCGCAGCGGCCAAAACGGCCAGACCGTCGGCCTCGGACACGGCGCCCTGTCCGACGATCACAACGGCTTCGTTGCTTGCCTTGGCCTTGGCCAGCGCATCGCGGTCGGTGCCAAGATGTTCGTAGTCATAAGTCAGATCAACGGCCGGGCCGATCAATTTGACATCGGCGCCCGCCAGCCACGCCTTGCGGATGCGCGCATTCAGCACCGGGGCCTCGTCCCGCGGGTTGGTGCCGATCAGAATGATCTCTTTCGCCGTGTCGATCTCCTCGATCGTCACATTGCCGACATAGCCCGAACGGTTACCGATAGGCAGGCGGGCATTGTCGGTTCGGCATTCGACCGTGCCACCCAACCCCTCAATCATCTGCTTCAACGCAAAGGCGGCTTCGACAGGAACCAGATCGCCGATCAGGCCTGCAACCTTCTTGCCCTTCATCGCCGCTGCGGCGGTGGCCAAAGCCTCGGGCCAGCTGGCGGCGCGCAGGCGACCGTTTTCGCGGATATAAGGCGTGTCCAGACGTTGACGGCGCAAACCGTCCCAGACAAAACGCGTCTTGTCCGAGATCCACTCTTCATTCACGCCATCATGGTTGCGCGGCAGAATGCGCATCACTTCGCGACCCTTGGTATCAACACGAATGTTCGACCCCAAGGCATCCATAACGTCGATGGTTTCGGTCTTGGTCAGTTCCCACGGGCGTGCGGTAAAGGCATAAGGCTTGGAAGTCAGCGCCCCCACCGGACAAAGGTCAATGATGTTGCCTTGCAGGTTCGAATCCAGCGTCTGGTTCAGGTACGAGGTAATTTCCGCATCCTCGCCCCGGCCCGTCTGGCCCATCTGGTCGATACCCGCGATCTCGGTGGTGAAACGCACACAGCGGGTGCAGCTGATGCAGCGGGTCATGGCCGTACCAACCAGCGGACCCAGATCCAGATCATCCACGGCCCGCTTGGCTTCTTTGAACCGGCTGGCCGACATACCGTAGGCCATTGCCTGGTCCTGCAGATCGCATTCACCGCCCTGGTCGCAGATCGGGCAATCCAAAGGGTGGTTGATCAGCAGAAATTCCATGACCCCTTCCCGGGCCTTCTTGACCATGGGCGAGTTGGTCTTGACCACCGGCGGCTGGCCTTCCGGTCCAGGGCGCAGATCACGCACCTGCATCGCGCACGAAGCGGCCGGCTTCGGCGGCCCGCCCACGACCTCGACCAGGCACATGCGGCAGTTGCCGGCAATCGACAGGCGTTCATGATAGCAGAACCGCGGCACCTCGACCCCGGCCTGCTCGCAGGCCTGAATCAGGGTCATCGCGCCATCGACTTCGATTTCCTTGTCGTCGATTACGATCTTGCGGAGGTCAGACATGGTCTAGTTCGCCCTCAAATACACGCCAATGGCGCTGTTTCGTTCGATTTCCTTGCGCCCCAGGGCACAGAATGATTCAGCTTTTCCGTAGCTCACGCCGTTCTGCGCGAGGTACTTCTCGCCCTTGGCCCGCATCCGCGCTTTTTCTGAGTCCGACTCGACATAGGCCCGGATCTCGCCGTCCGAATAACCCAGGCTGTTGGCCTTGGACCGCAGGCTCCACATCACACCGATTGCCTTCATTCGCCGCCCACTGATCGACGGGCAGTATTCCGAGATCTCATTTGCGATGGCGATGTAGTAGAGCTCGTTGTCGATTTCCTTGACTTCGCGCAAGGGCGGCTTGGCGTCCGCCGAGACGGGCAACGCCGTCGCACAGGCAAATGCGGCAAGTTTCACAAATTTCATGACATATCCTTTCGTCTTGGGTTCCCCAAGACGTCCCGCGGCACGGCTGTTATGCAATAACGGCCGCCCGATCAGCGCAGGATATGCAATAGCGCAGCTCATGGTCGTTGACAGGCTCCGGCAAATGTCAGGCTGTCGTTTTCGATGCGCAGGTTCTGCGGTTCGGTGTCAGGACCAACCTTCCACGCAATGCGGGAGGAACCGAAATTCTGAATGCAGAACCGGGTGCCCTCGTACCGACCAGCTTCGCGCGCGCCATCCAGCGAGGCTGACACACCTTTGATCGTCACGGTGAAATCCGCAGGCGACCGTTTCTTGTCGACCGGCTTTGCCTTGGCCCGAAACGACTTGCCGTCAAACAGGATCCGGTCGTTTGTTGGAGCCGTCCCGCAGGCCGAAAGCAGCGTCAGCAGAACAAGCACACCGACAGCCGGGCGACGCAGGTTCGCGGTGATATCAACAAGTGTGACGGCCATCAGAACGCAGCCACCAATGCAAGTATCCCAAGCACAAACATACAGGCCCAGGCCACCACATACAGGACTGAACGAATACCGCTATGCGGTTTGCCAACGCCCTGAATGTGTACGACAAGCATCACCAGCCGCGCGACCAAGGCAATCGCGGCCAGCCAGTTCACCCAGAACGGGCTGGCGCCCAACAGAATGGCTGCCACAGTAACGGTCAGAAACGCGGGCAATGTCTCGGTGCCGTTCAGGTAGGCACGGTTCAGGCGATAGGCCTTGTCGGCGTAGTCCTGGTCGGGGGTCGCGCCGGGAGCCAGCCCCTTGCCCTGTTTCGCCAGTGCCGAAAACGGCGACAGGAACAAAACGACCAGTGTGAAAATCACCAAAGACGCAATCGCGTGGGAATACTCTGCATAGGCTTCCATCGTTGTCACTCCGCCGCCATCGCACCCATACGGCCCGATTTCTGAGCCTTGATGCGGTCTTCGATTTCTTCGCGGAAATTGCGGATCAGGCCCTGGATCGGCCAAGCCGCCGCGTCACCCAGCGCACAGATCGTATGGCCTTCGACCTGCTTGGTCACCTCGAACAGCATATCGATCTCTTCCAGTTCGGCCTCGCCGCGCACCAGGCGGTCCATCACCCGCATCATCCAGCCCGTACCCTCGCGGCAGGGCGTGCACTGACCGCAGCTTTCGTGCTTGTAGAACTTCGACAAGCGCCAGATGGCCTTGATAATGTCGGTGGACTTGTCCATCACGATCACCGCTGCCGTTCCAAGCCCCGAGCCCAAATCGTTGCGCAGATAGTCGAAATCCATGATCGCGTCGCGCATGTTCTCGCCCCGCACGCAGGGCACGGACGAGCCACCGGGGATCACGGCCAACAGGTTGTCCCACCCGCCGCGGATGCCGCCGCAATGAGTCTCGATCAATTCTTCAAAGCTGATCGACATCGCCTCTTCGACCACGCAGGGGTTGTTGACGTGACCCGAGATCGCAAAAAGCTTGGTGCCCGCGTTGTTCTGGCGGCCGAAACCGGCGAACCAGTCCGCGCCACGCCGCAGGATCGTGGGGACAACCGCGATGGATTCCACGTTGTTCACCGTGGTCGGGCAGCCATACAGACCCGCCCCAGCCGGGAAAGGCGGCTTCATGCGCGGCATGCCCTTCTTGCCTTCCAGGCTTTCGATCAGCGCGGTTTCCTCGCCACAGATATAGGCGCCTGCCCCGTGGTGCAGGAACAGGTCGAAATCCCATCCCGATCCGGCGGCGTTCTTGCCCAGCAGGCCCGCATCATAGGCCTCGTCGATTGCAGCCTGCAGTGCCTCGCGCTCACGAATGTACTCGCCGCGCAGGTAGATGTAGCAGGTGTGCGCATTCATCGCGAAAGACGCAATCAGGCAGCCTTCGATCAGCGTGTGCGGATCGTGGCGCATGATCTCGCGGTCCTTGCAGGTGCCCGGTTCGGATTCGTCGGCGTTGACCACCAGATAGGACGGGCGGCCATCGCTTTCCTTCGGCATGAACGACCATTTCAGGCCGGTCGGGAAGCCCGCACCGCCACGCCCGCGCAACCCTGAGTCTTTCATCGTCTGGATGATCCAGTCGCGACCCTTTTCCATCAGGCCAGCAGTGCCGTCCCAATGCCCCCGGGCCTGGGCGCCCTTCAAGGTGCGCTCGTGCATCCCGTAGATGTTGGTAAAGATCCGGTCCTGATCCTTCAGCATCGCGTGTTACCTTCAGCTGTCCTGACGCATGCGCCAGAGTTGAAATATGTTGACGCCCGAATAGATGAACGCCGCGATCGCGGCGAAATCGAACAGCAGCGCAAAGCGTCCCGGCAGCTCCAGCGCCGGGCCGATGAACAGGGTCATGGCAAGCCACAACAGCATGGTCACCGCGATGACCACGCCGATATGTCGGCCCTTGCGGGCGATGGCCTGTTCCTTGTCCTTGTCCATCACACTCCGATGCCCGTATCGGGCACCGTCTCTCAGTCTTCGTAGGTGCCGTCTTGCTTGGCACGTTTGGCAAATTCGGTTTCCTCACCAGCAGCCAGCTTGGCCGCCTGCTCGATCCAGCCATCGCGTTCGATCCGGCCCTTGAACTTCAGCCGGGAATCAACCCACGCCACATGTTCCGGCATCCAGGCCGCGATCTGATCGAAGTGGTAGAACCCGAGCCCGTTCAGCGTCTGCTCGAGCTTCGGCCCCACACCTTTCAGCAGCTTGAGGTCGTCGGGCTTGCCGTCGCGCGCACTGCTCAGCGTTTCGGGCTGAGCCTCAGTCGTTTCCGGCTTGGCCGCGGCGCCCTCGGGCGAAGATGGCTCGGCCTTGGCGGATTTCTTGGGTGCGGCCTGGCGGGCGGCTGGTTTGCCCTGCTCTGGCACCTTCGGCGGCTTGGGCGCGGCTTTCGCGCCGGCGGCCTTGCCATCCTTGCCCAACCAAGGCGTCAAAATCGGAACCTCGGTTCCGTCGATGCGTTTGACGGTATCGCCCAGTTCCGTGGCCAGTTGCACACTGGCATTGTGCTTTGCCTTGCCACCCTCGTAGTCCTTCAGGCTGGTCACCCCGCCCAGAGGCTCGGCCGCATAGCGCCCATTCTGGGGACCCGGCACCGGAACCTTGCCAGCGACCAGTTCATCAATGATCCGACCAAAACTCTCGGCGGTCAGGTCCTCGTAATAGTCTTTACCGATCTGTGCCATCGGGGCGTTCGTGCAGGAACCCAGGCACTCGACCTCTTCCCAGCTCAGCTTGCCGTCCGCCGACAGTTGGTGCGGCTTGGGCGCGATCTTTTCGCGGCAGACCGCGATCAGGTCCTCGGCCCCGCAGATCATGCAGGACGTGGTGCCACAGACCTGAATATGCGCAACGGACCCAACCGGTTGCAGCTGGAACATGAAGTAGAAGGACGCAACTTCGAGCACCCGGATGTACGACATGCCCAGCATGTCAGCGACGGTTTCAATCGCCGGACGGCTCAGCCAGCCCTCCTGCTCTTGTGCGCGCCACAGCAGCGGGATGACCGCGCTGGCCTGACGGCCCTCGGGGTACTTGGTGATCTGCGCCTTGGCCCAATCCATATTGGCGGGAGTGAAGGCAAAGCTATCAGGTTGTTCGGGATGAAGACGGCGGAGCATTAGCGGTCAATCTCTCCAAATACGACGTCCATGGTGCCAATGATGGCGGCGACGTCGGCCAGTTGGTGGCCCTTGGCGACGTGGTCCATGGCTTGCAGGTGCAGGAAACCGGGCGCACGCAGCTTGGCGCGGTACGGCTTGTTGGTGCCGTCGGCGACGAGATAGACGCCGAACTCGCCCTTGGGCGCTTCGACGGCGGCATAGACTTCGCCCGCCGGAACGTGGAACCCTTCGGTGTACAGTTTGAAGTGATGGATCAGGCTCTCCATCGAGGTCTTCATGTCCGAGCGTTTCGGCGGCGTGATCTTGCCGCGGGCCAGAATGTCGCCCGGGCAGTCGCGCAGCTTGGCGATGGCCTGACGGATGATCGACACCGACTGGCGCATCTCTTCCATCCGCACCAGGTAGCGGTCATAGCAGTCCCCATTCTTGCCGATGGGGATTTGGAACTCGAACTCGTCGTAGCATTCATAGGGTTGCGCGCGACGCAGGTCCCAGGCCAGGCCCGATCCGCGCACCATCACGCCCGAGAAGCCATATTGCTGGATTTCGTCCTCGGTCACCACGCCGATGTCGCAGTTGCGCTGTTTGAAGATCCGGTTCTCGGTCAGCAGTCCGTCAATGTCGTCCAGAACGGCGGGGAACTCGTGGCTCCAGGTCTCGATGTCGTCCAGCAACTCGGGCGGCAGGTCCTGATGCACACCGCCGGGGCGGAAATAGGCCGCGTGCAGGCGCGCACCGCAGGCACGCTCGTAGAACACCATCAGCTTTTCACGCTCTTCAAAGCCCCACAGCGGCGGGGTCAGCGCGCCCACGTCCATCGCCTGCGTAGTCACGTTGAGCAGATGGTTCAAAACGCGCCCAATCTCGGAATACAGGACCCGGATCAACGAGGCCCTGCGTGGAACTTCGACGCCGGTCAGCTTTTCGATGGCCAGGCACCAGGCATGTTCCTGGTTCATCGGCGCCACATAGTCCAATCGGTCGAAATACGGCAGGTTCTGAAGATAGGTCCGGCTTTCCATCAGCTTTTCGGTACCGCGGTGCAGCAGGCCGATATGCGGGTCGCAACGCTCGACGATCTCGCCGTCCAGCTCAAGCACGAGACGCAAAACTCCGTGCGCCGCAGGGTGCTGCGGGCCGAAGTTGATGTTGAAATTGCGGATCTTCTGTTCTCCGCTCAGCGCGTCCGTGCTGCCGTCATCGTATCTTGAGCCGTCCATCAACGCCCTCGTTTCTTTTTCGCTTCGGCCCGAACCCGGACCTTTTCCGCCTCAAGCGCTTTGGCTGCGGCCCCCGCCAGCAGGACCCCCAGCGCACCCAACGCAATCAGTTCCCCCAGCAGCATGACCATCTCAGCGGCGCTCCAGTTCCTGCAGTTTCAACCCGACCCACCACAGCAACGCGATCGTGCCGAATGGGACCAGGCAGAGGAGGCACCAGTATTTGTTGATCCCGAAAAACGGCAAAATCTTCACCATCGGAATGATGGTCAGTGCAGAAAGGATCAGCCACCAGATGCCACCCATTGTCAGGTCTCCTGTTTTTCATCCCCCGGCAGAACATAGTTCGCACCTTCCCACGGGCTCATGAAATCGAACTGGCGATACTCCTGAACCAGCGAGACCGGTTCGTACACGACCCGTTTCTGCGCTTCGTCATAGCGGACTTCGATATACCCGGTGGTCGGAAAATCCTTGCGCAACGGATAGCCGCGAAAGCCATAGTCGGTCAGAATGCGACGCAGGTCCGGGTGGCCCGAGAACAGGATGCCGAACATATCGAACACTTCACGCTCGAACCAGTTGGCCGAGGGGTGCACATCGACGATCGACGGAACCATGTCTTCCTCGCGCACCGAGATCCGGATCCGGATGCGCTGGTTCTGGTACATCGAAAGAAAGTGGTAAACCACGTCGAACCGTTTGGCGCGTTCGGGGTAGTCAACTCCGGTAATGTCGACCAAGGTAGAAAACTTGCAGTTCTGATCCGTTTTCAGAAACTCGACAAATTCCACCAGGCTCGAGGGCGCAACATCAACCGTCAGCTCGTCATGGGCAATGCTCCATGACAGAACACAGTCCGTGCGCTTAAGCTCGATATGCGTGCCGAGTTCCTTGAGTGCTTCGCTCATCTCGGTCCCTCCTCAGCGGACGATGGTGCCGGTGCGGCGGATCTTGCGCTGCAGTTGCAGCAGACCGTACAGCAGAGCCTCGGCCGTCGGCGGGCAGCCGGGCACATAGATGTCCACCGGAACGATGCGGTCGCACCCACGCACGACGGAATAGGAATAGTGGTAGTAGCCACCGCCATTGGCGCAGGACCCCATCGAAATCACATAGCGCGGCTCGGGCATCTGGTCATAGACCTTGCGTAGCGCCGGGGCCATCTTGTTGGTCAGCGTACCGGCCACGATCATCACGTCCGACTGGCGCGGGGATGCGCGCGGCGCGATGCCGAAGCGTTCGGCGTCGTAACGCGGCATCGAGGTGTGCATCATCTCGACCGCACAGCAGGCCAGACCAAAGGTCATCCAGTGCAGCGAGCCGGTGCGCGCCCAGTTGATGATGTCCTCGGACGAAGTCAGCAGGAACCCTTTGTCCTGCAACTCGGCGTTCAGGGCCTGGGTGGCGACTTCCTTGTCGACGCCAGCGGTGTTTGCACCCGTCATCACTCCCATTCCAAGGCCCCCTTCTTCCATTCATAGGCAAAGCCGATGGTCAGAACGCCGAGGAACACCATCATCGACCAGAAGCCGACATCGCTGATGTCCTTGAAGCCCACGGCCCAGGGAAACAGGAACGCAATCTCGAGGTCGAAGATGATGAACAGGATCGACACCAGATAGAATCGGACATCGAACTTCATCCGCGCATCGTCGAACGCGTTGAACCCGCATTCATAGGCGCTGACCTTTTCGGGGTCGGGATTGCGGACTGCCAGAACGACGGCGGCCAGAATCAGGACGATTCCAAGGCCCACGGCGACGGCCAGAAACACCAGGATCGGGAGATATTCCCGCAACAGCTCTTCCACGAGTGGCTCCTTTCCTGCGCATCCCGAACGAGACGCGCCGTCAATTGGCGTGTTGACTGGACATTCTCTATCCGCGCGGGGTCAGAGGGTCAACCGAGCACAAGCGCGCATGGCACCGAATATTCGGCTTGCCAACGCCCAGCGCTGCACTAGGCGCAAGCCCTTGGCTTCAAATGGTCGCGGACGGTCAAACCTCACTATTCCATGAAGGTTTTCGCTTGTCGAAGAAAGCGCTGATTCCCTCATGCGCCTCGTCCGTTTCCCATCGGTCGACCAGCGCCCGGATCGTGTGGTCGATCACCGCGTCGTCGATGCGCGGCCCGAGGTCCCGAACCAACGCCTTGGCCGAGGCCACGGCGCCCGGCGCACAGGACAGATAGGGCTGCACTTCGGCTTCGATCGCGGCATCCAGCTCATCCGCCGGAACGGCCCGCGCCAACAGGCCAAGATCCACCGCCTCGGCCGCGTCGAACAGACGGGCCGACATGAACACGCGCCGCGCGCGGGCCTCGCCCATGCGGGCGATGACATAGGGCCCGATGGTGGCCGGGATCAGCCCCAGCCGGGTTTCGGTCAGCCCCATCTTCAGGCTGTCCACGCCGACGGCCACGTCACAGACCGCGGCCATGCCCACGCCGCCGCCAAAGGCGTTGCCCTGCAGCGCGCCGATCAACGGCTTGGGCAGGGTGTTCAGGGCGTTCAGCATCTCGGCCAGCTTGCGCGCCTCGACAAAGCGGGTCTCGGGGTCGGCGGCCATCTGGGCCTGCATCCAGCCCAGGTCACCCCCGGCGCAGAAGCTTTTGCCCGCGCCGGTCAGAACTACGACGCGCACGTCGTCGGTTTTCCCCAGTTGCGCGGCGGCCCGGGTCAGCTCGGCGATCATCTGCGCCGACATCGCGTTGTGTTTTTCCGGCCGGTTCAGCGTCAGCGTGGCAACGCCGCGCAAATCGGTGGAGATCGAGATGGTCTCAAACATGTCAGCCTCTTATCCCGCCCGCATCGCGCGGGCCATTTCCGCCGCTTGGTTCAGCACGGCAACGTCCAGCCCGGTGTCATAGCCCAGCCGTTCGAGATGCGCGGCAACGGCTTCGGTGGCCACATTCCCGGCCGCGCCAGGCGCGTAGGGGCAGCCGCCCAATCCGCCCACGGCGGCGTCGAACACCCGGACGCCCAGCGCAAGCGAGGCGTCGATATTGTCGATCGCCCGCCCGTTGGTGTCGTGGAAATGCCCCGCCAGACGGGTCGCGGGCACGTATTCACGCACCGCCAGCAACATGCGTGCGATGCTGTCGGGTGTCCCCTGCCCGATCGTGTCGCCCAGCGAGATCTCGTAACAGCCGTGCGAGAACAGCAGGTCGGCCACCTCGGCCACTTTGGCGGGCGGCGTCGGCCCGTCATAGGGGCAATCGGTCACGCAAGAGACGTATCCCCGCACCGGCAGGTCGATATGGCGCGCCGCCTCGAGGATCGGGACGAACCGCTCGATGGATTCGGCGATGGTCGCGTTGATGTTGGCCTTGGAGAACCCCTCCGACGCCGAGGCAAACACCGCGATTTCATCCGCACCGGCAGCCAGCGCGTCCTCATAGCCGCGCATGTTCGGGGTCAGCGCGGCGTAGCGCACGCCGGGAGCGCGGGTGATCCCGGCCAACAACTCGGCGCTGCCGGCCATCTGCGGCACCCATTTGGGCGACACGAAACTGGCCACCTCGATCCGGCTGAACCCCGCCCGGCTGAGGCAGTCGACCAGCGCGATCTTCTCGGAAACCGGGATTTCACGCTTTTCGTTCTGCAGCCCGTCGCGCGGCCCCACTTCAAAAATCTCGACACGTTCCGCCATGGCGGTGCCCTCCTGTACAGTCCCGGCCCGCCCCGTTCAGGGCGGGCGTTCAGGGTTTCAGTCGTCTTCCAGCCGGACCAGCGCCGCACCGGCCTCGACCTGCGATCCGGCCTCTGCCAGAACCTCGGCCACGACACCGTCGCGGGCGGCCAGCAGCGAATGCTCCATTTTCATGGCCTCGAGGATGGCCAGCCGGTCGCCTTCCTTCACCGCCTGTCCCGGCGCGGCGAACACCGCCTTGACCAGCCCGGGCATCGGCGCTTCGACCACGTTGGTGTCACCGGCGGCGCTGACATCGCGGTCCAGCGGGTCCAGCATCTCGAAGCTCACGCCATAGGCGTCGAACACGGTGACATCGTGGCCCGCAATCGCAACTGGCGGCATCGGCTGGCCGTCGATGATCCAGCGGCCGTTGACCCGTTCGACGATCACGGTGGCCCCGCCGATCTGCCAGTCCTGCCGGTCCGGCCCTGCGACCTGGACGTCCAGATCCAGAACCTCGCCGTCGCGCTTCAGCTGAAGCGCCCGGTGCAGCGGGGCCCAGAGGGTAAATCCGGTGTCCTGGGCGGGTTTGTCCAGTCCGGTCGCGGCCATCGCCGCCGCAACGGTCATTGCCGGGGTGACGGCGGGTTCGCGCACCAGATCGTCCAGATCGCGGCCGATCAACCCGGTATCGACATCGCCCGCCGCAAACCCGGCGTGCCGGGTCAGTGCGCCCAGGAAAGACAGGTTGGTGACGGTTCCCGCCACCTGCGTCCGGCGCAGCGCGCGGTGCAGTTGTTCCAGCGCCACCGCGCGAGTCGGGCCGTGCACGATCACCTTGGCGATCATCGGGTCATACCACGGGCTGATCGTGTCGCCCGCCCGCACGCCGCTGTCGGCGCGGCAGCCGTGCGGAAACTCCAGATGGGTCAGGGTGCCCGTCGCGGGCAGGAACCCTTTGGGCACGTCCTCGGCATACAGCCGGGCCTCGAAGGCATGGCCGTTGATCGAAAGCTCTGCCTGCCGCTTGGGCAGGCTTTCCCCGGCCGCAACCCGCAACTGCCATTCGACCAGGTCGATGCCGGTTATGGCCTCGGTCACCGGGTGTTCGACCTGCAGGCGGGTGTTCATCTCCATGAACCAGAAGCGGTCAGGGCGCAGCCCGTCCGAGGCATCGACGATGAACTCCACGGTGCCTGCGCCCTTGTAGCCGATGGCCTCGGCCGCGCGCACGCCCGCCTGCCCCATCGCTTCGCGCATCTCGGGCGTCATTCCGGGCGCGGGTGCTTCCTCGATCACCTTCTGGTGGCGGCGCTGCAGCGAGCAGTCACGCTCGAACAGATGCACGGCATGGGTGCCGTCGCCAAAAACCTGAACCTCGATATGGCGGGGCTTGGCCACGAATTTCTCGACCAGAACGGCATCATTGCCAAAGGCGGTCTTGGCCTCGCCGCGGGCGCTGTCCAGAGCAGCGGCGAAATCCGCCGGCCTCTCGACCAGCCGCATCCCCTTGCCACCACCGCCGGCCACCGCCTTGATCAGAACCGGATAGCCGATGGTGTCGGCCGCACCGGCCAGATGCTCGGGGTCCTGGTTGTCGCCGTGATAGCCGGGCACGACCGGGACGCCAGCCTGCTCCATCAGCGCCTTGGCGGCATCCTTCAGGCCCATCTTGCGGATCGCATCCGCCGAGGGGCCGATGAAGGTCAGGCCCGCGGCCTGCACGGCATCCACGAAATCGGGGTTCTCGGACAGAAACCCATAGCCGGGGTGGATCGCCTGCGCGTCGGTATCCAGCGCGGCCTGAATGATCACGTCGCCTTTCAGATAACTGTCGGCCGGAGCCGCCCCGCCGATATGCACGGCCTCATCCGCCATCTGCACATGTTTGGCGGCCGCGTCGGCATCCGAGTATACGGCAACGCAGGCCACGCCCATCTTGCGCGCGGTTTCGATGACCCGGCAGGCAATCTCGCCCCGGTTGGCGATCAGGATCTTGTCAAACATGGCCGTTACCCTTTCCCTGCCAGATCTTCCACAAGGCGAAACCGTTCGCAGACCAACTCCATCTTGGGGTCGAAGCCGCCGTTCCGTTCGAAATATCTGCGATGATCCTCGCGCCAGCCTTCCAGGCTGTCGTTTTCGCCCTCAGCCAGAGCAAATGCCTCGTCCACATCGCAATAGCGCCGGACCGTCACATCGACCGTTTCGATGACCAGCGCGGGCTGCCCGTCCCAGTCCAAAGCGATGTCGCGGCGGCCTGCCTGCGGCATTGCCTCGCCACCCGCCGTAAAGTCACGCAACGCGCCACATGTCGCTGTCTTGCGCCCCGAGCGGACCAGAGCCAGCAACTCGTCGCACAATGCGCGGTTGTCGCCGAACTGAAAGGTCTCGGCCCCAGGATATCTTTCTTTCAGGTTTTCCAGCATCACCCCACCCCTCTACATCCGAAACACGCCAAAGCGCGTGTCCTCGATGGGTGCGTTCAACGCGGCGCTCAGCGACAGGGCCAGCACGTCGCGGCTTTTGCGCGGGTCGATAATGCCGTCATCCCAAAGACGGGCAGAGGCATAGAGCGGGTGCGACTGTTCCTCGAACATCTCGAGCGTCGGGCGTTTGAATTCGGCCTCTTCGTCGGCCGACCATGTGCCACCCTGCCGTTCGATCCCGTCGCGTTTGACTGTCGCCAGAACACCGGCGGCCTGCTCGCCGCCCATGACCGAGATACGGCTGTTTGGCCACGTCCACAGGAAGCGGGGCTGATAGGCGCGCCCGGCCATGCCATAGTTCCCGGCCCCGAACGAGCCGCCCACCAGCATGGTGATCTTGGGCACGCTTGTGGTGGCCACGGCGGTCACCATCTTGGCGCCATGGCGCGCGATGCCTTCGTTCTCGTACTTGCGGCCCACCATGAAGCCGGTGATGTTCTGCAGGAAGACCAGCGGGATCTTGCGCTGGCTGCACAGTTCGACGAAATGCGCGCCCTTCTGCGCGGCCTCGGAAAACAGCACGCCATTGTTGGCGATGATCCCGACGGGGCAGCCTTTGACATGGGCGAAGCCGGTCACCAGCGTTTCACCGAACCGAGGCTTGAACTCGTCAAAACGCGAGCCATCGACCAGACGCGCGATCACCTCGCGGATGTCGTACGGGGTGCGCAGATCGGCCGGGACAACGCCCAGGATTTCCTCGGGGTCATAGGCCGGGTCTTCGGGGCTGGCCCAATCCACCGTCTGCGGCTTGCGGCGATTGAGTGAGCCAACGGCCCGGCGGGCCAGAGCCAGCGCGTGGGCGTCGTCCTCGGCCAAATAATCGGCCACGCCCGAAAGGCGCGTGTGCACGTCGCCGCCGCCCAGGTCTTCGGCGCTGACGACCTCGCCTGTCGCCGCCTTGACCAGAGGGGGACCGGCCAGAAAGATCGTGCCCTGTTCCTTGACGATGATCGTCACGTCAGACATGGCCGGCACATATGCGCCGCCAGCGGTGCACGAGCCCATCACCACAGCGATCTGCGGAATGCCCTTGGCGCTCATCCGGGCCTGGTTGTAGAAGATGCGACCGAAATGGTCGCGGTCGGGAAAGACCTCGTCTTGGTTGGGCAGGTTCGCGCCGCCGCTGTCGACCAGATAGATGCAGGGCAGATGGTTTTCCTCGGCGATCTCCTGCGCGCGCAGGTGCTTTTTGACCGTCATCGGATAGTAGGTGCCGCCCTTCACGGTGGCGTCGTTGCACACCACCATGACCTCTTGCCCCTGCACCCGGCCGATGCCCGCGATGACACCGGCACAGGGGGCCGCGCCACCGTACATGCCATGCGCCGCCGTCGCGCCGATTTCGAGGAACGGAGACCCCGGGTCCAGCAGGTTCGCTACCCTGCGTCTTGGGAGCATCTTGCCCCGCGACACATGGCGTTCGCGCGATTTCTCGCCCCCGCCCATGCGCGCGGCCTCGGCGGCCTCAGATATCTGCGCCAACGCTTCGAGATGGGCAGTACGGTTAGCTTTGAAGCCCTCGGATGTGGGCATGGCTTTGGAGGAAAGCTTCATATCTAAGGTACCCGTTTTTCTTCGGCACGTTCAGCCGCACGTTGGAGAATTCTTAGCGTGAGCCAGCCGGCCAACGCGTCCGCATAACCGCAAGCAACCTGCTCAGAGACGCCTTCGATCTGAATATCTTCGCAATCAGATATCGCTGGTGCAAATCGTGCCAGTATGTCACCGTCGAATATTCTCTTTGCATCTCTTACTACCTCTCGCGCAGCGGGAGGGTTTTCATAACCCAGTCGGTTTTCTTCTGGGATTTGAGACCATTCCAAGATCGTTTCGTCTCGCATCCAATTGGAAACGATCGAAACGCATTTTTGGGCCTCAGCAAACGGATCCGCCAACTCACACATCTTATGACTTTGGCTGATACATTCCACATCCATAGGAAGCGCATAGTCGACATTTGGAACCAGATCACTGCAAGCTCGCAAAAATGCCACTGTATCAAAACTGTCGGGGCTCGCTGACTCGGATGGTGTTGCTACGCTGACTGCAGTCAGCGCAGTCACCAAAACAAATAAGTTTCTCAATTTGAATATCACCTGCTTAACTCCCCCGCCGACCGTGCCTTCAATTCCTTGCGAATGACTTTTCCCGTCACGGTCAAAGGCAAGTCTTGCACAAATGCCACCTCTCGCGGATAGGAATAATGCGCCAGACGGTCCTTGACCCAATCCTGTAACTCGGCCTCCGAGGCCTCAGACCCCGGTTTCAGCACCACATAGGCCTTCACGATCTCGGTCCGCAGCGGATCGGGTTTGCCGACCACGCCCACGGTGGCCACCGCCGGATGGGTCAGCAGGCAATCCTCGATCTCGGCGGGGCCGATGCGGTACCCGGCCGAGGTGATCACGTCATCCTCGCGGCCGACAAAGCGCAGATAGTCGCCCTCCCACATACCGCGGTCACCGGTGATCAGCCAATCGCCACGAAACTTCTCGGCCGTGGCCTGCGGGTTGTTCCAGTATTCCAGCAGCATCGAGGTCGAGCCGCGCCGGATGGCCACGTCACCCTCGGCGTCGGTCGGGTTGCCGTCCGCGTCTATCACCGCGACCTCATGCCCCGGAACCGGCTTGCCGATACAGCCGGGGCGCGCGGGGAAATCCTCGGCACAGGACGAGACGACCATGTTGCATTCGGTCTGGCCGTAGAATTCGTTGATCGTCAGACCAAAGGCCCCCTGCCCCCACGCTAGCATTTCCGCGCCCAGCGGCTCGCCGCCCGAGGCAACGGACCGCAGGCCGGGGATCGCTACGTCGGCGGCCTTGAGCATCCGGAGCGCCGTGGGCGGGAAGAACACGTTGCGCACGCCGCCGCGCGCAATCACGTCCAAGCAGGCCTCGGGAGTGAACTTGTCGAGCCGCGCGGCGACGACCGGAATGCCCAGCGCCAGCGCGGGCATCAGCACGTCGAACAACCCGCCGATCCAGGCCCAGTCGGCCGGCGTCCACAGGCAGTCGCCCGCGCGCAGGTGGTTGTGGCTGATCGAAACGCCCGGCAGATGCCCGGTCAGCACCCGGTGCCCATGCAGCGCACCCTTGGGTTTGCCCGTCGTGCCCGAGGTATAGATCAGCACCGCCGGATCCTCGGGGCCGGTGTCAGCAAAATCCACGGCGGGCCCGTCCGCCCCCAGCTCGGACACGATCAGCGGCTGCGCCAGATCACCCAGCATATCGGCGCCCTCGCCGTCGGTCAGCACATACCCGGCCCCCGCATCGCCGATGCGCGAGGCCAGGGCATCGCGCTTGAACAGCTTGAACAACGGCACCGAGATTGCACCGATCTTCCAGATGGCCAGATGCGCCGCCGCGCACCACGGCGACTGGCTGAGCAGCACGCCGACCCGGTCGCCGGGTTGCACGCGGCCCAGCAACCCGCGCGCCAGCCGGTCGGTCATTAGTTCAAGTTCACCATAAGTGATCTCGGTCGTAGCCGCGGAAGACAGATCGAGTATCGCCACCTGCTCAGCGGGCCGCGAGAGACACTGGTGCGCCATGTTCAGCCTGGGCGGTATGTCCCAGCTGCCACCAGACCGCAAACCCGGTATGAGCTCAGCGGGACACATGGCGTTTTTCCCTTATATTTATACATGTTGCTGCGCCAAGTTGAATATCGAACATCGTCGAAACTTGATGCAGATCAGAGTGGGCGCCCCGTCCTGCGGGCATGGTCGGCTTGCACACAAAACCAAAGGCAAGAACATGACCAGCAAACTCGCCATCCTCACCCTTTCCACCGCGTTGGCCGCTGTTTCGGCCCCCGCATTCGCCCAGTCTCAGGGGGACTGGACCGTTGGTGTCGGTATCGGCTACCTCGACCCGAAATCCGACAACGGGTCCCTCGCCGGCTTCAGCGCCGACGTCGACTCGGACACCCGCCCGATCTTCACCGCCGAGTATTTCATCCGCGATAATCTGGGCATCGAACTTTTGGCCGCAACGCCGTTCAGCCATGACATCACGTTGGGCGGAAGCGTCGACGCGGGCAGCGTCAAGCACCTGCCGCCCACACTGTCGCTGAACTACCACTTTGCAACCAACAGCTCTTGGAAACCCTATGTCGGCGCCGGTTTGAACTACACCGTGTTCTTTGACGAGGAATCGCCGCTGGGCGATCTGAAGGTCGACGACTCGTTCGGCGTGTCGCTGCAGGCCGGTCTGGACTACATGGTCACGGACAAGGGCGCGGTTCGCCTGAACGTCCGCTGGTTCGACATCGACTCGGACGTCACCCTCAACGGAGCAGACATCGGCAAGGCCGAGATCGATCCGTGGCTGGTTGGCGTGTCCTACGTCCATCGCTTCTGATCCCTTGATCGGAAACGCCTCGCCGTGACCTCGTCGGCGAGGCGTTTTTCTTCAAAGCATTTTGTTCATCAATTCGCGGCCGATCAGCATCCGGCGGATCTCGCTGGTGCCCGCTCCGATCTCCATCAGCTTGGCGTCGCGGAAGATCCGGCTGACCGGCGCATCCGCCAGGAACCCGGCCCCGCCCATGGCCTGAACGGCCTGATGCGCCTGCACCATCGCCTGCTCGGAGGCGTAAAGGCAGCACGCCGCCGCATCCTGCCGGGTTACATCGCCCCGATCACAGGCCTTGGCGACCTCGTAGACATAGGCCCGGGCCGAGTTCATCGCCGTGTACATGTCGGCGATCTTGCCCTGCATCAGCTGGAAGGTTCCGATCGGCTTGCCGAACTGCTTGCGCTCGGCCAGATAGGGCATGATCTCGTCCAGGCAGGCCGCCATGATCCCGGTGCCGATCCCGGCCAGCACCACACGCTCATAGTCGAGGCCCGACATCAGCACCGCAACGCCCTTGCCCTCTTCGCCCAGCACGTTCTCGAACGGCACCTCGACATCTTCAAAGACCAGTTCGGCCGTGTTCGAACCGCGCATGCCCAGCTTGTCGAAATGGGGCGAGGTCGAGAATCCCTTCATGTCCTTCTCGATCAGGAAGGCGGTGATGCCCTTGGAGCCAGCCTTCGGGTCGGTCTTGGCATAGACAACCAGCGTATCGGCATCCGGACCGTTGGTGATCCAGTATTTGTTGCCGTTCAGGCGGTAATGGTCGTTGCGCCTTTCCGCCCGCAGCTTCATCGACACAACATCAGACCCCGCGCCGGGTTCCGACATTGCCAGGGCACCTACGTGTTCGCCTGAAATCAGGCGCGGCAGATATTTCTGCTTCTGCTCTTCAGTGCCGTTCAGCTTGATCTGGTTGACGCAGAGGTTGGAATGCGCCCCGTAGGACAGCGCCACCGATGCCGAAGCGCGTGCGATTTCTTCAACCGCGATCGTATGCGCCAGATAGGTCATCTCAGCGCCTCCATACTGTTCGGGAACGGTTACGCCCAGCAGACCGAGTTCACCCATTTCCTTCCACAGCTCGTTGGGAAAGGCGTTGGACTTGTCGATCTCGGCCGCCATCGGCTTGATCCGCTCCTGCGCCCAGCGGTGCACCATCTCGCGCAGCGCGTTCACATCTTCACCCAGATCGAATTGCATTGTCGCCGTGAACATCCGCGCTCTCCTCTTTCGCGTTAATGAACAGGTGTTCAATAAACTGATACAGACCTTTCCCCGCGCGGTCAATCATCGCGTGACCCAAATGAAAAAGCCGCCCCTTGAGCGGCTTTTGCAGGGTTCGAGCATGCGCCGCATGGCGCACTCGATTGATTTACTGTCGGAAAACAGCGCCGACCTCGGCGCGGATGATGCCGGCAATCAGGCGGCAATCGTCCAGCGAGAAGGTCAGCGGAACGCGCATGTCGATGATCCCGCGCAGAATCCGGTCGGTCTCGGGCATCCGCTCCGACTCGGCATAGCGCCAACTGTCATAGCGCGAGGTGAACCCGGTTGGCTCGGCCCCGCCGAACCATTTCAGCTCGACCCCGCGATCTGCGCAGCGCCGCAAAACCTCGGCGATTTGCTCAGGCACCCAATCCAGCAGCAGGAACTGGATCGACGAGCCGACATAGCTCTCCTCGGCTGGCCGCTCGACGATGGTCAGGCCGGGCGTGCCGCGCAGGCCCGACTCGATCTCGGCATAACGTTCGTTCCAGCGCCGCACCTGCCGATCCAGATCGCGCAATTGGGGCCGCAGGATCGCCGCGCGCAGATTGTCCATCCGCCCCGACACGTTCGGCGTGGTGTACTTGATCCGCTCGAACACCTCGGGACCCGGCGCCGCAAGGTGGCGTTCGTACAGCATGTACGAGCCCGAAAGCATTGTGGCCTTGGCCGCCAGCATCTCGTCATCTGTAACCAGCAGACCACCCTCGCCCGAGTTCACATGTTTGTAGGTCTGGCAGGAATAGCAGCCGATCGCCCCCTGACGGCCGGACAGTTGCCCGCGCCAGGCGGCGCCCATCGTGTGGGCGCAGTCCTCGATCACCGTCACTCCGGCGGCGTCGCACATCTGCATCAACCGGTCCATGTCACACAGATGCCCGCGCATGTGGCTGAGCATCAGAACCTTGGCGCGGTCCAGCTTGGCTTCCAGATCGTCCAGATCGATGGTCAGCCCCTCGGTCACGCCCACGAAAACCGGGCGCGCATTGACAGAGGCGATCGCCCCCGGCACCGGGGCCAGCGTGAAAGCGTTGGTCAGAACCGCATCCCCCGGCTGGACCCCCACGGCACGCAGGGCCGTGGCCAGCGCATAGCCGCCCGAGGACACGGCCAGACAGTATTTCGCGCCCATCTGCGCGGCAAATTCCTGTTCCAACAGGGCGGTTTCGCTCAACTCTCCGGGGGCCACGTTGTAGCGGTGCAACCGCCCGTGACGCAGAACAGCCAGCGCAGCCTCGATCGCCTCGTCGGGGATCGGCTCTTGCTGGGTGAAACTGCCAGAAAATCGCTCGGTCATGGCGTCGTTTGTGGGGCCAGTCGCAGCGCGGGTCAAGGGATCAGACCGCCGCGCTCACAAGCTCGGCGACGATTGCGGGCAGATCGTCGAAATGGTGCAGCAGCGCCTCGGGCTGCAGCGCGGCCATGTCATCGCCGGATGGGCCAAAGGTCACAAGGATCGAAGGCACCCCTGCGGCACGGGCCGTGTTCCTGTCGGTATCCGAGTCGCCCACCAGAATGCAGTGGTCGGGATGCCCACCGGCCCGGCGCGCCGCTTCACGCAGCGGCGCGGGGTCGGGCTTGCGCACTGGCAGCGTATCCGCCCCCACCAGCGAGCCGAACAGCGCCCGCGCGCCCAGCCGCGTCATCAGCAGCTCGGCCAGCGCCTCCGGCTTGTTGGTGCAGATGCCGACACCGTACCCGGCGGCCTTCAGCGCCTCGACCGCCTGCAGCGCGCCGGGATAGAAGGTGGTGTGGGTGTCGATTGCCTGCGCATAAGCATCCAGAAGGACCGGGTAATAGGCATTCACGGTTTCTTCGTCGTAGGCGCCCAGACGTTTCAGACCGTGGGTCAGCATCATCTGCCCGCCGCGCAAAGCCACCGCCGCATCCTGCCCGTGCACCAGCACATCGCCATGCCCCATCTGCCGGAAACAGTGGTTCGCCGCCGCCAGCAGATCGCCCGACGTATCGGCCAAAGTCCCGTCCAGATCGAAGATGACCGTGCGCATTCTGTCTCCTTGCTCGGCAGTTTTCCGCCATGTCGTGTTGCAAACGGCAATCTTGTTTGATGGCCGAACGGCTTGCGCCTTTGCCCTCAGCGGATAAAACGGACCGCGACAAAACAAAAGAGAAAACGCATTCATGAGCACTGCCCTTGTCATCCTTGCCGCCGGAAAAGGCACCCGGATGAATTCGGATATCCCAAAGGTTCTGCACCCGATCGCCCAGGTTCCGATGCTGGTGCACGCCATGCGCGCCGGGTCGGTTCTGGCCCCCGAACGCACGGTCATCGTCACCGGCCACGGCGCTGAGGAGGTGGCCAAGGTCGCGCGGGCCGAGGATGAAGACGCCCGCATCGTCGTGCAGGACCAACAGTTGGGCACCGCCCATGCCGTCGCCCAGGCACGCGCGGCTTTGGACGGGTTCACCGGCGACGTGGTCGTTCTGTACGGCGACACCCCGTTTCTGCAGCCCGACACGTTGGAGCGCATGATCGCCGCGCGGGCTGACAACGATCTGGTGATCCTGGGCTTCGAGGCCGCCGACCCGGCCCGGTATGGCCGCTTGGTGATGAACGGCGACACCTTGGAGCGGATCGTCGAGTTCAAGGACGCGTCAGATGAAGAACGCGCCATAACCTTCTGCAACTCCGGCCTTCTGGCGTGTGACGCGGGCACCTTGTTCGACCTGATCGACGCGGTCGGAAACGACAACGCGTCGGGCGAATACTACCTGACCGACGTGGTCGAGATCGCGCGCGACCGCGGCCTGAAGGTCACCGCCGTTTCGTGCGACGAGGCGCAGACGCTGGGCGTGAACTCGCGCGCTGATCAGGCCGCAGCCGACGCCGTGTTCCAGGCCCACGCCCGGGCCGAGCTGCTGGATCTGGGCGTCACCCTGATGGCCCCCGAGACGGTCTATCTGGCCGCCGACACGGTGATCGGCCGCGACACGGTGATCGAACCCAACGTGGTCTTCGGCCCCGGTGTCACGGTCGAAAGCGGCGCGACGATCCGGGCGTTTTCGCACCTGGAAGGCTGCCATGTCAGCCGCGGCGCCGTGGTCGGCCCCTATGCCCGCCTGCGCCCTGGGGCGGAACTGGCCGAAAACACCCGCATCGGCAATTTCGTCGAGATCAAGAATGCCGAGATTGCCGAGGGCGCAAAGGTCAATCACCTCAGCTATGTCGGGGATGCGTCGGTGGGCGCGGGTACGAATATCGGCGCGGGCACCATCACCTGCAACTATGATGGCGTGATGAAGCACCGCACGGTGATCGGCGAGAATGTCTTTGTCGGCTCGAATACCATGCTGGTGGCCCCGGTCACCGTGGGCAGCGGCGCGATGACGGCCACCGGCACCATCGTGACCCGCGACGTCGAACCCGACGCCCTGGCGGTGGGCCGCGCCAAACAGGAAAACAAGCCGGGCTATGCCCGCAAGCTGTTCGAGATGCTGAAGGCGAAAAAGGCACGCCGGGACAAGGGAGCCTGAGTAAATGTGTGGAATTGTTGGCGTATTGGGCAAGCACGAGGCGGCGCCCATCCTGGTCGAAGCACTGAAACGACTGGAATACCGCGGCTATGACAGTGCGGGCATCGCAACCGTAAACGGCGGCAAGCTGGGCCGTCGGCGCGCGGTGGGCAAGCTGGTCAATCTCAGTGACCTGCTGGTGCATGACCCCCTGCCTGGCAAGTCCGGCATCGGGCACACGCGTTGGGCGACCCATGGCGCACCCTCTGTCAGCAACGCGCACCCGCATCAGGCCGGGCCGGTCGCCGTGGTCCACAACGGCATCGTCGAAAACTATCGCGAGTTGCGGGCCGAATTGGCTGAGAACGGCATCGATTTCCAGACCGAGACCGACACCGAAACCGTCGCGTTGATGACGGAATTCTACATGAAATCGGGGCTGAGCCCGGTCGAGGCCGCCTTCAAGACCATTGACCGGCTGCTAGGCGCCTTTGCGCTGGCCTTCCTGTTCGACGGCGAAGATGACCTGATCGTCGCCGCCCGCAAAGGCTCGCCGCTGGCCATCGGGCACGGGGATGGCGAGATGTTCGTCGGCTCGGACGCCATTGCGCTGGCGCCGCTGACCGACCGGATCACCTATCTGGAGGAAGGCGACCGCGCCGTGGTCACCCGCACTTCGGTCGAGATCCGCAACGAGGCCGGTGAGATCGCAAATCGCGAGATCCGCAAGATCCAGCTGGATCAGACCCGGACCGACAAGGGCGGGCACAAGCACTTCATGGCCAAGGAAATCGCCGAACAGCCGGTGGTGGTGGCCGAGGCGATCCGCTCGTACCTGCCCACCGGCGGCGACCGGGTGGTTCTGCCGGACACTGATCTTGATTTCTCCAAGCTGGACCGCCTGACCATGGTGGCCTGCGGCACGGCCTTCTATGCCTGTCTGACCGCCAAGTACTGGTTCGAGCAGCTGGCCCGGATGCCGGTCGAGGTCGATATCGCCAGCGAGTTCCGCTATCGCGAACCGCCGATCACCGACCGCACGCTGGCCCTGTTCGTCAGCCAGTCGGGCGAAACCGCCGACACCTTGGCCGCGCTGCGCTATTGCGAGGGCAAGGCCGACAAGATCGTTTCGGTGGTCAATGTCCCCGAAAGCTCGATCGCGCGGGAAAGCGACGTGGCACTGCCCATCCATGCCGGGGTCGAGATCGGCGTGGCCTCGACCAAGGCCTTCACCTGCCAGCTGAGCGTTCTGCTGATGCTGGCGCTCAAGGCCGCGGCCGACCGGGGCACACTGGACGACGATGCGCTGGCCGATCACGCCACCGCGCTGCGCGGTCTGCCGACACTGCTGAATGCCGCGCTGGACCAGGAGGAGGCGATCCGGAAATCCGCCCAGCGCCTGTCCGAGGCGCGCGACGTTCTGTTCCTGGGACGCGGCCTGATGTACCCGCTGGCCCTCGAAGGCGCGCTGAAACTCAAGGAAATCAGCTATATCCACGCCGAGGGCTATGCCTCGGGCGAGCTGAAGCACGGCCCTATCGCCCTGATCGACAAGCACATGCCGGTGGTGGTCATGGCCCCGCGCGATGCGGTGTTCGACAAGACCGTGTCGAACATGCAAGAGGTCATGGCGCGCAAGGGCAAGGTCATTTTGGTCTCGGACGACGACGGGATCGCAGATGCCAAGGACGGGGTCTGGAGCACGATCCGCATGCCACATGCCCAAGCCTCGGTCGCGCCGATCCTGTATTCGGTGCCCGCGCAGCTACTGGCCTATCACACGGCGGTCGCCAAGGGCACCGATGTGGACCAGCCGCGCAACCTGGCGAAATCCGTCACGGTCGAGTAAGCCGTCATGCCGGACAGCCCTCTGGACCAGATCAAGGCGTATGCCGACCCGGACCGGGCCGCCCAGATGGCGGCCTATCACAAGGTCGATCGCCCCTATCTTGGTGTACCGAACCCGGTGCTGAATGATCTGACCAAAAGCTGGCGGCAGCAGATGGACGTGGACGCCCGTGTCGCGCTGGCCGATCAGCTGTGGCAGACCAACATTCACGAGGCGCGGCTGGCCGCCGCCAAGCTGCTGACGCAGGCGCGCATCCGCCCCGATCAGGCGGTTTGGGACCTGCTGCGAAGCTGGCTGTCCGATTTCGACGCTTGGGCGGTGGCCGACCATGCCAGCATGGCCATGCAAAAGCGCCTGTGGGCCGATCCGTCGCGGCTGGATCAGGTCGAAGGCTGGACGACCTCGGATCACATGTGGACCCGACGCGCGGCACTGGTCGCCACCCTGCCCTGGACAAAGCAAAACCACCCCAAGCCCGAGGACCTACAGCGCCGCGACCGCATCCTGGGTTGGGCCGCCAAGTATGTCCCCGATCGCGACTGGTTCATCCAGAAGGCGGTGGCCTGGTGGCTGCGCGACCTGTCCAAACACGATCCCAATCGGGTCCGGGCGTTTCTGGTCACGTACGGTGACGCGATGAAGCCCTTTGCCCGCAAAGAGGCTGGCAAGTACCTGAAAGATCAATTGGAATAAACGTCCAGTTCGACCAGTTCGTCAAACGGCACCAGCAGCGCACGCATCGCCTCAACCGACAGGCGGCTGCCGCCCGAGGGTGCTGGCACAAGGGTGATGTAAGCCTGCGCGCCCGTCTTGGGTACGACCACCCGGCCATTGATCTCAGTTTCGACCAACGGCGTTTCAAGCCAGCGTCCGGGTTTGTTCGGATCGCCCAGTCCGGCAATCGTTGTCTTGGCACCGGCCCATCCGGTGTTCACAGCCGCAACAGGCGTTGCTGCCACCTCTTCGGTGGCAGCGGCGGCTTCTGTCGCTTGCGCAGGTTCCGCATCCGGGGCGCGATCAAGGCCTTGCCGCACCGCATCACAGCCGGTCAGAAACGCAGGAAGAAGGACAAACAGGTATCGCATGCGACCAGCCTACCCCTGCCCGCGCCCGCGTTCCACCCCTCAAGCGCAGTTCTGACTTGTCGCAAGGCACCGTGCGCTTTACCTATTGAGCATGACTGCTCCGCTGATCGACCCGTTTGCCCGCGCAATCACCTATCTCCGCGTCTCCGTCACGGACCGCTGCGATTTCCGCTGTGTCTACTGCATGTCGGAGAACATGACCTTTCTGCCCAAGAATGAACTGCTGACGCTGGAAGAACTGGACCGGATGTGCTCGACCTTCATCCGGCTGGGCGTGGAAAAGCTGCGGATCACCGGCGGCGAGCCGCTGGTGCGCCGTGGGATCATGGGCTTCTTCGACTCGATGACCCGGCATCTGGACAGCGGCGCACTGAAAGAGCTGACGCTGACCACCAATGGCTCGCAACTGGCCCGGTTCGCCGACGACCTGTATGCCGCCGGGGTGCGGCGGGTGAATGTTTCGCTCGACACGCTGGACGAGGATAAGTTCGCCAAGATCACCCGTTGGGGTCGCTTGAAACAGGTCTTGGGCGGGATCGATGCCGCACAGAAGGCCGGGTTGCGCGTCAAGATCAACGCGGTGGCCCTGAAAGGGTTCAACGAGGAAGAACTGCCCAAGATCACACGATGGTGCGCCGAGCGCGACATGGACCTGACCTGGATCGAGGTCATGCCGATGGGTGACATCGGCAACGAGGATCGGCTGGACCAGTACTGGTCACTGAAAGACGTGCGGGCCGAGTACGAAAACCACTATACCGTCACTGATCTGGCCGAGCGCACCGGCGGCCCGGCGCGCTATGTCCGGTTGGAGGAAACCGGGCAAAAGATCGGTTTCATCACACCGCTCAGCCATAATTTCTGCGAAAGCTGCAACCGCGTACGCCTGACCTGTACGGGCGAGTTGTACATGTGCCTGGGGCAAGAGGACATGGCCGACCTGCGCGCGCCCCTACGCGACCACACCAACAGCGAAGAGCCGCTGGAACAGGCGATCCGCGCGGCGATTACCCTCAAGCCCAAGGGCCATGATTTTGACTATTCCCGCCAGAAGATCGACGGCCAGATGAGCCGTCACATGAGCCATACGGGCGGCTGACATGTCAGACTTGTCGGGGCGACCCACGGCGCTGTACCGTGTGTACTGCGCGTTGACGTCCATCGCCATGCCGTTGGCCTGGCGCACCGTTCGCGCCAAGCTGCAATCGGCGGGTGTTTCCGAAATCCGTCAGCGCGAGCGGCTGGGCCATGCGAGTCTGCCCCGCCCTAACGGTCGGCTGATCTGGTTCCATGCGGCCAGCGTTGGCGAAAGCCTGTCGGTTCTGAGCCTTATCAGGCGCATGAGCGAACGGATCGAGGATGCACAGTTCCTGATCACCTCTGGCACCCCGACCTCGGCGGCGCTGGTGGAAAAACGTCTGCCGCCGCGCACCCGCCACCAATACCCCCCTCTGGACAGCGCCGGCCCGGTGGCGCGGTTCCTGGATCACTGGCGGCCCGATGCCGGCGTCTTTGTCGAAAGCGAGATCTGGCCACGACTGATCGTCGAGACCGCCCAGCGTGGGACACCACTGGCCCTGCTGAACGCGCGCCTGTCCGAGAAATCGGTGGCCGGGTGGAAGAAGCGCCCCGACACCGCCCGCTTTGTCCTTAGCCAGTTCCGCCTGTTCCTGACGCAAAACGACCGCACGGCCGCAAACCTGATCGCCATGGGCGCGCCCGCCGATCTGGTGCAGCCCGGAACCAACCTCAAGGCCATGTCCGATCCGCTGCCGGTGGATCAAGACACGCTGATACAGATCCGCGCGCAGATCGGCGCGCGGCCGGTCTGGATCGCCAGCTCGACCCACGCAGGCGAGGAAGAGACCGTTCTGGCCGCCCATGCCGAATTGCTGAACCGCTGGCCCGGCCTGCTGCTGCTGCTGATCCCCCGCCACCCGGAACGGCGGGACGAGGTCTGCGCCCTGATTGATGCCGCAGGTCAAAGCCACGCCCTGCGCAGCGCCGGGCAGCCGATCACCGGCGACACGCAGGTCTATGTGGCCGATACGCTGGGCGAAACCGGAACGTGGTACGCTTTGTGCCCGATCGTGTTTCTGGGCGGGTCGCTGAAAGAGATTGGCGGCCACAACCCGTTCGAGCCGGCGCAGGCTGGCGCCGCGGTGATCACCGGGCCAGGTTACTACAATTTCGCCGAGACATTTGCCCCGCTGGTGGACAGCGGCGGCGCGGTCGAAGTCGCTTCGGCGCCGGAGTTGGCCAAGGCGGTCGAGCTCTGGCTGTCGGACAAATCGGCGCTGGCAGCGGCGCAAGCGGCGGCGCAATCCTGCGTGAACACCCAGAAATCGGCGCTTGATGCGATTGTGGATACGCTGTGCGACAAACTGGATCTTGAGGACGCAGGCCCCTGACCGCAAGCGGCAGCGGGGGCCTGCGCCCCCGCCACGGTATCAGGCTGCGGGCATCCGCTGTTCGACGATCTCGGCCCACCAGCTGCACCCGGCAGGGATCGCCTCGTCGTTGAAATTGTATTCCGGGTGGTGAACCATCGCCGTGTCGCCATTGCCGACCAGGATATAGGCGCCGGGGCGCTCTTCCAGCATGTAGGCGAAATCCTCGCCGCCCATGACCAAAGGCGCCTCCTCGCAGGCCCCCGAAACCGAGCGGGCGACCTCGGCGGCGAACTCGGTCTGTTCGTCGCTGTTGATCATGACCGGATAGCCCCGGATATAGTTAACATCGGCAGTACCGCCGAATGTCGCGGCGACGCCCGAGCAGATTTCGTTGATGCGCTGCTCAGCAAGGTCGCGCATCTCTTTGCTCATCGTGCGCACGGTGCCCTTGATCTGCACTTTCTGCGGGATCACGTTGAACGCCTTCGACGAGGTCTCGAACGAGGTGACCGAAACAACGACCTGATCGATCGGATCGGCATTGCGCGACGCGATGGTCTGCAACGCCAGAACCGCCTGCGCAGTCATGACAGTGGTGTCCACGGTTTCATGCGGTTTGGCGGCATGACCACCACGACCTTCGAACGTGATATCGAACTGGTCAGTCGCCGCGAAGAACGCCCCCGGCCGGATCGAGAAGCTGCCCACAGGCTTACCGGGCCAATTGTGCATTCCGTAGACTTCCTGAATGCCCCAACGCTCCATCAGGTTGTCTTCGCACATTTCGCGGCCGCCGCCGCCACCCTCCTCGGCGGGCTGGAAGATAACAACGACGGTTCCGTCGAAATTGCGCGTTTCGGACAGGTATTTGGCCGCCCCCAGCAGCATGGCGGTGTGGCCGTCATGGCCGCAGGCATGCATCGCACCCGGCGTTTTCGAAGAATAGTCCAACCCCGTCGCCTCGTGGATCGGCAAAGCGTCCATATCCGCCCGCAATCCGATCACCTTCCCCTTGGTGTCGGCCTTGCCCTTGATCACCCCGACAACTCCGGTGCGGCCAATCCCCGTGACCACCTCGTCGCAGCCGAATTCTCTCAGCTTTTCCGCAACCAGCGCACTGGTGCGATGCGTATCGAACAGAATTTCAGGATTCTCGTGAATATCACGCCGCCAGGCGGTGATTTCATCCTGCAATTCGGCAAAGCGGTTCTTCACTGGCATTTTCGTCTTCTCTCCTTAAAAATCTCAGGCCACCGGCATCCGGCGTTCGACCATTTCTGCAAACCACGAGCATCCGATCGGAATGATCTCGTCATTGAAATCGTATTCGGGGTGGTGAAGCCCGGCGCTGTCGCCATTTCCCAGGACTATGAAGGCCCCGGGACGTTCCTGCAACATGAACGAGAAGTCTTCGCCCCCCATCACCATCGGTGCCTCGGCACAGCTGCCACCGACGGCAATTGCCGCGGATTCTGCATATCCAGTCTGCTCTTCCGCGTTGATCGTGACCGGAACGCCGCGCGAGTAGGTCACCGTGGCGGTGCCACCCATGGTCGCCGCGACACCTTGCACAACTTCTTTCAGCCGCTGTTCGATCAGGTCGCGCATCTCGTTCGAATGGGTGCGGACGGTGCCGCGCAGCCGGGCCGATTGCGGGATCACGTTGAACGCATTCGACGAGGTCTCGACCGCGGTGACCGACAGAACGGCCTGCAAGATCGGGTCGGCGTTGCGCGAAACGATGGTCTGCAGGGCCACGATCAGTTGCGACAGCATGACCGTAGTATCCACGGTTTCCTGCGGCTTGGCGGCATGACCGCCGCGGCCTTCAAGATGGATGTCGAACTCGTCCGCCGCCGCCAGCAGAGGCCCAGAGCGAATGGCAAACTGCCCGGTCGGCAGGCCCGGCACGTTATGCATCGCATAGACTTCCTGGATGCCGAAGCGGTCCATCAAACCGTCCTGGCACATGGCTTCAGCACCGTTGCCGCCTTCTTCGGCCGGTTGAAAGATCACGATCGCGGTCCCATCGAAGTTTCGGGTCTCGGCCAGATATTTGGCGGCGCCCAGAACCATCGCAGTGTGACCGTCATGGCCGCAGGCATGCATGGCGCCCGCAGTCTTGGAGGCATATTCCGCTCCCGTCTGCTCCTGCATTGGCAGCGCATCCATATCGGCCCGCAGGCCGATCACGCGGCCTTGGGTGTCGGTCCTGCCCTTGATCACGCCGACCACCCCGGTCCGGCCAATCCCGGTCACGACATCGTCGCAACCGAACTCTTTCAGTTTTTCCGCAACCAATGCGCTGGTCCGATGGGTATCGTAGAGAATTTCGGGGTGTTGATGTATGTCGCGCCGCCAACCGGTGATTTCGGGGTGCATTTCGGCAAAACGGTTCTTGATCGGCATGACTGTCTTTCCTGTTTCAGGCGATGGGCATTCGTCGTTCGACAAGCTCGGCGAACCAGCTGCATCCGGCCGGAATGGCCTGGTCGTCGAAATTGTACTCGGGATGGTGGCACATGGCCGTGTCGCCGTTCCCCAAGAAGATGTAGGCTCCGGGCCGTTCTTCAAGCATGTAGGCGAAGTCTTCCGACGGCATGATCGGATCCGTTGCGTCATTGACCTTGCCCGCCACCGCCTCGGCGGCTTCGGCGGCGAAGGCCGTTTCCGCCTCGGAGTTCACCGTCACCGGGTATCCGGGCGTCCAGGTCACGCGGGCTTTGGCGCCAAAAGCCGAGGCTGTGTCTTCGGCGATCCGACGTATGCGCTCCTCGGCGATGCTGCGGTATTCCGCGTCCAGTGTGCGAACCGTGCCCTGCAGCCGGACTGTGTGTGCAATCACGTTCGAGGCAACGCTGTCAGTTTCAAACGTCCCCACCGTCAGCACTACCCGCCGGATCGGATCAACGGTGCGTGACACCACCGATTGCAGCGCAACCACGATGTGCGATGCCACCAAGGTTGTGTCGATGGCTTCATGCGGCGCGGCGGCATGGCCACCCTTGCCGGTCACGACGATCTCGAACTCGTCCGACGACGCCAGCAGCGCGCCGGGCCGGATTGCGAACTCTCCGACAGGCAGGCCGGGCATGTTGTGCAAGCCGTAGACTTCCTGAATGCCCCAGCGATCCATAAGCCCATCGCGGCACATGGCCAGACCGCCGGCCCCGCCCTCTTCGGCCGGTTGAAAGATCAGAACCACCGCTCCGTCGAAATTTCGCGTCTCCGCAAGGTATTGCGCAGCGCCGAGCAAGATCGACGTATGCCCGTCATGCCCGCAGGCATGCATCTTGCCCGGCAGGGTCGAGGCATAGTCCACTCCGGTCGCCTCGTTGATCGGCAAGGCATCCATGTCGGCCCGCAACCCGATCACGCGGCCCTGCGTGTCCGTTCGCCCTCGGATCACGGCCACGACACCGGTTTTACCTATACCCGGCGTGATTTCATCGACACCGAACGCCTTGAGCCGGTCGACAACGAAGCCGGCGGTTTCTTGCACGTCGTACATCAACTCGGGATGCGCATGCAGGTGCCGCCGCCACTTGGTGATCTCGGCGTGCATTTCGGCAAGTCTGTTTTTGACCGGCATGTTCAACTCTCCGAGCTTCTGACTGAAATCCTGAGTTTCCAGTGTCTATTTTGGGTCACGCCGCCAGTTTGTAGACCAGACGCTGCATGAAGTCATGGCCGGCGTTGAACTGAGCGATCGTGATGTATTCGTTCGGCTGGTGCGCCTGGGCGATATCTCCGGGTCCACAGATCACGGCCGAGTAACCGGCTTCCTGGAACTGACCGGCTTCGGTGCCATAGCTGACGACATGGGTTGCGTTGTCGCCCGTAAGGGCACGCACCAGCGTCTCGGCTTCGCCATCGGTTTCCGGGACCAACGCCGGAACGGCAAAGCTGGCCTTCACCTCGATATGGGCGTCCGGATGCACTTGCTGCATCTTCCTTTCCGCCACTTTTACCTGTTCCAGATAGGCTTCTTTCCAAGCCGATGCCTGCTCGCCGGGGACGACCCGGAAATCCATCATGAAACGGCAATCCTTGGCCGTGATGTTGTGCGCAGTGCCGCCCTTGATCATGCCCACGTGGCAGGTTGTCCAAGGAGGATCAAAGACTGCCGCGATGTCGCTGGGGTCCGCCGCCATGTTGATGTCGTTCTGGGCATTTGCCCAGTCGATCAGCGGCGCGGCATACATGATCGCATTGACACCGGTATGCATGATCGAACTGTGCACCTCGTATCCCACCACATGGGTATCATAGCCGAAACTGCCCTTGTGGCCGGTGACGGCTTGCATCATCGACGGCTCGCCAACCACCACGGCCGAGCCCTTGGGCAGAACCTCCTGCATGGCGACGATCATGGGCGGCGCACCGGTGCAGCCGACCTCCTCGTCAAAGCTCAGCGCCAATTGTAGCGGGCGTTTGACGTCGGCGTACTGCGCCTCGACCAGCGCCCAGATGGCGAGGGCGTCAAAGCCCTTCATGTCACATGTGCCCCGTCCGAAATACTTGCTGTCCCGTTCGGTCACGACAAACGGGTCGCTGTCCCAGGGTTGTCCGTCCACCGGCACCACATCCGTGTGACCGGAAAGCACGACCGCACCTTCCTCCCAGGGGCCGACATGGGCAAACAGGGCCGCCTTGTGCGGCTGGTCCGGATCCGGCCATCGGTGGGCGCGGATTCCGTGGCCGTTCAGGTAGTCCTCGACCCAGTCGATCAGCGGCAGGTTGCTGTCGCGGCTGACGGTGGGAAACGAGATCAGCTTGGTCATGATCTCAAGCGGAGTCAGGCGCTGTGGCATGTGGGTCAGTAGCCGCTGTCGGTCGTCAGAATGAAGTGACCCGGCTCGACCTCTCGGTATTCCGAAGGCGCAGGCTCATAGCCGATTGGGTGAATTGGAGACGGGATCGGTTTGAAATTCAGATCTTTTTCCGACTTGCGCTGATTGGGATCCGCGATCGGAACCGCCTTCATCAATGCCTGCGTATAGGGGTGCTGCGGGTTCTCAAAAACACGCGCCCGTGGGCCCAGTTCGACGATCCGACCCAGATACATCACACCCACGTGGTGGCTGACCCGCTCAACCACGGCCATGTCGTGGCTGATGAACAGATAGCTCAGCCCAAGTTCGGACTGCAATTCCATCATCAGGTTCAGAACCTGCGCCTGAACGGAAACGTCCAGCGCGGAAACCGCTTCGTCCGCAATGATCAATTTCGGGTTCAGGGCCAGCGCCCGGGCAATCGCAATTCTCTGCCGCTGCCCACCCGACATTTCGTGCGGGAACCGGCGCATGAAGCTTCGTGGCAGGTGCACCTTGTCGAACAGCTGTGCGACCCGGTCCTGCAGTTCCGACCCCGATGCCACGCCATAGTTGCGCATCGGCTCGGCCACCTGATCAACCAACTGCATCTGCGGGTTCAGCGATGCGAATGGGTCCTGAAATATCATCTGCATGTCCAGACGGGCCTTGCGCAGGCCCTTCTGGTCCAGCTTCATGATGTCCACACCATCAAGACTGATTTCGCCGGCCATCGGCTCTATCAACCGCAGGATCGAGCGGCCGGCCGAGGATTTTCCACAACCCGACTCCCCAACAAGGCTCAACGTCTGCCCTCTGTTCAGGGTGAATGAGACATCTTCAACCGCGTGCACATTCGAAATGGTGCGGCGCAGGATCCCGCCTTTGACCGGGAACCGCGTGGTCAGGTTCCGGACTGACAGCAAAACTTCCTCGGTTCCGGGAATCGGGGCGATCTTCTGTCCTTCGACACCCAACAACTTCATCGGCTCGGGGGCGGACTTCCCGCGCATCTCACCCAGCTTGGGCACCGCGGCTAGCAGAGCCTTGGTGTAGTCATGCTGGGGATTCTCGAAAATCTCGGTGACGGTGCCCTCTTCGACCTTGTTGCCGCGGTACATGACGACAACCCTGTCGGCCATCTGGGCGACCACGGCCATGTCATGGGTGATGAACATGACCGCCGTGCCGGTTTCGCGCTTAAGCCGGTCCATCAGGGCCAGGATCTCGGCCTGGATCGTCACGTCCAGCGCCGTGGTGGGTTCATCGGCGATCAGCAACCGCGGCTCGCAGGCCATGGCCATGGCGATCACAACCCGCTGGCGCATCCCGCCAGACAATTCGTGCGGATACTGCTTGAGCCGCCGCTCGGGTTCGGGGATACGGACCTGTTTCAGCAGTTCCAAGGCCCGTGCTTCGGCCTGGGACTTGGACATATCCTTGTGAATCCGCAACCCTTCGGTCAGCTGTCGCCCAACCGTGAAAACGGGGTTCAGCGCCGTCATCGGCTCCTGAAAGATCATCCCGATTTCGTTGCCGCGAATCTGCTTCATAAGGTCCTGATCGGTCTTGCCCAAATCCAGCTCGGTTCCGTCGGTACGGTCGAAAATCAGCTGTCCGCCGGCGATCTCACCCCCGCCAAATTCAACAAGGCGCATCAACGACAGCGAAGACACGGACTTGCCCGATCCCGATTCGCCCACGATGCAGACGGTTTCGCCCGGACGGACCTCGAACGAGACGTCCTCGACCCCGACGACGGGCCCATCCTTGGTTTGGAATTCGACCCGAAGTTCCCTGATCTGGGCGATAGGCTGATCCAGCACGCGAGCGCTCCCCTTGGCTGCATGAGTGTTTTGGTTGCCAAACGCTAAGGCGGGCTGACAGGAAAAGTCAAACGCATTGCCAGTTTCGCTGCGGCAAGGCTTGCAATTTCTGCAAACTCTGTTTCGATACCCCGCGTAACCGTGCCGAGAAATTGGGCGTAGTGCGCAGACATTTGCGCAATTGTCTTTTGTTTCAGCGACTTGAGCCCGGCACGGCAACGCCAAATCCGCAGGCCTTGCGGAGAAAATCGAGACACGAATGTGTCCAACAAGGAGTGTATGATGAAAATCAAAACCCTTTTGCTTGGTGCGATTGCAAGCACGGCGATGGCCCCGATGGCCATGGCCGAGCGCGGATCGGACGGCAACGTCAGCATCATCTATTGGCAAGCACCCTCGATCCTGAACCCGTTCCTGTCGGGCGGCACCAAAGACGTCGAAGCGGCCTCGCTGGTGATCGAACCCCTGGCACGCTACGACCAGGACGGCAACATGGTGCCCTATCTGGCAGCCGAAATCCCGACCGTCGAAAACGGCGGTGTGAGCGAGGATCTCACCTCGATCACGTGGAAGATCGCTCCGGGGATCACCTGGTCGGATGGCACGCCGTTCACCTCGGCCGACGTGAAATTCACCGCCGATTACTGCATGGACCCCGAAGGTGGCTGTGCGCAGGTGACCAAGTTCGAAGGCGTCACCAGCGTCGAAGCTGTGGATGATCTGACCGTCAAGGTCACTTTCGACAAGCCGACCCCGTTCCCCTACGGTCCGTTCGTCGGCGGCGAAAGCCCGATCATCCAGGCAGCTCAGTTCGCGGACTGCATGGGCGCGAAAGCTCCGGAGTGCACCGAGCAGAACTTCAACCCGATCGGCACCGGCCCGTTTGTCGTCACCGAGTTCAAGCCGAACGACGTGATCACCTTCAAGGCCAACGACAACTATCGTGACCCGGCGAAACCGGCCTTCGCAACCGTGACCTTCAAGGGCGGCGGCGATGCGACCGCGGCCGGTCGCGCCGTGATGGAAACCGGCGAGTTCGACTATGCCTGGAACCTGCAGCTGGCGCCCGAAGTGATCGCGCAGATGCAGGAAGGCGGCAAAGGCACTCCGGTGGCAGGCTTTGGCCCGCTGGTCGAGCGCATCATGCTGAACCAGACCAACCCGTCGCCCGAACTGCCGGAAGGCGAGCGTTCGACGGCCAAGCACCCGCACCCGTTCCTGCAGGATCCGGCGGTCTACAAGGCTATGTCGATGGCAATCGACCGCCCGCTGCTGGTTGAGATCGGCTATGGCCAGGCGGGTAAAGTGACCTGCAACTGGGTACCGGCTCCGGCTGCGTTCAACTCGACCTCGATGACCTGCGACACGCAGGATATCGAAGGCGCCAAGAAACTGCTGGATGATGCCGGCATCGTCGACACCGACGGCGACGGCGTCCGCGAGAAGGACGGCGTTCCGCTGAAGATCGTCTATCAGACCTCGACCAACGCCGTCCGCCAGGACTTCCAGGCGCTGATCAAGGAATGGTGGAGCCAGATCGGCATTGAAACCGAACTGCGCAACATCAACGCTTCGGTCTTCTTCGGTGGTGACCCGGGCTCGCCCGACACGTTCCAGAAGTTCTATGCGGACGTTGAAATGTACGCCAACACCTTCAACGGCACCGACCCGCAAAGCTATCTGGGCAACGGCCTGTGCGACAAGGCACCGCGTCCCGAGACCCAGTGGCAGGGTGAGAACATCAGCCGCTTCTGCAACGAAGAGTTCGACAAGCTGCACGCCCAACTGGCGCAGACCGCCGGTCTGGAGCAGCGCGCCGAAATCGCGAAGCAGCTGAACGACATCATGGTTCAGAACGGCGGCATGATCCCGCTGGTCCACCGTGGTCGTCTGTCGGCCCATGCAAACACTCTGGGCGGTGTCGTCCTGAACGTGTGGGACAGCGAACTGTGGAACATCGCTGACTGGTACCGCAAGACCGGTTCCTAAGCGCTAGCCTTGCACAGCCGCGTCCCGATCTGTATCGGGGCGCGGTCTTTCGCAAGTTCCACCAACAAGAAGACGCATATAAAGGCGCCTCTTAATGCTCAACTTCACCATTCGACGACTGATCCTGGCCGTTCCGACGCTCTTGTTCATCAGCCTCGTCATCTTCCTGCTGCTCGAGCTCGCCCCTGGCGACCCGATGGCACAGGTTCCGCTTACCGTTCCGCCCGAAGTCAAAGAGAAGATGCGCGAGGCGCTTGGCCTCGGCCAGCCGATGCATGTCCGGTTCTGGAAATGGATCGTGCAGTTCTTCTGGATCGAACCGCAGGTTCTGGTCGACCACATCTTTGGCACCACCTTTTCCGAAGGTGACCTGCGTGTGATTTCGTGGCAGACCCGCTCGCCCGTCATGGACATCGTCGTTCAGCGTATCCCGCAGACCCTGTGGGTTGTAGGCACCGCCTATGTGGTCGCCATCCTGATCGCCCTGCCCATCGGTATCTATTCGGCCTATCGCCAGTATTCCTGGTTCGACCAGATGGGCACCTTCGTGTCGATGGTCGGCTTCTCGGTTCCGCCGTTCTTCTCGGGGGTGCTGGTGATCGTAATTTTCTCGGTCCAGCTGGGCTGGTTCCCGTCGATCTATGACACGACGCATGTGGTCAATGACTGGGACAGCTTCGTCGTTCAGCTGAAACAGATGATCATGCCCGTGATGGTGCTGGCGTTGCAGATCACCGCGCAGCTCAGCCGGTTCATGCGCGCCTCGATGCTGGACAACCTGAACCAGGACTACGTCCGTACTGCTCGCGCCAAGGGGCTGAGCGAGTACACCGTCGTCATGGTGCATGTCCTGCGCAACTCGATGATCCCGGTGGTCACCGTGATCGCCCTAGGGATCCCGGCGATATTTGGTGGCGCGATCATCACCGAGCAGGTGTTCAAGGTGAACGGCATCGGCCAGCTGCTGATCGGCGCAATTCAGGCCAATGACCTCCCGATGGTGCAGACGCTGACCTTCATCTTTGCCGTGTTGATCGTCCTGTTCAACCTGATCGCAGACGTTCTCTACGGCATTCTGGACCCGAGGATCCGCTATGACTGATCACAATCAATCAGACACGCTGGTCCCTGATGAGGGCCTTGCGCCGGCCTCGACGGCCTTGCCGACTGCCGATGTAATGGAAGAACTGACCACCCCGCCCCGCAGCCAGTGGCGCGACGTGTGGGACCAGTTCAAGACCCACAAGGGCGCCATGATCGGCGCGATGCTGTTCATCTTCATCGTCGCAGCCGTCTACCTGGGCCCGTTCCTGTGGACCATCGACCCGACCCAGATCGACATCCGTGCCCGCAACCAGGGGCCCAGCTGGGCCCACCCGTTCGGCACCGATCAGCTGGGCCGGGACATCATGGCGCGAATGATGTCGGGGGGGCAGACTTCGGTCTCGGTTGGCATCACTGCGATGCTGCTGGCGCTGTTCCTGGGGTCGTTCATCGGCGTGGTTGCCGGGTTCTTCAAACGGCTGGACGGGCCGCTGATGCGCCTGACCGACCTGTTCCTCGCCCTGCCGCTGCTGCCGCTGCTGCTGGTGATGATGCTGCTGTTCCGCGAGCCTCTGTCCGCTGCGTTCGGGCTCGAGCGTGGGATCTTCATCCTGATCGTCTGCGCCATCGGCATCACCTCGTGGATGCCTACGGCGCGGATCGTGCGCGGCGACGTGCTGGCCATCAAGGAACGCGAGTTCGTTCTGGCCGCCCGCTCGATCGGCACCAGCAACACGCAGATCATCACCCGGCACATCCTGCCCAACGTGCTGTCGCCGATCATGGTGTCGGCCACGCTGGGCATCGCCACGGCGATCATCACCGAAAGCGCGCTGTCCTTCCTGGGGCTGGGCTTCCCGCCTGACTTCCCCACCTGGGGCCGGCTGCTGTTCGATGGTGTCGACTATCTGCAGCAATACCCCGAGCGTGTGTTCTGGCCCGGCCTGGCGATCTCGCTGACCGTTCTCAGCGTGAACTATCTGGGCGACGGCCTGCGCGATGCGCTCGATCCGCGGATCCGCGGACGCTGAACCAAAGTCAGTCGGCGCGCCTGAGCGCGCCGGCCAACACCACGATCACAACTGCCAGCGGCAGCAGGACAGCAAAGGCCAGCCGCAGTGACAGAATACCTGCCAGAAGCCCGATCAGCGGCGGACCGATCAGCAAACCTCCGTATCCCAAGGTGGCGACACTGGCTATGGCCTGCCCCGGCGGAACATGCGGGTCATTCGCGGCCCGGCTGAAGGCCAGCGGCATGATCACCGCATAGCCCACGCCCATCATCGCGAATCCAGCCAGCGCCCCGACCGCGCCCCCGGCCGATACCACCAGGAACACGCCAACGGCCGCGCAGGCTCCACTGACCCGGGCCACCGGCACCGGGCCGATCCGGGCGATCACGAGCCCCCCCAGCAGCCGCACGGCAACCATGGACACCGAAAAAACGGCATAGCCCAGGGCCGCAACGCTTTCAGCCACACCCGTGACATCCCGCAGGAAGATGGCGCTCCAATCGGCCACCGCGCCCTCGCCCAGCGCGCCGCACATCGCGGTCAGCCCGACCAGAACCAGAACGCCGCTGGGCAAGGCAAAGATCGCGGCGCCGTCGGACTGCACCCGCCGCGACGTCCATCGGACCCAGGACAGGGCAAGCGCGAGCGCGACGGTTGCCCCGCCGGCCAGCAGGAAATGCGGTAACACGGCAAGTTGCATCTGAACCGCGCCATAGCCGCTGAGCGCCCCTAGCCCGGCGCCGAGGCTCCACATCGCGTGGAACGAGGACATGACCGGTTTGGCATAGGCCTGCTCGACCTCGGCGGCCCAGGCGTTCATGGCCACATCCATCGAGCCGTGGAAGGCCCCGAAGATGAACAGGAAGGCAGCCAGCATGCCGAAGCTGTCGGCGGCCGCAAGAAGGATCAGTGATGCTGTGTACAGGACCGCGATCACCCGCGTCACCGTCACCGCGCCGAACCGGTCGGTCAGGCGTCCGGTGACGGGAAAGGAACACACCGCTCCGGCCGCCATGAACAGCAGGCCATAGCCCAACTCTTCGTGGCTCAGCCCCAGACGGTCACGGACGGCCGGGATGCGCGAGGCCCAGATGCCGAACAGAGCGCCATTCAGGATGAACATGGCGGCCACGGCCCGCCAGGCTGAAACCAATCCGATCATGAAACCTGCCCTGCCTGCGAAATATCTGCCTTGCAGCAATACAGGCAGCGCGCCGGTTGGCAAGCCGTGCTATTCCAGCTTGCGACGGATGCGGCGCACGGCCAGCCAGACAAGCGCCACAACAGGCAGCGTCACGCCTGCGGTCAGCATCCCCTTGCTGATCCCCGCATTGGTCAACGGGTACAGCAGATAACTGACCAGCGACACGGCATAGTAGCTGATGGCGACCACCGACAGACCTTCGACCGTATGCTGCAGGCGTAGGGCCAGATCCGCCCGGCGGTCCATGCTCTCCAACAAGGCCTGGTTCTGCGCGCTCCGTTCGACGTCGACGCGCGTCCGCAGCAGGTCGCCGGCGCGAATGGCCCGATCCGAAAGCGCCTGCAGCCGCCGTTCGGTCGCCTTGACCGTGCGCATGGCCGGGTCATAGCGGCGCATCATGAAATCGGCGAATGTCTGACGCCCGTGAAAGCGATCCTCGCGCAGCGCCTCGATCCGCTGGTGCACGATGGCCTCGTAGGCCCCCGTCGCGGCAAAGCGAAAGGCCGAACGCGCCGACAGCGTCTCGAGCTCGGTCGAGGTGGCCAGCAATTGCGGCAGCAGGTCGTCGGGATGGGTCGTGTCCTTGGTCATTTCACCCATCAGCTGGGTCAGTTGCCGGTCCAACTCACCGATCTGGGGCATCAGGGCCTTGACCCGGGCAAAGCCCAACATGGACATCGCCTTGTAGGTCTCGATCTCGCACAGGCGCTGGATGATCCGGCCGGTGCGCCTGCGCCCGGTGCCCTCGGACACGAACAGGGCAAACCGCATGTGGCCCGCCGGGTCGATGCGAAAATCGCTGGCGCAAATCGCCGAGTCGTCCAGCACCCGCGACACCGCCAGGCTTTCCGGTTCGAACCAATCCGCCAGCGCGGCTTGCGTGGCCCCGTCATCCGGGCGCGGCACCACCCGCAGCATGATCGAGGTCACGCGCTGGCCCGGACTGGCCATCAGCCAGTCGGGGGGGAATACCTCGAAATCGGCGGGGTTGAACGCGCGCTCGCTGACATTCTGAGTAATGGCCGTATAGGTCACGAATTCCGTGTGGTGTTCCCACTTCAACCAATGCCGCCCGATCTGGCCGGCATAGTGGGTGGCATCGGGCTGCGGATGCTGCGCCCCGTGGCGGTCCAGCAGGTCGATCAGGTGGGCCATATCTTCGGCCCGGTCGCGCGCCACCGCGGCGACCGGCTTTTTGATCGCAAGGAAGACAACCGTGCACGGCGCCTGCGCCACGGGGAACGGCCGGGCGTGCAATTCATTGGCCAGCGCATAGCGCAGCGGATGATCCTCGATTGGCGTCATGAACGGCTCCTTGTGTTCCGGGCACTATACGACACCGGAGCATTTCATCAATTCTCTTTTTATTTCATATACTTACGTGGATACCGCGGTATACAAGCCGGCTATCTCATTGATTTGGCTGCCAGAGCTCGATGGGATTGCCCTCGGGGTCGTGCAAGCGGGCGAATTTTCCGATCTCGCTGTTCCATTCGTCACGGGTCTCCACCTCGATTCCAGCCGCACGCAGTTGGTCGACCATGGCCGCCAAATCGTCGACTCGGAAATTGATCATCCATTGTTGCGCCGCATCGCCGAAATAGTCCGTGTCTGCGGCGAAAGGGGCAAACACGGTGTAGCCTTCGCGCTGCTTCCACAGGACCGGGTCATAGTGATTGACGCCCAGATGGGCATCGTACCATTGCGACTGAGCCTTCGGATCACGGGCGCGGAAGAACACTCCGCCAATGCCGTTTACCTTCTGCATGGAACACCTCCTGCCGTTGGGGGTTGATACGGCATCATACCCTGAAACGAAAAAAGGCGCCCGCGAGGGGCGCCTTTTCCAAGGATATGAGCCACGGATCAGTCGATCATTGGCAGCAGCTTGTCCAGCGACTGCTTGGCGTCGCCATAGAACATGCGGGTATTTTCCTTGTAGAACAGCGGGTTTTCGATGCCCGAATACCCAGTTCCCTGCCCGCGTTTCGAGACGATCACCTGCTTGGCCTTCCAGCATTCCAGAACCGGCATTCCGGCAATGGGGCTGTTCGGGTCCTCCTGCGCCGCAGGGTTCACGATGTCGTTCGAGCCAATGACGATCGCCACATCCGTTTCCGGGAAGTCGTCGTTGATCTCGTCCATTTCCAGCACGATGTCATAGGGCACCTTGGCCTCGGCCAGCAGCACGTTCATGTGGCCCGGAAGACGGCCCGCGACGGGGTGGATGGCAAAGCGCACATTCTTGCCCTTGGCGCGCAGCTTGCGGACCAATTCGCTGACCGATTGCTGCGCCTGCGCCACCGCCATTCCGTAGCCGGGGATGATGATGACGCTGTCGGCATCGTTCAACGCTGCTGCAACACCGTCGGCGTCGATCGCCACCTGTTCGCCTTCGACCTCCATCTGGGGCCCCGAAGTGCCGCCAAAGCCGCCCAGGATCACGCTGACAAAGTGACGGTTCATCGCCTTGCACATGATGTAGGACAGGATCGCGCCCGACGAGCCGACCAGCGCGCCGACGACGATCAGCAAGTCGTTGCCCAACGAGAAACCGATCGCAGCCGCGGCCCAGCCCGAGTAGCTGTTCAGCATCGAAACCACCACCGGCATGTCGGCACCGCCGATGCCCATGATCAGGTGATAACCGATGAACAGCGCCGCCAGCGTCATCAGGAACAGCGGGAAGAAGCCACCCGAAGCGGTGTACCAGATCAGACAGATCAGCGAGAGGCCAGCCGCCGTCGCGTTCAGCGCATGCCCGCCCGGCAGCTTGGTGGCCGCCGAGGTGACCTTGCCGGCCAGCTTGCCATAGGCCACGACCGAACCGGTAAAGGTGATCGCACCGATGAAGATGCCCAGGAACAGCTCGACATGCAGAATGGCCAGCTCGGCCGGGGTTTTCTTGGCGATCAGTTTCGCGAAGGCGCCCAGATCCGACAGGTCGGCATCCTTGGCCGCGTCAACGATCGCAAAGACTTCGGCGACGTTCTTGATCTCGAAATGGGCGTTGTAGCCGACGAAAACAGCCGCCAGACCCACCAGCGAGTGCATGGCGGCCACAAGTTGCGGCATCTCGGTCATCTGGACGCGCTGCGCCACGTATTGACCAATCAGACCACCGCCGATGATCAGCAGCAGCGACAGCAGCCACAGGCCCGATCCGGGGCCGACCAGCGTGGCGAACACCGCCAAGGCCATACCGACGATGCCGTACCAAACCGCGCGCTTGGCGCTTTCCTGGTTCGACAGGCCGCCGAGCGAAAGGATGAACAGAACAGCCGCAACGACATAGGCGGCAGTGGTGAAGCCAAATTCCATGTGCCCGGCCTCCTTAAGATTTCTGGAACATGGCGAGCATGCGCCGGGTTACGAGGAAACCGCCGAAGATGTTGATCCCGGCCATGAAAATCGACAGCGCCGCCAGCAGAATGACTAGGAAAGACCCCGACCCGATCTGCATCAACGCGCCCACGATGATGATCGAGGAAATCGCGTTGGTGATCGCCATCAACGGTGTGTGCAGACTGTGGCTGACGTTCCAGATCACCTGGAAGCCCACAAAAACGGCCAGCACGAAGACGATGAAATGCTGCATGAAGCTGGCCGGAGCCACCAGCCCCACCAACAGCATCAGCGCACCACCCACGCCCAGCAGGGTGACCTGCTGCTTGGTCTGCGCCTTGAAGGCCGCGATCTCTTGCGCGCGCTTTTCTTCGGGCGTCAGTTCCTTGACCTCGGCCTTGGGTTTGGCCGCTATGGCCTGCACCTTGGGCGGTGGTGGCGGGAATGTGATCTCACCTTCGTAGGTGACGGTCGCGCCACGGATCACGTCATCTTCCATGTTGTGGTTGATCTGACCGTCCTTGTCGGGGGTCAGGTCAGTCATCATGTGACGGATGTTGGTCGCATAAAGCGACGAAGACTGAGCCGCCATCCGGCTGGGGAAATCGGTATAGCCGATGATGGTCACGCCATTGTCGGTCACGACCTTTTCATCCGGCACGGTGCCTTCGACATTGCCTCCACGCTCGGCCGCAAGGTCTACAATGACCGAGCCGGGCTTCATCGCCTTGACCATATCCTCAAGCCACAGCTTGGGGGCCGGGCGGTTGGGGATCAGGGCCGTAGTGATAACGATGTCCATCTCGGGCGCCAGCTCGCGGAACTTGGCCAGCTGAGCATTGCGGAACTCCTCGGACTGAACGGAAGCATACCCACCGGTGGCCGAGCCATCCTGCTGTTCTTCCTCAAAGTCCAGATAGACGAATTCGGCGCCCATCGACTCGACCTGTTCGGCGACCTCGGGGCGCACATCGAACGCATAGGTGATAGCGCCAAGCGACGTCGACGTCCCGATGGCGGCCAGACCTGCCACGCCGGCACCAACGATCAAAACCTTGGCCGGCGGCACCTTGCCCGCGGCCGTCACCTGGCCGGTGAAGAAACGGCCAAAGTTGTTGCCCGCTTCGATCACCGCACGGTACCCGGCGATGTTGGCCATCGAAGACAAAGCGTCCATCTTCTGCGCGCGGCTGATGCGGGGCACCATTTCCATCGCGATGACATTGGCGCCCTTGGCTTTCGCCAATTCCATCCCTTCTTCGTTCCCTGCCGGGTTGAAGAACGAGATCAGCGTCTTGCCCTTGGTCAGACGCTTCATTTCTGTCTCGGTGGGCACGCGCACCTTGGCGATGATCTCCGACGATTTCCACAAAGAGGCGGCTGTCTTGACGATTTCCACCCCGACGGCCTCGTAAGCCTCGTCCGAGAAACCAGCGGCAGCACCGGCCCCCTTCTCGATGGCGCATTCGTAGCCCAATTTCTGCAGCTGCACGGCTGACTCCGGAGTCATCGCGACCCGGTTCTCGCCTTTCAGTATTTCCTTTGGCGTGCCTATTTTCACCGGCAAGTCCCCCTAATTTTCACTCTGACCGAGCGGGTGGTCGGTATTGTTTGTTAAGCAAAGATCTATCCTGCGCAACATTATTTCGCAAGCGCAGCATTCATTACGTTGTGTCACGGTTCGGCGCATTTCAGATCCACCGACGGGTTTTGCGTTCGTAACGCGCGAAATCCGCACGGAAGGTGCGGCGCAGGCGGTCCTCTTCGGGCAGGATGAACCGCCGCTCCAGAACCCAGACGAAAACCGGAACCAAAACCAGCGACAGCACCGCATCGAAGCGCAGGATCAGCCCGGCAAGGATCAGGACATCGCCCAGATAGATTGGATTGCGGCTGCGTTTGTAGATGCCCGACTGCACCATTGCGGTGGGTGTTTCATGCGGAATGACCGTCGTACGGTGGCGGCGGAATTCTACGATTGCCAGAACCGCCAACAGGATACCCCCACCAATCAGCAGACCGCTCAGCAGGTCGGTCAACCCGCCTTCCAGCGACAGGCCGAGCGACAGATAACGGCCCTGCAACCAGGCCAACACCGCGAAGCCCAAAAGCCACAGTGGCGGTACGTCGATACGGCGCATGAGCATCCCTTTTGAATGACGACATGCACCGACACATGTCGCTTCCGGGCCAAGTCCTACCGCTTTCAGACCCCGATGGCAAAGCATCTTGGCCCTGCGGCCGAATATTGTGCACCCAGGCCACAAACAGGTGGGCGTAGACAGCCCGGCACCGATCCGATACCCCGGTTCGGACACAAGAAAACACCGGGATTGATCATGACCGATTTCGCCGCCACCAAAGCCATGTTCCACCTGCCGGAAGGAGTGCTGTATCTGGACGGCAACTCGCTGGGCCCTCTGCCCAAGGCGGCGGCCGCGAAAGTGCAGAAGATGCTGACCGAGGAATGGGGCCAGATGCTGATCACCGGGTGGAACAAGGCCGGATGGATGAGCATGCCGACTGACCTGGGCGATCGGATCGGCCGCCTGATCGGCGCCGCACCCGGCACGGTCGTGGTCGGCGACACGCTGTCGATCAAGGTCTATCAAGCGGTTGCCTCGGCGTTGGAGCTGAACCCGGGGCGCAAGGTGGTCCTGTCGGACAACGGCAACTTCCCCTCCGATCTCTACATGGCTGACGGGCTGCTGCGCTCGCTGGGCGAGGAGTACGAGCTGCGGGTCGCGGACCCCGAGGCCGTGGCCGAGCACATCACCGATGAAGTCGCCGTGCTGATGCTGACCGAGGTCGACTATCGCACCGGCCGCAAGCACGACATGAAGGCGTTGACCGAACTGGCCCACGCAAACGGCGCCATCACCGTGTGGGATCTGGCCCATTCCGCCGGCGCCATTCCTGTGGATCTGGCCGGGTGCAACGCGGATTTCGCGGTAGGCTGCACCTACAAGTACCTCAACGGCGGTCCGGGCGCCCCGGCCTTCATCTATGTCGCGCCGAAATGGGCCGACACCGCGCGCCCGGCCCTGTCGGGTTGGCTGGGGCACGAGGCGCCGTTTGCCTTCGACCTGGACTACCGCCCCGGCGCAGGCATCGAGCGCATGCGCGTCGGCACGCCCCCGGTGATCCAGATGACCGCGCTGGCCGCGGCAATGGATATCTGGGACATGGCCGACATGGACGATGTGCGCGCCAAGTCCATCGCCCTGACCGAACAGTTCATCCAGCAGGTCGAGGCCACCTGCCCCGATCTGGAACTGGCCAGCCCCCGCGACCCCGCGATGCGCGGCAGCCAGGTTTCGTTCCGGTTTGCCGACGGTTATGCAGCGATGCAGGCCTTGATCGCCCGCGGCGTGATCGGGGATTTCCGCGCGCCCGACATCATGCGGTTCGGCTTCACGCCACTGTATATCGACGAGGGCGACGTGACGCGCGCCGTCGAGATTCTGGCCGACATCATGCAGAACCGGTTGTGGGACACGCCGGAATACAAAATCCGGCAGCGGGTTACCTGACCTCAAGCCCCGCGCCGATCAGCGCGGTCAGCTGGGCGATGCGCTGCTCGAACTCCTCGGCGTTCGAGGCGGTCATCTTGATCCCCTTCAGCGCGGCGGTGATGGTCCGCGCGGTCTCGGCCGGTCCGTCCGGCAGGCGCACGCGACCGGCCGCCAGTTCGCGCTCCAGCCACTCGGCGTAGAGATCCGCCAGCGCCGCCTCGCCCTCGGCCACGATGTCGGCAGCGGTGGACTTGCTGGTATCCAGCATTTCGAGCCCATGCGGCGAGGCCAGTATTGCCGCCATCCCGGCGATCTGCGCGTCAATCGCCCGCGCGAGGATCTCGGGCACCGTTCCGTCGCCCTGCAGCGCCTGCGCCACCGCCGCGATCTTCTCGGCGTAATGCGCCTGCGTCAGGCTGCGAACGATGGCCTCTTTGTTCTTGTAATGCAGATAGACCGCCGGACGGGACATGCCCGCGCCACGCGCTATGTCATCCATCGAGGTCTTGCGGAACCCATAGGCGGAAAAGGCCTGAAACGCCGAAGTCAGGATCGCCTTTGCCCGTGTATCATCCAGTTTTTCCGCCATGAATTGACCTCTGACAGTTTCCCGCGAAATTGTCAATTGACGCACTGACATTTTTCATCGATTATGTCAGAAACCAGCCACAGCCAAAAGAGGTGCGCCATGGCGACCACGCTGACGATCAACGGAAAGCCACATCAGGTCGATCTGCCCGACGATGTCCCCCTACTGTGGGTGCTGCGCGACGAGGTGGGCCTGACCGGAACCAAGTTCGGCTGCGGGGTTGCCGCCTGCGGGGCCTGCACGGTGCAAATCGACGGTGAGGCCGTCCGCTCGTGCCAGGTTGCCCTGTCCGATGTCTGGGGCGAGGTCACCACGATCGAAGGGTTGGGAACGCCCGACAACCTGGCCACGATCCAGCAGGCCTGGGTCGATCATCAGGTCGCGCAATGCGGCTATTGCCAGTCGGGGCAGATCATGCAGGCCGCCGCGCTTCTGGCCGAAAACCCCGCCCCCTCTGACGAAGAAATCGACGAGGCGATGCAGGGCAACCTGTGCCGCTGCGGCACCTATCCGCGCATCCGCGCCGCGATCCACGACGCCGCCGCCAAGCTGAAGGAGGCCTGATCCATGGCCAGCATCGGAAAAATCCTGCGCCGCACCTTCCTGATCGGGTCCGCCGCCATCGTCGGCGGCGTGGCTTTCGGGGTCTATTATGTCAATCGCCCTGCCAAGAACCCGCTGAAACCGGGGGACGGTGAAGCGGCCCTGAATCCGTTCATCCTGATCGACCAGAACGGCGTGACCTTGTTTGCACCGCGCGCCGAGATGGGCCAGGGCGTCAAAACCACATGGGCCGCCCTGATCGCCGAGGAGCTGGACGTGGATCTGGATCAGGTCACCGTTTTGCACGGACCTGCGGCGGCGGCCTATTACAACTCGGCCCTGATCGGCGAGAGCCTGCCCAACAAGGGCTATGACGTCTCGAACTTCCAGCACAATCTGGGCGAGGCCCTGGGCGTGATCGGCAAGGCGCTCAGCCTGCAGGTCACCGGCGGCTCGACCTCGATGAAGGACGGGTTCGAACGCATGCGCGCGGCTGGTGCCTCGGCCCGCGAGACGCTGAAACAGGCCGCCGCCGGCCGACTGGGGGTGGATCGGGCTCAGTTGAAGACCGCTTCGGGCCATGTCATCGCGCCTGATGACAGCAAGATCGCCTATACCGACCTGGCTGCCGACGTGGCGCAGATGGAGCCCATCGACGCAGAACTACGCGACCCGTCCGAGTGGCGCTATCTGGGCCGGACCCTGCCACGTCTGGACATGGTGGAAAAGGCCACCGGCACCGCCCAGTTCGGCGTTGACGTGCGCCTGCCCGGCATGAAATTCGCCAGCGTCCGGATGAACCCCAAGCTGGGCGGCCAGATGAACGGCTTCGACGACAGCGCCGCCAAGGCAATGCCGGGCGTCGAAGAGATCGTCGATCTGGGCAATGGTGTCGCGGTGATCGCCACCAACACCTGGCTGGCCAACCAGGCGGTCGAGGCCATCGACGTTGATTGGGGCGAGGCCCCCTATCCCCCTGAAACCGACGCCATCTTTGCCGAGATCGCCAAGGCTTTCGACACGGACCCGAACTCGACCATGCGCGATGACGGCGACGTCAGCACCGTTCCCGAAGGCGCAATCGTGATCGAGGCTGAATACACCGTCCCCTACCTGGCCCACGCCACGATGGAACCGATGAACGCCACCGCGCTGTTCACCGGCGACGCCTTGGAATTGTGGTGCGGCAACCAGGCCCCCACGCTGATTCAGTTCCGCGTTGCCAACACGGCGGGTCTGGACACCGAAGCCGTCCAAATCCACACCACCTATCTGGGCGGCGGGTTTGGTCGCCGTGGAGAACTGGATTTCGGCGAAATCGCAACCAAGGTGGCCATGGCGGTGCCCGGCACTCCGGTCCAGACGACCTGGAGCCGCGAAGAGGATATGCGCCACGACTACTACCGTCCCGGTGCGATGGCGCGGATGCGCGGTGCGGTTCAGGATGGTAAGGCAGTGCTCATCGATGGTGCAGTCGCAGCGCAATCCTGCACGCAGCAAGCCGTCGAGCGCTATACCGGAATGCCCGGCGCTGGCCCGGACAAGGTTCTGGTCGAAGGGTTCTTCAACCAGCCCTACGCGGTGCCCAATTATCGCATGAGCGGCCATATCGCCGATCTGAAGATCCCGGTGGGCTTCTGGCGCTCGGTCGGCAACAGCCACAACGGGTTCTTCCACGAAACCTTCATGGATGAGATGGCTTACGCGGCCGGCCGCGACCCGCTGGACTTCCGGCTGGAACTGGCGGGCGGCGAACATGCGCCCTCGGCCGGGTGTCTTGAGGCGGTGCGCGACATGTCCGGCTGGACGGGCAACACCCCCGATGGCGTGGGGCGCGGCGTGGCCCTTACCTACAGCTTCGGCACCCCGGTCGCGCAGGTGATCGAGTTGGTCGACGAAGACGGCACCATCCGCATCAGCAAGGCCTGGATCGCCTGTGACATGGGGCTGGCCCTTGACCCCGAAAACGTCAAGGCGCAGATGTTCGGCGGCATGATGTATGGCCTGTCGGCGGCTTGTTACGGCGAGATCACCTTCGCCGATGGCGAGGTCGAACAGTACAACTTCCCCGACTATGACGCGCTGCGCATGCACACCGCGCCGCAGGTTGAGGTTCAGGTGCTGGAAACCAACCGCTTCATGGGTGGCGCGGGTGAACCCGGCACGCCACCCTCGATGCCGGCGCTGGGCAACGCGCTGTTTGACCTGACCGGCCAACGCGCGCGGACCCTGCCGCTCAACAAACAGTTCAACCTGCTGGTGTGAAACAAAAAAGACCGGCGCGGTGATTGTCGCGCCGGTCTTTTGAAGAAATCTGAAAGCTGACTTTTAGGCCGATTGCCGCACCGGCGTCGGCATGGCGCCTGCCGACCAAGCCCGCACCGCGTCGCCAAAAGCCTGAAACAGGGGCCGCGACACCGGGTCATTCGCCGCATCCCATTCCGGGTGCCACTGAACCGACAAGGTAAAACCGGGCGCATCCTGGATATAGATCGCCTCGGGTGTACCATCCGGCGCGTGGCCGTCGATCACCACGCTCTTGCCCACCGTCTTGATACCCTGCCCATGCAGCGTATTGGTCATCACCTCGCTGGCGCCGAACAGTCGGTGGAATACCCCGCCCTCGGTCAGATTGACCACGTGGCGCAGGGCGAATTTCTCTTCCAGAGTGCCATCGGGCGGCATGCGGTGGTTCATCCGGCCGGGCAGATCGCGGATTTCCGGGTACAGAGTGCCGCCCATGGCCACGTTGACCTCCTGGAAACCCCGGCAGATGCCCAGAAAGGGCTGGCCGCGCTCGACGCAGGCCCGCACCAGCGGCAGGGTGATCGCATCGCGCGCCCGGTCGAATTCACCATGCGCGTCAGTTGCCGACTCGCCGTATTCCTCGGGGTGAACGTTGGGGCGGCCACCGGTCAGAAGGAACCCGTCGCAAACCTCAAGCAGTTCGGCCACGTCGACATAACGCGGGTCGGCCGGGATCAGCAGCGGCAGACAGTTCGAAACATTCGCGACCGCGTCCGAATTCATCGTGCCCCCGGCATGGGTGGGGTACTGGTCGTTCATCAGATACGAATTGCCGATGATGCCAACGACGGGTCGGGACATTGTGCTACCTTGCTGTTTTACTTGAACTGGTCGGAAATTATCCGCCCCTTCAGTAACGTGCAAGAAAACACGCCCTGCACCATGGCGCAAGGACGTGTTCAGATACGCACACAATGTTCCCGATTTCCGCAGAGCGCTGGATCGATTTCCCGAAAGAGGCGGCCTCGGCGGAACGGCGCTTCTTCAGATCAGGTCTCGCCAGTCAGCCCGGAGGCCTCGATCCCTGCCATGGCGGCAGCGGCATCGTTGTCCGAGGTGTCGCCGGTTACCCCGACAGCCCCGATCACGGCACCCTTGCGGTCGCGCAAAAGCACGCCGCCCGGAACCGGAACGACCTGGCCGCCATAGACCCCGTTCACCGCGGCCATGAAATAGGCCTGCGCCTCGGCCCGCTGCATCTGGGCGGTGCCTGCCATGCCCAGCATGACCGAGCCATAGGCCTTGCCATGGGCAATCGCGAACCGGCCCGGGGCCGCGCCGTCCTCGCGCTCGAAGGCGATGACATGGCCGCCGGCGTCCAGAACCACCACCGACAGGGGTTTCAGGTCCATCTCGCGCCCTTTCTCAAGGGTTTTGCGAATGATGGTGCGGGCCTTTCTGAGTGAAACCGACATGATCTTGTCCTCTGTCTGCGGTGGTCTGTCCCGGTTCTAGCCTTGACGAGCCTTCAGTTCCAGCCGCCGCGCATGCAGGACCGGCTCGGTATAGCCCGAGGGCTGCACCCGCCCCTTGAACACCAGATCGCAGGCGGCCTGGAAGGCGATGCCGTCGAACCCCGGCGCCATGGGCCGATAGGCCGGGTCGTCCGCGTTCTGGCGGTCGACCACGGCGGCCATCTTCTTCATCGCGGCCATCACCTGATCGGCGCGGATCACGTCGTGATGCAGCCAGTTGGCCAGCGCCTGGCTCGAAATCCGGCAGGTGGCGCGATCCTCCATCAGACCCACGTCGTTGATATCGGGCACCTTCGAGCAGCCGACACCCTGATCGACCCAGCGCACGACATAGCCCAGGATGCCCTGCGCGTTGTTCTCGATCTCGCGAGTGATTTCATCGTCGCTGAGGTTGCGGCCGCTCAGCAGCGGGATGGTCAGCAGATCGTCCAGCGTGCCGCGCGGACCTCCGGTAGCGATCTCGTCCTGACGGGCCAGAACGTCTACCTTATGGTAATGGGTCGCGTGCAGGGTCGCTGCGGTGGGAGACGGCACCCAGGCACAGGTCGCACCGGCCATCGGGTGGCCGATCTTGGCCTCGAGCATCTCACCCATCCGGTCGGGCATGGCCCACATGCCCTTGCCGATCTGCGCCCGGCCCTTCAGCCCGCAGGCCAGCCCGATATCGACATTGCGATCCTCGTAGGACTGGATCCAGGGCGTATTCTTCATGTCGCCCTTGGGCAGCATCGGCCCGGCCTCCATCGAGGTGTGGATCTCATCCCCCGTCCGGTCCAGGAAGCCGGTATTGATGAAGGCCACCCGCGATTTCGCCGCACGGATGCATTCCTTGAGGTTCACCGAAGTCCGGCGTTCCTCATCCATGATGCCCAGTTTCACGGTGTTGCGCGGCAGGCCCAGAATGTCTTCGACCATGTCGAAAATCTCGACCGAGAATGCGACCTCTTCTGGGCCGTGCATCTTGGGCTTGACCACGTAGACCGAACCGTGGACCGAGTTGCCGCCATCACGCTGCAAGTCATGCATGGCGATCAGCGTGGTGCAGAGCGCATCCATCAGCCCCTCGCCGATCTCGTTGCCGTCGACGTCCAGCACGGCGGGGTTGGTCATCAGGTGGCCCACATTGCGCACCAGCATCAGCGACCGGCCCTTGAGGCTGCCGGCCGACCCGTCGGGCCGGGTAAAGGCGATGTCCTCGGACAGTTTGCGGGTAAATGTCCGGCCGCCCTTCGTGACCTCTTCGGTCAGATCGCCCTTCATCAGGCCCAGCCAATTGCCATAGGCCACGACCTTGTCCTCGGCATCGACGCAGGCCACCGAATCTTCGCAGTCCATGATGGTGGACAGGGCCGACTCCAGGCGCACATCGGAAATGCCCGCCGGGTCCGAGGCGCCAATGGTGCTGGACGGGTCGATCATGATCTGGACGTGCAGACCGTTGTTCTTCAGCAGCACGAAGTCCGGGGCCTCGGCCGCGCCGTCGAAGCCCACGAATTTCCCGGGATCGGCCAGCGCCGGGACCAATGCGCCGCCTTCGACCTTCAGACCGGACACATCGGCCCAGCTGCCTTGGGCCAGCGGCACGGCCTCGTCCAGAAACGCCTTGGCCCACGCGATCACCCGCGCGCCGCGGGCCGCGTCATAGCCGCCCCCCTGCGGCAGGTCGCCCATCGCGTCGGTGCCATAGAGCGCGTCATACAGGCTGCCCCAGCGGGCATTGGCCGCGTTCAGGGCAAAACGCGCGTTGGTGATCGGCACAACCAGCTGTGGCCCCGGCGTCGCGGCGATCTCGGGGTCGACATTCGCCGTGTCGATCTGGAAATCGGGGCCTTCATCCAGCAGATAGCCGATTTCGCGCAGGAACGCCTGATACTCGGCCATGTCGATGGGCTGCCCCTTACGCGCAAGGTGCCATGCGTCGACCCGGCCCTGGATATCCGAGCGCTTTTGCAGCAGGTCGCGGTTTTTTGGGCCAAACTCGGACACCATCCGCGAAAGACCAGCCCAGAATGCGTCGGGCTCAACGCCTGTTCCGGGAAGCGCGCGTTCCTCGATGAAATCGATCAGAACCTGATCTACGTCCAACCCGCTCCGGATAGCTCTGCCGCTCATGACTCGAATCTCCTGCCCTTCGTGTGCCGTTGTATGCAGTCATCAATTAGGGGCATTGTTTCCGATAGGCAACTTGCCGCTGCATCAATCCGCGTTTCAATTCCGCCTGAAACAGCTTCAAACCGTGCAAGTTAATGCCGCCCCGACCCGCCTGCTTGCAGCGCCACTGCGATCCTCCTAACGTCGCGCGGGAACACACCGACACGAGGCCCCAGATGCGCGACGCCGCCCCCACCACGATCTACCTGTCCGACTATTCGCCCTTCGGTTTTCTGGTCGACAGCGTTCACCTGACCTTCGATCTGGCCCCGAACGCGACGCGCGTGACATCGCGCATCGCGTTCCGGCCCAATCCGCAGGCCACCGACCGCACGTTCTTTTTGCACGGGGAAGAGCTTAAGCTGATCCGCGCCAGCATCGACGGCGCCGAGATCACGCCCGACGTCACCGACAAGGGCCTGACCGCCAGCGTCCCCGATGCCCCCTTCGTCTGGGAGGCCGAGGTCGAGATCGACCCCGGCAACAACACCGCGCTGGAAGGGCTGTACATGTCCAACGGCATGTATTGCACCCAGTGCGAGGCCGAGGGGTTCCGCAAGATCACCTTCTATCCCGACCGGCCCGACGTGATGTCCACCTTCACCGTGCGCATCAACGGCGACCTGCCGGTGCTGCTGTCCAACGGCAACCCGACGGGCAAGGGCGAAGGGTGGGCCGAATGGACCGACCCCTGGCCCAAGCCGGCCTACCTGTTCGCGCTGGTCGCCGGAGAACTGCTTGCCCATTCCGACAGTTTCACCACCCTCTCGGGGCGGCATGTCGATCTGAACCTCTGGGTCCGCCCCGGGGACGAGGGTAAATGCGCCTTTGGCATGGAGGCCCTGAAGCGGTCGATGAAATGGGACGAGGATGTCTATGGCCGCGAATACGATCTGGACGTGTTCAACATCGTCGCCGTCGATGATTTCAACATGGGCGCGATGGAGAACAAGGGGCTGAACATCTTCAACTCGTCGGCGGTGCTGGCTAGCCCTGAAACCTCGACCGATGCCAATTTCGAACGGATCGAGGCGATCATCGCGCATGAATATTTCCACAACTGGACCGGCAACCGCATCACCTGCCGCGACTGGTTCCAGCTGTGCCTGAAAGAGGGGCTGACCGTGTTCCGCGACGCGCAGTTCACCTCGGACATGCGCTCGGCCCCGGTCAAGCGCATCCATGACGTGATCGACCTGCGCGCGCGCCAGTTCCCCGAGGACAACGGCCCGCTGTCGCACCCCGTGCGCCCCGAAAGCTTTCAAGAGATCAACAACTTCTACACCGCGACCGTCTATGAAAAAGGCGCCGAGGTGATCGGCATGCTGAAAACGCTGGTGGGGGACGACGCCTATTCCAAGGCGCTGGACTTGTATTTCGAACGCCATGACGGGCAAGCCTGCACGATTGAGGACTGGCTGAAAGTGTTCGAGGACACGACTGGCCGCGACCTGGCCCAGTTCAAGCGTTGGTACAGCCAGTCTGGCACGCCCCGGGTAAAGGTCGAGGAGGATTGGGCCGACGGCACCTTTACCCTGACCCTGTCCCAAAGCACCCCACCCACACCCGGCCAGCCCGAGAAGCTGCCACAGGTGATCCCCGTGGCCGTGGGCCTGCTGGGCCCCAATGGCGACGAGGTGCGCGGGACCGAGGTGCTGGAACTGACCGAAGCGCGCCAGAGCTTCACGTTCGAGGGGCTGGCCGCCCGCCCCGTCGCCTCGATCCTGCGAGGGTTCTCGGCGCCGGTGATCCTTGAACACGACCGCCCGAACGCCGAACGCGCGTTTTTGCTGGCCCATGACACCGATCCGTTCAACCGGTGGGAGGCCGGACGGACGCTAGCGCAGGATACCCTGCTGCGCATGATCACCCAGGACGCGGCACCCGATGCCGAATATCTGGATGGCTTGCTGGCCGTTCTGCGCGACGCCGATCTGGACCCGGCCTATCGCGCGCTGATGCTGGGCCTGCCGACCCAATCGGAACTGGCCGCCGCGCTGCACGAACAGGGCGAAACGCCCGACCCGATGGCGATCTGGCGCGCGGTCGAGACCCTGCGCCAGGCCACCGCCCAGCACATGCAGGACCTGCTGCCCCGCCTGCACTCCGAGGCGCTGGTGGACAGCCCCTATTCGCCCGATGCCGAACAGGCGGGCAAGCGCGCCCTGGGCAGCGCCGCGCTGGCGCTGACCACCCGGCTGGACGGCGGGGCCATGGCGGCCGAGGTCTATGCCAAGGCCGACAACATGACCCTGCAGCTCAGCGCCCTGTCCTGCCTGCTGCGTGCCGGCAAAGGTCAGTCGGAACTGGCGGCATTCTACGACCAGTGGCACGACGACCGGCTGGTTCTGGACAAATGGTTTGGGCTTCAGGCCTCGCTTGCCGCACCGGATGATGCACCGCGGATCGCCCGCACCTTGTCCGAGCATCCCGATTTCAACTGGAAGAACCCCAACCGGTTCCGTGCACTGATAGGTGGGCTGGCGATGAACCACGCCGGGTTCCACCATGCCGGCGGCGCGTCCTACGCCTTGCTGGCCGACTGGCTGATCCGGCTGGACCCGGTCAACCCGCAGACCACCGCGCGCATGTGCACCGCCTTTCAGACCTGGAAACGCTATGACGCCGACCGCCAGGACCTGATCCGCACGCAGCTGAGCCGCATCGCCGAAACCCCGAACCTGTCCCGCGACACGACCGAGATGATCTCGCGCATCCTCGGGGCATGACGGCGCCCGAGGGCTCCGGGTTCCGCTTTACCCGCCACAACCGGTCGCCCCGCAGCATCGCCATTCTGGCCGCTGTCTATGCGGGGCTGCTGGCGCTGGTGCTGGTATTCGACGCGGCATGGTGGTTGATCGGGTTGCTGGCTCTGGGCACCCTGCCCGCGTTGTGGGACGTGCTGCGCGACACCGATGCCGGGCTGAACCTGGACTCGGCAAAACTGCGCTGGCATTCGGGCGCTCGGCAGGGCGAGATCGACGTGACCGAGATCGACTTCTTCCGCTTCGACACGCGCTGGGACTTCTCGGTGCGCGTGTCGATCATCCTGACCAACGGCAAACGCCTGCGCCTGCCCGACGAAGCTCTGCCGCCGCACAAGCAGCTGGAACAGGCGCTGCAACAGGCTGGGTTTCGGGTTGACCGACACCATTTCACGGTATTCTGAAACGATTCACGGAATCCGCGTCGATTGATCCTGTCTGATCCATTGAAGCAGAAAGTTTAATGTTAGAATCCTTGAACTGGTCACAATTCCGGTTCAGAATTCATCGTTAGTTAACAAGTTTGTACAGTTTCGAGTGTTTTCGATGTTCCGGTCGTTCTGGGCAGGTCTTGCCCGTATCAATCCCATATCAAGTCACGTGGCTCCGGTTTCGGACGCGGGTTCCCGCTGTCTGGAAGATGTCGGGCGTCTCAATATTCCCGTTGCGGAACTGGGTGCGGCTGACCTGATCGGGCGGGACATGATCGAACGCGGGCGCCATCTTGCTCGGCAGGATCGTTGGGCCGAACTGTCAGCCGAGATCCAGGCCGCGGACCAAGCCCGGACAACAGCCCCGGACGGGCTGCCGATCGCCGATCTTCTGGCGTTTGGCGCGCGATCGGATGTTGTCTTGGCCGCCGAACACGCGCTGTCCGACGGCGGTGCGATCGCCGAGTACGACCTGCTTGGCGGTATTTCCGAGCTTGAGGGTGTGAAACAGGATCATCCCGATGATCCGATGATTGCTCTCATCGTCGCTCTGGCCCACATCGATCTGGCATGGGCGTGGCGTGGCACGGCTCTGGACGCGGCGCTACCGCCGCTGCATCGTTCACGCTGTGCTGCACATTTTGACCGGGCTGCAGCCATACTGCCCGAGTGCCGCAAGGCGCTGCCGGACAGCCCTGTGGTCGCCGCCGCCGACTGTGCCCTGCTGGCTGGTCAGCGCACCAAGCGGGCCCGGGTGGCGGATCAGTACGAACGCCTTATTTCGCTGGATCCGCGAAACCATCGACACATGCGCGCGATGGGCAGCCACCTGCTACCGCGATGGTTCGGCAGCTATGCAGAGCTTGAGGTGCAGGCCCTGCGCAATGCCGCGAACACGCGCGACACGTGGGGTGCCGGCGGATACACATGGGTTCAGTTCGACGCAATTGCATTGGATGAACAAGCCTGCGCGCGGCTGGACATCGAGTATTTTCTGGAAGGTCTACGCGACATCGTGCAACGGATGCCGGACCAGAAAACGATCAACCTGCTGGCCTCGTATTGCGCGATCACGGTGCAGAATGGGTTCGGTCTGGACGACAAGGCCGATCTGGTCCGGTCCCAGATCAGGGAGGCCGCCCAATGGCTGATCCGCGATCATTTGACCGAACTGCACCCGCTGATCTGGGCCCACGCGGCCAACGGGTTCAACAACTCGGTCCGCGTCAACTCACCCGAGCGGTTCGCGGCACGTGGACAGCGTGACGCCTTGCGCGCCATCGGTGATCTGTTCCGCGAGGAATTGCGCAACGGGACCGACGTGACCTTCACGCCTTCAGGTCTGCAACTGACCAGCCACTGAGAATTGCGTCTCGGCGCCCTTTGCCCCTTGCCCCTTGGCCTTGCCGGGCATAATACCCATGCCTGAACTTCTGCGGAAATGAGGCGCGCCATGCTCGACTTGACCTATGAACTGCCCAAACCAAAGACCATCGCCGGTGCCAAGCACGACTGGGAACTGGTGATCGGGATGGAGGTGCACGCGCAGGTCTCGTCCAATGCCAAGCTGTTTTCTGGCGCATCGACCAAATTCGGAGCCGAACCGAACTCGAATGTGGCCTTTGTGGATGCGGCCATGCCGGGCATGCTGCCGGTGATCAACGAATTCTGTGTGGAACAGGCCGTGCGCACCGGTCTGGGTCTGAAAGCCGACATCAACCTGAAATCGGCCTTTGACCGCAAGAACTATTTCTATCCCGACCTGCCGCAGGGCTATCAGATCAGCCAGCTGTATCACCCGATCGTGGGCGAAGGCGAAGTTCTGGTGGAACTGGGCGACGGCACCGCGCGCATGGTGCGCATCGAGCGCATCCACATGGAGCAGGACGCGGGCAAATCGATCCATGACATGGATCCGAACATGTCCTTCGTCGACCTAAACCGCACCGGGGTCTGCCTGATGGAGATCGTAAGCCGCCCCGACATCCGCGGCCCGGAAGAGGCCGCCGCCTATATCGCCAAGCTGCGCCAGATCATGCGTTATCTGGGCACCTGCGACGGCAACATGCAGAACGGCAACCTGCGGGCCGACGTGAACGTGTCGATCTGCCGTCCGGGCGACTATGAGAAATACATGGAAACGCAGGACTTTTCGCACCTGGGCACGCGTTGCGAGATCAAGAACATGAACTCGATGCGGTTCATCCAGCAGGCCATCGAGGTCGAGGCGCGCCGCCAGATCGCCATCGTCGAGGCCGGCGGCAAGGTCGAGCAGGAAACCCGTCTGTATGACCCCGACAAGGGCGAGACGCGCTCGATGCGGTCCAAGGAAGAGGCGCATGACTATCGCTATTTTCCCGACCCCGACCTGCTGCCGCTGGAAATCGAGCAGGCCTGGGTCGATGACATCGCCGCCAAGCTGCCCGAGCTGCCGGACGAGAAAAAAGCCCGTTTCATCAATGATTTCGGCCTGACCGACTATGACGCATCGGTGCTGACCGCCGAGGTTGAATCGGCCGTGTACTTCGAAGAGGTCGCCAAGGGCCGCAACGGCAAGCTGGCCGCGAACTGGGTCATCAACGAGCTGTTCGGCAGCCTGAAGAAAGACGACCGCGACATCACCGACTCGCCGGTTTCACCCGCGCAGCTGGGCGGGATCATCGACCTGATCGCCTCGGACGCCATCTCGGGCAAGATCGCCAAGGACCTGTTCGAGATCGTCTATACCGAAGGCGGCGACCCGGCGCAGATCGTCGAAGAGCGCGGCATGAAGCAGGTGACCGACACCGGTGCCATCGAGGCTGCTTTGGACGAGATCATCGCTGCCAACCCGGCCCAGGTCGAGAAGGCCAAGGTGAACCCGAAACTGGCCGGCTGGTTCGTCGGACAGGTGATGAAGGCCACCGGCGGCAAGGCCAACCCCAAGGCGGTCAACCAGTTGGTTGCGCAGAAGCTGGGCCAATAAGGTCTTTCGGTTTGTACAGGCCGGGCAACTGGGTTTGTCCGGTTTGTACAGATTTTGCCCGGAGTTGTTGACGCTTTCAGGGCCCGAGGCAGCGCTTGACTCGGGCGACCGGTTGCGGCCTTTGTCTTGGCCAGAGAGGTGAGGTGCCATGCAGAACAGATTTGACCAGGAGCTGGTGGACCGGCTGGTTCGATATGCGGCCATCGACAGCCAGAGCGACGAAAACTCGCCCACCACCCCCAGCACGGAAATCCAATACGACATGCTGAACCTGCTGCAGCAGGAGCTGGCAGAGATGGGCGCGCAGGATGTGACCATGACGGGCTATGGAGTCGTTCTGGCCACCATTCCGGGCACCGCGCCAGGGCCGACCATCGGCTTTCTGGCCCATGTGGACACCGCGCCGCAGTTCAACGCGACCGGGGTCAAACCGCGGGTCATCAAAGGCTACAATGGCGGCGACATCACCTTTCCCGACGATCCGTCACTGGTGCTGTCCCCGGCCGAGCATCCCTATCTGGCCAGCAAGGTCGGCGACGACCTGATCACCGCCTCGGGCTCCACGCTGCTGGGCGCCGACGACAAGGCGGGCGTGTCGATCATCATGACGATGGCCCGGCACCTGCTGGCCGATCGGACGATCGCGCACGGACCGATCCGCATCGCCTTTACCCCCGACGAGGAAATCGGCCGGGGTGTGACTGAAGCGCTTCCCAATGATCTGGGCGCCGACTTCGCCTATACGCTGGATGGTCAGCAACTGGGCGAGATCGAATATGAAAGCTTCTCGGCCGACCGGGCAGTGATCAGGATCGAGGGCGTTTCCATTCACCCGGGTCTGGCCAAAGACAAGATGGTGAACGCGACCCACCTGGCGGCCAAGATCGTGCAGACGCTGCCTCAGGCCACCATGACCCCCGAAGTCACCGACGGGCGCGAAGGATTCATCCACGTGACCGACCTGAACGGCGGCTCGTCCGAGATGGAGATCAAGCTGATCCTGCGAGATTTCGAGATGGACGGGCTGGAAGCCAAGGGCGAGCTGGTGCGCAAGGTCTGTGATGCAGTACAGGCCAGCGAACCGCGCGCCAAGATCAGCGTCGAGATCAGCCACCAATACCGCAACATGCGCTACTGGCTGGAAAAGGACATGACACCGGTGGACTTGGCGCGCGAGGCCTGCCGCGAAATGGGGATCGATCCGGTCTCGGTTCCGATCCGCGGCGGCACCGACGGGTCGCGCCTGACCGAGTTCGGCACCCCCTGCCCCAACATCTTTACCGGCATGCAATGCATCCACGGGCCGCTGGAGTGGATCTCGGTCCAGGACATGGCGGTGGCAACCGAGCTGTGCCTGAAGATCGCCTCGAAGGCGACGCAGGGGGAAAGCCACAGTCGAGGCTGAAATTCGCCGGGGCGCGAAGTTTTCTGTTCCCCGTCCCTGACGGAACGATACATTGCCCGCCAACACCAGTTCAGGAACCATTGATGCAGCGTTACGAATACAAGGTCGTCCCGGCCCCCAAGAAAGGCACCAAAGCCAAAGGGGTCAAAACGCCCGAGGGCCGGTTTGCCGTCACTATCGAGCATTTGTTGAACGAGTTGGGTGCGAAAGGCTGGGAGTACCAGCGCGCCGAGCTGCTGCCCAGCGAGGAGCGGGTCGGCCTGACCGGAACCGCAGAAAACTGGCGCAATGTTCTGGTGTTTCGCCGTGCGGTCGAAACCGAAGTCGCCAACGACGACATCGCCGCACTCCTGACCCCGCCAGAAGAGGATGACACTCCTCTGGCACGGCCGGTTCCTGGCCCGGACGACGCGGCTGCGGCCGGTCAAGTCGAGGCTCCGGCCCGCATCGCGCAGGATCACGACGACCCGCCGTTGACGCTGAAACCGGCCAAGTCAGAAGATGCCCCCAAAGCGGATGCCGAGGACGAAAAAGAAAAGCCCGACAGCTAGGCTCAGACCGCGTCAGGCCGGCGCGGCACCATAGGCGTTTTCGGCCTGCTCGCTGGGTTGAATGTAGAAATACAGAAGGATCAACGTGCCGATCAGCGGAATCAAACCGATCAGGATCCACCAACCGGACCGCCCGGTGTCATGCAGGCGTCGCACGCCCACCGCGATGTTCGGCAGGATCACGCCCAACGAGACTAGCCACGACAGCGGTTGACCGGCTTCCGAAGCGAAAGCATCGAACCCCAGCAAAGGCGCCACCACCGCACCGTCGATCAATTGTGTGACAACCAGCACCAAAAAGATCGCCAACACCCACCACCAGAACTCGGAGCGCGGTGCGCGCCCTTGAAAGGTTGCGTATTTTGACAGCACCGTACGAACGGCGTGGCTCATCTGTTCCATAGTTTCCTCCGCGCAAATCACGGGAAACATAGCAGATTATTGGCAAGAACCGACAATAATCGAAAAAGTCGGGCGAAAGGCTTCAGTCACCGATGTCCAAAGCCAGGGCGTGGATGCGCGGAACGATGTCGCCCAGGGCCTTGTGAACGGCCCGGTGACGCGCAACGCGGGACTGCCCCTGAAAGGCGGCTGCGCGGATTCGGACGTTGAAGTGGCTTTCGCCGCCTTCCTGAAACCCTGCGTGGCCGCGATGGCGTTCACTATCATCCACGACTTCCAGCTCACGCGGGTTGAACTCGGCCTGAAGTCGCTGGCGGATTTCGTCGGTCACGGTCATTTTTACTCTCAGCGGCAAATATTTTGCCGCGCCCCTCTTCTACTTTCGATCACTTAGATTAAACTGCTGCCTCCGAGTCGAAAAGACGCGTTCATGAGGATGAGCATATGGTGAAATCAGATCCCTTCGGATTCGACATGTCGGTGTCCAGCGCCAAGAAGAAAAACCCGCGCGGGCGTCGGGGCATGTCGGGCGCGTCCGAGACCTCGACCCGGGTCTGTGACCACGAAGGATGCCAGGAAGCCGGCAAGTTCCGCGCGCCCAAGGCACCGGATGTGCTGGACGACTTTTTCTGGTTCTGCCAGCAGCACGTGCGCGAATATAACCAGAAGTGGAATTTCTTCGACGGCACCACCGAGGCCGAGTTGAACGCCCAACGGTCGAAAGACAAAGTGTGGGAACGCGAAACCAAGCCCATGGGAGACCCCGAGGCGCGGGCCTGGGCCCGGCTTGGCATCGAAGATCCGCATCAGGTTCTGGGCGAAAACGCGACCAAGAACCCCGGTCGAGCCGCAACAGGCCGTCGCCTGCCGCCTACTGAGCGTCGTGCGATCGAAATCCTCGAAGCCAAGGACACTTGGACCAAGGCCGAGGTTCGCAAAGCCTACAAAAAGCTGATCAAGGTGCTGCACCCGGACATGAACGGCGGCGACCGCAGCCAGGAAGAACAGCTGCAGGAAGTCGTCTGGGCCTGGGATCAGATCAAGGACAGCAGGAACTTCAAATAGCGGTTTTAGTGCGCGAACGTATCGCGTAACGCAGCAGCTTCGGGGCGTTTTAGGCAACGTACGCGCGTTTGCTCAAAAGCGGATGCCGCGTTTCGCAGTTCGGGAAATAGCACACGGAGTTCCTCGGCATCTTCCCGATCGAAGGACATCACCGCCATTTCACCTAAAAACAAACTTTCAGTTGGCAAACCATTCGACAACAGTATCGCGTGGCGATAGCAAGCAATATGGTAGTATGTAACGGGATCATAAGTATTTACTTGGCGAATTGTATGATCGTTAACGAGATGAACTGCCGCGGCGAAAACTTTTGGCTCTCCAAACAGCAACTCTGCGCGCCAACCCTCCACGACAATCCTATGTTGTGGAGAAACGTACAAATCTCGGTCAGGCAGTCCTTTTCCGAATGCACCTTTCTGAATGCAAACCGGACGTAACTGGGGGTTTCGCTTCAAAGCTTCTGCCTGCAGGGTCTTCTCTCCGATCCACTCGATGCGTAGCAGTTCACCACTGGAAGCACGCACTTTGTCACCAACAGCGAGTTCCTCAACAGCGCGACAGCCACTTTCAGTTTCAATCAATGTCCCTTTCACGAAACACGGCACCGTTCCAGCGGGCAACCTAACGGTTACCCCAATCGAGGCATTGTTGCCATTTCCAGACCCGCTGGAGGCTCTGACGATCAAACTCAGAGTTGTATTTGGGGGAACAATAACCCCCGGCTGCAGGTCCACTGTTAGTAAACCAGCACTGGAAATCGTAACCGAGTAATCTGAAGGGGAAAGAAGTCCGTCATCTGTTACAGATACAAACCAAGACGCTGGCTTGCTGGAGTTGTAGTCCACAGAAAATGTGTCCGTGTTCGGAGGAAAGAAAATCCTCGTTGGACCGGTAATTACTAAAGCCATGGCAACCTTTTACTTAAACTAAGTCCGAAATAGTGTACCACCTCCACAACACATTTCAATATCTGCACGTGACGAGCCGCAAGTTGTGACGATTTCTTGTGGCATTTGCCCGAGGTCACTTTCCCGTTCGCCGAAAGTGTTGCCCTGCCTAGTTTCTACACGTCCTTAGGATGACGCTGAATCCAGAAACTGCCATCTCGACGTCTGGTATTGCCACCTGACAGTTCTGGCTCGCGACTAGCAAAGAAATCTGCTGTGTACTTGAGCAACTTGCAAAAAGCCCCATGAGACCATTTTTCATATGTCTGATAAGGTCATTTTCAACATTTGGATTATTGAATACTTACCTGCATACAGCATTTCCGACACATGGATCGGCATGTGCGTCCGAACAGGCCGCAGTGCCTTTGTTGACAAACGCGGCTTGACCTGCACCTGGTACGCGTCGCGACCAAGGATCGCCCGCGCGTCAATAGGGCCAGTTTGAAAGAAAAACCTGCTCACCTTTCCAAGGGGGCCGCTTTCCCTTGCCCTTATCTGCAATATGTTGCACCACACACGGGTTCAAACCCGGCAAAACGGGCCAAAGGATAAGGACAAGGCGAATGGCTGACGGATCGACCGATATCAACGCAAAACCCACCGAAGAGATCTCGGTCCGTGACGTGTTCGGGATCGACAGCAATATGTCCGTCAAAGGGTTCGCCGAAAGCAGCGACCGCGTTCCGGCAATCGACCCTACCTACAAGTTTGATCCCGAAACCACGCTGGCAATTCTGGCCGGGTTCACCCACAACCGCCGGGTGATGATCCAGGGCTATCACGGCACCGGCAAATCGACCCATATCGAGCAGGTCGCTGCGCGACTGAACTGGCCTGCTGTGCGTGTCAATCTGGACAGCCACATCAGCCGGATCGACCTGATCGGCAAGGATGCGATCAAGCTGCGTGATGGCAAACAGGTGACTGAATTCCACGAAGGCATCCTGCCCTGGGCGCTGCGCAACCCTGTGGCCATCGTGTTCGACGAATACGATGCCGGCCGCGCCGACGTGATGTTCGTGATCCAGCGGGTTCTGGAGCATGACGGCAAGCTGACCTTGCTGGACCAAAACGAGATCATCACGCCGAACCCCTATTTCCGCCTGTTCGCGACCGCCAACACCGTCGGCCTGGGTGACACCACCGGCCTGTATCATGGCGTTCAGCAGATCAACCAGGCCCAGATGGACCGCTGGTCGCTGGTGGCGACGCTCAACTACCTCAGCCACGACGCCGAGGTGATGATCGTTCTGTCCAAGGCGCCGCATTACAACACCGAAAAAGGCCGCAAGACCGTCAGCCAGATGGTCACCGTTGCCGACCTGACCCGGACAGCGTTCATGAACGGCGATCTGTCGACCGTGATGAGCCCGCGTACGGTTATCAACTGGGCGCAGAACGCCGAAATCTTCCGCGACGTGGGCTACGCCTTCCGCCTGTCTTTCCTGAACAAATGCGACGAGCTGGAACGGCAGACCGTTGCCGAGTTCTATCAGCGTTGTTTTGATGAAGAACTGCCGGAAAGCGCGGCCAGCGTGAGCCTGGGTTGATGGCATCGGCTGCGCCCGGTTCGGGCGCAACGCCCCCGGCGGGGACATCGGGGGCCAGATGAAGACGGGGTCCGGTCACTTCGACCGGTCGTCGGGCCTAAGGGCGTGAGTGAGGGCTGATAGATATGGCGCAGAAGAACGACAACCCTGCTGATCCGTTCAAGAAGGCTCTGGCCGAGGCGACCAAGGTCATGGCCGATGATCCCGAGTTGTCGGTAAGCTATTCCGTCGACCCGTCGGGCCTGTCCGGAGACTCGATGCGCCTGCCGCAGGTGTCACGTCGAATGACACGCGAAGAGGTTCTTTTGGCGCGGGGCACCGCAGATGCCCTCGCGCTGAACCGGCGCTACCATGACGATGCGACGCATGCGCGCTATGCGCCTCCCGGAGATATGGCGCGCGACCTCTATGAAGCGATGGAAACCGCCCGGTGCGAAGCGATGGGCGCCCGGGACATGCCCGGCACGGCTTCGAACATTGACGTCAAGATCGGCCACGAGGCGTTGCGGCGCGGCTATGACCAGTGCAAGCAACCCTCCGAGGCACCGCTTGCGGTGGCGGCGGGTTATCTGATCCGTCATCTGGCCACGGGGCGTGAATTGCCCGCTGCAGCCGAGAACGTCATGAACCTGTGGCGCGGGTTCATCGAGGAACAGGCCGGCGGTGTGTTGGAGAATCTCGACGAGGTGCTCTCGGATCAGGCCGAATTCGCCAGATTCGCGCGCCAGATGATCAAGGATCTGGGCTATGGCGACCAGTTGGGTGACGACCCGGACGAACTGGACGAAGATCAGGAAGATCAGGCCGAGGAAGACGCCGAAGAACAGCCCGATCCGGACAGCACCGGCCAGGACGACCAAGACGAACAGGACGCCGACGCGACGCCCGAGCAAACTCAGGAAGAGCAACAGGATCAGTCTCAGGCACAGGTCTCGATGGACGAGATGGCCGAGGACGAGATGGGTGAAGAAGCCGAGATGCCCGAAGGCGAAGCGCCTTTGGAGCCGCCTGCCCCTCCGCCCGCATCCGAGGCCGATCCGGACTACATGGTCTACCTGAGCACGCATGACGAAGAGATTGCGGCCGAGGACCTTGCAGAGCCCGCCGAACTGGAACGGCTGCGGGCCTATCTTGATCAGCAGCTCGAGCCGCTGAAGGGCGCCGTCAGCCGTTTGGCCAACAAGCTGCAGCGCCGCCTTCAGGCGCAGCAGAACCGCAGCTGGGAGTTTGACCGCGAAGAGGGCATTCTGGATGCCGGCCGGCTGGCGCGGGTGGTGGCCAACCCCACGACGCCGCTCAGCTTCAAGGTCGAGAAGGATACCGAGTTCCGCGACACCGTGGTGACGCTGTTGCTGGACAATTCTGGTTCGATGCGTGGACGGCCGATTTCCATTGCAGCGATCTGCGCCGATGTTTTGGCCCGCACGCTGGAACGGTGCAACGTGAAGGTCGAGATCCTGGGCTTCACGACGCGGGCATGGAAGGGTGGACAAGCGCGTGAGGCGTGGCTGAACGATGGCCGCCCACAGCAGCCCGGCCGCCTGAACGACCTGCGCCACATCGTCTACAAGGGCGCCGACGCGCCTTGGCGCCGCGCACGGCCCAATCTTGGCCTGATGATGAAAGAAGGCCTTCTAAAGGAAAACATTGACGGCGAGGCGCTGGAATGGGCCCACCGCCGGATGCTGGCGCGCCGCGAACAGCGCAAGATCCTGATGGTGATCTCGGATGGGGCTCCGGTCGATGATTCAACACTCAGCGTGAACCCGGCCAACTACCTTGAGAAGCATCTGCGCGATGTCATCGCCATGGTCGAAAAGCGCAAGATGGTCGAGTTGCTGGCCATCGGCATCGGCCACGATGTCACCCGTTATTATGATCGTGCTGTCACGATCACCGATGTCGAACAGCTGGCAGGAGCTATGACCGAGCAATTGGCCGCGCTGTTCGACAGCGACCCGCGCGCGCGGGCCCGCGTGATGGGCATGAAAAAGGCCGGCTGAGGCCGGTCTTGCCTCCAGCGGTAGCATTTAAGAAAGAAAGGTGAAGGCAGGCGACCAAGACCTGTAGTGAGCCGAAGGAGAAGCAGATGTTCCAGTCTTTCGAAGTCACGGCGCGGCCCGAACAGGGGCCGCCACGATTGGCGGCGTTGCGCACAGAATTGGAGCGCGAACGACTGGATGGCTTCATCGTCCCGCGTGCCGACGCGCATCAGGGCGAATATGTAGCTCCCCGTGATGGTCGGCTGGCATGGCTGACCGGGTTCACTGGTTCTGCCGGGTTCTGCGTTGCGCTGCGAAACGTGGCCGGCGTATTTGTGGACGGACGGTATCGCACTCAGGTCAAGGCGCAGGTGGCGTCCGATTTCACGCCGGTACCGTGGCCCGACGTAAGCCTTTCGGCGTGGTTGAAACAGCAGTTGCCCGATGGAGGGCGGGTGGCATTCGATCCCTGGCTGCATTCCGCCGGACAGATCACCACAACCCGGGCCGAGCTGCAGAATAGCGGGATCGAGTTGGTTCCGTCAGACAATCTTGTGGACCGCATCTGGTCCGACCAGCCACCACCGCCAATGAACCCGGTCAAGGTGCACCCGCTGGAATTTGCAGGCGAAAGCGCCGAAAGCAAGGTCTCGCGGCTGGCTTCGGCGCTGGCTCGAAACGGGAGGTCGGCTGCCGTCATCACTTTGCCGGATTCGATCATGTGGCTGCTGAACATCCGCGGGTCAGATATTCCGTACAACCCGGTTGCGCATGGGTTTGCGATTTTGCAGGCCAACGGGCACGTGGACCTGTTCATGGCCGCAAAAAAGCTGAATGGGATGGACGAGCATCTGGGGCCGCGGGTTTCGATCCACGAGCCCGACGCGTTCCTGAACGCTGTTGCGGCGCTTGAGGGCGCGGTGCAAGTGGACATGGGAACTCTGCCGCAGGCCGTTGCCGATGTGCTTGGCGACCGGGCTGTGGATGGCGGCGACCCCTGCGCCCGGCCCAAGGCCTGCAAGAACGAAGCCGAAATTGCCGGCAGCGCCGCCGCGCATCTTCGTGACGCCGCCGCAGTGATCGAAACACTGTGCTGGCTGGATGCCCACCCCCCCGGCAGCCTGACCGAAACGCAAGTGGTCACACGGCTGGAGGAGAACCGGCGGCGCGACAATGCGTTGCAGGATATCTCGTTCGACACCATTGCCGGCACCGGGCCAAACGGCGCCATCATGCACTACAGAGTGACCGAGGAAACTGACAGCCGGCTTGAGGACGGTCATATTCTGGTTCTGGACAGCGGCGGACAGTATCTGGATGGCACCACGGACATCACCCGAACGATCCCCATCGGCACGGTGGGAGACGAGGAAAAGACCTGCTTTACCCGGGTTCTGAAGGGAATGATCGCGATGTCGCAACTGCGCTGGCCCGTAGGCTTGGCCGGTCGAGACATCGAGTGCATCGCCCGGGCACCTTTGTGGGCCGCGGGCCAGGATTTCAATCACGGCGTCGGTCACGGTGTCGGCGCATACCTGAGCGTTCACGAAGGGCCACAGCGCTTGGCGCGGGTCAGCCACGTTCCGCTCGAGCCCGGGATGATCCTGTCGAATGAACCGGGTTACTACCGCGAAGGTGCCTTCGGCATTCGGATTGAAAACCTGCTGGTTGTTGAGGAAGCCCCCGCCCTGCCCGGCGCAGATCCCGAGCGCGCGATGCTGTGCTGGCGGACACTGACATATGTCCCCATCGATCGACGCCTGATCGTCGTCGACATGCTGACCAGTGCCGAGCGTGATTGGCTGAACGCGTATCACCGGGACGTGGCGGAAAAACTCAGGCCAAGACTGTCACATGCCGCGCAACTGTGGTTGGATGCCGCAACCGCGCCCTTGTGACACCCGTTTGTCACATAGTGTGGGCATAGGCGAAGGCCTGAACACAACGAGGCCGCGAAGACGAGGGAAGGAGCAGACATGACAGATTACATCAAGATCCGCAAAGCACCTGGCAAGTGGTGCGTCAGGTCCGGTGGCGCGATTCTGGGCGAAACGACCAACGCCCTGGAACTGTTGGAAGGCGATCTGGCCCCCGTCATCTACTTTCCACGCGCAGACATCGCGATGGCCTTTCTGGACAAGACCGACAAGTTGACCCATTGCCCGCACAAAGGCGATGCCACGCATTACTCGATCGTCAACAAGTCGAGCGTGACGCAGAATGCGGTCTGGAGCTATGAAGATCCCATACCCGCCGTTGCCGAAATCAAGGGTTACCTTGCTTTCTACCCGCTGGAATCGGTGAAGGTCGAACAGATTTGAGGGCCGGACAAACCTAGCCCTCAACTACGTCTGTCAGAAACTGTAGCTGTATCCGAGAATGAGCGAGTGCGAAGAGTAGCGGCCATTCGTGAGATCTGTTGGGATGAACACTTGGGTCGTGGTGAAATCAAGATCGCCGGTCGTCTTGTAGCGGTACCCGATGTCAATGTTCCCGCGTTCCCCTACCTGAAAGCGTCCGCCAAACCCCAATTGCCCCGCAATGGCGGTGTCACTGTCATCGACCAATGTGACGCCAGCACCGGACTGACCGTCGTGGGACACGCGCGCAAACCCGAGCCCGCCACCAACATAGGGCTTGAACCTGCCCTGTACCGGGACGTCATACCAAAGGTTTGCCATCCCGAAGGTCGCATCAAAGCTTCCGTCATACTGAGTAAACGGGCGACCGATTTCCTTGGTATCATTCGAAGCATATGAAAGTTCGAACTCGGCCCGGAAATTTGACGCGACACGTAGTCCGACGGCCAGACCGTAGGTTACGCCGTTGTCGGTTGTGATGGTGCCTTGGCCAACCACGACCGAAGGAATTGTCTGGAAAAAATCAAAATCATAGTCGCCCATATCGGTGGTACCGAGAAAGCCGGTCACATACGGAGCCTCCTGCGCCCGCGCGGGGACAGCACCAATCATCGAAACCGCAACCACGACAGTCAGCAAAGAAGACCGTTCGAAAACCATGTTTACACCTCAATCAAAGTGGCTATCAGGAGTACTTCTTGAATCAGGCTAGAATGCTCCCATTTTTTGACAAGGTATCAAAATCAAAGAGAAACCCTCTGTGGCTCGCCAGCCACTTCTGCGTCATGAGTGTTCCTCGGCAGCTGTTGCGGCCAGTGCACGGTTGTACGCCTTCAATGCGTCCACGTGGTACAAGGCTCCGACCGGGTTCTCGACCCCGTCATCATCCCGAACAACCACCGGGAGCCAGGTGATTCCGTCTCGATCGAAATACGGCATTGCCGCCTCGAGGGTTGCGCTGGCCCGGACGCACAGACCCTGCTCAATCATCTCCTGAACCTCTTCCCTGCTTGCCGTATTCGGATCTCCCAGCGGTCGCATCACGGCCCCGGCGCGCAGCATCGCCAGCAAATAAGCCTGTGGCCCGGCTGCCAAATGCACCCCGCGACGCTCCAGCTGGGTCAGGAAGAAGGACCGGTCCACAAGGCGCGAGGCCAACGCCGTGGACATGGACACCGAGACCATCACGGCAAGCCCGATCTGCCAGTCTCCGGTCAATTCGAACACAATCAACGTGGTCGAAATCGGAGCGCCCAGAACCGCCGCCGCGACAGCCCCCATGCCGGCAAAAGCATAAAGCGTATGCGTGCCCGAAACGCTTGGCAGAAGGCCTGTGGCGATCAGGCCAAAGGCAAGGCCGGTCAGCGCGCCGATCATCAACGACGGAGAAAACACCCCGCCGCCCATACGACCACCCATGGTTATGGCCACTGCCACGGTTTTCATCACTGCAAACAGAATGGCCGTGGTCAGCACCAGATCTCCGGTCAGGGCACGGATGGTCGTCTCGTATCCGACGCCGATGATATGCGGGAACCACACCGCCAGCACGCCCAGCATCGCACCGGACACGGCGGGTCGCAGCCAGCGCGGCAGCGACAGGCGCGCCTGCACGTGATTGCCAAAATCTTCGGCAAAAAAGATCGACCGCATCAGCAACAGCGAGACCAGCCCACAGATCAGCCCAAGGATCAAAAAGGCCGGAAGTTCGACGTAAAATTGCAGGGATCCGGGCGTATCCAGGACAAACTCTGTCACATCGCCATATGCCAGCCGGTTGATGACGGTGCCAGCCACCGACGCGATCACGATCGGTGCGAATGCGTGGACTGCAAAATGACGCAACACGACTTCCAACGCGAACAGCGCTCCGGCGATCGGGGCGTTGAAACTGGCCGATACAGCGGCAGCCACCGCGCAACCCAGCAGGTCGCGGCCGGTTATTCCATCCGCATTGATGCGCTGGCACACCCAGGTCGAAATCACGCCGGCCATGTGCACGACAGGTCCTTCCCGGCCCGTCGACCCGCCCGTGCTGAGTGTGATCAGCGAGGCGAAAAACGACGCGACCCCGGCCTTGGTTTCGACCCGGCCATCGCTGATCGCGGATCCTTCGATCACATCGGCGACAGACCGAACTCTCCCGTCATCGGTAAAACGGTGCAGGATTATACCGACGACCAGCCCTCCAACCGTGGGGATCGCCAAAATCCAGGTCCAGTGCAGTTTCTCCGCAAAGCTGTGCAGAAACAGGATGTCATCGGTCTGATAGACCAGCGCTTGCAGAGCCGCGATCCCCTTGCGAAATCCCAAGGCCATGAAACCTGCCGTGATCCCGATCACCAGCGCAATAAACCAGAACTGGATCTGGCTTGGCCCGCGGTGCCGCAGCACCCGCCACGCGTCCTTGAGCGCGGCCAGGGCCTGGTTGAGCTGAGTGCGCAGGACGGTTCGGGTTGATTGTGTCATAGGGCTTTGTGGATAAACAGGTATCCCTTACTAAGCCACGCCGGGCGCTTAGAAAAGTCGGCTGACAAGATATTGAAGGCAAGTGTCGCCGCCCGGCTGCATCAGGCTTGCAACAACGAACGGGCGGCCGCGCGGGCTTCATCCGTGATGACGTCGCCCGAAACCATGCGCGCGATCTCGTCGATCCGGTCCGGTTCGGACAGCGGCAGGACAGTGGACAGGGTCTGCCCGTCGGTCACGTGCTTCTGAACCCGCCAGTGATGCGCCGCACGGGCCGCGACCTGCGGCGAATGGGTTACCACCAGCACCTGCCCGCCCTGCGCTAGCGCCGCAAGCCTGCGGCCCACGGCATCGGCCGTGGCGCCGCCCACCCCGCGGTCGATCTCGTCAAAAATCATGGTCCGGGTGCTGTCATCGCCCGACAGGCACACCTTGAGCGCCAGCAGAAAGCGGCTGAGCTCTCCGCCCGAGGCGATCTTGTTCAGCGGCCCCGACGGGGCGCCCGGGTTGGTGGCCACGGTAAAGGCCACAGCGTCCTGCCCCTCGGGTCCGGGCTCGGCGGGCGTGATCTGGGTTTGGAACACCGCACGCTCCATCTTCAGCGGCGCAAGCTCGGCCATTACCGCCCCGTCCAGCTGATCGGCAGCCTCTCGCCGCAGGGCGCTGAGCGCCTCGGCGGCAGCATCATAGGTGGCCTGCGCGGCCTGAACCGCGGCACGGCGGTCGGCCAGGTCAGCGTCTCCGGCCTCAAGCTGGCCCAGACGGGCGCGCAGCGTGTCGGCGAAACCGCTCAGGTCATCGGGCGCCACGTCATGTTTGCGGGCCAGTGCGCGGATGGCAAACAGACGTTCCTCGGTCTGCTCCAACTCGACAGGGTTGAAGTCCAGCGCCTCAAGGCAGGCGGTCACGCCGTCCTGCGCCTCGCCCAGTTCGATCAGGGCGCGCCCCAGGGCGGCGATCGGCTCGTCCAGTTGACCCTCGGCCCGGTCGGCGACACCTTCCAGCCAGCGCACGGCATCCGCCATCGCCCCTTCGGCCCCGTCACCGCCCAGCAGGGCAAAGGCGCGGGCCACGTCGTCGCGGATGCGCTCGGCCCCCTGCATCATCCGGCGGCGGGCGTCGAGCTCGGCGTCCTCGCCCGGCTGCGGATCAAGCTTGTCGAGTTCGGTCACGGAATGCCGCAGAAAGTCCTCTTCGCTGCGCACGGCGGCCACGGCGGCCTCGGTCTCGGCCAGGGCCTTGCGGGCGCGTGCCATCTCGGCCCAGGCAGCGCGTACGGCGGCCAGTTGCGGCTCGGCCCCGGCATAGGCGTCCAGCATGGCGCGATGGCCGCGCGGGTTCAGCAGGCCGCGGTCATCATGTTGGCCGTGCAGTTCGACCAAGGTTTCCGACAGCGCGCGCAGCACCTCGCCCGAGCAGCGGCGGTCATTGACCCAAGCGGTCTTGCGCCCTTCGGCAGTGTTGACGCGGCGCAGGATCAGTTCCGAGCCGCCGGGCAAACCAGCCTCGGCCAGGATCGCATGGGCGGGATGACCCTCGGGCAGTTCGAACTCGGCCACGACCTCGCCCTGCGCAGCCCCCTGCCGGACCAGTTCGGCCCGTCCGCGCCAGCCTAGCACGAAGCCCAGCGAGTCGAGCAGGATCGACTTGCCCGCGCCCGTTTCGCCGGTCAGCGCGTTCAGGCCCGGCTGAAAGGTCAATTCCAGCCGGTCGATGATCAGCATATCGCGGATATCAAGGGCGCGCAGCATCGGGTCGTCAGCGTCCCAAGCCTGTGACCATGGCGACTACAACCACTGGCCCTTGATGGTCTGGCGGTAGATCGTGCTGAGCCAGTTGTTGCCGCGGCTCTTGAGTTCAAGCCCGCGCGAGGTCAGCAGCTTGTAGGCCGCATCATACCATTCAGACGACTGGTAGTTGTAGCCCAGGATCGCGCCGGCCGATTGAGCCTCGTCGACCAGACCCAAGGCCAGATAAGCCTCGACCAAGCGGTACAGCGCCTCGGCTGTGTGGCTGGTGGTCTGGAAATCCTCGACCACGACACGGAAACGGTTGATGGCCGCGGTATAGTGATCCTGACGCAGGTAGTAGCGCCCAATCTCCATTTCCTTGCCCGCCAGATGGTCGAAGGCCAGATCGAATTTCAGCACTGCCGAGGTGGCGTATTCGCTGTCGGGATAGACCTCGATCACCGTGCGCAGCGCCTGCAACGCCTGGAAGGTCAGGCCCTGGTCGCGGCCGACCTCGTCGATCTGGTCATAATAGCTGAGCGCCAGAAGGTATTGCGCATAAGCTGCGTCTTCGTCGGTTGGGTAGAAGTCTATATACCGCTGCGCGGCTGCGCGGCTTTCCTCATACTCCTTGTCCGAGTGGAACGCGAAAGCCTGCATGATCAGTGACCGCTTGGCCCAGTCGGAATAAGGATAAAGCCGTTCGACTTCGGAAAAGTACCAAGCCGCATCTGCGGGACGATTCTGAGCAAGCTCGTATTCGCCACGGGTGTAGATCTGCTCGGGCGTAAAGCCTTCAAGGTTCTGGGATTTGTCCGCGCCCTTGTTGCCAAACAGGCCGCCCGCGTCGCCGCAGGCCGTCAAAGTAGCTGCCAGAAGAATCGCGCCCGCAAGCCTGACTGCCGCTTTGGTGCCAACCATACCGCCCATCCTAGTCGTCTTGTCTCTTTGGGTAACCCCGGATTGAGCTTTGGTCTAGCACATAAAATTCCGGTGCAAAACGCCTTATCGGCCCCCCGACCGATTTGTCGCCGGGCCGTGCCGGATCAGGCAACTTCGGGGATTTCGTCCCAGACCAACCCCTGCCCGGGCAGTTGCGCGGCTTGTTCAGGCGTACACAGCACCGGGCGCACGGCGCCAGGCGTCTCGAACAGCTTGCGCAGCAATGTGTTGGTCATGGCATGGCCGGATTTCTCACCGACGAAGTGACCAAAGATCGGGCCGCCGGCCAGATACAGGTCTCCCAACGCGTCCAGCATTTTGTGGCGCACGGCTTCATCCTGGTGACGGAACCCACCCGGTGTCAGCACTTCGGCCCCTTGAACAACAACCGCATTCTCCAGTGTGCCGCCCAAGGCCAGACCGTTTTCGCGCATCGCCTCAACATCGGTTCGGCGGCAGAAGGTCCGGCAGTCGGACAGTTCCCGAGCAAACGACCCGTTGCGCATATCCAGGATCTTCGACTGGCTGCCGATCGCAGTGTCTTCGAAATCAATGTGGAACTCGATGATCAAACCGTCTGCCGGCCGGATCGACGCACGGGCACCTTCCCGCTCGGCCACGATCGGCTTGAGGACCTCATACGCCAGAACCGGGCTGGCCTGACGGCGAACGCCCTTGGCGATGATACCCCGCACGAAGTCGATCGACGAACCGTCCATGATCGGAACTTCGGGTCCATCAATCTCGATCAATGCGTTGTGGATCCCGCACCCTGCCAGCGCGGCCATGATATGCTCGACGGTCGACACCGAAACACCAGCGTCATTGACCAGGCGCGTACACAGTTGGGTTCTTTCGACCACATCGTAGATGGCCGGGATCAACGCATTGCCCAGTTCGATATCGGTCCGCTTGAACCAGATCCCGTGACCGGCAGCCGCCGGTTTAAGAACCATCGTCGCGGGCTTGCCGCTGTGCAGACCCACGCCTTTGAACGTGATCGAAGATTTGAGCGTCTGTTGCAAATTGAACCTCGGTGAGCGGTGTCCAGCCTTTTTCGGCTGTGTTGCACCCTCAGTTAAGGAAGGGCGGGTCAAGGCTCAACTCACTCTTTGCAACTGAATGAAACAGTTCTGCAACAGATCGGCAAAACCCTGCTTACTGGCACTTAAACGTTTGCATCAAAAGGAAAAAGGGCCGCCTTTCGGCAGCCCCGTGAGTGGATATTGTTACCGCGATCAGTTGGCCTGACGGCGCAGGAAAGCCGGAATTTCGATCCGCTCCTGCTCAGGATCGACCTCTTCATGCGAGGGTGCCGTAGCGTCAGTCTGGCGCATCGCAGGCTGTTGCCGGGCCGGTTGAGCGGGGGTATCAGGGGCGTGCCCAGTCATCCGGTCGATCAAACGGTTGAACCCGAACCGCGGCCGTTCCTCGGCGGCGGGCTGGCGCTGCGGCGCCGGTTCCTGCGGGCGCGACGCGGTCAGACGCTGGGCCGAAGTCGGTACGTTCTGAACAGCTGCCTGCAGCCGTTCCAGCGCGGCGGGCGAAGGCGTTCCAGGGGTATGCGGCACCTGTTGCGGCTGATAGCTTTCCGCCGGGCGTTCGACCGGCTCGGGCTGCGGATCGAACTCGGCGCTGCGTGGCTGATAGGCCGGGGGAGGCAGCCCGTCGTCATCGTCCTCTACAGCCTCATCGGCGCCCTGACCGAATTGCACAGTCGTGTGCGAAGGCTCTTCGGCCGCTTCAAACAGAGACGGTTCGCGCGGAGCTTCGGGCTGCGGCGCAGGTTCAGCAACTTCCGCCGCGACCGGAGCCGGCTGTGCCGCCTCTTCTTCCGCCGATACGGTACGGGTCAGAGGTGCGGACATGGACCGACGCGGAGCCGGTGCCTCGGAGCCGCTTTCGCTGGCGTCGATGCCGGTTGCCACGACCGATACGCGCATCTTGCCTTCCATCTCGGGGTCCAGAGTGGAGCCGACAATGATGTTGGCCTCGGGGTCCACTTCCTCGCGGATGCGGTTGGCGGCCTCGTCCAGTTCGAACAGAGTCAGGTCATGGCTGCCGGTGATGTTGATCAGAACACCCTTGGCGCCCTTGAGGCTGATTTCGTCCAGCAGCGGGTTGGCGATGGCCTTTTCCGCAGCCTGGATGGCGCGATCTTCGCCCTCGGCCTCGCCGGTGCCCATCATGGCCTTGCCCATCTCGTCCATCACCGCGCGGACGTCGGCGAAGTCGAGGTTGATCAGGCCCGGACGCACCATCAGATCAGTCACGCCCTTGACGCCCTGGTACAGCACATCATCGGCCATCGAAAAGGCCTCGGTGAACGTGGTCTTTTCGTTGGCCAGACGGAACAGGTTCTGGTTCGGGATGATGATCAGCGTATCGACGACCTTCTGCAGCGCCTCGACACCGTCTTCGGCCTGACGCATGCGCTTGGCGCCCTCGAACTGGAACGGCTTGGTCACCACGCCCACGGTCAGCACACCCAGCTCACGCGCGGCCTGCGCGATGATCGGAGCGGCGCCGGTACCGGTGCCCCCGCCCATACCGGCGGTGATGAAGCACATATGCGCGCCTGCCAGATGGTCGACGATCTGTTCGATGCTCTCTTCGGCGGCGGCGGCCCCTACCGATGCGCGGGCGCCCGCGCCCAGACCCTCGGTCACCTTGATGCCCAACTGCACCCGCGCCGAAGAGCGGCTTTGCTGCAATGCCTGCGCGTCCGTGTTGGCCACGACGAAGTCGACACCGTCGAGTTGTTTTTCAATCATGTTGTTGACGGCGTTTCCACCTGCACCGCCTACGCCAAATACCGTAATCCGAGGCTTGAGTTCGTCGTGCCCGGGCATCGAAAGATTCAATGTCATGCTCTGTCCGCCTGTATTTATGATCCCGCAAAGCGGTGTTTTTCTTGCCTATCCGCTTGTGATTCTACCTTTCCAAACGTCAAACGTCACGCCAAAAATCGCGTGAATCCACAAAATATGGAAGAAATAAGGCGGTTCTTCGCGGCATTTCGCCCGACTGCGTAAATATAGCGGTTCAGGGCGGACAGACCACCACACACGCGAAAACGCCCAGCCTGATTTCGCGGGTGCGATGCTGGACATCCTGTTCAAACTGCGGCTGACTGCTCGGGTCCTGCCGACGAGCCTCTGACGGGCCTTGTTGATATTCTGAGGGATAAATCCCTGCACCGCAACCGGAATTTTCAGCTGATGGGAACGGAAGGACAATCAAGGCCGTCGTCCGAAAATCCGCTGACTTCCTGGATTTCGCCATCCCCCAGCCGCGCGATCCGGACCAGCAACCGCCCATCATGCTCGAATGGCCACCAGCATACCGGGCCGGGCTCGGTGTCATAGAGGAAGCACAGCTTGCCGTCAGGCGTCGTGATCTGGCCGTAGACACAGCCCTCGCCCTCTCGCCGCCAGACCGAGCGGGTTGGGCTGAGGAACTCCTCGGTGCCGACAAGCATACCGCTGGTCAATTCGTGGAACGTGACGGTTTTTCCGACCACCGCGTCCAGGAATGCTTCGGGTGAGATACGGGTCTGCGCGACAGCCGCAGCCGGAACCCAGGCTGCGCAAAACACCGCAGCCCGGAGCAGGAACCTACCAGTTGTCACGGAACCAGCGCACGGCACGCTTGAATGGCCGTGCTGCGTAGGTATCGACCGGGATTTCAAAATCCCACCATTCGTCCTGCGGATGCGCCGCGAACAGCGCAAGACCGACCGCCGAGGAGAACCCCGGGCCCGTCGCGGATTGCGGCAACCCATGCACACGCAGCGGTCGGCCCAGACGCACCCGCTGACCCAGTATGCGGCTGGCCAGCCCATCCAGACCGGGGATCTGACTGGCTCCACCAGTCAGAACGATCTGTTGGCTTGGCATATGTTCGAACCCTGCAGCGTCCAGCCGAACACGGACTTCCTCGAGGATTTCTTCGACGCGCGGACGCATGATGCCGATCAGCTCGGCCCGGCTGACGGTACGCCGGTCGTGTTCCCAATCCCCGGTGTCCCCGCCAATGTCGATCATGTCGCGGTCATCGGCTCCGGTGGCGTGAACCCCGCCATTGAAGGTCTTGATCCGCTCGGCAACCGAGGCGGACACACCAAGCCCCATCGAAATGTCACTGGTGACATGATCCCCGCCCATGCGGACACTGTCGGCATAGATCATGTGCTTTTTGATGAAGATCGAAACGCCGGTGGACCCACCGCCCATGTCGATACAAGCCGCCCCAAGTTCCTGTTCGTCTTCAACCAGCGCAGAAATCCCCGACACATAGGCTGAGTTCGCGATGCCAGCCAATTCCAGGTCGCACCGCTTGACGCAACGAACGATGTTCTGAATCGCCACCGCATCGACCGTCAACATGTGCATGTCGACCGCAAGCGTCTGACCCATCTGCCCCCGCGGGTCGATCAAGCCAGATCGGTTGTCCAGAGCGAAGTTCACAGGTTGTGCATGCAGCACCTCGCGCCCTGCCCCATAGTCCGGGACATCGCAGGCGTTCAGGACACGACCGATCTCGGCCTCGGTCACCAGCTGACCGTCCAGATCCACCTGCGCATCCAGCCCATAAGACCGAGGGTTTGCCCCCGAGAAACAGGCGATCACATGGTCTACCCTGATATCGGCCATCTTCTGAGCAGCCTGCAGCGCGGTGCGGATGGCGCGCTCGGTTTCCTGCATGGCCGTGATCTCACCAAAGCGCACCCCGCGCGATCGGGTCGTCGCCGCACCGATCACCCGAAACCCGGTCTGCCCGGCCATGGACCCGATCGAGTTGTCCTCGCTGAGCCGCGCCGACCCATCAAACCGCAGCACAAGACAGGCGATCTTGGAACTTCCGACATCCAGGATCGCAACGACACCGCGTTGCATGGCCTGTCTGCGCATCTGACGCATTGCGCGTTGAGACTGATAGAGATCCGTCATCATCGTATTACTGCCCGTTACCCTTAGTCACTTTTGTATTCCACCAGTCCGCGCTGGCGGCTTCTGTCATCCGAATGGTCGGCCGCGCCCCTATGCGCATATCGACCACGGCAACATCCCGTTCCAGAAGGTCCTGCACCTCGTTCACTGCCAGTACACGCTCGAGCGCGCGCACCGGACGTTCCGTCGGCAGCATGACCCGTTGGCCCCGATCCAGAACCAGGTCCCAGCGCCGCTCGCCGACGCGGACCAGACCGCGCACCCGGCTGCCCAAGCTGCGCGCGGTGGCCAGAAGGTCCAGTGCCTCGGCCACATGCTGATCTGCACCTTGACCGGCAATCAGCGGAAGATCGGAGCGCTCGGTCCGAGCCGCGATCTCGGCCACGTGGGTACCCGTTTCGTCCAACAGCTGGATGCCTTCACGGGTGCGCCAGACGATCACGGGCTGACGTTCAACAACATCGACCTGCAGAATGCCGCCCGGACGGATCCGCACGGTTGCCGATTTGACCGGATCCAAGCCGGTGATCGTGTCCCGGATCTGCTCGACATCCAGATCCCAAGAGCTGAGCGGGAAGTCCAAAGGCACGACTTCGCGGATGTCATCAGCAAGGCCGGCCCCCGCCCCGTCGATCGCCATGAGCTTGACCATGAATTCAGGACGCTCCTGAAACGACGTGATCAAGTTGTCCACCTGCGCCCGAACCGCTTCTCGCCGATCTTCGGCTGCGAAGTAGAGCCCAACCGTCGCCACGACCGCGCAGAGCGGCACACCGATCTTGACCCCCAGCCGGATTCCCGGCGTCAGCATCCATCGCTGGAACCGATAACTGAACCGCGACGGTGCCGGGTCCGCACGGCCCTTGCCACGGCGGAAAAACCGACCACCGCGCAACCGCAATTTGGGCTCTGCGCGGTCGGCGTCGGCATCCGCAGACTGGAACTCGGCATCCGGGCCGGACAGAGGCTTGGCGCGGTGGATCACCGGCGCACGAGTGGCGGTCAGCGGTCGCATGAGGCGTCCTCGACCATCCAGGCGCAGAGCTGACCGAAGGTCATGCCCAGATGCGCGGCTTGTTCAGGCACCAGCGAGGTGGGGGTCATACCCGGCTGGGTGTTGGTCTCCAGTAGGAACAGGCCCTCTTCGCCCTTGGCGTCGTCCCAGCGGTAGTCGGTGCGACTGACGCCCCGGCACCCCAGAACCTGATGGGCACGCAGAGCATACTCCATGCACAGATCGAAGATCCGCGGCGGAATGTCGGCGGGCAGCACGTGGCGCGAACCGCCGGGCTTGTATTTGGCGTCGTAGTCGTACCAGCCGTCTGTCAGGATCTCGGTCACGGTCAGGGCGCGGTCGCCCATCACGGTCGCCGTCAGCTCGCGCCCGGCCACGTATTGTTCGACCATGACCTGTTCGGGCATGTCATCCGACAGGTGCGGCGGGCCGTTCGACCCTTCGAACACAAGGTAGATCCCGACGCTCGAGCCTTCGTTGTTGGGCTTGACCACATATGGCGCGGGCATGACGTGCCCCGCCATCACGTCCGATTTCGGAACGATCACGCTGTCGGCCACCGGCAGGCCGGCCGCGCGGTACACCTCTTTGCTGCGCTGTTTGTCCATGGCCAGCGCCGAGGCCAACACGCCGGAATGCGTGTAGGGCATTCGCAGCCACTCCAGCAGACCCTGTACGCAACCGTCCTCGCCCCAGCGGCCATGCAGGGCGTTGAAAACCACGTCGGGCTTGATGTCCTGCAAACGCGCACAAAGGTCAGGACCGGCGTCCAGTTCGACGACCTCGATCCCTTCTCCCACAAGGGCGGCTGCGCATTCGCGCCCGCTGCTGAGAGACACCTCGCGTTCCGCCGAGGGGCCACCCATCAATACCGCCACTTTGGGGTTTGTCCTGCTCGACCTACCCACGTTCGTGCGCCTCAATGTCCCCGGACCTTATCTGGTGGTCCGTATTTCGTTATGCCTTTGATCCGTCGCCTGAATTTGCCTGTTTTGGTCTGACGGTCGGGGCTTTAATCTGTTAGCGGATCACCGACCCGCATGATTTCCCACTCTAGCGTGATCCCGCTTGTTTCGTAAACCTTTTTTCGCACCTCTTCGCCCAGCCCTTCGAGGTCGGCGGCGGTGGCGTTTCCGGTGTTGATCAGGAAATTCGCGTGCTTGGGGCTCATCTGTGCGCCCCCGCGTCGGGCGCCGCGCATTCCGGCGTCGTCGATCACCTTCCAGGCCTTCAGGTCGTGCACATCATCGGCCCGCCCGGTCGAGGAAAACCCGGCCGGATTGCGGAAGGTCGACCCGGCGCTGCGGTCCTTGGTGGGCTGGGTCTCGTCGCGCTTTTTCAGCTGCGCCTCCATCCGGGCGTGCAGGTCGGCCGGATCACCCGCCGGGCCCTGGAACGTGGCCGACACCAGCACCGCACCCTCGGGCAGGTCGGACTGACGATAGCGGAAGTTCAGGTCGGCCGGCGTCAGCTCGACCACCTCGCCCTGCCGGGTGACGATGGTGGCCGATTTCAGAACATCCGCCGTGTAGCTGCCATAGCAACCGGCGTTCATCCGCACGGCCCCGCCGATGGAACCGGGGATGGTGCGCAGAAAAGTTAGGTCCACCCCCGCATCCGCTGCCTTGCGCGCCACATGCGCATCCAGCGCGGCCGCCCCCGCAGTGACGGTGGTGCCCGCGACCGAGATGCCGTTAAAGCCGCGCCCCAGTCGGATCACCACGGCCCGCAGCCCCCCGTCGCGGACGATCAGGTTCGAGCCGACGCCCATCGGAAACACCGGCACCTCGGCTGGAAGATCGCGCAGAAAGGCTTGCAAGTCCTGCAGATCGGCCGGTTGAAACAGGAAATCCGCCGGGCCACCGACACGCAGCCACGTGAGGTCGTTCAGAGCACGGGCCGCGGTCAGACGGCCACGAGGCGTTGGGATCGTGGTCATTGTCCGGATCGCACCGCCAGGCTGCGCCCGACGACTCCGCCCATGATTTCCGCGAACAGAATTGGCAGAACACCTCCGGTCAGCCAGACGAAGGGGCCAAAGGCCTGCTCCTCCTCGCCCGTGCCGACGCCCGCCAACATCACGATCAGGACAAGCGCAACAACCGAAGTCAAACCGATCAGCCAAAACAGCGCGCGCAGGCCAAGCCATCGCGCGGCGACAAAGCCGGCCAACGTCCCGAGCACAAGCGCCGCGAGCGGCAGGTAAGCAAATGTGGCGATGTCCGTCATCGTTGGTCTCCGAAGGGGTGTCGGGTTATTTGTCCGCCGCCTTCATGCCTTGCATTTTCGCCTTTGTCCAACGGGTCAGATAGATCACCGGCCAGCGCAGCACCGACATGCCGGCGGCCAGAACGAACAGGCCGACCCACGGGCCGTTTTCATATGTGACATAGCCTAGGATCGGAATGCCCACCGCGATCAGCGCATAGGCGCGGGTCCAGTGGTTGTCCTTGCTGGGGATCATCGCCAGCACATTGGCGGCGATGCCCCACAGGGCCGCAAGTGCGATCGACCAGCTCATTGCTCCACCTCGCGGCCCGACCATTTGCGCCAATAATACCGGATGGGGTTGCGGAACATCGATACGAACCCGGCAAAGGCCAGCACTCCGATCAGCCAGCCATGTGCCACGCCCAGCCAGACGATCAGAACCGGCGCGCAGATCAGCAGCACGATGCCCGGCGGAAATTGCAGGCGCATCGGCAGCAGTGCCACGACAGTGGCGCAGATCACCCAAAGGGCGGCAAAGATGACGGAATAATCCATGGTTCTCTCCGCAAATGAGTCACGTGCCAAGGCAGCAACACATCCGCAAGTTGTGCACCCAAATGCCTGCTAACGTCAAACGGCTTGTTTTTCCTTCAGCCGGTCAGGCAGCGCATTTGCCCAGGTACTGATGGTGCCGGCACCCAGGCAGACGACCATGTCGCCGGGCCGGGCCTGCTCGCGGACCAGACGCTCCAGGTCGCCTTCGTCCAGCAGCGCGCGCGCGTGGCGGTGGCCGTGGCGGATGAGGCCCTGCACCAGATCATCGCGGCTGGCGCCTTCGATCGGGTCTTCACCGGCCGAGAAGACCTCGGCAATGGCCACGACATCAGCATCATTGAAACAGGCGCAGAAATCGTCGAACAGGTTGGACAGACGCGAATAGCGGTGCGGCTGATGCACGGCGATCACACGGCCTTCGGTCGCCTGACGCGCGGCCTTGAGCACCGCCGCGATTTCCACCGGGTGGTGGCCGTAATCGTCGATGATGGTGACGCCGTTCACCTCGCCCACCTTGGTAAAGCGGCGATTGACGCCGCCGAAATTGGCCAGCGCGTCGCGGATTTCAGCGGTTTTCATGCCCAGATGACGTGCCACGGCCACGGCCGACAGCGCGTTCGAGACGTTGTGATCGCCCGGCATCGGGAGGGTGCAACCCTCGATCACGGTATCCTCGTATTGCAAGTGGATGTCGAAATGCGCGATGCCGCCCTTGTAGGTCAGGTTGACTGCACGCACGTCGGCTTGGGCGTTGAACCCATAGGTGCGCACGCGGCGGTCGGTGATGCGGCCCACCAACGCCTGAACCTCGGCATGGTCGGTGCAGCACACCGCCAGACCGTAGAACGGGATGTTCGAGACGAAATCATGAAAGCCCGCGCGCAGCCGGTCGAAATCACCCCAATGCTCCATGTGCTCGGGGTCGATATTGGTGACGATGGCGATGGTCGCCGGCAGCCGGTTGAACGAGCCGTCGGACTCGTCGGCCTCGACCACCATCCATTCGCCCTGCCCCATCCGCGCGTTCGAGCCGTAGGCATGGATCACGCCGCCGTTGATCACGGTCGGGTCGAAATCGCCCGCCACCATCAACTCGGCCATCATCGTGGTGGTCGTGGTCTTGCCGTGGGTACCGGCGATGGCAATGTTGGATTTCAGCCGCATCAGCTCGGCCAACATGTCGGCACGGCGCACCACCGGCAGGCCCAGCGCGCGCGCGCCGTCTAGTTCTGGGTTTCCCGGCTTGATCGCGGTAGAAACGACCACGACGGCCGCATTGTCGAGGTTTTCAGCCCGCTGACCCACGAAAATCTCAGCCCCCAGCGAAGCCAGACGGTCGGTGATCTTCGAAGCTTTCAAATCGGATCCCTGCACCTGGTACCCAAGGTTCAGCAGCACTTCGGCGATGCCAGACATCCCGATGCCGCCGATGCCCACGAAATGGATCGGTCCGACATCCTGCGGCAGTTTGGTTGCTGGATTCATGGGGTCTCCTTCTGCGCCAGCTGTTCGACAAGGGCCACCAGACGCTCGGTCGCGTCGGGCGCCCCGACCGACAGGGCAGCATGGGCCATTTTCTGTGCGGCTTCGGGGTTGGTCAGAACCAGTGCGATTTGCTCGGTCAGGGCGGGAACGTCAAGCGCATTTTCGGGGATCATGATTGCCCCGCCCGCTTGCACCAGCCCTCGGGCATTGGCGGTCTGGTGATCGCCCGCGGCGGCGGCGAAGGGGATCAGGATCGAAGGTCGCCCGATCACCGAGATGTCGGCCACGCTGGACGCACCCGAGCGGCTGATGACCAGCTGCGCCTCGGACATGCGGCGGGGCACGTCGTGGAAAAAGGGCTGGACCTCGGCCAGAATCCCGTGATCGGCGTAGAAGGCGCTGACCCGTTCGGTGTCCTCCTCGCGCGCTTGGTGAGAGACGCGGATATACTGGCGCAGGCTCTCGGGCAGTGCAGCTATGGCGCCGGGGACTACATCGCTGAGGATACGAGCGCCCTGGCTGCCGCCCATCACCAGCACCGACATCGGATAGTCTCCGGGCGGGATGTAGGGCGCGGCCGCGCGTTCCAGAACGGCAGCCCGGACGGGGTTGCCGGTGTGGATACCGTGGGCGCCCTCGGGCAGGTCGGTGGGCCAGACACCGCAGGCCACATGCGCAACCCGCGTGGCAAACAACTGGTTCACGCGCCCCAAAACGCCGTTCTGTTCGTGGATCATGCGGGGCAGACGCAGCATCACCGCCGCGCTCAGCGCCGGGATCGACGGATAGCCGCCGAACCCAACCACCACGTCCGGCCTGTCGCGTAGCAACTGGGCCGTCATCCCGGCTACACCGGCCGCGATCCGGGGACCGGCCAGTGCCTTGGCCGCCAGCCCGCCGCGGGCGAATGTGGCCGAGGACACCTCGACGATCTCGGTTGAATGCGGGAAACCGCCGGTATAACGCGCGCCGCGCGCATCGGTGGACAGGCGCACGCGCCAACCCTTGTTCAGCATGGCCTCAGCCAGCGCCTGGGCGGGGAACATGTGGCCCCCGGTTCCGCCAGCCGCGATCAGCAAATAAGGGTTCGTCATCAGCCCCGTCCGCGCAGAATGTCGCCCAGCTCGCCCTGCGGGCGGGTGCGGGTGAAGGCCAGCAGCATGCCCAGCGCGATGCCGCCCGCAATCAACGACGAGCCGCCGTAGCTGACGAAGGGCAGCGTCATGCCCTTGGCCGGCAGCAGGCGCACCGCGACGCCCATGTTGATCATCGCCTGAACACCGAACATGCATGCCAGTCCCGTGCCCGCCAACCGGGTGAACATGTCACGCTCGCGCATCAGTCGCAGCAGGGACCGCACCACGATGATTGAATAAAGCGCGATGATGATCAGCACCAGGATCAGGCCGTATTCTTCGGCCGCGACGGCGATGATGAAATCGGTATGTGCATCGGGCAGCGACCATTTCACCTGCCCCTCGCCAACCCCAACGCCAAACAGCCCGCCCTCGCGGATTGCGTTGGTGGCATAGCCCAACTGGGTCGTCGGATCGACCTCTTGATTCAGGAAACCATCGATGCGCCGGGCGAAGTGTTCAGAATTGGCGTAGGCGAACATGCCACCCAAGACGACCGCCCCGGCCATTCCCAGCAGCAGGAACATCGGTGCACCCGCTACGAAATACATCACGCCCCAGCCGAACAGGATCAGACAGGCCTGACCGAAATCAGGCTGCATCACCAACATGCCAACAATCGACATACACAGCGCAAACGACCACAACCGCCCCGGGGGGCCATTGATCTCCTGCGCTGCGGCCAGCAGCCACGCGGCCACGACAATGAAGCCCGGCTTCAGAAACTCGGACGGTTGCAGCGAGGCGAAGCCCAGCGAATACCAGCGCACCGCACCTTTGCCGAAATCGGTTCCGAAGACCGGCAGAAAGGCCAGCGCAACAAAAGAGGCCAGAAATCCCAGCACCGCCAACCGACGCACCAAGGTGGGTGACATCATCGACGTCAGCATCATCGCGATCAGCGCCAACACACCGAAAAGGGCCTGACGCTCGACATAGTGGAACGGATCGAACCCGTTGCGCTGCGCCAGCGGCGGCGACGAGGCCAGCCCCAGCAGAAGCCCGATCGCAAACAGGATCAGCACGCAGGACATCGTCCAGCGGTCAATCGTCCGCCACCATTTCGGAAGGATCGGTTCACCGCGCTGGTCCTGGACCGCGCCATACACCATCTCAGTCATGAGATACCGCCACTATCTGCCTCGTTACCGTCCCGTTTTCGGGATCTGTTTGAGAGTCTACAGGGAAAATGCCCCTCAGGCCAGCCTCTTCCTCTTGTCATTGGCGTCAATCCGCGCCAAGGGCGAGGGATGCGATTTGACACGATCATACTGGGCGCCGGAGCCGCCGGCATGATGTGCGCCGCCCATTGCGGCGGTCGTGTACTGGTGATCGATCACGCCAAGGCGCCGGGGGAAAAGATCCGCATCTCGGGCGGAGGGCGGTGCAACTTCACAAACCTCTACGCCGGACCACAGAACTTCCTGTCGCAGAACCCGCATTTCTGCAAATCGGCGCTGGCGCGGTACACGCAATGGGATTTTATCGACCTTGTGGGCCGTCACGGCATCGCATGGCATGAAAAGACGCTGGGGCAGCTGTTCTGCGACGGCTCATCGAAGCAGATCATCGCCATGCTGCTGGCCGAGATGGACCGCGCAGGCGCCGAGCTGTGGTTGCACACGTCGCTGCGCGATCTGCGCAAGACCGAAACCGGCTTTGAAATGGTGGTCGAGCGCGAGGGTGCGCGAAATGACCTGAGCTGTGCCAACGTGGTATTGGCCACCGGCGGAAAATCCATCCCAAAGATGGGTGCGACCGGGCTGGCCTATGACATCGCCGCGCAGTTCGGATTGCACGTCACCGAGACCCGTGCCGCTTTGGTGCCGTTCACCTTCCCCGACGGGCGGTTCAAAGACTTGTCCGGTGTTTCCGTGCCGACGCGATTGTCGAACGATCGCACGAGTTTCGACGAGGCACTGCTGTTCACCCATCGCGGCCTGAGCGGTCCGGCGGTGCTGCAACTGTCCTCATACTGGCGCGAGGGCGAGACGATCCGGGTCAACCTGATCCCCGAGCTGCCCCTGTTCGACCTGCTGCGTGACCGGCGGCAAAGCGGGGGCCGCAAGGCCCTGACCACCGAACTCGCGCGCCACCTGCCCGCCCGCCTGGTCGAGTATCTGAGCACCCATATCCCGATGCGCGGCAACCTGGCCGATCAGTCGGATGCGGCGTTGCAGGCACTGACCGATTCGCTGTCCGACTGGGCACTGACCCCCTCGGGGACCGAAGGGTATCGCACCGCCGAGGTCACCTTGGGCGGCATCGATACGCACAGCCTGTCGTCCAAAACGATGGAGGCCAGGGATGTCCCCGGCCTCTATGCGATTGGTGAAGCGGTGGATGTCACCGGATGGCTGGGCGGGTACAATTTCCAGTGGGCGTGGTCCTCGGGCCACGCCGCCGGAAAAGCAATCGCCGGTCGCCTTTAGCCTACGACGTTGTAGCCGCGGCCGCGCATGCAGTTGCGGACGATGACTTCCTGCTTCTGGGTGTTTTGCAGAGCGCTGGCCCCAGCCCCCACCAGTGCGCCAGCTACGGCCGCACGGCCCAGATCGCTTGCGCTGTCGTCGATGATGGCTTTGGTGCCCGCTGCACCCGCCGCGCCAATGGCCGCCGCGCCAGCGGTATTGCTGTCGATCGTGCCCTGCTGCCGCGCCACGGCCTGACACTGCGCCAAGTCTGCGTTGTAATTCGGGCTGACGGGTCCATCCACAATGGGCTGGTAGTTCGCGCCTGTGTTCGTGCAGGCCCCTGCCACCAGGATGGCCGGCAGGATCATTGAAAGCTTGCGGTTCAGCATGGTCTTAACCTCGTGTTGAATTCCTAGGGTAACAAAATCATTAATTCTGGTGCGTCAAGCTGATAGCACTTCAATTTGGCCCAACCGGCGGTTCATTGCAAATGCACAGTTCAAAGCCGCTTTTGTACCTGCGCCACGAAATCGTCACCGCGCTGTTCGAAATTGTCGTACTGGTCGAAACTGGCCGCCGCGGGCGCCAGCAGCACGGTCTCACCCGGCGCGGCGTCGCGCATGGCCTGTTCGACCGCCTCGGCCATGGTGGTGCAGACGCGGGTTTCGACCGACAACTGCATGGCGAACGCGGCCGCCTCGCGCCCGATCACATAGGCGCACAGAACCTCGTCGGTCGCGTCGTTCAGCGCGGCGATACCGCCCTCTTTCTCGAGCCCGCCGCAGATCCAGCGGATCTTTTTGAACGCGCCCAGCGCCTTGGCCGCGCTGTCGACATTGGTGGCTTTGGAGTCATTCACGAATGTCACACCATTTGCCTCGGCGATGATCTGGCTGCGGTGCGGCAAGCCTGGATAGCTGTGCAGAGCGTCCTCAATCATCTTGGGCGCCAGGCCCAGTGCGCGACAGGCGGCATAGGCCGAACACGCGTTCTGGTGGTTGTGCGTTCCGGGCAAGCCCTTGATGCCGCGCAGGTCGATCGAGGCGGCCTGCCGCCCCTTGCGGTATTCCGACAGGAACCCCTTGCGCGCAAAGACCTGCCAGCCCGGGCCAGCCAACTTGCGCGCCACCGAGACGCGGATCACCCGGTCGTCGCCCGGCCCTTCGGCAAGTTGCCCTGCCAAAAACGCGCCTTCGATCTCGTCCACGCCGATCACGGCGCGGTCGGGACCGCCTTCGGAGAACAGGCGGCGTTTGGCGGCGAAATAACCGCCCATGCCCCCATGCCGGTCCAGATGGTCGGGCGAGAGATTGGTGAACACCGCCACGTCGGGCGTCAGCGCACGCGCCAGCTCGGTCTGATAGCTGGAAAGCTCCAGCACCACCACCGATCCATCGCCGCCGGGCTCGATATCCAGCACGCCGCGCCCGATATTGCCCGCCAGCTGCGCCTCGCGCCCCGACTGGGTCAGGATGTGGTGGATCAGCGCGGCCGTGGTCGATTTCCCGTTCGAGCCGGTGACGGCGACAACGCGCGGCGGCACGTCAAACTTGTCCCATTCGGCACCGCCCAACGAGCGGAAGAACAGACCAATGTCATTCTCGACCGGTACGCCAGCCTGCAGTGCGGCGGCAACAACCGGGTTGGGTTCGGGATAAAGATGGGGAATGCCAGGCGACACGATCAACGTGGCGATCGCGTCAAAGGCACCCTGCCTTCGCAGGTCCTGACACATGAACCCCTCGGCCTCGGCCTTTTCGCGCGCGGCGGGGTTGTCATCCCAACACACCGGCTCGGCCCCGCCAGCCCGCAATGCGCGCGCCGTGGCCAGGCCCGACCGCCCCAGCCCCAGAACCGCAACCTTATGTCCTGAAAACCCTTTGACCGGGATCATGTCGCGCACCTTCTTCCATCTGCCAATGCGCCGCCACCCTGTACCGAAGAATTGACCCTTGGCAAGGGCGGCGTCAGGCTCGCGCCCTCGGCGCGAGCCGGGCTCAACGGGCACAGGCGGGCCGCAGGCCCACCGCGCCCGGCTGGAGCCTTACCGTACTTTCAGTGTTGCAAGGCCAATCATCGCCAGGATCAGCGAGATGATCCAGAACCGGATCACGATAGTCGGTTCGGCCCACCCCTTCTTCTCATAGTGGTGATGGATCGGCGCCATCAGGAAGACCCGCCGCCCTGTGCGTTTGAAATACAGCACCTGGATGATCACGCTCAACGCCTCGACCACGAACAGGCCGCCGACGATGGCCAGAACCAGCTCGTGCTTGGTGGCGACGGCGATGGCGCCCAGCGCACCGCCCAAGGCCAAAGACCCGGTATCCCCCATGAACACCGCGGCGGGCGGGGCGTTGTACCACAGGAACCCAAGCCCGCCACCAAACAGGGCTGCGGTGAAGATCAGGATCTCACCCGTGCCGGGCACGTAGTGCACGTCCAGATATTCGGTAAAGTCGACGCGGCCCACCGCATAGGCGATCACGCCCAAAGTCGATGCCGCGATCATCGCGGGCATGATGGCCAGCCCGTCCAGCCCGTCGGTCAGGTTCACGGCATTCGCCGCCCCCACAATCACCACGATCGAGAACGGAATATAGAAGATACCCAGATTGATCAGCGTGTCCTTGAAGATCGGCACGGCCAGCTGGTTCTGCAGCATCTCCGGGTGGTGCAGCGTCGCCCACAGCGCGGCCAGCGCGGCGATTATGATGCCCAAAGCCAGGCGCATTTTGCCCGAAACGCCCTTGGTATTCTGCTTCGACACCTTGGCATAGTCGTCCGCGAATCCGATGGCCGCATAGGCCAGAGTGACAAACAGAACCATCCACACATAAGGATTGTCCCACCGTGCCCAAATCAGCGTGGACGTCACTAGAGCACCTACAATCAGCAACCCCCCCATCGTGGGTGTGCCGGCCTTGGTAAAGTGCCCCTCGGGGCCGTCATCCCGGATTGGCTGACCTTTGCCCTGTTTCCTGCGCAGCACGTTGATCAACGGCTTGCCGAACAGGAAGCCAAAGATCAGGGCCGTCAGAAAGGCGCCGCCTGCGCGGAAAGTTATGTAGCGGAAGAGGTTGAAGAAATCCCCTCCGTCCGACAGGCTGGTCAACCAATAGAGCATTACAAAACCTTTCTCACACCGCGGTCATGGGTGGTCATGCATCAAGCGCGCCCACTTGCCCCATTTTCCGCAAACCGTCAACAATCCGTGCCAGCGCCATGCTGAGAGAGCCTTTGGCCAACACGGCATCGCCCGCCCGAACCAGCTGCGGCAGCTCTTGAACCATTTCGGCGCTGGTCTCAGACCACAGCCCGCGCTTGTCCTCGGGCAGGGCCTCGTGCAGCGCCCGCATCAACGGTCCAATGCAGTGCACCTTGTCGATCTGGGTCATGGCCGGCACATCGGCCAGCCCTGCGTGCATGGCGCGCTCTTTTGGACCCAGCTCCTTCATGTCGCCCAGAAAGGCGATGCGCCTTTCGCCCTGCGCTGCCGCCAGCACATCCAGCGCCGCCGCCATCGAGGTCGGGTTGGCGTTGTAGCTGTCATCCAGCAGTTCGATCTGCCCGTTGTCCGGCAATGTCAGCACCTCGCGCACGCCCCGCCCCGTGACCGGCGCCCATTTGGCCAGGCCGGCAATGGCCGCGTCCAGATCGACACCCAGCGCGACGCAGGCAGCCAGCGCGCCCAAGCCGTTCATGGCAAAATGCGTCCCCGCAGACTGCACATCGAAGGCGAAAGGCTGGCCCATCGCCTCGGCGGTCACGTGGATGTCAGTGGGCGACTGGGTCACGCCGATCAGCCGATAATCCGATGCGGTGCGGCCGAAATCCACGATCACAGCGCCATGCCGGGCGGCACAGGTGCGCAGGATGTCGGTGTGATCCAGGTCGGCGTTCACGATGGCAGTGCCGCCGGCCTGCAGCCCATCAAAGATGGCGGCCTTTTCGTGGGCTATGCCGGCAACTGACTCGAACGCCTCGAGGTGAACCGCGGCGACGGTGGTAACCAGCGCCACATGCGGGCGAGCCTGCCGCGCCAGAGGTGCAATTTCGCCGGGGTGGTTCATGCCGATCTCGATCACCGCATATTCGGTGTCGCGCGGCATCCGGGCCAGAGTCAGCGGCACGCCCCAATGGTTGTTGTAGCTGGCAACGCTGGCATGGGTGCGGCCCTGATCCGACAGGATGGTCGCCAGCATCTCCTTGGTCGAGGTCTTGCCGACACTGCCCGTCACCCCAACCACGAGGGCCTTGCACCGATCACGGGCGGCGCGGCCCAACGCCTCGAGCGCGGTCTGCACGTCGTCGACGATCAACAATGGCGCATCGGCGGCCACGCCGTCCGGGACGTGCGTCACCAGCGCGGCGGAAGCCCCTTTTTCCAGCGCCTGCGCCACGAAATCATGCCCGTCGCGCGCCGCTTTCAACGCCACGAACAGGTCGCCCGGTTGCAGCGTGCGCGTGTCGATCGACACGCCGCTCGCCTGCCAGTCGGTCGTGGCCTGTCCGCCCGTCGCGGCGGCGGCCTCGGATGCGTTCCAGAGTGTCATGCGACCCTCCCGTCCAGTGCGGCCACGGCGATGCTGGCCTGTTCCACATCATCGAAGGGCAGAACCTGGTCACCCACGATCTGCCCGGTCTCGTGCCCCTTGCCCGCGATCAGCAGCGCATCGCCCGGCTGCAATGCATCGATGCCGCGCAGGATGGCCTCTGCCCGGTCGGCAACCTGGGTTGCGTCGGGGGCCCCGGCCATCACCGCGGCGCGGATGGCTGCGGGGTCTTCCGAGCGTGGGTTGTCGTCGGTGACAAAGACGATATCGGCGTTCTCGGCCGCGGCGCGGCCCATCAGCGGGCGCTTGGTCGCGTCGCGGTCGCCGCCCGCGCCGACGATGGCGATCAACCGACCCATCACATGCGGACGCAGCGCCTGCAAGGCGGTGGCCACGGCGTCGGGCGTGTGCGCGTAGTCGACGAATACCGCAGCCCCGTTGCTGCGGGTCGCCGCCAACTGCATCCGCCCCCGCACCGTGGTCAGATGCGGCAGGGTGTCGAAGACATGTTCAGCCTCGTCTCCGCTGGCGATGACCAATCCGCAGGCCAGCAGAACGTTTTCCGCCTGAAACCCGCCGATCAGGTTCAGCCGGGTCTGGAAGGCCTTGCCGCGCCAGGCAAAGCGCAAATCCTGCCCGGTGGCGTCAAACCGTTGGTTCAACAGGCAAAGATCAGCGTCCCCGCTGCCCACGGTCAATACTGTCTGACCGCGCGCCTGCGCGATATCACGGATCGCGGCGCCTTTCGGATCATCCATGTTGATGACCGCCGTTCCGTCCTGCGGCAGAGCCCGGTCGAACAGGCCGGCCTTGGCGGCGAAATACGCCTCGAACGTCGCGTGATAGTCCAGATGATCCTGGGTGAAATTCGAAAACCCCGCCGCCGTCAGGTGCACGCCGTCCAGCCGGCGCTGTTCCAGACCATGCGACGAGGCCTCCATCGCGGCGTGGGTCACGCCGGCCTCGGCGGCCTCAGCCAGACAGCGATGCAGGGTGATGGGTTCGGGCGTCGTGTGGGCCAGCGGTGCCGTCCACGCGCCCTCGACCCCTGTGGTGCCGAGATTGACGGCCATGTGGCCCAGTTCCGTCCAGATCTGGCGCACGAAGGTCGAAATCGAGGTCTTGCCGTTGGTGCCGGTGACCGCCACCATGGTGCGCGGCTGCGCCCCGAACCACAATGCGGCGGTATATGCCAGCGTCTGGCGCGGGTCCTGCACCACCACCAGGGCGGCGTCCGAGGCAGCCAGTTCATCAGCGGCGATCCGTGCGCCTTCGGCATCGGTCAGAATGGCGGCGGCCCCCATGCGCAGGGCATATTGGATGAATTCGCCGCCATGCACGCGCGTCCCCGGCAGCGCCGCGAACAGAAAGCCGTCCTTGACCTGGCGGCTGTCAACGGCCAGCCCCGTAATCTCCGGGTCGGCACCGCCCCGCGCGGTCAGGGCCAGCTGGCTGAGTTTCTTTGACCTTGCGCCCATGACCCACCTCTGTCGGACTGCCTAATTGGAGGTCAGCGTTATAGCAGCGCGATCCTCAGGCTCAAGCCGCGGACGCAGCCCCAGCAGCGGCGCGATGCGGCCGATCAACTCGGCCGCCACGGGCACCGCCGTCCAGCCTGCCGTGCGGCGCTTTTCGCCGTAGGCCAGGATCGACGGTTCGTCCAGCGCAACGATCAGTACATATTTCGGATCGTAGGCCGGAAAAACCGAAGCGAAGGTGGCGATCACCTTGTCATCATAGTAGCCGCCGCGCGGCTTGGGCTTGTCGGCGGTGCCAGTTTTGCCGGCCACAGCATAGCCCGGAACGTCACCAAAGCTGGCGGTTCCATCCGTCACCACCTTGCGCAGCATCATCAACGATTGTTTGGCCGCGCTTTCCGACATCACGCGCGGCCCGTATTGCGGGCCGTTGCGGCGCAAGATCGTGGGGCTGACATAATGCCCGCCATTGGCGATGGCCGCATAGCCCGCCGCCAGATGCATCGGGCTGGTCGACAGGCCGTGGCCGTAGGAAATGGTGACGGTGCTCAATTCGCCCCACTTCTTGGGCTTGAGCGGCACCCCGCCCTTGGCCTCGACGATCTCGAACGGGGTGGGGTCGAACATGCCCAGCGCGTTCAGGAACTGCTGCTGGCGCTCGGCGCCGATCTGCAGCGCCAACCGCCCCGTGCCGCGGTTCGAGCTGTGCACAATCACATCGGCCACGCTGATCTTGCCGTAATTCTTGCCGTTGAATTCGCCGATCGGGAAACGCCCGATCTTCATCGGGCCCGAGGTGTCGATGATCGTGTCGGCATTGACCAGCCCCAGATCGACCGCTTGCGCGGCGGTGAAGATCTTGAAGACCGACCCCAATTCGTACACGCCCTGCACATAGCGGTTGAATAGCGGGCTGTCCGAAGGGTCGAACCCCGAGGTCGGCGGGCGCGGACGGTCGTTCGGATCGAACGAGGGCAACGAGGCGGCAGCAATCACTTCGCCGGTATGGGCGTTCATCAGAACCGCCGAGGCGCCTTTGGCGTTCATTATCTTCATGCCGCCGTCCAGAACCTGCTCGACCGCTGCCTGAACGGTCAGGTCAAGCGACAGCTGCAGCGGCTTGGTTCCGTTGGCCGGGTCGCGCAGATAGTCATCGAACTGTTTTTCCACCCCGGCCACACCGATCACCTCGGCAGCCGAGACGCCTTCGCGCCCAAAGCCTGACCCGCCAAGGATATGCGCGGCCAGCCGGCCGTTGGGATAAAGCCGCATTTCGCGCGGACCGAACAGGATGCCCGGATCGCCGATGTCGTGCACCGCCTGTTTCTGCTCGGGCGAGATGCGTTTCTTGATCCACAGGAATTTGCGCTTGCCGGTGAAGTCCTTGACCAACCGCTCTTTGTCCAGATCCGGGAAGATCGCCACCAGCTTTTCCGCGGCCGCGATCGGATCGATCATCAGCGGGGGCTGGGCATAAACGGAATAGGTATCGAGGTTGGTCGCAAGGATTCGGCCTTCGCGGTCCACGATATTCGCCCGCTGCATGGCAATCGACGCGCCCGGGGCGCTCGCCAGCGGCTCTTGCGCCTCCGAAGTAGCCAAAGCGCCCATCCGGAACCCGACAACGGCAAAAGCCGCAAAGAAAAACGCGCTGAGCACCAGCAACCGCCCCTCGGCGCGAGCGCGGGCGCGGTCCTTCATCTCTTCGTGGCGGCGGCGGATATTCTCGCGTTCGATCACCTTGGGGTTTTCCCCGCGGGCGCGGGCCTCGAGGATGCGGGCAAGCGGGCGGAGCGGTGTTCGGGTCATGGGATCTGCACCTCGCCCAGGGCCTGGGTGTCGGTGATGGCCTGCAATTCGATCGGGTCGGCGATGGGCAGGTCGGGATCCTCCGCATAGGCGATCTGGTCCGCGCGCCCAAACTGCTCGGCACGAAGCGGCAGCAGGCCCAGACGCTCGAAATTCAGGTCAGCCAATTCACGCAGTCGGTCCGGGCGGTTCAGATAGGCCCATTCGGCCTGCAACACAGCCAGCCGGGCCTGCGCCGCGCCGATCTGGTGCTGCAGGGACTGGGTTTCCTTCAGTACCTGTTGGGTGCGGTAGTTTTCCTGATAGGCCCACAAGGCCAGCCCGAAAACACCCAAGGCGGTCAATACAAACAGAATACTCTTCATCTTGCCTTTCCCCCGATCATGGGCATGCCGATGGCGCGGGCATCAATTTCCCCCGCCGGAGCATCGGTACGAACAGCAACCCGCAACTTGGCCGAGCGCGCGCGCGGGTTGTCCTGCAACTCCTGCGGGTCGGGGCCGATGGCCTTGCGGGTCTTCAATGTGAATTGCGGCTGATCCTGCTGGATTTCGGGCGCATAGCGATTGGCGCGTCCGGTCTTGCCCGCGCGCGATTGGAAAAAGCGCTTGACCATCCGGTCCTCGACCGAGTGGAAGGTGACCACGGCCAGTTGCCCGCCCGGCTTCAACGCGCGCTCGGCGGCCATCAGGCCCTGGAACAGCTCCTCGTATTCGGCATTCACCGCAATGCGCAGCGCCTGGAACGACCGAGTGGCCGGATGGGATTGTCCGGGCTTGGCGCGCGGCAGGCAGGATTCGACGATCTCGGCCAGACGCAGGGTGGTGGTGATGGGCGACTCGGTGCGGGCCTTGACGATGGCGCGCGCGATGCGGCGGCTGGCCCGCTCTTCGCCATAGTGGAACAGGATGTCGGCCAATTGTTCCTCGGTCGCGGTGTTGACCAGATCAGCTGCGCTTTCGCCCTCCTGGCTCATGCGCATGTCCAGTGGGCCGTCCTTCATGAAGGAAAAGCCGCGCTCGGCCTGATCCAGCTGCATGGACGAGACACCAAGGTCCAGCACCACGCCATCGAGGTTGCTGGCGTATTCATCCATGCGAGAAAAGACACCCGGCTGCATCACCAGCCGATCGCCATATACGGCTGCCCACTCCGCCGCCATTTCAAAGGCCAACGGATCGCGATCGACACCGATAACCATGTCGGCGCCAGCCTCAAGCAAACCCCGGGTATAGCCGCCTGCACCAAAGGTGCCATCCAGCCACGTGCCAGATACCGGATGAACCGCGTCCAGCAACGGGCGCAGCAGAACGGGAATGTGGAGTTTATCAGATGAAGTGTGATCCGCGCCGGCCATGCCGTCACGCACCTTCGATGCCGTCAAGGAACTGCATCGGATCGAAATCCTCGGGCAGTTCGTCCAGCCAGTCTTCGGTGGCGGCCAGTTCCTCGGCCTCGTATGTCTCGGGCTTCCAGATCTGAAACGTGTCACCCGCAGCGATAAAGAACGCCTCGCCTTCCAGCCCGATCTTGTTGCGCAGCTTGGCCGGCAACACCAGGCGTCCGGTTTCATCGACGTTGGTCGGGAAAGACTGCCCGTGGAACAGGCGCTGCAACATCTTGCGCTGCATCGAGCCGCGCGGCAGCGCGTCGATCTTGGCGTCGACCTCGTCGATCGCCTCCATAGTATAGCATTCAAGGTATTTGCGGCGGTGGTCACCGTAGACGATTACCAGTTCAGGATTGTCGCCAGGCTGCCAGTTGGGGTCCGAGGCCTCGAGCACACGGCGAAACGAGGCCGGGATCGACACCCTGCCCTTCGCGTCCACCTTGTGGTGGCTTTCACCTCTAAACCTGCGCGCCAAGACGACTGTCCCTTTCGCTTGCGCCCCACCTACGTCTTCCCCCGGATGAAAAACGGCGGGTTGATCTGCTGCCACTGATCAACCCGCCGCATTGACCCGCTTCGCGGGATGTCCAGCTGCGCGCGCCACCTGGGGGGATGTCTGCTCGCCCGCGCGCCGGATCTCTTGAGTGATGAAAGCGAGATGCCTGTATGAAACCTGTTTATTTTTGGTTCGGGGTCGTTTGGCGCCCCATGTGCCTCGTCCTCATCGGATGAATAAGGGATGCCATGGGAATTCATGGAAATCAATGAGATTTTTTTCCAAGAAGGTTAGATTCGGAAAACTACAGCAGTAGAAATTCATACGCAAACATGAAATCTGTCCACAGTTAGACGCATGAAACCAATCCCACACAACATATAGACAAATATCGTGCTAGAAAATTTTTCCCACGATTTCCCACATTTTCTGTGGAACGACCCTGAGTCCGTCCAATACCCTCACTAATTCGGCCATATGGCGCCGAATCACCCTGCGATCCTGGCCGAGCCCCGGAGAGACCGCCCCGGATTTCCCACCAATTCCCGCCAGTCCCACAAAGTCCCATGACCCCACCCAAATTGGTAGTTGACCCAGACGCACAAAAATCGCGCAGTCCTGAACCGCACAAATTCCACGTTTACGCGCGCAAATTTTCATCAAAATGATGGGCGGCAGCCAGACCCGAGCAATGCCCCGCAGTTCGCGCTAACGAAAATATCCATATTTTAAAGGCATATTTTCGGGTGTCTGGATTCCGGCAGTCAATCTATGCACTTGCTGCATAGCAGCATTGATCCTGTCCGGTATTGTGCAATCGCAGCATTTGCCTATCTTCAGTCTCAAGCAAGCGCCGGAACATCGCGGCGGAAACGACAGATGATTGGGTAACGAACATGGCAGTCGCAAGCACCAACAGCGCACACAAGAGCGCATCGACATTTGGTTTCGCCTCTCTGATCGAAACCATGAAGACCCGTATCGCACGCTATCGCGTGTACCGCCAGACGGTGAACGAACTGTCGGAACTGTCGGACCGTGAGCTGGCCGATCTGGGCCTTCACCGTTCGATGATCCGTCGCCTGGCCATGCAGGCCGCCGAAGAACAATTCGCGCGCTGAGCGCCACGAAACATCGAGATCAGGTCCACTCCTCCTCCCATAGGACCTGTATTTCAGCGGCAGCATCTCTCCTCCTCCCTGATGCTGCCGCACCCTATACCGGCCTCAACCTGCCGGATGCTGATACATCGGGGCTCTCCTCCTCCCTGCTCTGATGTTGAAAGCGCGCGGTGGCATCTTCCTCCTCCCTGATGCCACCGCGCCCTTCGAATACCGGGCCAGACCCGGAAACGCATACATCGGGTTCTCCTCCTCCCTTCCCGATGTGAAAAGAGCGCGGTGGCACCCTTCCTCCTCCCTGGTGTCACCGCGCGCTTCAGATACCGGGGAAAACCCGGGTTCGGATACATCGGGGCTCTCCTCCTCCCTGCTCTGATGTTGACAAGAACGGCGGTTCCCTCCTCCTCCCTGGGAACCGCCGTTTTATTTCTTTCGGGCATGAAAAAGGCACCACGGGCAGGACCGGGCGCCAATCAACAAATCGAGCATGTGCCGGCAGGCACATTCAACAGGATTAGAACGGCACGTCGTCTTTTGCGGATAGATACTGCGCGACGACCTTCTTTGTCCCGGCCTTGTCGAACTCGACCTCGACCTTGTCCCCTTCGATCCCGACCACGCCGCCATAGCCGAACTTCTGGTGGAACACTCGCTCGCCCAGCGTGAAGCTGGCCACGGCGGTCGCGTCGATCACGGTGTTGCGGGATTCGCGCGGCTGTGACATGCCGTATTGCCCCTGCCGCGACTGCATCCGTTTCCAGCCGGGCGAGTTGTAGACATTGGCCTGCGCCGCGCGGGTCTCGATACCTGCCGACATCTGCCCGCCACCATACAGTCCCGGAGGCGTCAGCACCTCGACATGGTCCTCGGGCAATTCGTCGATGAAACGCGAAGGCATCGCGTTCTGCCACTGCCCGAACACCCGCCGGTTGGCGGCGAAGGAAATGGTGCAGACCTCTTCGGCGCGGGTGATTCCCACATAGGCGAGCCGCCGTTCCTCCTCGAGCCCCTTGAGGCCGGATTCGTCCATCGACCGTTGCGAGGGGAACAGCCCGTCCTCCCAGCCCGGCAGGAACACGGCCGGGAACTCCAGCCCTTTGGCCGCGTGCAGGGTCATGATCGAGACCTTGGGCCCGCCGCTGTCCTGTTCATTGTCCATCACCAGGCTGACATGCTCCAGGAATCCTTGCAGGTTCTCGAAGTTGTCCAGCTGGTTGACCAGTTCCTTGAGGTTTTCCAGCCGCCCCGGCGCCTCGGGCGTTTTGTCGTTCTGCCAGTGGGAGGTGTAGCCGGATTCGTCCAGCACGATCTGCGCCAGTTCGATATGCGACACCTCGGGCGGGCCGTATCGGATGGGCGCGGTGCCGTCGTCGATGACCGCATCATCCTCGATCTCGATGCGCGGACCGCGGGTCATCGCGTTCCAGCGGGCCAGCCCCTCGACCAGGTCGCGCAGGGCCGCACCACCCTTGCCCTTGATCAGCCCTTGTTCCACCGCGATCCGCGCGCCCTGAACCAGCGACACGCCATGTTCACGCGCGGCGCGCTGGATCGTCTGCTGCGCCTTGTCGCCAAGGCCGCGCTTGGGGGTGTTCACGATCCGCTCGAAGGCCAGATCATCCTCGGGGCTGACCACCAGCCGGAAATAGGCCATGGCATCGCGGATCTCCATCCGCTCGTAGAATCGCGGGCCTCCGATCACCTTGTAGGGCAGACCGATGGTCAGGAACCGGTCCTCGAAGGCGCGCATCTGGTGGCTGGCGCGCACGAGGATGGCGATGTCGTCCAGGTTCATCGGCCGCACGCCGCGGGTGCCACCCTGCATGGCGTCGATCTCTTCGCCGATCCAGCGGGCCTCTTCCTCGCCATCCCAATGGCCGATCAGGCGGACCTTTTCGCCTTCGGGCTTTTCGGTCCACAACTCCTTGCCCAGACGGCTTTCGTTGCCGCGAATGACGTTCGAGGCGGCGGCGAGGATATGCGGGGTCGAGCGGTAGTTCTGTTCCAGTCGCACCACATGGGCGCCGGGAAAGTCTTTCTCAAAACGCAGGATGTTGCCCACCTCAGCCCCGCGCCAGCCATAGATCGACTGGTCGTCGTCGCCCACGCAGCAGATATTCTTGTGCCCGCCCGCCAGCAACCGCAGCCACAGATACTGGGCGATGTTGGTGTCCTGGTATTCGTCCACGAGGATGTAGCGGAACCAGCGCTGGTATTGTTCCAGCACGTCCGGGTGGGTCTGGAAGATGGTGACCATGTGCAACAGCAGGTCGCCGAAATCCACCGCGTTCAGCTCGCGCAGGCGGGTCTGGTATTGAGCGTAAAGCTCGACGCCCTTGTTGTTGTACGCCCCGGCATCGGCGGCGGGCACCTTGTCGGGCGTCAGGGCGCGGTTCTTCCAGTCGTCGATGATGCCGGCCAGCATCCGCGCGGGCCAGCGCTTGTCGTCGATATTGGAGGCCTGCACCAGTTGCTTGAGCAGGCGCAGCTGGTCGTCGGTATCCAAAATGGTGAAGTTCGATTTCAGCCCCACCAGTTCCGCATGGCGGCGCAGCAGCTTGACGCAGATCGAGTGAAAGGTGCCCAGCCACGGCATCCCCTCGGCGGGCTGACCCAGCAGGCGGCCGACCCGTTCCTTCATCTCGCGCGCGGCCTTGTTGGTGAAGGTCACGGCGAGGATCTCGTTCGGGCGGGCCCGGCCGGTGTTCAGCAGATGCGCGATGCGGGTGGTCAGGGCCTTGGTCTTGCCGGTGCCCGCCCCGGCCAGCATCAGGATCGGGCCATCCAACAACTCGACCGCTTCCCGCTGGGCCGGGTTCAGTTCATTCAAGTAGTCCGCCTCGGGCCGAAGCGCGGCCATGGCGCGGGCCGACAGCGAGGCGCCTTCGAAGGCGTCATTTTCATCGAAACTGCTCATGCGCCCAAACTAAGCCGGAAGCGCGCCGAGGGAAAGGGTTTGTTCACGGCTTGTTCGCACGGTTTTGCGAATTTCTTTCGTAGCGCTGGTTGAGCCGTCAGGCGCGGGCTGCATCCGACTGAAACCCTTGCCGAATCGGGCCTCAGGTCGGATCAATCGGCATGGACCTGCACAGCACCTATCCGGGCATCGAGGATCTGAAGCGCCGCGCACGCCGTCGGCTGCCGCGCTTTGTCTGGGACTATGTCGACAGCGGCACCGGGGCCGAGACCGCGCTGAAACGCAACCGGGCGGCGCTGGACCGTATCGGGTTTCTGCCCGCCATCCTGAAAGGCCCGCTGGAGTTCGACACCCGCACCCGCTTTCTGGGGCGCGACCATCCCATGCCCTTCGGCATGGCCCCGATCGGGATGTGCGGACTGGTCTGGCCGGGGGCCGAGGCGCTGATGGCGCGCGCCGCCGCGCAGGCGGGCATTCCCTATGTTCTGTCCACCGTCGCCAGCCAAAGCCCCGAGGACATGGCCCCGCATATCGGCGCCGACGCCTGGTTCCAGTTATACCCGCCCAAAAACCCCGAGATTCGCGCCGACCTTCTGAGCCGCGCCCGGTCCGCCGGGTTCGGCACGCTGGTGCTGACGGTCGATGTGCCCGTGGCCTCGCGCCGGGAACGGCAGACCCGCTCGGGCCTGACCCATCCGCCGCGCCTGACGCCGCGCCTGCTGGCGCAGATCGCCGCCCGCCCGGCCTGGGCTTGGGGCATGGCGCGTCAGGGCATGCCCCGGATGCGCACGCTGGACAAATATATCGACGGCACCGCCAACCTGCCACCCACGGCGCATATCGGATACCTGCTCAGGACCTCTCCGGGCATGGATTACGTCAAGTGGCTGCGCGACCACTGGCAGGGTCCGTTCATCATCAAGGGCGTGCTGCGCCCCGAGGATGCCGAGCGGTTGAAACAGGCCGGGATCGACGCTCTGTGGGTGTCGAATCACGGTGGCCGCCAGTTCGATGGCGCGCCGGCCAGCATCGACATGCTGCCCGCCATCCGCGCCACGACCGACCTGCCGCTGATCTTCGACAGCGGGATTTCGGGCGGTCTGGACATTCTGAGGGCGCGCGCCTTGGGCGCCGATCTGATCATGCTGGGGCGGGCTTTCCTCTATGGCGTTGCAGCATTGGGCGCGCACGGCCCGGCCCATGTCATCGATATTCTGCGGCAGGATATGCTTGCAAATATGGGACAATTGGGTGCCGCAACGCCAAAAGATTTGCCTGATGTTAACGCAAACATTGATGCCGCGATGCAGCATGTGCCATAAAACGCCGCAATAGGCGGCGTTTGCGAGCGATAACATGCCGGTTCTACCCAGAACTACAGATATATCTGCGCGTAATCTCGGTCTATTAACACGGCCAAATGCAAAAGACCGGGACTTGCCATGACTGACTTCAAGAAAATCCTGATCGCCAACAGGGGTGAGATTGCCATTCGCGTGATGCGCGCCGCGAACGAGATGGGCAAACGCACCGTTGCCGTCTATGCCGAGGAGGACAAGCTGGGCCTGCACCGGTTCAAGGCAGACGAGGCGTATCGCATCGGCGAGGGTCTGGGCCCGGTCGCGGCCTATCTGTCCATCGACGAGATCATCCGCGTCGCCAAGGAAAGCGGCGCTGACGCCATCCACCCGGGCTATGGCCTGCTGTCGGAAAACCCCGATTTCGTGGATGCCTGCGTGCAGAACGGCATCACCTTCATCGGCCCCAAGGCCGAGACCATGCGCGCCCTGGGCGACAAGGCCAGCGCCCGCAAGGTGGCAATTGCCGCCGGTGTGCCGGTGATCCCGGCGACCGAGGTGCTGGGCGATGACATGGACGCGATCCGCAAGGAAGCGGCCGAGATCGGCTATCCGCTGATGCTCAAGGCGTCCTGGGGCGGCGGCGGCCGCGGGATGCGCCCGATCTATTCCGAAGACGAACTCGAAGAAAAGGTTCTGGAAGGCCGTCGCGAGGCCGAGGCCGCATTTGGCAACGGTGAGGGTTATCTGGAAAAGATGATCACCCGCGCCCGCCATGTCGAGGTGCAGATCCTGGGCGACAAGCATGGGCAGATCTATCACCTGTATGAACGCGACTGCTCGGTCCAGCGCCGCAATCAGAAGGTCGTGGAACGCGCCCCTGCCCCCTATCTGACCGAAGAGCAACGCGCCGAGATCTGCGACCTAGGCCGCCGCATCTGCGCGCACGTGAACTATGAATGCGCCGGTACGGTCGAATTCCTGATGGATATGGAGACCGGCAAGTTCTACTTCATCGAGGTGAACCCCCGCGTCCAGGTCGAACACACCGTGACCGAAGAGGTCACCGGCATCGACATCGTGCAGGCGCAGATCCTGATCGCCGAGGGCAAGACCCTGGCCGAGGCCACCGGCAAGGACAGCCAGGACGAGATCCGCCTCAACGGCCACGCGCTGCAGACGCGCGTCACCACCGAAGACCCGCTTAACAACTTCATCCCCGACTATGGGCGCATCACGGCCTATCGCTCGGCCACGGGCATGGGCATCCGGCTGGATGGTGGCACGGCCTATGCGGGCGGGGTGATCACCCGGTATTACGACTCGCTTCTGACCAAAGTCACTGCCTGGGCGCCGACTCCGGAAAAGGCGATCGCCCGCATGGACCGCGCCCTGCGCGAGTTCCGCGTGCGCGGCGTTTCAACCAACATCGCCTTTGTCGAGAACCTGCTGAAGCATCCGACCTTCCTGTCGAATGAATACACCACCAAGTTCATCGACGAGACGCCCGAGCTGTTCCAGTTCAAGAAGCGCCGCGACCGGGGCACCAAGGTTCTGACCTACATCGCCGACATCACTGTCAACGGGCACCCCGAGACCAAGGATCGCCCGCGCCCGCGCGCCGACCTGAAAGAACCCAAGCCCCCCGCGCCCAAGGCCGAACCGCTGATGGGCACGCGCAACCTGCTGGAACAGAAGGGCCCGCAGGCCGTGGCCGACTGGATGAAGGCCCAGCGCCAGCTGCTGATTACCGACACCACCATGCGAGACGGGCACCAGTCGCTGCTGGCCACCCGCATGCGCTCGATCGACATGATCCGCGTGGCACCCAGCTATGCCGCGAACCTGCCGCAGCTGTTCAGCGTCGAATGCTGGGGCGGGGCGACTTTCGACGTGGCCTATCGTTTCCTGCAGGAATGCCCCTGGCAGCGCCTGCGCGACCTGCGCGAGGCCATGCCCAACCTGATGACCCAGATGCTGCTGCGCGGCGCCAACGGGGTGGGCTATACCAACTATCCCGACAACGTGGTGCAGGAATTCGTGCGCCAGGCCTCGCAGAATATCGACGTGTTCCGGGTGTTCGACTCGCTCAACTGGGTCGAGAACATGCGCGTGGCGATGGACGCGGTGATCGAGAACGGCAAGATCTGTGAAGGTACCGTCTGCTATACCGGCGATATCCTTGATCCGAACCGCGCCAAATATGACCTTAAATACTATGTCGGCATGGCCAAGGAGCTGCGCGACGCCGGCGCCCATGTTCTGGGCCTCAAGGACATGGCCGGCCTGCTGAAACCCGCCGCCGCGCGGGTACTGATCCGCGCGCTGAAGGAAGAAGTCGGCCTGCCGATCCACTTCCACACCCACGACACCGCCGGCATCGCCAGCGCCACCATCCTGGCGGCCAGCGAGGCGGGCGTGGACGTGGTGGACTGCGCGATGGACAGCTTCTCGGGCAATACCAGCCAGGCGACGCTGGGCACCGTGGTCGAGGCCCTGCGCCACACCGACCGCGACACCGGGTTGGACGTGAAGGCGATCCGCGAGATCAGCGACTACTTCGAGGCGGTGCGCGGCCAATACGCGGCCTTCGAATCCGGGCTGCAGGCCCCCGCCTCCGAGGTTTATCTGCATGAAATGCCGGGCGGCCAGTTCACCAACCTCAAGGCGCAGGCGCGCTCGATGGGGCTGGAGGAACGCTGGCACGAAGTCGCGCAGATGTATGCGGACGTGAACCAGATGTTCGGTGACATCGTCAAGGTGACGCCGTCCTCGAAAGTGGTGGGTGACATGGCGCTGATGATGGTCAGCCAGGGCCTGACGCGCGAGCAGGTCGAGGATCCCTCGACCGACGTGGCCTTCCCCGATTCGGTCATCGACATGATGCGCGGCAATCTGGGACAGCCTCCGGGTGGTTTCCCCGAGACGATCGTGACCAAGGTGCTGAAAGGCGAAAAGCCGAACACCGAACGGCCGGGCAAAGACGTGCCTCCGGTTGATCTGGAGGCCACCCGCGCGGAGCTGTCGAAACTGCTGGAGGGCAAGGAGGTCGATGACGAAGACCTCAACGGATACCTGATGTATCCCAAGGTGTTCCTGGACTACATGGGCCGCCACCGGATCTATGGCCCGGTACGCACCCTGCCCACCCGCACCTTCTTCTACGGCATGGAGCCGGGAGAGGAGATCTCGGCCGAGATCGACCCCGGCAAAACTCTGGAAATCCGGTGCCAGGCGATCAGCGAGACCGACGAGAAGGGCGAAGTGAAGGTGTTCTTCGAACTGAACGGTCAGCCCCGCGTGATCCGGGTGCCCAACCGGATGGTCCAGGCCTCGACCATACAGCGCCCCAAGGCCGAGGTCGGAAACGCCAACCATGTCGGCGCGCCGATGCCGGGCGTGGTTTCGACTGTCGCCGTCACCGCCGGGCAAGAGGTCAAGGAAGGCGACCTTCTGCTAACCATCGAGGCGATGAAGATGGAAACCGGCATCCATGCCGAGCGCGACGCCACCGTGAAGGCAGTGCATGTCCAGCCCGGCGGCCAGATCGACGCCAAGGACCTTTTGGTCGAGCTGGAGTGACCCAAACCGTTAAAACACAGAAAGGCGCGCCATCAAGCGCGCCTTTTTTCATCCGAACAGGCTAGTTCAACCGTCGCTGGACTCCGCGACGGGCTGCTGCGGCAACTGTTCCGGCGTGCTGTCGATCGAAACCTCTTCCTCGATCGGCGCTGGCAAGCCCAACAAATCGTGCAGTTCATGAAGAGCCGGATCGGACAGGTCGCGGCCGCCGGTCAAAGCATCCAGTGCCTCCTGCGGATCGTCCGCTACTGCCAAGGCTTCTTCGGCTTCGGTCACAGCCTGCTGCGCTTCGGCCACGGCATCCTCGTATTTGTCCTGTGCGGTGATGCCCTCGGCTGCTTCTTCTTCAGTTGGCGCGAATTGGTCCTCGACCTCCGCTTCGGTCAGACCTTCCAGTTCGGACAGTTCCTGTTCCCGCATTTCAAGCTCATCTGTCGCGCCAGAGAAACCAAGTATACTCTGCTGATAGCTGTAAAGCTTGCCAGGCATGCTGTTCGGGGCCGCATTCATCAGGGCAGTCTGGCTGGCATGCGCGGCATTCAAGCCCTTGAGCTCGGACGCGATTTTGCCGTGCTTGATTGGCTTGACATACGGCTCCTCGACAATTGACGCCGCTACCCGCGCTTTACGGATGGGTTTGTCGACTTTCTTTTTCCCGGTGAAGAATTCGTCGAGTTTGGCCGCAAAACCGTTCTGCCCTTTGGCCCGAGATGTAGTTTTGGTGTTCTTTCGTTGTGCCTTTGGCTTAGCCAGACCGAGACCGGCGAGAAAACCCTTGCCTTGGCCGCCCCCCCCCTTGGTGCTGCGCGCAGATCCTCCGAGGCTGGCACTGGATTTTTCGGCGCTTTTGCCATTTCCGTTGCCGCCACCGTTCCCGTTGCCGCCACCGTTACTATTTCCGTTTCCACCACCGTTACCATTTCCGCCACCATTGCCATTCCCGTTCTTGGCTATGGCGATATCTGGCGTAGCCAACACCGCAACGAAGCTAACTGCCCCGGTCAGCAACAAAGATGTCGCCACAACCCGTGACAAGGAAATAAACCAATGCATGCCAATCCCCTTTTTCGTATCCAAATACTTGCGCCAACAGGCACAGGTTTGAGCAGAAACCTCACATTATGCATATACTAGTTATCGAATATGGCAAAATTTGGCATTCTAACGAAGCCGCTGTTACCCACTCAATTCGAGAGAATTGACCTCGGGCGGAAGTTTGAAAATATCATTAACTTCATTTGCTGGTTCGATTCCCAACTGACCTGCAATGAGGCTCAGAAGCATGGCTCCGACCAGCGCAGTCAGTTTTATGTTCTCAACCTTGTTCATCCCTCCGTCTCCACCATTGTCAGTATCCGTGGCTGTAGGTTTCAACGGCTCAGCACACCTGTTCCGTCGTAAAATTTTTTCCGGCCAAGTGCGTTTTTCCTCTTGCAGCTTTCCGCCAGAATTTATAGTTCACGCCTCACTCGACGGCGCGGGCGTAGCTCAGGGGTAGAGCATAACCTTGCCAAGGTTAGGGTCGTGAGTTCGAATCTCATCGCCCGCTCCAACGAGGACCGAAAGGTCGCACAAGATATCTGATTGCGGGCGTAGCTCAGGGGTAGAGCATAACCTTGCCAAGGTTAGGGTCGTGAGTTCGAATCTCATCGCCCGCTCCAGATATCCACCTTCCCACAACAAGCACTGGCGGATCGGTCGGTCCTGCGCCATTCTGTTCTGACATGCAGCAGTCAGATGGATGCCCCGATGCCAGACTACCAAATTCGCACGCTGACCGCCGAAGAACTGCGCCACGCAGTGGATTGGGCCGGGCGCGAGGGCTGGAACCCGGGTCATGAGGACGCTGTCTGTTTCCGCTCGACCGACCCCGACGGATTTCTGGGCGGGTTTCTCGATGGCGAGATGATCGCCTCGGTTTCAGCCGTGAACTACGACGACGCGTTTTCGTTTCTGGGTTTCTATATCGTACGGCCCGAGTTTCGCGGATCTGGTCATGGTCTGGAAATCGCCCAGCACGCCCTGGCGCATTGTACAGGGCGAAACATGGGTCTGGACGGGGTGGTCGAACAACAGGACAACTACCGCAAGTCGGGTTTTGTCTTCGCCTACAACAATTATCGGTTCTCCGGCACGGTTTCAGGCATCTTGTCCAGCCTACCCAAGACCAGTATCGAGGTCGCGCCCATCGGTGGCCTGACCGAAGACCTTCGCATCTATGACCGTGCCCTGTTCCCCGCGCATCGGGATGCCTTTCTGACGGAGTGGCTGAGCGCACCGGGCCACATCTCGCGTGTTTGTATCCAGAAAGGTCGCATCGCCGGGTATGCAACTCTGCGCTCCTGCCTGAATGGCTACAAGGTAGGGCCGCTGTTCGCCGACGATCCGGACATCGCGCAAGCGCTTTTGGCTGCGGTTCTGGCCGAAGTTCCCGCGGATCACCGCAGTTCTGAGGTCTATGTCGACATGCCACAGCCCAACGCGGCGGCCTTTGCACTGGCTGACGCTTTGGGCCTGGAAAAAGTCTTTGAAACCGCGCGCATGTATTCCGACCACGAGCCAGATATCGACCTGAACCGCGTGTTCGGCGTGACGACGTTCGAACTTGGCTGAGCCTCAGAACGCCTTGAAGGTCATTGTCGTCAGCGACCGTTCGATGTTCGGAATGACCAGAAGGTGTTCATTTATGAAATGGCCAACATCCTCGGTTTCGGGGATGTAAAGCTTGAGCAGCAGGTCATATTCACCACTGGTGGAGTAGAGTTCCGAGTGGATTTCGCGCAGAGCGATCTCTTCGGCCACCTTGTAGGTGGTGCCGGGCTTGCAGCGGATCTGGATGAAAACGCAGGTGGACATTTCGTGGCCTTGTTGCTTCCGTTTGGCGCAGGCTGGCACGCCCCGCGCCCGGGCGCAATCCCCTGCAACAGTTTGCTGCGATTGCAATGATCGGGCTGGATAAGGCCGCCCGTCCCCGTCTATAAGCGCCCCTGTAGCAAGAGGATTTCGCCAATGCGCACAGCTTCGATCAGCCGCAAGACCGCCGAGACCGCGATTACGGTCGAGGTCAACCTGGACGGCACCGGCACCTATGACAACCAGACCGGCGTGGGGTTCTTCGATCACATGCTGGACCAGTTGGCGCGCCATTCGCTGATCGACATGACGATCCGGGCCAAAGGCGATTATCACATCGACGATCACCACACGGTTGAAGACACCGGTATCGCGCTGGGTCAGGCGCTGACGCAGGCGCTGGGGGACAAGAAAGGCATCCGGCGGTACGGCGAGTGCCATCTGCCGATGGACGATGCGCAGGTGCGCTGCGCGCTGGACCTGTCGGGCCGACCGTTTCTGGTTTGGAACGTGGACCTGCCGACGCCCAAGATCGGCAGTTTCGACACCGAACTGGTGCGCGAGTTCTTCCAGGCGCTGGCCACCCATGGCGGCATCACTCTGCATATCGACCAGTTGCACGGTTTCAACAGCCACCACATCGCCGAGGCCGCCTTCAAGGCCGTCGCCCGCGCCCTGCGCCAGGCGGTCGAGACCGACCCGCGCAAAGCGGATGCGATTCCATCCACCAAGGGCGCGCTCTAGATGCTGACCGCGATCATTGACTACGAAAGCGGCAACCTGCACTCGGCGGAAAAGGCGTTTCAACGGATGGCGCGCGAGCTGGACGCGGGCGAGGTCGTCGTGACCTCGGATGCCGATGTCGTCGCCCGCGCCGACCGGCTGGTGCTGCCCGGCGACGGTGCCTTTCCCGCTTGCGCGGCCGAGCTGCGCGGGCACAAGGGCATCCACGATGCGATGGTCGAAGCGGTCGAGCAGAAGGGCCGTCCGTTTCTGGGCATCTGCGTCGGCATGCAGCTGATGGCGACAACGGGCCGCGAATATACCGACACGCCCGGCCTGAATTGGGTGACCGGAGACGTGGTGCGGATCGAGCCCGAAGACCGGGCGCTGAAGGTTCCGCATATGGGGTGGAACGATCTGGTGATCGAGAGCGACCACCCGGTGTTCAACGGCGTCACCTCAGGCGATCACGTCTATTTCGTCCATTCCTACCATTTCCGCGTCGCCAATCCGGCGCAACGTCTGGCCCATGTGGACTATGGCGGACCGGTCACGGCCGTGATCGGCCGCGACACGATGATCGGGATGCAGTTTCACCCTGAAAAAAGCCAGGATGTGGGCCTGCGGATGATCGGAAACTTCCTGACCTGGGCTCCCTGACCGGTTACTGCACGCGGGTCCAGGCCTGGCCGCGACAGATCAGGCCGCCCGCGACGCAACCCTTGACCGTCAGCTTGTTCTGACCGTCCAGCGACATCTTGGAGTTGTAGGTCTTGTCCCGGTCCGGTGCCCAGATCTTGCCGCCGCTATAGCTGCCGCCGCCATCCGCGACCATGTCCCAGATGATGTTCTTGCCCAGGTTCTCGTAATCCAGCTGCTGGTTTCCGTCCTTGTCGAAGGCGCTGTCGATGGTGCCGCAAACGGCGCTGCCGCAAGGCCCGATCGAGACGTGCAGATATCCGCCGGTATCGCCCGGCTGGGTTTTCCAAAGCCCGTCGACCGGGTCATCCGCCCGTGCGCCGGTGGCCAAGGTGACAAGTGCCGCCGCAGCGGCCAAAGCAAGTTTGTTCATGGTATCCTCCCTGTTTTGCAGGCAGTCTGACCGCCGGCACCTGTTCGAGCAAGATTGACTTTGCGTCGCGTTGCATCCCCTGCCCCGCCTGTGCCATATCCCGCGCCAGTACCAGTCACGAAAAGGCCGCCCGACATGATCCTCTATCCCGCAATCGACCTGAAAGACGGCCAGGCCGTGCGCCTCCTGCGCGGCGAGATGGACAAGGCCACGGTCTTCAACGAAGACCCTGCCGCCCAGGCCCGCGCCTTTGTCGAGGCCGGTTGCGAATGGCTGCATCTGGTGGACCTGAACGGCGCTTTCGCCGGGGAACCCGTGAACGCCGCCCCGGTCGAGGCGATCCTGAAATCCTGCAACGTACCGGCCCAGCTGGGTGGCGGCATCCGCGACATGGCCACCATCGAGACCTGGCTGGACAAAGGCCTGGCCCGGGTGATTCTGGGCACGGTTGCGGTGGAAAACCCCGATCTGGTCCGTCAGGCGGCCAAGGCCTTTCCCGACCAGGTCGCCGTCGGCATCGACGCGCGCAACGGACGTGTCGCCACCAAGGGCTGGGCCGAGGAAACCGACGTGATGGTGACCGACCTGGCGCGCAGGTTCGAAGACGCGGGCGTGGCGGCGATCATCTACACCGACATCAACCGCGACGGCGCGATGCAAGGCCCCAATGTCGAGGCCACGGCCGATCTGGCCCGGGCAGCCTCGATCCCGGTGATCGCCAGCGGCGGGGTCAGCTCGCTGGACGACCTGATCGCCCTGCGCGACTGCGGGGCAAACCTGAACGGCGCGATTTCAGGCCGCGCGCTCTATGACGGCGCGCTGGATCTGCGCGAAGCCTTGGCGGCTTTGAAGGGTTAGGATATTGCAAGCGGTCCGCAAACAGGTTCTGCCTGAGCAGTCTGAATTGTGGTCGCTGTTCACTCCGGGTGATTTTGTTGACGGGTACTCGGTCCAAAGCGACCTTGCGCCGTTTGACGCAATGAAAATCGGTCTGAACATGCCGGGGTGGGTGAAGATCCTGATGGGGATCCGGAACGCAATCGTTGCCCCATTCGGTTTGAAGGACGGCAAGCACCTGAACACCGACAATGGCTCGCCCGACGCAGGCACCGGCGCGATTTTTCCCGTAACCTACAGGGATGAGACAGAGGTCATCGTGGGAATCGATGACCGCCATCTGGATTTCCGCATCGCCGTGCATCGCGACAAAGACCGCATAGTCATGGCAACCTGGGTGCGGCCTCACAATCGTTTGGGGCGTATCTATCTGACGGTGATCATGCCCTTTCACATTCTGATCGTGCGCAATTGCATGAAACGGATCGCGCGCGCCTCTGCGGTATGACGCCGATCAGTTGGCCGCCGCACTCGTCAGCTTGCTCAACGCACCGCGCATCTTGTCGATCACCGGGGATTTCTCCACCGCATCAAGCTCGTCCATGGTTTCCTTGGGATCCTCGTAGGCCAACCAGACCTGGCCGTCGGCGTCCTCATAGGCCTGCACCTTGAGCGGAAGGAACAATCCCGCGCGCGGATCGATCTGCATGGCAGGCGTTCCCAAGGCTGGGTTTCCGAAGATCAATACCTGATTGGGCGGTATCGTCATGTCGACCTTGTGCGCCCCGGCCGCGTGGTCAACGCGGGCGAATACAGTCGCGCCTGCATTTTCGACGGCAGCCTGCAGCTCGTCGATGGCCTCGGTCACGGACTTGTCGGTCGGGACCTTGATGATGTCGTCAGCCATCGCCCAAGTCGCACCGGACAGAATGAAAGCGGTTGCAAGAAACAAGTTGCGCATGGTTTTCACCTCCTGCTGAAATCCGCTTCAGTTTCACGAGGTTCCGGGCGCAGGACAATCACAACTCTGGCATCGGCGGGGCTTTGCCGGTAGAGGTGCGGCAACAAAGGACAAACCATGCTGAAAACCCGCATCATTCCCTGTCTGGATGTCGCCGATGGCCGCGTGGTCAAGGGCGTGAATTTCGTGGGCCTGCGCGACGCGGGCGATCCGGTGGAATCGGCCAAGGCCTATGACGCCGCCGGCGCTGACGAGATCTGCTTTCTTGACATCCACGCCACCCACGAAAACCGCGGCACCATGTTTGACGTGGTTCAGCGCACGGCCGAGCAGTGCTTCGTACCGCTGACAGTGGGTGGCGGCGTGCGCACCAAGGAAGACGTGCGTGCACTGCTGCTGGCCGGGGCCGACAAGGTCAGCTTCAACTCGGCCGCCGTGGCCAACCCCGACGTGATCGCCGAAGCCGCTGACCAGTTCGGCAGCCAGTGCATTGTCTGCGCCATCGACGCCAAAACCGTCAGCCCCGGCAAATGGGAGATCTTCACCCACGGCGGACGCAAACCTACCGGCATCGACGCTGTTGAATTTGCCAAGACCGTCGTCGCCAAGGGCGCGGGTGAGATTCTTCTGACCTCGATGGACCGCGACGGCACCAAGGCGGGGTTCAACATTCCACTCACCCGCGCGATCTCGGACGCGGTCGACGTGCCGGTTATCGCCTCGGGCGGCGTGGGCAATCTGGATCATTTGGTCGAAGGCGTGACCGAAGGCGGAGCCAGCGCGGTGCTTGCGGCCTCGATCTTTCACTTCGGCGAATACACGATCCGCGAGGCCAAGGAACACATGGCCGCTACGGGCATCCCCATGAGGCTGACATGAGCATACTGCACGATCTGGCCGCCACGATCGCATCCCGCAAGGGCGCGGACCCCGACTCCAGCTGGACCGCCAACCTGCTGTCCAAGGGCCCCGAGAAATGCGCCGAGAAGTTCGGCGAGGAAGCCGTGGAGGCGATCATCGAAGCCGTGAAGGGTGACCGCGACCGGCTGACATCCGAGGCCGCCGACGTGCTGTATCACCTGCTGGTGATGCTAGCCGCGCGCGACGTGGCGCTGGAAGACGTTCTGGCCGAGCTTGCCAGGCGGCAGGGCACCAGCGGCATCGCCGAAAAGGCCGCGCGCGACCGGGGCTGACACCCGGCTTTCACCAATAGCGTCCGCGCCCTATACTGGTTGACCGAAGCGCCTGTCGGGCGCAGGGGCGACAAGGGACGCAGGCATGTTCAAACCCATAATCTGGGCACTGACGACGCTAGCCATTCTGGGGCTCGGCGCATGCTCATCCGCACCGCCCGCCCGCAGCGACGACGTCGCACGGCTTGCAGCCCAGATCCAGGCGCTGGGGCCCGAGGTCGACCCGGAAGAAGCCCGGCGCGCGGCCCGCGTCACCTATGCCTATACCGCGCAACTGGCGCAGGAATACCAGATCACGGATCCCCCTCTGATCCACAATGCCAAGGTCAACAAGGGGCTGCGCCCGCGAGGGCTGTGCTGGCACTGGGCCGAGGACATCGAACGGCGCTTGAAGCAGGAGAACTTTCGCACGCTGACCCTGCACCGCGCGATCGCCAATGCCGACAATCCGTTCCGAATCGATCACAGCACGGCAATAATCAGCCGACGCGGTGATTCGATGGACGACGGTGTCGTTTTGGACCCGTGGCGCTATGGAGGGGTCCTGTTTTGGAGCCCCTTGCGCGAGGACACGCGCTATGAATGGGTCCCGCGCGACATCGTGCTGGAGAAACGACGGCAAGAGCAGCTTGCGGAAATGAACTCCGTCGCGGTGAACTGAACCGTCAAAGTTTCGATGAGATGATGCCGGTGGCGAACCCGCCCATGCGCAGCTCGCCGAACAGGCGTTGATATTCGATCTTGGGACAGCGATTCATTACGACATCGACACCGCGCGCCTGCGCCACCGCAGCGGCCTCGGCGTTTTCGACTCCGATCTGCATCCAGATCGTGCGCAGGTCGGGAAATGCAGCCAATGCCTCGTCCACGATCGGAGGAACGGCTTCGGACCTGCGAAAAATATCCACCATGTCAACGGGTTCACTGATTTCGGACAACGAGGCCCGAACGGTTTCACCAAAAAGATCGGCGCCGGCATGGCCGGGATTGACCGGAATCACCCTGTACCCCTTGAGCGACAAGTAGCGCGCAACATAGTAACTGGGCCGCACCGGGTTCATCGACACGCCTACGACCGCAACCACCTTAGTGCGTTTCAGGACGGATCTGAGGAAGTCATCGGAATAGTCGGTCATGGCTGCAGCCTAGCCGTGACTTGGAAAAGAAAAAAGCGCCCAAGGATACCTTGGGCGCCAGTTGTTGGAACGAGGGACAGTGAAATGACCCGCGGCAGTTCCGTTCCGCGGTCACTGTGACATTTAGGCACGAGTTTCGGAAAAAAAAGAGGCCACGCGCATTTTTGTGATGACACGAGCGGATAAGCGGGAATTCGCCTGTCAACCGTATAGGATCGCCGGCCAGTTTTTCTCGGCCTTCTGGATGAAGCCGGTCGTGTCCGTCAGCCACATCTTTTCAACCTCGGGGGAATGCGTCAGATACAGCCTGCCGCCTACGATTTTCCACGCCATCGGGTCCGTGCTGGTGAGTTCGCCATAGGCCATGGCATAGGCGCAATAACCGCCGAACCTCGGCGCGTAGGCGCGCGGATTAAGTTCAAACGCCTCTCGGTTCTCCTGCGAGGCAAACCGCCAGGTAGCGCCCTTCCACATCACCGCAATGTCGGGTTGCCCTTGAACCGGGCCGCCATCTCGAAAATAGCTGACCGCGTCATAACCGGTAATGGCCGCACCTTTTGCGGAATAGAAGACCGGGGCGGTCTGCGCCCGCAATGTCAGCGGACCAGCGATTGAAAATGTGAGACCGGCAAGTACGGAACGTCGGGATAGCATCAGATTTCACGGGTTATGTTTTACAGACGCTATAAGATGCAACTTTTGACGCGCCGCGAAACCCATTTGACGCAGTTGTGAAGGGTCGTGTCGGAAAGGGCTCAGTCGAACACGTCCTCGATCACATCCCAAGCTTCGTCCAGAACGCGCGAGAAGAGGCCTTTTTTCCTTTTCTTGTAGCTCTTCTTTTTGGGCTTTTGCATCGGAATCCTGTGTCGCGGCTGTGGATCCGAAGCCTTTTTGACAGGGATCATCTTCAGGTTATGCAGCGGGGCACCGCAACTGGAACAGCTGAGTTCGTGCCGCTGGCGACCCTTGAGGACCAGCGCCGCGCGGGTGCCGCAGTAGCAGCACGTAGCAATCTTGGACGGGGCGGGAATGGGTCTCTCCTCTCAGTGCGGCTGAGAAGCATATAGGGCAATCGCCGCGGCATTTGAGACGTTCAGGGATCCGAAACCGCCCGCTGCGTCAATTTTGACAAGCATATCCACCGTTTCCTTGGTCTTTTGCCGCAATCCCGGCCCCTCGGCGCCCAGAACCAGCGCAACCGGACGATCGCGCTTGCCTTCCAAAGCGGCCTCGATGGTCTGATCGGCCTCACCATCCAGGCCCAGAACCAGGAACCCCATATTCTGCAACTCAACGATCGCGTCGGCAAGGTTGCGGACCCGCAGATAGGGCTGGCGTTCCAACGCACCGCTGGCGGTCTTGGCCAGCGCACCGGTTTCCGGCGCCGAGTGGTGGCGCGTGCCGATGACCGCGCTGGCGCCCAGAACCTCGGCCGAGCGCAGAATCGCGCCCACATTGTGCGGATCGGTCACGCGGTCCAACAGCAGCACCCGAGGGTTTTCGCGCCCGATGCAATTCTCGGCCAGACCGCCCCACTCCAGCGGCTTGACTTCAAGCGCCGCGCCTTGGTGCACCGAGCCCGGGTCGATTGGCGCGTTGAATTTTCGCGGATCGACGAGTTCAGCCTGCATGCCGGATTCCTCGATCGCATCCGCCAGCTTGTCCTGCGCGTTGCGGGTCACGATCAGGCGCAGTTTCTGCCGTTTGGGGTTCATCAGCGCATCACGCACGGCGTGCAATCCGAACAACCAGACGGTTTCGGAAGCCGCCGCTTTGCGCGCCTGCTCTTTCTCGATCACCCACTTCGGTTTCTTCATTTTACTGGCCTCCGGGCCGGGAACAATGTTTCCTGCGCCAAAGCGGAATTTTCCTGTTGACGCTCCTTTTGAGCGCTAGTAATCACGCCTCCACGTCAGGTGCAACGCCTGACAGTGGGCGACAGGCCGCAAGGTGTGGCAGGGGACTGTAACTCCCTCGCGGAGACGCACGCCTGGTTCGATTCCAGGGTCGCCCACCATCTGCTTCCGCAAATCAGAACGCAGATAGATAGTGCACACCGGATTTGTCCAGGTGGACCTTTGCCCTTGCCCTCGATTCTGGAAGGAAATTCAGGCAAAGGTTGAGTGCCCGGAGATCATGCGGTGCCCCGAGCAGCAACGGCCGGTCATCGGACGGCTTGGGAATGGCGGTTGCGTCCCGACACCCAATGCTCGTATCGAAACGGGATTTTCTGACTCATCCTTTCCAATGAGCAGCTTAGCATCTTAAAATTCCAAAAATTTACAAACTTATGAATCAAAGAGTTCAAGAATTTACAAAATAATATTTCATTTCTAGGGACTTGTTGGGGAATTTTCATTCTGCCCCCCATACTTGCCCTGCGCAGGTTGCGTTTTACCCGACGGAAGAGGAGCCCGAGGGCGTAGCCTGCTAATTGGGAGGAATTCATGTCAAACAAATCTGTCACGCGTCGCGGCGTGCTGAAGTCTGGTGCCGTCACAAGCGCCGGTCTGGCATTGCCGACGATCTTCACGGCCTCGTCGGCCGCGGCCTATACCAACGAACCCACTGGCGGATCAGTCACGCTGGGCTTCAACGTGCCGCAGACCGGCCCCTATGCCGAAGAAGGCAATGACGAACTGCTGGCGCAGCAGCTGGCGGTCGAGCATCTGAATGGCGAAGGCGACGGCGGCTGCCTGAACACCTTCACGTCGAAGGCGCTGAAAGGCAACGGCATCCTGGGCAAGAAGGTCGAGTTCGTCACCGGCGACACGCAGACCAAGTCCGACGCCGCCCGTGCATCGGCCAAGTCGATGATCGAAAAAGACGGCGCGATCATGATCAACGGCGGTTCGTCCTCGGGCGTGGCCGTGGCCGTTCAGGGCCTCTGCCAGGAGGCGGGCGTGATCTTCATGGCCGGCCTGACGCACGCCAACGACACTACCGGCAAGGACAAGAAGGCGAACGGCTTCCGTCACTTCTTCAACGCCTACATGTCGGGTGCCGCTCTGGCGCCGGTGCTGGCCAAGGAGATGGGTACCGAACGCCGCGCCTATCACCTGACCGCCGACTACAACTGGGGCTGGACCCAAGAAGAGTCGATCGTGGCGTCGACCGAGGCGATGGGCTGGGAGACGGTCAACACCGTCAAGACCCCGCTGGCCTCGACCGACTTCTCGTCCTACATCGCGCCGGTTCTGAACTCGGGCGCGGACGTGCTGGTTCTGAACCACTACGGCGGCAACATGGTCAACTCGCTGACCAACGCGATCCAGTTCGGCCTGCTTGACAAGGTCGTGAACGGCAAGGACTTCAAGATCGTCGTTCCGCTGTACTCGGAACTGATGGCCGCCGGCGCCGGCGAGAACATCAAAGGCGTTCTGGGTTCGATGAACTGGAACTGGCAGCTGCAGGATGAGGGCACCAAGGCCTTCGTGAAGTCCTTCGGCGAGAAGTACGGCAAGCCGCCGTCGAACTCGGCCCAGACCTGCTATGCCCAGGTGCTGCTGTACGCGGATGCGTGCGAGCGAGCAGGCACCTTCAACCCGTGCGGCGTGGTCGAAGCTCTCGAGGACTTCGAGTTCGACGGTCTGGGCAACGGCCCGACCTGGTATCGCGGTGCCGACCACCAGTGCTTCAAGGACGTGCTGGTCGTGCGCGGCAACGAGAACCCGACCAACGCCTATGACACGCTGGAGATCGTCGAGATCACTCCGCGGGCGCAGGTCGAGTACGATCCGGATCACCCGATGTTCGCCGGTGGCGAACTGGGCAAGTGCAACCCGGGCGCGTAACCCCGACACTCGGTTTTTCGCAAGAAAACCCCTGAGTCCTCAAAACGGCTCTCTCCGGTCAGACGACCGGGGAGAGCTGCCGGGACCAGTCAAAGGTAAGGACAATGGACGCAATCCTACTGCAAATTCTGAACGGGCTGGACAAGGGCTCGGCCTATGCGCTGATTGCGCTGGGGCTGACGCTGATCTTCGGCACGCTCGGCGTGGTGAACTTTGCCCACGGGGCCCTGTTCATGATCGGCGCCTTCTGTGCCGTCACGCTTCAGAAGATCTTCAACCTCAGCTACGAGGTCATCGACGAGACCCAGACCGACTTTCTGGGCAACCCGCTGAAGGTGAAGACCCCCTATGTCGAAAGCTGGTTCGGCCCCGAGCTGGGCGCCACCATCATCGACTGGTCCGTGCCACTGGCCATCCTGTTCGCGATCCCGATCATGCTGATGGTCGGCTACGTGATGGAACGCGGCCTGATCAAGCATTTCTACAAGCGTCCCCATGCAGATCAGATCCTTGTGACCTTCGGCCTGGCCATCGTTCTGCAAGAGATCATCAAGTATTTCTTCGGCGCCAACCCGATCCAGACCCCGCCGCCTGAGGCGCTGAGCGGGTCGGTCGATCTGGGCGTGGCGTTCGGCTTTGATCCGAATGCCATCATCTATCCGATCTGGCGTCTGGTCTATTTCCTGTTCGCGGTTGTGATCATCGGGGGCGTGTTCTCGTTCCTGCAGTTCACCACCTTCGGTATGGTCGTGCGCGCCGGAATGGCCGACCGGGAAACCGTGGGCCTTCTGGGCATCAACATCGACCGACGGTTCACCATCATGTTCGGTATCGCAGCCGCGGTGGCTGGCCTCGCGGGCGTGATGTACGGGCCGCTGAACCCGCCCAACTATCACATGGGAATGGATTTCCTTGTGCTCAGCTTCGTGGTTGTCGTGGTCGGCGGAATGGGCTCGCTGCCCGGCGCCGTTCTGGCCGGGTTCCTGCTGGGCATCCTTGAAAGCTTTGCCTCGACCACCTGGGCGACCACCACGATCCCGGGCATCAACCAGATCATCATCTACCTTGTCGCCATCATCGTTCTTCTGACCCGTCCGCGGGGTCTGATGGGCCGCAAAGGCGTGATGGAGGAATAACCCATGCTGGGACTGAACAAAAAAGACACAAGCCTGCTGATCGTCGTCGCGCTGCTGACGCTGCTGGCCCCCTTCATCCTGAACCCCTTCCCCACTGACAGCGCCATGGCGCAGTTCAACGCGGGCTATCCGGACCTGATGCAGCGGTTCGTGATCTTCGGCATCTTTGCCATCGGGTTCAACATCCTGTTCGGCCTGACCGGATACCTGTCCTTCGGCCATGCGGCCTTTTTGGGGGTGGGTTCCTACTCGGCCGTTTGGATGTTCAAACTGCTCAGCTACAACGTCATCCCGGCCATCGCGCTGAGCGTCGTGGTCGCCGGGCTGTTCTCGGTTCTGATCGGCTATGTCAGCCTGCGCCGGTCTGGGATCTACTTTTCTATCCTGACGCTGGCCTTCGCGCAGATGAGCTTTGCGCTGGCCTATTCGGTGTTGTCGAACCCCAAGTTCAACCTGACCAACGGGGAAACCGGCCTGCAGGTCTATGCCGATGACCCGCAGATCCTGCAGGGGGCCAATGCGCCCGATCTGCCGCATCTGTTCGGCCTGCCGATGCGCGCGACCTATACGATGGATGTGGGCGCGTGGAGCTTTGACTTCAACGCGGGCTACTATCTGTGCGCGGTGATCATGATGGTGGTGTTCTACCTGGCGATCCGCATCTTCCGCTCGCCTTTCGGCATGATGCTGCGGGCGGTGAAGTCGAACCAGCAGCGGATGAACTATACCGGGTTGAACTCCAAACCCTATACGCTGGCCGCATTCGTGATCTCTGGCATGTATGCCGGTCTGGCCGGTGGCCTGATGGCGGCAATGGACCCGCTGGCCGGTGCCGAGCGGATGCAATGGACCGCCTCGGGCGAGGTCGTGCTGATGACCATCCTGGGCGGCACCGGTACTCTGATCGGGCCGGTTCTGGGCGCGGGCTTCATCAAGTATTTCGAGAACATCTTCTCGAAGATCAACGACAACGTGCTGCACGGCTGGTTCGCCTTCCTGCCCGACGGGCTCGAGGATGCGGTGGTGTTCATCATCCACCCGTTCATCGGCAAGGGCTGGCATCTGACCCTGGGCATCCTGTTCATGCTGGTGGTGATCTACCTGCCTGGCGGGCTGGTCGAGGGCGGTCAGCGGTTGCTGAACTGGATCCGCCGTAAAAGCGTTGGCGGGGATGACACCCGCGAGGGCAAAACCGAGCCGGCAGAATAAGGAAACGCGTCAATGGCAATTCTGAAAGTAAAAGATGTCAGCAAGCGCTTCGGCGGCCTCAAGGCCCTGACGGACGTGAACCTGAGCGTCGAGGAAAACTCGGTCCATGCGATCATCGGCCCCAACGGGGCGGGCAAGTCCACCCTGCTGAACTGCCTGGTGGGCAAGCTGATCCCGGATACCGGTTCGGTCTTGTTCGACAACCAGTCGGTGCTGGGGCGCGAGCCGTACCAGATCAACCAGATGGGCATCAGCCGGGTGTTCCAGACGCCCGAGATCTTTGGCGAGCTGACCGTAATGGAGAACATGCTGATCCCGATCTTCGCGATGCGCGACGGGGCATTCCGCATGCACGCCTACGAGACCATCGCCAACGAAAAAGAGGTGGTCGAACAGGCCGAAGCCATGCTGGAAGAAATGAACATGGCCGACAAGCGGCACATGCATTCAGCCTCGCTGTCGCGCGGCGACAAGCGGCGGCTCGAGATAGGCATGTGCCTCAGCCAGAAGCCGCGCCTGTTGCTGCTGGACGAGCCCACGGCCGGTATGGCTCGGGCCGACACCAACAACACCATCGACCTGCTGAAACAGATCAAGGATGAGCGCGACATCACCATCGCGATCATCGAACACGACATGCATGTGGTGTTCAGCCTGGCCGAGCGGATCACCGTTCTGGCGCAGGGCACGCCGCTGGTCGAGGACACCCCCGAAAACATCCGCGGAAACCCCAAGGTCCGAGAGGCCTATCTGGGCGAGGCGGCGTGAGGAAAAGCTATGAACGAGAAACCTGACTTTTCGAAAAACGCCAACATGGCCAGCACCGCGCCCGCGTTCCTGTCGGTGTGGGACATGCATTCGTACTATGGCGAAAGCTACATCGTCCAAGGCGTCAGCTTCAACGTCCACGAGGGCGAGATCCTAGCCCTGCTGGGGCGCAACGGGGCCGGCAAGACTTCGACCCTGCGCTCAATCGCGCGGGTGAGCGACCCCGAGGTGCGGCACGGAGAGATCTGGCTGGACCACAAGCCGCTGCACAACATGACCAGCTACGAGGCCGCCGCCGCAGGGCTGGGTCTTGTGCCCGAGGATCGGCGGATCATCCCCGGTCTGACGGTCGAGGAGAACCTGCAGCTGGCCCAGATCGCCCCCCCGATCGGCTGGTCGCTGGAACGGATCTACGAGCTGTTCCCGCGTCTGGGCGAACGGCGCAAGCAGGAGGGCGTGACCCTTTCGGGCGGCGAACAGCAGATGCTGTCGATCGCCCGCGCGCTGGCCCGGGATATCAAGGTGCTGCTGCTGGACGAACCCTACGAGGGGCTGGCCCCGGTGATCGTGGACGAGATCGAAAAGACGCTGATCCACATCAAGCAACAGGGCATGACCACCATCATCGTCGAACAGAACGCAGTGCGAGCGCTGCAACTGGCCGACCGGGCAATCATTCTGGACACCGGCTGCATCGTGTTTGACGGCACCGCCGACGAGGTGCTGGAAAACACCCAGCTGCGCGAGGAATATCTGGCGATCTGACCCGCGTCAGTTGGGCAGGCAGGCCCATTCGGCCACGACCCGCCCCTGCCGCAAGGCCAGAACCGTGCCGAACTGGTTCAGAACCGCTTCACTCTGACTGGGGCGCAGCAAGGCGATATCGCCGGGCTGCGCCTTGGTTGTTTTGGGACCCACCCAAACCTCTTGATTGCTTGAACGCCCGAATACGCCGGAATAGCCGAACCCGTCGGGCCAGACGGGGCTGGCCAAGTAATGCCCACCGGAAATGGCAAGGTTGGTCCGGCGCAGTCCGGGCAGGTCGATCCCTGGCACCGGGTTGTGCGGCATGACCTTGAGGATCGGTGTGGCCAAGAACAGCGCGGGCAAAAACGCCTTGGTCGATGCATGGTCGAAATCCGAGGGTTTCACCAGAACCGACCCAAAGGCAACCTCGGTCGCCGGGGCTCGCGTGGCCGGGTCCTGAAAGGTAAGGCTGCCACCGGTGTTCAGGCACAGCCCCTGAGTCCCCTGCCCCAGCGCAGCGACCGCTTGCCCAAAGGCTTTGGCACTGGCTCGCCGCGCGCGGCGTCGGAGCGGCCTAGGCAGTTTGGCCAGATGCACCTCGTACCCCATCACGCCCGACAGCGCGGCATGGGCATGATCCGCAATCCGTGCCGCGACGCCTGCGACCTGATCGGCGGTCAAGCCGCCGCGGTGCAGGCCCACGTCGATCTCGAGCGACAGGCGCAGGGTTTGGTCCGAGTCAGCGGCCAGCGACAGATACGCGTCCAGCCGCTGTGGCGTGTCGATCAGCCACTGCACCCTCCGGGCGGCGTCGGGATGCGTCTCAAGAATCCGCCGGGCGGCCGTCACCGGCAGCGGTTTGCCCAGCAGGTGATCGGTGTCCGGCTCGGCGGCCAGCAGGGCCGACAGCATGGGTTCGGAAAAGCTCATCAAGCCCGATGTCGGAAGCCGGCTGCGGATATGGTCCAGCAGAGGCAGACACGGCAGAGACTTGGCCACCAACCGGGCCTGCAGGCCGTGGCCCAGCCCCGCACGGGCAGCGTCGCAATTCGCCTCGACCCGGTCCATATCGACGACGGCAACCGGCCGGTCGACACCATGATCGCGCAGCGCTTGGGCGAGATGTTCAAGATACTCTGCAGTCATGGGCGGAACATCCGGGCCAGCGCGGGTGTCAGGAACTTGTCCGTTGGGTCCAGCTTTTCGCGCAATGCGCAGAATGAATCGAAATCGGGATAAAGGCGCGACAGATCGGAATAGGTCAGGCTGTGCAACTTGCCCCAATGGGGCCGGCCGCCGGCCTGCAGGAACAGCGGCTCCATCGCCTCGAAATAGCGCAGTTGGCCTTCCTTCGCATCGGTGTGGATGGCAACCGACACGCGCGGGCCACCTTGGAACGGTGATAGGCATGCGTCGTCGCCTGCGGTCTGGCGCACCTCGATGGGGAAATAGATGTCGGCATGGTCACGCTCCAACCGCCGGATCAGATCGGACAGCACGTCCCGGGCGTTTTCCGGCGGCAGGTGGTATTCCATTTCCTTGAACCGGATATGCCGGTCGCTGCACAGAACGCGCCAGCTTTCGCCGACGTAATCCTCGTCGGACTGGGCCAAGGTCAGCAGACGCAGCAGGGCGCGCCGCAAACCGGGGCTGAGCCGACCCGCATTGCGCGCCAGCTTCAGAACCTTGACGGCGATCATGTCCAGATCGCGCGGCGCGCGAGTCTCGGGCGCGTCGGTTATGTCATGCCGGATTTCTACGGTCTTGCCGGTGAAGGGGATGTAGAAGAATTCGAAATTCCGGTTCTCGTCCCAATGCTGGTGCATGCGCTCCAGTGTGCCTCGCAAGTCTGACAGACGCACCCGGCGGCGCAGGTTGTATTTCGGCACGACGTTGATCTGCGCCTCGGTCACGATGCCCAGCAGACCCAGCGAGACCTGCACCATGTTCAGTGGAATGTCGTCGGTGGTCAGGGTCTGTCCGTCAGCGCCGATCAGCCGGGCTGCGGTGATCTCGGCAGACAGGCACGGCAGGGTACGCCCGGTGCCATGGGTCGCCGTGGCCGCCGCGCCGGCCAGAGTCTGCACGTTGATATCACCCAGATTGCGGAAGGCCATGCCATGCTCGGCCAGCGCCAGCGACAGATCGCGCAGCCGGGCATTGGCGTTGATCCAGGCCCGCCCGCCTCCGATCTGCGTCACGGCAGGCAGGTCCAAGGCGGTCAGGTCAATGATGTGTTGCGCCCCCGGAACGAGCGGGGTGAAGGAATGCCCTGCCCCGACTGGACGCAGGGTTTCGGCCGAGGCGATCAGCTGCTGCAGGTCCTCGAACGTGATCGGCCGCTTGGGCCGTATTTGGCTGGTCTGGTTGCCTGCCCAGTTCTGCCACATGGCTGATCCTCCTCCCATCCGGGGCAGAGGATTGCAGCCGGGGCGATAGGGAACAAGCCCAGTTTTCAGGACGTTACGTCGGGAAAGCTGTTATTCGGCCGCAGGCCGCAGCTTGGCGACGCTGTCGAACCAGGCCTCGATGGCGTCCAGACGGGGCTCAAGCGCCTGCGCCGCACCATCGGTGAAATCCACGAACTTGTCACGGTTCAGGCCGTTGACCCCGACCAGCACCGGGACATCGAGCGCCAGAGCCTCGGCGATGACGGGGCGGAACCCGCGGCCATCGGCCTCGTGCTTGCCGAACTTGTTGACGATCAGCAATTGCGGACGGTCGGCCAAAGATGCCGTCACATAGCCAACCGCCTGCTCCAACGCAGCCGGGTCCAACCGGCACCCGCGCGACTGGCTGCCCAGCGATTGCGAGATGCGGATGGTTTCGCCATCCGGCAGCACGCGCAGGTCCATGTCGCATTTGCTGCTGTCGGCGCATTCTGTGTTGGTCTGAACCACACCGGCCAGACGGGCGCCCTTGGCCAGCAGGCGTTCGGCTACCGCGCTCAGCAGGCGGTCGGTTGCGCCGCGATCGTTGGTGGTGACATAGGCCAGGTGCATCAGCAGACCTTTCTGGGTTTCATCTTGTCATTTCAATTAGCACGCATGGGGCGCCCCTTCCAGCACCGGCATCAAGGCAGCGGAGACACTCCGATCACCGGCGCGTGCAGGTGCAACAGCGCGGCATAGGCCAGCCCCGCCACCAACCAGACCCAGGGCCGCGGCCATGGACGTGGCAGCCGCAGCGACAGGCGTGCGGTGTTGCGCGACAGGCGGGGCCAATCGGACCCCATCTCGCGCGCCTTGCGTCTGTCGATCAGGGCCATGCCCATCCATGCGAAACCCGCGAACAGGCCGAACAGAACCACATGCGCCAGGCTGCCATTGGTCAGCAGATGCGCCAGCGCCCACAGCATCATCGCCAGCAGGATCGGGTGGCGGGAGGTGCGCAGGATGCCGGGCTGCTCGGGGTTGAACGGGCGGCGTCCCAGTCCTCCGAAGGAAAACGGGTTGGTCGCCGCCAGCCCGGCCACCGCCAGCCAGCAGACGACGGGCATCACCAGCAGCGGCACCCAGCGCAGGATCGCCAGCGGCGGGATGACCTCGACATAGGGCGCGTTGGCCGCGGCTACGATCAGCCAGGCCAGAACCGCCAGCGACAGCGCCGAATAGACCGCGAAATAGGGCCCGCGTCCCATCAACCCGATCAGCCGCCCACGCACTGCCGGACGCGCCGGAATGGCGTGGCTGAGCAGAAAGATTAGAAGTGCCGCAACAAAAGCGCCCCAACCGGCCATGGTCATCTCCGCCTGTTTTGCGCCCGAGATACCGGGGGAAACGGCCCCGGTCCTTGTCCGAAATCAAGTGTGGTCGGGGGCAGCTGCTCCGCCCCCGATCCAACGTTACAGGCCCAGCGCCTTGCGGCGTTCCTCGGCAAAGCCCTGAACCATGCGGTCGGCGATCAGCGCCAGAATGGCCATCGCCGCCCCGGCCGAAATGCCCAGCCCCACATCCGCCTGCCCCAGCGCCAGATAGATCGACTGGCCCAGACCGGTCGTGCCGATCAGCGCCGCGATCACCAGCATCGCAAAGGCATAGAGGATCGTCTGGTTCAGCCCCAGAAGGATCGTGGGCGCAGCATAGGGCGCACGCACGTCGCGCATGATCTGCCACTCGGTCGCGCCGCTTGAGATCGCGGCCTCCATCATCTCGTCCGGGGTGTTGACCAGCCCGTGACGGGTGTAGCGGATCATCGGCACGATCGCATAGGCGCAGATCGCCAGAAAGGCCGAGAACTCGCCGATCTGGAACACCATCAGCACTGGGATAAGGAACACGAACAGGGGAATTGTCTGCAGCATGTCGCAGATCGGGCGCACGATCTTCCAGACCGGCGACCAGACCGCGCTGGCGAGGCCGATCAGCCCGCCGACAACGGCGCAGAAGAACACCGCCGCACCGCTGAGATAGAGCGACAGCAGCGCCCTCTCCCACAGGCCCGAGATCAGGATCGTGCTCAGCAGCGCCACAGATAACGCCGCCAGACGCCAACCGCCTGCCACCCAGCCCAGCGCCGCCGCGCCGGTCAGCACGAAGGGCCATGGCAGGTTCGCGATGCCGGTCTCGAGCATGCCGATCAGGATCAGCGTGACCAGTCCACCGGTCAGGTGCCCGCGCCAAGCCATCAGCAAGGCGATCACCGCACCGGCGGCGAACAGGCCAAAGCTCATGGCCGGGGTCCACTGGAACCCCCAAGTGAAAGGCAGAACCGCCTGGCTCAGACCAATCCGCAGCGGCAGCAGCACATAGAACATCGAGTTGTTCTTGAGCGAATCCAGCCACGGCCCGTTATTCTGGGTAAAGGTGGTGAGGCCGCTGTCCACCGCCTGCGCGACCGGATCCAGTAGTGTCAGTTCGGACGGGTTGGGCAGCCGCGCCCAGAACAGCAGCGTGAACAAGACCGCAAAGCCGAGAACCGCCCAGACGACGCGGTTGTCGTGGCGTTTGCGTTCAGTGGCGAGCGTGCCGCTCATGCGGTCGATCACCACGGCAAAGACCACGATCACCATGCCGGCCAGCAGCGATTCACCGAACTGCGCCTTGCGCATGGTCAGCAGGACCTCCCAGCCGATGTCGTTGAACCCGCCGATGACCGCGGCGATGATCACCATCGACAGGGCCGCCATCAGGCACTGGTTCACACCCACCATGATCTGTGTCGCCGCCGCCGGGATTTCCACCTGGAACAGCTGCTGGAACCGGGTGCCGCCCGACATGATGGCGGCTTCCTTGATCTCGGGCTCCACCCGCTCCAAGCCCAGCATCACGTTGCGCGCCATCGGCGGCGCCGCATAGATGGCCGAGGCAATCAGCCCCACCACAGGGCCAAACCCGAACAGCAGCAACAGCGGGGTCAGATAGGCAAAGGTCGGCACCGTCTGCATGATGTCCAATACTGCCTGAACGGCCGATTTCACCCGCGGCACCTCGTTGGCCAGAATGCCGATCGCTCCGCCGACGATCAGCGCAACCGGGACCGAAACGGCCACCAGAGCCAAGGTGTTCATGCTCTCGGCCCAATAACCCGAGGCCAGCACGAAGCTGAGGCCCAGAAAGCCCAGCGCCGCCATGGGCAGTCCGCCCAGATACCAACCGAGTGCCGTCACCAGCCCGATCAGGATCGGCCAGGGCGTATTGCCCAACACGAAGTTGGCCCAGTCCATCGGATGGGCCATCAGGTCGGAAAACAGCCGGGCCGCCGGTTTTATCGCGTTCAGAAACCAGTCGAGGAAGGTTCCCACCCACTGTGTGGCCGGCACCTCCCATGACGCAGGCCATTTGACGAGCCAGGGCGCGTGCGGCTCAAGCGCCAGACACAGCGCGCCCACGATCAGCGTGATCAGGGCCGCCTGCGCTCCGGCTGTCAGGTGCATCCAAGTGGGCCTTGGAACATCAGCGACGACGGTCATGCGTCATCCACCTGCAAGGCCGCGGCCAGATCCGAGGGGTGCACGGTGCCGACGATCGCGCCGGTTTCGTCATGCACCGGCACGGGCTCGTACAATGCCATACAGCGCGCCAGCGCCGCGTCCAATGTCATCTTTGTTGTCAGGCCCGGGTCATCGGGACCGCGCTCGGCCTCGCCTGCTTGCATGACCGAGGCGACTTTGGCGTGCTGACCCTTGGCCACGTCCTTTGAGAACTCGCGCACATAGTCGTCGACGGGGCGTAGAACGATATCCGTCGGCGTGCCGATCTGCACAATCTTGCCGTCCCGCATGATTGCGATGCGGTCCGCCAGCTTTAGCGCTTCTTGAATATCATGCGTGATGAAGACGATGGACTTCTTTAGCGTCGCCTGAATGCGCAGGAATTCGTCCTGCAGCTGCCGCCGGATCAACGGATCCAAGGCCGAGAACGGCTCGTCCAAGAACCAGATGTCGGGGTTCACTGCCAAAGACCGGGCGATGCCCACGCGCTGACGCTGACCGCCCGACAATTGCCGGGGAAAGCTGTCCTCGCGGCCCTCAAGCCCCACCAAAGAAATGACTTCCTGCGCGCGGGCCAGACGTTCTTTGCGCCCCACCCCCTGCACGCGCAGCGGATAAGCCACGTTTTCCGCCACCGTCATGTGCGGAAACAGTCCGAAATGCTGGAACACCATGCCCAGTTTCTTGCGGCGCAGTTCGGTCAGCTGCTTCTTTGGGGCACCCATCACGTTGTCGCCGTCGATGCGGATCTCGCCACCCGTTCCGGGCAACAGCTGCGAGATGCAACGGATCAGGGTCGACTTGCCGGACCCCGACAGCCCCATGATGACGAACAATTCACCATCGCGGACTTCGAAATTTGCATCCTGAACAGCCGGGATGAACCCCTGTTCGCGCAAATCGGCAGCGGCCTTGTCGGCGTCGTTCCCTGACCGAGACAACGCGTCGGTCAGGGCCTTTTCTGCGCCTTGGCCAAAAACCTGCCAGAGAGACTGGCAGGCAATGGCTGGCGTATTCGCGTCAGTCACTTAGGTGGCTCACTTCGTTGCCGCGTCCACGACCGGACGCCACTTGTCTTCGTTGTCCGCCATCCAGGCCGCGACAACCTCTTCGACCTTGCCGCCGTCAACGTCGATCGCACCCATCATCGGCTGCTGGTCTTCGACCGCCAGTTGATAGTTGCTCAGGATTTCATACGCGGCAGGCCACTTGTCCGCCAGACCGCTCCACCCGGCTTTGAAGATGCGCGAGGGCGAGAAATCGCAGTCGTTGACGGCATTGGGGTTCGGCCCCCAGGCCGGATCGTTGAAGCAGGCGTCTTCACCCGGCGGCAACTCAACGAATTTTACATCATAGGCCGACATTGCCCAATGCGGCTGCCAGAAGGTGATCAGCAGGGGCGACTTGCGGTCGGTCGAAGCGCGGAGTTCGGCGATCAGCGCGCCCTCGGACCCGGCAGGAATAGCCTTGAACGGCAGTTCAAGCCCCACCATGCGGTCTGCCCCGGGCGTACCCCAGTCAGCCGGATAGTCGACCAGACGTCCCATCGGCAGGGTCTCCGCCGTCGCAAAATTCTGCGCGCAGTCCTTCAGCGCTTCCCACGCGGGCAGACCCGGGCACAGGTCGGCAACATGGGCCGGATATGCGATGCCTTCCTTGGCATCGAGGCCAAGGTCGCCGATTTCGACCACGGTGCCCTCTTCGATTTTCTTGGCGTATTCGTCCGACACGTTCGACGACCAGATCTCGAGCGTGGCGTCGATGTCTCCGTCGGCCAGCGCCTGGAACTGGTTCAACATGCCCGCGGTGACGAATTCAACCTGGTAACCGGCGGCCTTGAGCATCTCTGCGGCGACATGCGTGGTGACGTGCTGGCCCGTCCACTCGTTGATCGCCAGTTTAATCGGCTCGTCCACCGCGCCCATGTCAGCCGCGTGCGCGGCGCCGGCGACCATGATCGCCAGAAGGCTTACATTCAGTTTTTTCATGGATTTTCTCCCTGTTTCTTTGTTTTGCCCACCCCGGCGGAAACATGCCCGCCGGCTGACTTGTCTAACGACAATACCATGTCGCAACATGCACAAATTTGGCCGAAAAAGGAAAGCGAACAGTTCGCGTCATTCCCAATAAACGGCCTCGGTACCGCATTTCATTCCTCTCGCGCCCTCGTGTCACAGGGCGGCTTGCCCGAGGTTTCGCGGACCGGACATTGATTGACGAGTCAATCACAAACCCAATTGGGGTCGTTTGTCGAGTATTTCTTGTGACGATGGGGCAAATTCCTGATTTTCCGACTGTTTTGCCCAAATGGCAGACCGTGCTTGGCCGCCGCCCTTGCATTGGCCGGAACAAATTGGCAACACTTAAGGCGAAGGGAGCTTTGCGATGCACCATTTCGATGAGATCTATGGGCTGGCGGCCGACCGGCACGGCGGACCGCGCGCGCTTGAAGACAAACTGTCCAAGCCGAAGTCCGCCGAGGAATTGGCCGCCCTGCCAGAGGATCGGTGGCTTTCGACAATCACAAAGTGCATCTTTCAGGCTGGCTTCAATTGGAAGGTCATCGAGGCGAAATGGGACGGTTTCGAGACGGCCTTTGACGGGTTCGACGTCGGGCGCTGCGCCTTCATGGATGATGAGAAATTCGACGCGCTGTTGCAGGACACGCGCATCGTGCGCAACGGCACCAAGATCGCCACCGTGCGCGACAACGCAGCGTTTCTTCTGGAACTCCGGACGGAAGGCGGTGTCGGCAAAGTGTTGGGCGGCTGGCCATCGACCGACTATGTCGGACTTTTGGACATGCTCGCAAAACGTGGGTCTCGGTTGGGCGGGGCTTCAGCCCAGTATGCGATGCGCTTTGCCGGGCGAGACAGCTTTATCCTGTCACGCGACGTAACCGCCCGTTTGATCGTCGAAGGCGTCATAGACAAGCCAGCCACCTCCAGGAAAGCGATGACTGCGGTGCAGGACGCCTTCAACACTTGGATGCATCAATCCGGCAGGTCGTTGACCGAAATCAGCCGGGTGCTTGCGATGAGCCTCTAGAATCGCTTGCGACCGAACCACAGCGGGCTAGGGTTTGTTCATGGTCCGGTTGATTTCGATCCTGCTGTTTCTTGCCTTGCTGTCCTGCGGTCGCCCTCTGACCGAGAACGAGCGCGCCTTTGCAAGCAAGGTGCAGGGCGAAACGCTGGATCTTGACCGGGTTCGGCTGGTCGAGGGCGCGCCGGTCGCCTCCATAACCTACGAACGAAAGGCCAGACCGAGGCTGGCTTGCCGCGAGCGCATCCTGCCGCCGGTCAAGGACGAGATCGTAACCGGAAAACCGGCGGCGATCGCGCTGTTCAACCGGGTATACTTCACCAAGGACTGGTATCTTGACGACTACATGGCGCGGTACCCCGACCAGATGAACCTGGTGGCCGCCATGATCTTTGCCCATGAACTGACCCATGTCTGGCAATGGCAGAACCGTAAAACCACCGGCTATCACCCGTTGCGGGCGGCCGCCGAACATGGTGGCCGCAAGGATCCTTACCTGTTCGATCTGGATAACTCGGCCGATTTTCTGGACTACGGGTTTGAGCAGCAGGGCGCCATCGTCGAGGAATATGTCTGCTGCCGCGCATTGGATCCGGACGCCCCGCGGACCCAGCGTTTGCATGACATGCTGGCCAAGCATTTTGACCCGGCAAAACTGCCGGGTGCCCGGCGAGAAAGCGACGTGGTCATCCCTTGGAGCGGCGCCAAGGTGGAAGGCATCTGCCGCTGAGGTTCACTTGCCCTGCAAGGTCTTTAGATACGCGACCAGATCGGCAATCGGCTTGCTGGTCAGGATCGGCTGTCCGGCATCTGTCTTGATGGCGGTGTCCTGCCCTTCGAAATACGGCCCGTAGACCGGCATCGGGCTGCCATGGCTGACCAGAGGATCGCGGCCGTCTATCCGCTGCACCACACGCGCGGTCGGAAATTTTCCGCCCGCGTCCCCAAGCGTCTTCAGATTGGTCGGTTGGATCAACAGCACGCCGGCCATTGGTCCATGTCCAGTCGCATCCAGTCCATGACAGGTGGCGCAATGGTGCAGGTAAAGCTGCTCTCCGGCTTCGGCATCCTGGGCTGCAGCGCCTGTGGCGGCTATCGTACTGGCCATAGCCAATGCCGTAAACGTCAACAGTTTCATTGCGTTCCTCCGTTCTAACGCCAAAAGCAGGGTTGCCCGAACCGTCCCGACCCGCAATGATCCAGATCAACGAAATCGGCTAAGGGGTTCGGGCCATGACACATTATGCAGCGATCATGCTCGCCGCCGGGATCGGAGTTCCGATTCTCGCCGCGCTGAATGCGGCGCTCGGAAAACTGATCGGCTCCCCCACCACCGCTGCGGTCATACTGTTTGCCGTGGCGCTTGGGTCTTCGGCGCTGGTGATGCTGCTGTTCCCCGGAACACAAGCTTTGGCAAAGGTTGCGCAGACCCCGAAACATCTGCTGTTGGGTGGGGTTCTGATTGCCTTCTACGTGTTATCCATTACCCACGTCGCACCACATTTCGGCGTCGGCAACGCGGTGTTCTTCGTGCTGTTGGGGCAGTTGATCAGCACCGCGGCCATCGACCATTTCGGCCTTTTTGGTGCGCAGGTCACCCCGCTGACCCTGATGCGCGCCGGCGGGATCGCGGTGATGGCCGTGGGCGTGGCGATCACTCAGCTGGCCTGAGGACACCCCCGTCCAGCCGCAGCATCCGGTCCATCCGCGCCGCCAGGTCAAGGTTGTGCGTGGCGATCAACGCCGACAGGCCGGACTCGCGCACCAGATCCATCAGCGCGGCAAAGACCTGATCCGAGGTACCCGGGTCCAGATTCCCTGTTGGCTCGTCTGCCAGCAGGACACGCGGTTCATTGGCCAAGGCCCGGCAGAACGCCACCCGCTGCTGCTCGCCCCCAGACAGGGCCGCCGGGCGGTGGTCGGCACGGTCGGCAACGCCGACACGCCCCAGCAGATCCATCGCGCGGGCCTTGGCCGCTCTGTCGGACACGCCGTTGGCCAGTTGCGGAAGCACGACATTTTCCAGCGCGGTGAATTCCGGCAGCAGGTGATGGAACTGATAGACAAAACCCACATCCCGCCGACGCATCGCGGTGCGGGTGCGGTCGCCCTTTCCGGTAGCATCCTGGCCGCCGATTTCGACCGTCCCGGAATCCGGCGTATCCAGCAGACCGGCGATGTGCAGAAGGGTCGACTTGCCCGCCCCCGAAGGCGCCACAAGCGCCACTGCCTCGCCCGCGCGCAGTTCCAGATCGGCGCCGCGCAGAACCTGCACCTCGGCGGGTGTGCCTTTCAGATAAGTTTTCCTCAAGCCGGACAGACGCAAGGTGACATCATTCATAGCGCAGCGCCTCGACCGGGTTCAGCCGCGCCGCGCGGCGGGCCGGGAAATAGGTGACGAAGAAGGACAGGCCCAGCGACAGCCCAACCGCCTTTAGCACGTCCGACAGGTGCAGCTCGGCCGGCAAGGCATAGATGCCTCGGATCGCCGGATCCCAGACACCGCCGCCCATCACGTAGTTCACGAAAGAGAAGATCGGGTCGATATAGAGTGCGAACAGACACCCCAGGATGACGCCCATTGCGGTGCCGATGATCCCGGTGAACGCCCCGCAGATGAAAAACACCCGCAGGATCGACCCCTCGCTGAGGCCGATGGTGCGCAGAATACCGATGTCGCGCCCCTTGTTCTTGACCAGCATGATCAGGCCCGACACGATGTTCATAGCGGCGATCAGCACGAGGATCGACAGGATGATGAACATCACGTTGTCCTCAACCTCGAGCGCGCGCAGAAAGCCGCCTGATGCGTCCTGCCATGTCCAGATCTGCGACCGTTCACCCGCCGCCTCAAGGATGGGGATCAGGATCGGGTTCAGGTCCTCGGGGCGATCGACCATCACCTCGATCTCGTCGGCGACACCTTCGCGGTTGAAAAAGCCCTGCGCCTCGGAAAACGGCATGTAGACGCGGGTGCGGTCGATGTCATAGCGCCCGGCCGAAAACACGTAGACGACTTCATAAGCATTCACGCGGGGCGAGGTGCCAAAGGCGGTCTTGACCCCGTTGGGCGAGGTCAGCTTGACCCGATCTCCCACCGTTGCACCGATGGCGCGGGCCACGCCCGAGCCGATGGCGATCCCCTCCTCGAACCGGGACAGGTCGCCGTAGGCCTGATCGCTTTCGGCAATACCGGGCAGGCTGTAGAGGTCGTCGGGGCGGATACCGAACACCTCGACCCCGCTGCTGCGGTCGCGGTTGGTGATCAGAACCTGCCCCTTGACCAGCGGAGCGGCGCGCTGAACACCCGGCACCTGCGCGATACGTTCGGCCATGGCGTCGTATTCAACGATGGTGCGATCAACCTGCCCTTGCGCGTCCAGTTCGCCGGCTGAGTAGACTGTTACATGAGCGTTGGCCCCAAGAATGGTGCCCACGAATTCGGACCGGAACCCTGACCGGACCGCCAGCGTGGCGATCAGCGCAAAAACAGCAAGCGTGATACCGATCAACGAGATCCAGGTCATCACGCTTACACCGCCCTCGGCACGCCGGGCGCGCAGATAGCGCCAGGCGATCTTCCATTCGAATGCGGCAAAGGGAGGGGGTGTTCTGGCCATTCCTGCTCCGGCAAATCTGTGGTGGGGACATTTTCGGGATTTGGCTGGATGGTCAAGCCGCTTCTGGATGCGCGCGCCCGTTCAACCGGCCAGCGACGCAGTTGCATTCAGCACAGACTGGGTCGTCTCACGATCACTGATCCCCCGACGCGCCAAGGCATCGAACAAGCGATCTTGGGTTTCAGGCGTCAGCATGGAAACCGCCCGGTTGTGCAGGCCAAGGCTCAACAGTTCCGGGTCGTCGATCCTGGCGATCAGGCCTTCCAGCTTCTGTTGCGAATAGGTCGGCCAAAGCCCCAGCGCGGTGCTGGGTGCGTCCTCGAACCACGGGCGCAAAGTCAGATCCGACCGGAGGCAATACGCATTCAGCAGCATGAACTCCGAGGGTCTCCGGCGCGACCCGAAGAGCGACTGCACCGAACCGTAGCGTTCGTTGATCTCGTCCAACACCTCCAGCACCAACGACCTGCGCACCGGGAACGGCGTCGAAAACGTCGTGGTCTTCAACGCCTCAATGTCCGAGACAGTGACCTGCAATGCGTCCAGGCTCTGCTGCAGCCAGTTGCGGTGAAAGTCGCTGTTGACCGAAATGAACGGAAGCCGGGCGGCTCCGCCATCCGAAAAGAACTCTGTGCCAGTGAAAGACCGCAGAAACAGGTTTTTGGTGTCCAGAATAACTATCTGCTCCGCCTCGGCGATCCGTGCGGCACCCAGCTTGAGCACCTGCTGCGTGCGGTATCCGTTGTTGCCGCGCCAGCCTCCCTTTCGCACGAAAGGGATACGGTGCCGTCCTTCAATCAGAAGCCGGTCGCCCAGTGAACGCCGGGCGCATTGACCTGCCCCAAGCAGAATGTCATCGCCCCCGACGACCCGAACCTTGGATTGCAAAGGACCGTAGGCCGCCAATATGGGCTCGATACGCGCCCGCAATGCGGTTTCGTCGACGTCATTCAGAACCACATGGATGGAGGCAACCTTGGCCGGATCAGCAAATCGCGCAAAGGAACGCGCCTGCAACTCCAGCAGCGGGTAATCCTTGGAATACACTATCGTGGCAAAACTCAGCACGGTCGGGTTGCCTTTCATAATCACTTGGCGCCGCTGTATCAGCTTCTCGACCGGCCGCCAAATCCGCTTTTCCGTGTTGGCGCAGAATCAGCCGTCGGGCGCAAATTCCAGCAATGGATGATTGTCGAAAGACGATTATACCTCTGGTTGTGAAGCCCATCACAGACAGGCCTTTATTGTTTCAGGTATGAAGTCAATGTGAGGTTCAGGCGTCAAACTGAACTTGAAAAGCAACATTTTCGCAGCAACTTTGTTTCGCATTTTGCTTCTTCTAAGAAATTTTGGCACCCTGATTGTGGGGGAATACATTTTAAAGAGCGGGGGTCGCTCATGAATATTGAAAAGGAAATTGAAAAGGTTGGTGCGCCAGCCACGACGATCACATCTCAGGATATGGATTGCGAAACCGCAGCGTTGCTGCGGGCCGTCATCCGACCGCTGTTTGCCGGTGCGGCCAGTTGGGCCGGTCTTGCCGACACGCTTCGCGAAAAAGGCTATCGCCTGGCATTCCAAAGCGGGCGCATGTGCCTGATGGACCGGGCGACGGGCACACGGCTTTGCGGGTTGCGGTTCTTGGACATCGAATTGAAGGATCTGGTCCGACGTATGGGCCGCCCCGTCGTAGTCGCCCGAGGGGACAGGGCGGATGGTGAACTGCTTCGCGCGCGTCCGGCGACGGGCGGGTCCTAGTACCGCCGCCAGAACTGGACGGACCGGCGTAGAGACTTGGCAAGGCCGTGTTTAGCGGCCCGCCGGATCGGCAGTGGCGTTTCCGGGCGCCTCAGCACCTCGATGAGCAGGTTTGCCGGCATATGCCCGCGGCGATAGAACTCCGCGAAATCACCCAGATCCAAGCCTTGTGCCGCACGATAGTCGGCAAAGAACCGTTGCCAGACTCTGGCATAGTCCAGTCCCGTCGCTTGCTGGTCGCTAGTCTCGCCACGGTCCCAGAACAGCGAAATAGGTTCATCCATCCTTTCGCCGCGATAGCCACCGGCAACCAGCCGCAGCATCAGGTCATAATCGCCAGCAATGCGAAACTGGGTGTCATGGCCACCCAACTGCATAAAAACATCCCGCCGTAGAAAAACAGAGTTATGGCAAAACGGCATCCGCTGAAGGATGGCTTTGACCGACATCCGTTTTTCCATCTTTTCGCCGCCGTCCGCGGACCGGTGTAAGGTTGACCCAAAAAGATAGTCGGGGCGGGTCGCGGTCAATCGCTCGGCTGCCCGGTTCAGAACATCATCCGCGGCCAACGAGTCGTCGGAATTGAGGAACAGAACGTATTCGCCGCGTGCCGCTTCGACGCCGCGGTTCATCGCGTCGTACAGGCCTTGGTCCGGTTCACTGATCAGGCGTGTACGCGGCGCGTCGGCGATCAAGTCCTGAATGAATTCGACCGTCCCGTCCGTTGATGCTCCGTCCTGAATGATGTGCTCGGAACGGTCGCAGTTCTGCCGCGCCATGCATTCGATGACGCGGCGAAATGTGTCCTGGCGCCCTTGGGACAGCAGGTTCCAAGTTGCCGTGATCACCGAGATCAGCGGCGCGTCACCGGTTTCAGACGGTGCGCTCATAGATCTCGGCAATGCGGGTTACGGCGGCCTCGGGGCTCAGTTCTTCGCTTTCGCCGGTGCGGCGGCTGGTCAACTCGACCACTCCGTTCTTCAACCCGCGCGGGCCGACGGTGATGCGCCAGGGCAGGCCGATCAGATCCATCGTGGCGAACTTGCCCCCTGCCCGCTCGTTGCGGTCGTCATAGAGCGGCTCGAGCCCCAGCGCGGTCAGCGCCTTGTAGATCTTGTCACAGGCCGCGTCGGCCTCGTCATCGCCCTGTTTCAGGTTGACGATGCCACAGTGGAACGGGGTCACGCCCTCGGGCCAGATGATACCCTTGTCGTCGTGGCTGGCCTCGATGATCGCGCCGATCAGGCGGCTGACGCCGATGCCGTGGCTGCCCATGTGCACCGGAACCTGCTTGCCGTCGGGGCCTTGTACCGTGGCGCCCAACGGCTCGGAATACTTGGTGCCGAAATAGAAGATCTGACCCACCTCGATGCCACGCGCGCTACGGCGGCGTTCCTCGGGCACCTGCTGGAACAGGGCCTCGTCATGGGTCTCATCCGTTCGGGCGTAGAGCGACGTGAACTCCTCCATGATCGCCTGGCACTGGGCCTTGTCGTCATAGTCGATGTCGCGCTGCCCCAGACGGATGTCAGTGACCGCGCTGTCATAGAACACCTCGGATTCTCCGGTATCGGCCAGCACCAGGAATTCATGCGTGTCGTCCCCGCCGATCGGACCGCTGTCGGCGCGCATCGGGATCGCCTGCAGGCCCATGCGCTCATAGGTGCGCAGATAGCTGACCAGGTGGCGGTTATAAGCGTGCAGCGCGTCCTCTTTCGTCAGATCGAAATTGTAGCCGTCCTTCATGTAGAACTCGCGGCCGCGCATCACGCCGAAACGGGGGCGGATCTCGTCGCGGAACTTCCACTGGATCTGGTAGAGCGTCAGCGGCAGGTCCTTGTAGCTGCTGACGTGACCGCGGAAAATGTCGGTGACCAGTTCCTCGGCGGTAGGGGTATAGAGCATATCGCGGCCATGGCGGTCCTGCATACGCAGCATTTCCTGACCGTAATCATCATAGCGCCCGGATTCCCGCCACAGATCGGCCGATTGCAGGATCGGCATCTGGATCGGGATGTGCCCGGCGCGGATCTGCTCCTCGTGCACGATGTTTTCCAGCTTGCGCAGCACCTTGAAACCCAGCGGCAGCCACGAATAGATCCCGGCGGCAGCCTGCTTGATCATCCCGGCGCGCAGCATCAGCCGGTGGCTGACGATCTGGGCCTCGGACGGGTTTTCCTTGAGTACGGGCAGAAAGTAACGGCTGAGGCGCATGTTTTTACCTTGCAGGTGAGAATTCCACGGCCACGTGATTATGCGAAAGCCCCGCCGGGGGCAATCGGGCAATGGCGGATTTGCGACCTCAGGTCAGTCGGAATTTTGATTGACCCGCCAATCAGGTCTCGAAACAGTGGGAAAACTTCTGAAGACGAGGCCCCGATGCAGACCATCCGCGAACCCGCCCGAGACATCCCCGTGGTGCACAAGACTGACGTACTGGTGGTGGGCTCTGGCCCGGCAGGGCTGGCCGCTGCGCTTGCGGCCGCGCGCGCCGGGGCCGAGGTCGCTCTGCTGGACCGTTTCGGCTGCATGGGCGGCAATATCACCGCCGTCGGGGTCGAGGGCTTTGCCTGGTACCGGCACGACAAGACCATCGAGGCCGGCGGCATCGGATGGGAGTTCGAGCAACGCGCCAAGGAGATGGGCGCGGCGGTCCCGGAAAGCCAATCGCTCAGCTACGAGTTGGACAGTGAGGGGTTCAAGCTGGTGGCTGACCGGTTGGTGGAAGAGGCCGGTGTCCGCCCGATGCTGCATCGCCAGTTCGTGGCCCCAATCATGGACGGCGACCGGATCACCGGTGTGATCACCGAGTCGAAGGCGGGGCGCGAGGCGATCCTTGCCCGTATCGTGATCGACGCCACCGGCGATGCCGACGTGGCCCACCGTGCCGGCGCCCCGACCCACAAGACCGAGCCGGAACAGATGATGGCGGCCTCGGTCATGTTTCACCTGGCCGGGGTCGACAAGCGCGCCTTCATGGAGGGCGTAAAGGCCGACCCGCAGACCTACAAGGACTGGGGCGGCGGCGGCGAATGGAACATCGAAACCAGCGGCAAAGAGGACGACATGTTTTCGCCCTTCGTCTACAAGCCGTTCCAGCAGGCCATCGACCAAGGCCTGATCCCGGCGCATCTCAACACCATAGCGGGCACCTGGGGCGCAATGCATGACACGGGCGAGCTGACCTACATGAACCTGATCCACTTGGCCGGGATCGACGGAACAGACCCGGACAGCCTGACCAGGGGCGAGATCGAGGGCCGCCGCCAGACCATGCTGGCGATTGACGCTCTGCGCCGGTTCATGCCCGGATGCGAAAACGCACGGCTGCGCAACTTCGGCATGACCATCGGCATCCGTGACACCCGCAAGATCGACGCGGTCTACAACATGACCGAAGACGACGTGCGCCATCAGGGCCGGTTCGAGGACACGATCGGGATCTACCCCGAGTTCATCGACGGTTACGGCGTCCTGATCCTGCCCACCACCGGGCGCTACATGCAGGTGCCCTACCGTTCGATGCTGCCCGAGGGGGTGCGTGGGCTGCTTGTGGCTGGCCGGTCTCACGGGGCCGACCGCATCGCCCACGCGGCGACACGCAACATGGCCTGCTGCGCGGTGATGGGCCAAGGGGCCGGCATCGCGGCCGCCATCGCACTGAAAAGCAATCAGGAGCTGTCCGAATTGAACCTGACCCCGGTTCATTCCGAATTGGACAGACAGGGCGTGAGGATCCACTGATGGAGCGCATCCCGACGATCGACATTGCGCCTTTGATGCAGGAGAACCACCCTGATCACGGAAAAACCGTTCAGCAGGTCATGGATGCGTGCACCAGGATAGGTTTCCTTTCGATCACCGGCACCGGCATCCCGTCAGAGCTGGTCGAGCGGGTCCGGGCTTGCGTTCGCGCTGTTTTCGACGTGGACGAAGCCAGCAAATGGCAGCAGGCGATCACCCGCGAGAACTATCGCGGATATATCCCGATGGGGTTCTTCACGCCCAATGACGGGTCGGGACATGCGGACAAGTACGAGGGCTACAAGCTGCACCACGAAGTGGCCGAGGATGCGCCCATCCGCCGGGATTGCGCGCTGTACGGACCCAACCTCTGGCCCGCAGAGGTACCGGATGCGCAGGGCATCATCCTTGAATACTGGGCGCGATTGGATCAGGTGGCCGACAGCTTGCTGGGCGCGTTGGAGACCGGGCTGGAGCTGCCTTCGGACAGCCTGCGGGATGCGTTCTGCGACCCTTTGACCAACATGACTTTGCTGCACTACCCGCCGCAGGCCCCGGAAGAAGGCGGCTATGGCATCCACCCCCACAAGGACACTGACGCGTTGACCATCATCGCTCCCGACCCGGTGGGTGGGCTGGAGGTCCAGACGCGGGACGGCGGCTGGATCACTCCCGACTGCCCGAACGGTGGGTTTGTCGTCAACATCGGGGACATGCTCGAGCTCTGGTCCGGCGGGCGCCTGAAATCGACCCCGCACCGCGTGGTCAACCGATCCGGAAAGGAGCGCTACTCCTTTCCCTATTTCGCGGTACCACGGCACGACGTTGTGGTTTCTCCGCTGCTGCCGCCGCTGCCGGGATTTGACCGCCCGTCTGTGCATTGCGGTCACTGGTCCGCCGAGATCTGGCGCACCAACTGGTCCGACGAGACCGCCGCCGAAGACACGCCGGAACTGGGCACTCTGCACGACTGAGACACAAAAACACTGATCCATGAACCGCTTGCATCGCGGGCCTTCATCAGCCAAGAACAAGGGCAACGACGCAGTCAGGAGGCCGCGATGGCGTTGCCGGTTCGGGATCAATTCAGATATTGGGGCATCGCCGCTGCGATATTCATATTGCTGTTGTGGCTGCTGGGCGACGTTCTTCTGCCATTCGTGATCGGCGGCGCAGTGGCTTATTTCCTGGATCCCGTAGCCGATCGGCTGGAGAACATGGGGCTTTCCCGCGCGGCTGCGACGGCGATCATTACCGTCTTCAGCATTCTTGCCTTTGCCTTGATGATCCTGATGGTGGTTCCGGCCCTAATCACTCAGCTGATCGATCTGGTGGACGTACTGCCCAGCCTGTTCCAGGAATTGCGAGCCTTCGTCGAGCGGCAATTCCCGTCGCTGCTGGATCGGGAATCGAACACCCACCAGTTCCTTCTTTCAATGGGCGACACGCTGAAGGGCAAAACAGGCGACATCCTCGAAACGGTCATGGCCTCGGTCGGGTCAGCGGTGAACATCGTGGTCCTTCTGGTGATTGTTCCCGTCGTGGCCGTCTACCTTTTGTTGGATTGGGACCGGATGATCGCCCGGATCAACGATCTGCTGCCCCGGGACCATGCGCCGACGATCCGCAAACTGGCGGCCGATATTGACGCTGTGCTTGCCTCGTTCGTGCGCGGCATGGGTACGGTTTGCCTTATCCTGGGCACCTACTATGCAGTTGCCTTGATGATCGTCGGCCTACAATTCGGCCTGGTGGTCGGTTTCATCGCCGGGTTGGTCACCTTCATTCCCTATCTGGGCGCATTGATCGGCGGCACGCTGGCTATCGGCCTGGCGCTGTTCCAATTCTGGGGTGACTGGGCTTCGATCGGGCTGGTGGCCGGGATATTCGCCATCGGCCAGGTCGTCGAAGGCAATTTCCTGACCCCCAAGCTGGTTGGTGACTCGGTCGGGCTTCACCCGGTCTGGTTGCTTCTGGCCTTGTCCGTCTTTGGCGCGCTGTTCGGGTTTGTCGGCATGCTGATCGCCGTTCCGGTCGCTGCGGCCTTGGGCGTGCTTGCACGTTTCGGAACTTCGCAATATCTGACAAGCCGCCTGTACACGGGGCGTGACGAGCTGGATCCGGAAAGCGAGTGAATGGCCAAACAGCTGAGCTTTGATCTTCCGGCGATGACGGCGCTGGGGCGCGAGGATTTCTTCGTATCCCCCGCGAATGCGTTGGCCGTCGCGATGATTTCGGCCAATTCATGGCCGGGCAATAAGCTGGTCCTGAGCGGCCCGGCCGGATCAGGTAAAACCCATCTTGCGCATGTCTGGGCAGCCGAGACAGGCGGGCGTATCGTGCAGGCCGCTGATCTGAAACACGAAGATGTTCCCGCACTTGCGCAAGGTCCCGTGGCGGTCGAGGACATCCCCATGATCGCCGGGGATATCGAACAGCAGAAAACCCTGTTTCACCTGCACAATCTGGTTCTGGCCGAGGGGCATGCCTTGCTGATGACCGGGCGCCTTGCTCCCAAATACTGGGAACTTCCGCTAGCCGATCTGCAAAGCCGGGTCGAGGGTGCCCATCATGTGGCGCTTGATCCGCCCGATGATGCCTTGCTGTGCGCGGTTCTGGCCAAGCTGTTCGTCGACCGACAGTTGAACCCGGGGCCGGACGTCATCGCCTACCTCGTCAAGCACATGGATCGCCGGTTTGAAACCGCAGCCGACGTGGTGGCCCAACTGGATCAGGTCGCTCTGGCCGAAAAACGCGAGATCACACGGACCTTGGCCGTGCGCGTTCTGAACAACGAAATCGACACGGCGGTTTCCGGTGATTGACCCGTGAGGTCCGATTTCGCATCCTGCGCGAGGCAACGTTGGGGAGATCATGGAACAGAGCGCTGCAAGGATCCCGGACTGGGGACCATTCGGAAAACCGCTGTTCGACCATCCGGGAATCCGCGATCTCTCGCGCGTTGGCGTGGTGGATGTCGGGTCGAACTCGGTCCGGATGGTTATCTTTGACGGCGCGGCCCGGTCTCCCGCATATTTCTACAACGAAAAAGTCATGTGCGAGCTTGGCGCCGGGCTGTCGGAAACCGGCAGGCTGAACCCGCGCGGTCGCGTACGTGCGCTGGCGGCGCTGCGGCGCTTTGAACACCTGTCCCGCGATCTCGGCCTTCCCGGACTGCACGTTGTGGCCACCGCCGCCGTGCGCGAGGCGGAAGACGGTCCGGAGTTCTGTCAGGAGGTTCTGGCCGAGACAGGGCTGCATATCTCGGTCATCGACGGCGAGGAAGAGGCCCGATTGTCGGCACAGGGTGTCCTGCTGGGCTGGCCCGGCGCCTACGGCCTGATCTGCGACATCGGCGGTTCGTCCATGGAGCTGGCAGAGATCGGCGGCGGATCGGTCGGACGGTGCGTGTCCTCGTCTCTGGGGCCGCTTAAACTCCGGGATATCAAGGGCGGACGCCGCGCCCGCAAGGCCCACATCAAGGAAACACTCGAGGCGCTGCGTGACCAGATGGGGCCGCAGCGCGACCGACTGTTCCTGGTCGGCGGAAGCTGGCGAGCCTTTGCAAGGTTGGACATGCTGCGCCGCGGATATCCGCTGAACGTGCTGCACGAATACCGCATGACCACCAAGCAGGTGCGCGAAACGATCAAGTTCATCGAAAAGAGCGACCACGAACACCTGCGCTCTCAGGCCGGGGTCTCAAGCTCGCGGATGGCCCTGATTCCCTACGCCATGGACGTGCTGTCGCGGCTGATCCGCACCTTCAAACCCAAAGACATCGCAATATCCAGCTATGGTATCCGCGAGGGCCTGCTGTACGAGCAGATGCCCCAGATTCTGCGGGATTGCGACCCTTTGATCGAGGCCTGCCGGTTCTCGGAACAAAAGGACGCTCGCCTGCCCGGTTTCGGACCGCATCTTTATGATTTCGTGATGCCACTGTTCCGGTCCGCCCCTCCGGCCCGAGTTCGGCTGATCAAGGCGGCCTGCCTGCTGCACGATGTCAGCTGGCGCGCCCACCCCGATTATCGGGCCGAGGTCTGCTTCGACAATGTGACTCGCGCCAACCTGGGCGGCTTGAAACACTCGGAACGTGTGTTCATTGGACTTGCCCTGCAGCATCGGTACCGGAACAAGCGAGAGGGCAACCGGTTCGCCCCTCTGTACGAACTGCTGGACGAGCGCGACCAGAAGCAGGCCGAGATTCTGGGAAAGGCCATGCGTTTTGGCGCAATGCTCTGGATGCAGAACGACGCGGCCACCGGAAAGTTGCGGTTCTACCCCAAGAAACGCGAACTCGAGTTTTATCTGCCCAAATCGCTCAGCCCCTTGTTCAACGAAGTGGCCGAGGCAAGGTTCGAGTCACTGGCGAACGCGCTGAAATCACGCCCGATCGTTAAAATCTAGGGCTGATCTGGACGATTAGATATCCGTTGCGCCTTCGTCGTCCTCTTTGGGGGCAACCTCGTCGGGCTGGTCGGGAACGTCCGGTTTCCTGCGGATGATAATGTCGCCATTGGGCAGCATCTCGGGCGCCTCATAGGCGCTCCAATCCTTGACCTTGCCGCCGATCTCGGCAAGGGCCGGGCCCATCTCCTCGATAAAGGACTGCATGGCCGGGCCGAATTGCTCGGCAAGCCCCAGAAGGTCCTCAAGGGCGGGCTCCATTTCCTTTCGCAAGCCCTCGAAGAACAGTTCGGCCCCCTGCTCCATCAGGGACTTACCGCCTTCGTCCTGGGCCGCGGCCGGCGCGGCAATAAGGGCCGTGGCACCTATCAGCATCAATCGTCTCATGACCTGAAATATAAGGGGCGGGATCAGTTGTTGAAAGGGTCAGATGTCGATGTCCAGCGTCACCGGAAAATGATCTGATGCCGTAACCAGGGCATCGCGCAATTCCGGCACCGTCCAGCAGTGCTCGTCCCGGAACGGGTGCCAAATGCGCCAGACCGGATTGCGGACCCTCAGATCCTCGCTGATCATGATGTAGTCCAGCAGCGCCTCAAGATATTGGCCTTCCTTCGGGCGGGCAAAGCGCGCGGTCGATGGGATCCAACCCGGCCGAGGTCGAAGTGCCTGTGCGGGATGCGGATCGTACAGGCCGGTTTCCAGAAGGATTTCCACCGATGACCGCCCGAAAAGATGTTCGAATTCATCCAATCCCGGCCCGTCATTCAAGTCTCCCAGCAAGATCACCGGTTCAGCAGCGGCTATGTGCGCGCGCACACGGCGCGACAGCCAGACGGCCTGAGCCAACTGCTTGCGGCGGTTGGCGATTGAGATGCGCAAGGCTTCGTCGCGTGATTGGGCTCCGTGCGGAGCCTTGGACTTCAGATGTGCACCGATCAACCGGAACTCGAACCCGGCCCGGGTGCGGACCGCCAGTTCCATGGGTGGTTTTGAAAACCGCACCAGATCCTCGGTCGCGTCAATGTCCAGATCGATCCGAAACTCGCGGTCAAAGCGTGGAAGATAATCGGGGTCGTGGCCGCCATCTTGCTCTCCTTTCGGGTCGTGCCGGGCGGTCAGGGCCTCGGGATCATACAAGAGCGCCAGCTCCTGATGCGTATCGTTGGCGAAACCCATGATCGCATTGGATGTACGCAGATCGAACGTCTCGGCGAAATGCTGCAAGGCGCGCACTGTGTTTTGCGATTTGCCCGTATTCGGCGCCTCGACGATCAGCATGGCGTCGGCGTCAACGGCCGTCAGCACCGTCGCAATGGCCTCGATCTGCTGAGCCTTGGTGACATTGTGCCGCCCCGACCAGCTGTCATCGACAACCAGTTCATCATTGCGGTCGAACAAATTGGCGAACCACTCGATATTGTAGGTCGCCAGACGCATCGTCTCAGACCCGCGCGCCGTTGATTTCATCCCAGGCGCGGTTGATGTCGATCATCTTTTTCTCGGCAAGGCGAATTGCTTCTTCGGGAACACCCCGGGCCATCATCGCATCGGGATGTGTATCACGTACAAGCCTGCGCCAGATTTTTCGGATCTCGGGTAGCGGAGTGTCAGGGGTCACGCCCAGAACGGTGTAAGGATCCTTGGGCGCATCTGGAACGAAGCGCGCACGCAGGGCTTTGAACTGTGCATCTGTCTGGCCGAAAATCCGCGCCACATCCTCCAGAAACTCGTTTTCGTTGGGGTGATAGAAGCCGTCCGCCATGGCGATATGAAACAGCCCCTCCATGAGGTCGCACAGGGTGGTGCTGTCTTCGGCAAACATGCGCGCGATCTTGCGTGCGTATTCCTGATACCCGGCCACATCCGTCCGGGCCATGTTGAACACGCGCGCCGCGCCGGCCTCTTCCGCCGGCGGAATGCGAAACACCTCGCGAAACGCGGTCACCTCGTCGCGGGTCACCTGCCCGTCCGCCTTGGCCATCTTTGCGCCCAAAGCGATGACAGCAATCGCGAAGGCCACCGAGCGTTCGGGCGGCGTGCGCAGCTTCTCAAAAACGGCCGTCAGGCTTTCACCTTTGGCAAGCGCACTCAGCGCTTCGGATATGCGGGACCAGATCGACATGGGCGCACACTAGCGCGCCGAGTACGGACTGTCAGGTGCGACCATTCATTCTGAAGCCAGAATTTTCTGCATCAGCACAAGATCCAGCCAACGCCCCCATTTACGACCAACTTCCGGCATTCGGCCGACCGTCTGGAAACCGACCGCCGCATGAAAGGCAATCGCGCCCGGGTTCTCGGCCGAGATTCCAGCGACCAGAACATGCACGCCTTGCGATCGCGCTACCTCCTCCAAGGCTCGGATCAGCGCGCGACCCGTGCCCCGCCCCCGGCCTTCAGGAGCCAGCAGGATGGTGTGTTCCCGGCTGTGCGCATATCCGGGACCCGAGCGAAAACTGCCGTAAGTCGCATATCCCACGACACGGCCGTCAAGTTCGGCAACTTGGAACGCTAGCCCTCGCTCGTCGATATCCCGCGCGATTTCTTCGGGGCTTCGCTCGGTCGTGGTAAACGTGATCAGCGTCCCGCGGATGATCGTATTGGTGATCTCTGCAATTTGAGCCGCATCCCGGGGCCGAGCCGGGCGAATGATCATTCCAGCACCCGCGGTCCGTGCGGCGTTTCAAATTCAGCCCGTAGAGCTGCGGGCCCGGAATCGAAAACAACCTTGTCGAGCGGGCCGAGCAATTGCGCCAAATCCAGCGCATCCGGGTGATAGACCACCAGCCGCCGCAGGTGGCAGCCACTGCTCCGCAGCATGCCAGCCGGATGCAAGTCACCTTGCCATTGAATCAAGGCGGGAAACAGGTTGTCGAACGGCAAGCGCCCCGATCCCGGCACCGCCATCTTCCACCGCAAGGCACCACGATCAAGGTCATGGATATCGCCTATGTCGATTGAGAATCCATCGACATAGGCCTGCAGATCCGAAACCTGACAGACCCAGTTGCTGAGCCTCGGCGGCCCCGAGAAACGATCAAGATCAAACCAACGTGGCCGCCCAGGATCGGCGGCGTCCGGGTCAATTGCGATCGCTTCAAGATACAGGCCCTCGTCCAGACCCAAAAGCTTGTTGTAGGTGCCGAATTTTCCATGTTTGCCACCGGGCACCATCGGAATACCCAAGGCCTGCTCTACATGCGCGACCGCCTCGTCCAAGGTCGACGCGGCCACCGCCAGATGATCAAGCTCCATAATTGCGCCTCCAGCGTCCAAAACCGACCTCATGCCATCGGATACCATGAAAAGCCTGACTTGGGCTCTTCATCTGACACCAAACATCCCAGCGAGCGATGCCCGAGGCTGCAGGCATCGCGCACAAGGGGACAGAAGGCCCCCCAAAGTCACAGTTCAGGCGCGCACCTCGCGGATCAGGCGCAGAATATCCTGCGCCGCCTCGGGGATGTTGGTCCCCGGCCCGAAGATGGCCTTGACCCCATGATCGTACAGGAACTGATAATCCTGCTGGGGGATGACGCCACCGCAAATCACGATGATATCCTCGGCTCCGGCTTTCTTCAGTTCTTCCACCAGTTGCGGTGCCAGCGTCTTGTGGCCCGCCGCCTGGCTGGAAATGCCAACAACATGCACGTCGTTGTCGATCGCGTCCTGCGCGGCCTCGGCCGGGGTCTGGAACAGCGGGCCGACGTCCACGTCGAAACCGATGTCGGCGAAGGCGGTGGCGATCACCTTGGCCCCGCGGTCGTGGCCGTCCTGACCCATCTTCACCACCAGAAGACGCGGGCGGCGGCCCTCTTCCTCGGCGAATTCCTCGATCGATTTCTGGATGGCGGCAAAGCCCTCGTCACCTTCGTAAGCTGCGCCATAGACACCAGCCAGCGTTTTCACTTCGGCCCGATGACGGCCGAATTCCTTTTCCATTGCCATGCTGATCTCTCCTACGGTTGCGCGAGCACGCGCGGCCTCGACGGCGGCTTCCAGCAGGTTGCCCCCCTCTTTCGCGCGCCGGGTCAGTTCGTCCAACGCAGCCTGACAGGATGCCTCGTCCCGGGTCGCGCGGATGCGCTCCAGCCGGGCGATCTGCGCCTCGCGGACGGCCTGGTTGTCGACCTCGAGGATTTCGATCGGGTCTTCCTTTTCCTTGCGGTATTTGTTGACGCCAACGATAACTTCTTCGCCACGGTCGATCATGGCCTGACGGCGCGCGGCGCTTTCCTCAATCCGCAGCTTGGGCATGCCGCTGGCAACCGCCTTGGTCATGCCGCCCATTTCCTCGACCTCTTCCATCAGGGCCCAGGCTTTTTCGACCAGCTCATTGGTCAGGCTTTCCACATAGTAGGAGCCAGCCAACGGATCGACCACATCGGTAACGCCGGTTTCTTCCTGCAATACCAACTGTGTATTCCGGGCAATGCGGGCCGAGAAATCGGTGGGCAGAGCAATCGCCTCGTCCAGCGCGTTGGTATGCAGCGACTGTGTACCGCCCAGCACCGCGCTCATTGCCTCATATGCCGTGCGGATCACGTTGTTGTAGGGGTCCTGTTCCTGCAACGACACGCCCGAAGTCTGGCAGTGGGTGCGCAGCATCTTCGAGCGGTCCGACTTGGCCCCGAATTCGGTCATCACCCGGTGCCACAGCGTACGCGCGGCGCGCAGCTTGGCGATCTCCATGAAAAAGTTCATGCCTATGGCAAAGAAGAACGACAGACGTCCAGCGAACTTGTCCACGTCCATTCCCGCGTCGATGGCTGCGCGCACATATTCGCGCCCGTCGGCCAGGGTATAGGCCAGTTCCTGCACCAGGTTCGCCCCGGCCTCTTGCATGTGGTAGCCCGAGATCGAGATCGAGTTGAACTTGGGCATCTCGTTCGAGGTATATTCGATGATGTCCGAGATGATCCGCATGGAAGGATCGGGCGGGTAGATATAGGTGTTGCGCACCATGAACTCTTTCAGAATGTCGTTCTGAATGGTGCCCGCCAGAACCGACTTGTCGTGGCCCTGCTCTTCGCCGGTTACGATGAAATTGGCCAGAATCGGAATCACCGCACCGTTCATCGTCATCGAGACCGAGACCTGATCCAGCGGGATGCCGTCGAACAGGATCTTCATGTCCTCGACGCTGTCGATGGCCACACCGGCCTTACCCACATCACCCACCACGCGCGGGTGGTCGCTGTCATAGCCGCGGTGCGTGGCCAGATCGAACGCGACCGAAACGCCCTGCTGACCGGCCGCGAGGTTGCGGCGGTAGAAGGCATTCGATTCTTCAGCCGTGGAAAACCCCGCATACTGGCGGATGGTCCACGGACGCCCTGCATACATGGTTGCCTTCACACCGCGTGTGAACGGCCCGAAGCCGGGCAACGACCCAATATGCGGCAGGTTCTCGATGTCGTCCTGCGTGTACAGCGGCTTGACCTCGATCCCCTCCAGCGTCGTCTTGGAGAGGTCTTCGACAGGGCGCCCACGCAGCTCCTTTTCGGCCAGGGCGCGCCAATCCTTCGTGTTGGTCATAGCGTAATCCTCTTGTCTGTTCCCGTCGCGGGCCCGCATGGCACGCCGAGGGGCTGGGTATGTGTATGAAGGGGCCGACCAGACGCACGGCAGATCCGATCATTCATTTTTTTGATAGTCGCACGCATTTCGGCGGTCGCATTCGCGGCAACTGGGTCTATATTCAAAGGAACAGGAGACCACATGACCCGCACGCTTGCCCTTGTTTTGTCAGCTTTTTTGCCTGTGGCCGCCGTCGCCGCCGACGGTGCGGCCCCGGATGAAACCGCGTATATCCGGCCAGCCGGAGACAGCGATCTGAACGAGTTTCTGTGGACACACCGCCCCATAGTAGTGTTCGCCGATACGCCAGCCGACCCCAGGTTCCAACAGCAGATCGACATGTTGCTGGAGGGCGAAGACATGATGCGTGACCGGGACGTCATCGTTCTGACCGACACCGACCCTTCGGCGCGCTCCCCGATCCGGACGCAACTGCGCCCGCGCGGGTTCGCGATGGTCTTCGTCGACAAGGACGGGGTGGTGAAACTGCGCAAACCCACGCCGTGGAGCGTGCGCGAGATCAGCCGGTCCATCGACAAGACCCCCCTGCGCGAGCGCGAAGTCCGCGAGCGGCGCTGACGACCGCAATCCGCCCGGCGGAGGGGGTCTGCTACGCCCGCATCATCTGCACCGACGGTGCAGATGGCGGCAACACGGGCAAAACTCACATTTTCCGAGCAAGCGCACATGGGCGTTATTCGAACTCCATGATCACGTCATCGACGGCGAGGCTGTCGCCCGGACCGGCGTTGATCTTGGAGACAACGCCTCGGCGCTCGGCACGCAGGATGTTCTCCATCTTCATCGCCTCGACCGTGCACAGCGCCTGACCTTCCTGCACCTCTTGGCCGACCTCGACATCGATCTTCACGATCAGACCCGGCATCGGGCACAGCAGCATCTTCGAGGTGTCTGGGGGGAGTTTCTCGGGCATCAGCTTGGCCAGTTCGGCAGCGCGCGGCCGGCGCACATGCACCTTCATATCCGCCCCCCGGTTACGGATGCGGAACCCGCCCGAGATCTTGCCGACCTTCAGCACAAGCGGGCTGCCGACCACGTCCAGAACAGCCAACTGGTCACCTGGCGTCCAGTCCGAGCTGACGCGCAGGGCGGATCCGTCCTCGAACTTGACCGTGGCACCGTCGCGGTCTGCGTTCACCTGCACCGCATATTCCTGCCCCTGCAGCGTGACCACCCAACGCTTGCCGACTTTTCGCTCGTGATTGTCCATCCGGCCCGACACACGGGTGCGGCGGATCTCGGCCACCCTGTGCATCGCCGCGCACGAGGCTGCGATGCGGCGCAGGTCGCCTTCGGGCAGTTCGACACCGTTGAACCCATCGGGATATTCCTCGGCGATGAAGGCGGTGGTCATATCACCACTGACGAATTTCGGATGATCCATCACCGCCGACAGGAACGGCAGGTTGTGGCCGATGCCTTCGACCTCGAAACTGTCCAGCGCCACGCGCATCGCTTCGATCGCCTGTTCGCGGGTCGGCGCCCAGGTGCACAGCTTGGCGATCATCGGGTCGTAGTACATGCTGATCTCGCCGCCTTCATAGACGCCGGTATCGTTGCGCACGGCTGTCTCGCCACTAGGCGCATCGCCCTGCCATTTGCCGTTTTCCAGCAGCGGCCCCGCGGCCACCTCCTGCGGCGGACGATAGCGGGTCAGCCGCCCGATTGAGGGCAGGAAGTTGCGATAAGGATCCTCGGCATACAGCCGGTTCTCGATCGCCCAGCCGGTCAGCTTTACGTCGTCCTGGGTGATCGACAGCGGCTCGCCTGCGGCGACGCGGATCATCTGTTCGACCAGATCGACACCGGTGATCAGCTCGGTCACCGGGTGTTCCACCTGGAGGCGGGTGTTCATTTCCAGGAAGTAGAAATTCTTGTCGCCATCCACGATGAATTCCACCGTGCCCGCGCTGGCATAGCCCACGGCCTTGGCCAGCGCCACGGCCTGTTCGCCCATCGCGCGGCGGGTCGCCTCGTCGAGGAAGGGCGACGGGGCCTCTTCCACCACTTTCTGGTTGCGGCGCTGGATCGAGCATTCCCGCTCGCCCAGGTAGATGCCGTTGCCATGCGTGTCGCACAGAACCTGAATCTCGATGTGGCGCGGTTGCGTCACGAATTTCTCGATGAAGATCCGGTCATCCCCGAACGAATTCGCTGCCTCGTTCTTCGAGCTTTGAAAACCCTCGCGCGCCTCCTCGTCGTTCCAGGCGATGCGCATGCCTTTGCCGCCCCCGCCGGCGCTGGCCTTGATCATCACCGGATAGCCGATCTGCTGGCTGATCTTCACCGCCTCGTCCGCATCCTCGATCAGGCCCATGTATCCGGGAACGGTGCTGACATCGGCCTCCTGCGCGATCTTCTTCGAGGTGATCTTGTCACCCATGGCTTCGATCGCCCCTTTCGGGGGGCCCACGAACACGACGCCTTCGGCCTCAAGCGCTTCGGCGAATTTCGCGTTTTCGGACAGGAAGCCATAGCCCGGATGCACCGCCTGCGCGCCCGTCTGGCGGATGGCGTCCATCACCTTGTCGATCACGATATAGGACTGGTTCGCCGGCGGGGGGCCGATGTGAACAGCCTCGTCGGCCATTTCCACATGCAACGCGTGCTTGTCGGCATCCGAGTAGATGGCGACAGTACCGATTCCCATTTTCCGAGCGGTCTTGATGACCCGGCAGGCAATCTCGCCTCGGTTGGCGATCAGGATCTTGTTGAACATGGAACGTCCTCTGTCTTTGTGTTCTGGACAAACGAGAACGCCGCTGCCGGGCTGATGCCCCGCAACGGCGTTCCGTCAAGTGATGACCGGGACGGCGCGCGCCCCGGAAAACCGGTATCAGTTACAGTTGTTTTGCGTCTTGCAATATAGCACGTTGCCGGCTGCGCCGACCGCAGCCCCAAGGATCGGGTCCGCGCTGAGAACCGCAGCTCCGACAGCCCCGACACCGCCGCCAAGCAGCGCCTGTTCGCCGGTTGAATCACCGCAGGCTGCCAACCCGCCACAGGTTGCGAGCGCAAGGAAAACTCGTGAGATTCGCATGTATACTGCCCCTTTTGGTTTCTTGTCGAATTGAACAGCAAATGCCTGAACCGGGCTTTGTTATTCAATATCAAACGGGGTGAAACACGGCTTTGCGCAGGTTTTTGCCGCCTTGGGTCCGCAGTTCGGGCAAAGAAAAGCGCGGGCAGGTCTGTGTTGGAAACACGGTCCTGCCCGCGGAAGGAAGGGGTACGGAATAGTAGGTGCATGTGCGACGCAGGCAAAGTCGAGCCGCACGGCCCGTTCACCTTGCACAGCAAAAATGCGGCCGCCAACGGATCAATTGCACGGCCGGAAATTCCGGCTGGAAATTGCCCATTCCCGGAAACGGCGCGCAGGTTCGTGCCGAAAGAGCCCGGTTTGCAACGGGTTCCGGCACAGACTTCAGCCATCACTGGGCGCCGACTGGACCGCATATCCGGTCGCCGCCGGATCGCGCTCCAAGCAGATGAACCCATGATATTTGGCTGAAGGCTCATGCCGAACTATGCCTCCTCACCGAAGATATCGGGGAAGGATTGCCGCGCGGTCTCAACGTCGATCATCAGCCACGCATCATAGCTGGCCGGATCGAACGGATCCTCGGCCGGCACGACCTCGCGCCCAAACAGCCAGCTGAGGCGGCCAGCGTCCAAATTTCCGCGTTCAAAAGGCTGATCCCCGAAATGCTCCCACAAAGCTTCGAGGAATGCCGTATCGGCACGCTTGTCCGCGGCTTTTCGGTCCCGATAGCGTTCACGGCGGGTCAATGGCGTCACGCCCTTGGGGTTGGCCCGGCGGATCGTGAACTGGAAATCGGTTCCCGGCAGCCGTCCCGGGAATCCACGGTGCTTCAACATGCTGGCACCTCGTTCAAAAAACCGGTCCGCGACGGGCACCCGCGCAGGGATGAATGTGTCATGCGTATCTCCAAAGCCGCATCAGTTTCTCGGAATGCTCCGACGACATGAGATCGGGAAATCATGTTCAGAGTCCCTCCCAGATACATGCGGATTGGTCCAACCGGTAGGCTTCAAAATACTGCGTCGCGTCCGGAGACGAGTTGCCGAATTCCACCGGGCGGTCGGACAGCGAGATCACGACCCGCGCCGGGCTGAGTTGATGGTGCTCAACATAAGGAATGGCCAGAGTCTGACACAGGTGCTCCATGTCGGTCGCGGCCACGTCATAGCCGATACCGCCCACCTCATCGCCGATCTTGGGCGCGACAAACCGAAACCGCAGCCAGAGTTCGCCCGGGTTGGTATCGACCAGAACATCCTCAAGTGTCACCGGCTGGCCGGATGGAACCGGCAACAGGTTCCCGTCCTGCGCGATACCGGGCGATCCAAAACACATGAAAGCCAGAACAAGAGCGCGACCCCGGACCCGCCATAGGCAGGCTCCTCCTTCCGGGGTCGCAGGCGCCAGGATCATCTCCTGCGCTGTTCCGTATCTGGTGGCTGGGATCATGAAACGGTTTTGTGTCAGCGGTCAATCGGGAACATTCGTGGATCGAACCGGGGCAAAGCGCCCCGGCGGATTACAGCGGAATGTTGTCGTGTTTCTTCCAAGGGTTCTTCAGCTGCTTGTTGCGCAGGCTGGCAAAGGCCCGCGACACACGGCGGCGCGTCGAGTGCGGCATGATCACCTCGTCGATGAAGCCGCGTTCGGCGGCGACAAACGGGTTGGCGAACCGATCCTCATAGTCCTGAGTGTGCTTCGCGATCTTGTCCGGGTCTCCCAGATCGGCGCGGTGGATGATTTCGGTTGCACCCTTCGCGCCCATCACCGCGATTTCGGCGGTTGGCCAGGCATAGTTGAAATCACCGCGCAGGTGCTTTGACGCCATGACGTCATAGGCGCCGCCGTAAGCCTTGCGGGTGATCACGGTCACCTTGGGCACAGTCGCTTCGCCATAGGCAAACAACAGTTTGGCGCCATGTTTGATGACACCGCCATATTCCTGGCTGGTGCCGGGCAAAAAGCCGGGAACGTCCACCAGGGTCAGGATCGGAATCTCAAAACAGTCGCAGAACCGTACAAACCGTGCGGCCTTGCGGCTGCTGTCAATGTCCAGACACCCCGCCAGAACCATCGGCTGGTTTGCCACCACGCCGACGGTCTGCCCCTCAAGTCGGATGAAGCCAGTGATGATGTTCTTCGCGAAATCCTCCTGGATTTCATAGAAATCACCCTCATCGGCTACCTTGGTGATCAGTTCCTTCATGTCGTAGGGGGTGTTGGGGTTTTCCGGGACCAGCGTGTCCAGAGAAGTCTCGATCCGCCCCGGCTCGTCAAAGAACGGGCGCACGGGCGGCTTTTCCCGGTTGTTGAGCGGCAGGAAGTCGACCAGCCGCCGCACCTCGGCCAGCGCCTCGACATCGTTTTCGAAGGCACCGTCGGCCACGCTGGACTTCTTGGTATGGGTCGACGCACCGCCCAGCTCCTCGGCGGTGACGACCTCGTTGGTGACGGTCTTCACAACATCCGGGCCAGTCACGAACATGTACGAGGTGTCTTTGACCATGAAGATGAAGTCGGTCATCGCCGGGCTGTAGACTGCGCCACCGGCACACGGGCCCATGATCACCGAAATCTGCGGCACCACACCCGAGGCCATGATGTTGCGCTGGAACACCTCGGCATAGCCCGCCAGCGAGGCGACACCTTCCTGGATTCGCGCACCACCCGAGTCGTTGATGCCGATTACAGGCGCGCCGTTCTGCATGGCCATATCCATGATCTTGCAGATCTTCTGTGCATGGGTTTCCGACAGAGAGCCGCCAAACACGGTAAAGTCCTGGCTGAACACATAAACCATGCGGCCATTGATCGTGCCCCATCCGGTCACGACACCGTCGCCAGCAGGTTTCTGTTTTTCCATGCCGAAATCGGTGCAGCGATGGCTCACGAACATGTCGAACTCTTCAAAGCTGCCCTCATCGACCAGCAGTTCGATCCGCTCGCGCGCCGTCAGCTTGCCCCGCGCATGCTGCGCATCGATCCGTTTTTGCCCGCCACCCAGGCGCGCGTCCTCACGGCGGTTCTCAAGCTCGGCAAGGATGTCCTTCATCACGATTTTCCCCTGTCAAATTTGTGGCGACAATATAGATTGCTCCGCATCACCCAAAGGCCTTTTCGGCAAATTTGCAAATTTTTGGCAATTACATTTCTGAGAATTGCAAATCAGTTAATGTTTGTGCATCGGCATGGCCTTTCCCGAATACCGGAATTATGAGTGAACCATGCAGTTCAGTTCCACGTCTACGCACCGCTCTCCACCCAAGCTGCTAACGCTTGTCCTGCTGTCGGGACTGTCGGCGCTCAGCATGAACCTGTTCCTTCCCAGCCTGCCTTTCATGGCAGCCTATTTTGAGGCCGACTACAAGGTCATGCAGCTTTCGATTGCGTTGTATCTGCTGATCAACGCCGTTCTGCAGATTCTGATCGGTCCGATCGCCGACAAGGCCGGGCGGCGGCCGGTGTTGCTGTGGGGGCTGGTGCTGTTTCTGCTGGCAACGCTGGGGTGCATCTACGCCCCCAACGTCGAGACATTTCTTGCCTTTCGCATGGGGCAGGCCGTTATCGTCGTGGGGATCGTCCTCAGCCGCGCAGCGGTGCGCGACATGTATGACCAGGATCAGGCCGCATCCATGATCGGTTATGTCACCATGGGCATGGCCGTCGTGCCGATGATCGGACCGGCCATCGGGGGTATTCTGGAGGAAAGCTTTGGCTGGAAGGCCAATTTCTGGCTGCCTTTCGGACTGGCCGCCTTCGCGCTGGCGCTGACCTATCATGACTTCGGAGAAACCTCGGCCAAGAGCGGCAAAACCCTGATCCAACAGTTTCGAGAGTATCCAGAGCTGCTGACCTCTCCGCGGTTCTGGGGGTATTCGCTGTCATCCGCGTTGTCGTCTGGCGCGTTCTTCGCCTATCTGGGTGGCGCGCCTTTCATCGGCACCGAGATCTTTGGCCTAACCGCCGCCGAAGTCGGAATCTATTTCGGCGCCCCTGCCGTCGGTTACTTCTTCGGAAACTTCATCAGCGGCCGGTACTCGGTGCGTTATGGCGTCAACCGGATGGTGCGCTGGGGCTGCTGGCTGAACGCAATCGGCGTCGCGTTGTCCGCGGTTCTGTTTCTGGCGGGTTGGGGCTCGGCGCTCAGCTTTTTCGGGTTCATGACATTCGTCGGCTTGGGCAACGGTATGTCGATCCCGAATGCAACCGCCGGATCGCTGTCCGTGCGACCACATCTGGCTGCGACCGCATCCGGGCTAAGCGGCGCGATCATGCTGGGCGGCGGCGCAGCTCTCAGCGCCCTGGCCGGTGCGATGCTGACCAATGAAACCGGCGCCATGCCGCTGTTGTGGTTGATGTTGGCCACATCGGTTCTGGCCATCGTCGCGATCAGCAGCGTGATCTGGCGGGAACGTCAACTCGGCATCTAGCCACCTTGCACAAGGCACTTTGCAAAGTTAGCCTGCGCAGGCGGAATAACTGCAAAGAAAACCCGATGGCCACTCAGAAACTCTACGCAGGTGCAAAGCTGCGCGAAATGCGGACGCGTCTGACGCTGACGCAAAAGGAATTTGCCGCCAAGCTGGGTGTTTCCCTGCCCTATCTGAACCAGATGGAGAACAACAACCGGCCGATCTCGACCACGGTTGTTCTGGCGCTGGCGCAGGAATTCGGCATGGATGTAACCGAGCTGAGCACCGGCGATAGCGAGCGTCTGGTCTCGGACATGCGCGAGGCGCTGGCCGATCCTGTCTTCGCGGATGCCATCCCCCCTCTGGCGGACCTGCGGCTAACGGCGTCCAATGCCCCCGCATTAGCGCGGTCCTTCATCGAGCTGCACAAAGCCTACCGTCAGACCCACGAAAGACTCGCCTCGCTGGACGAGGCCCTCGGACGCGAGGATGCCCGCATCCAGGCCAGCCCGTGGGAAGAGGTGCGCGATTTCTTTCACTACTGCGACAACTACATCGACGCGGTCGACCGGGCCGCTGAGCGGTTCGCCGCCCGCGCCGAAGGACCGGGAGGCATCCGACAGGCAGCACTGGACAGCCTGAAGGAACGCGGGGTTCAGGTGATGTTCGAAGACATTCCGGCCCTGCGCAGCTATGACAACGCTGCAAAAACTTTGCGACTGTCCTCGCGCGCTGCGCCGCAGACCCAAGTGTTTCAACTGCTGCTGCAGGTCGCGCTGATCAGCCAGGACAAACTGCTCGAGGCCACGCTGGACTTTGCCAAGTTTCAAAGCGACGAAGCCCGCTCGATCGCCAAGATCGGCCTCGCAAACTATTTCGCTGGCGCGTCCCTGATGCCCTACACCGCCTTTCTGTCAGCGGCCCAGGAGGACCGGCACGATCTTGAACTGCTGAGCAACCGGTTCGGAGCTTCGATCGAACAAGTCGCCCACCGGTTGTCCACGCTGCAGCGACCGGGCGCCAAGGGCATCCCGTTCTTCTTTGTGCGGGTCGATCAGGCGGGCACGATCACCAAACGCCATTCGGCCACGCGGCTGCAATTTGCGCGGTTCGGCGGGGCCTGCCCGCTTTGGAACGTGCACCGGGCCTTTGAAACGCCTGGTCATTTCCTGCTGCAATTGGCGGAAACACCCGACGGGGTTCGGTATATCTCGATCGCGCGCGACGTTTCAAAGTCTGGCGGGTCCTTCGGTGCGCCAGTGCGCCGCTATGCCATCGCCCTCGGGTGCGAGGTCCGGCACGCCGAAGCACTGGTCTATGCCGACAATCTGGACATCAACAACACCAGCGCCTACGAACCGATCGGGATTTCCTGCCGCATCTGCGAACGCCAGACCTGCCACCAACGGTCCGTGCCACCGCTGGAGCGCCGACTGAAGATCGACGCCCATACGCGCGGCACGCTGCCCTACGAAGTCAACTGAGCTGAAAAACGGAAAGGGCAGGATCAGATCCTGCCCCCTTTTTTGGTTCACGCTTTGCTCAGGATCGACCAGATCTGATCCTTGAGCGCGGCCCGCTTTTTGCGCAGTTCGCCCTCGGCCAGGTCTTCCATCGGCTCAACATTGGTTTCCGCCCGATGCACCATACGGTTGAGTTCGTGATATTCGTCCGCAAGCCGGGCGAAATGGGCATCGGTCTGCTTGAGCTGGCTCATCAGTTCAACCTTGTCCGGGAATTCCTCGGCCAGTTCATGCGGGGTATGGGACATTCCTGCTCGCTCCTTCAGTTTGGTTTCGCACTACAGCTAGACCCTAATACCAAAGCTGACTTTGACTCGGATCAATTGAAAGGGGAATGTTTCCTTCGCGGTCGCGTTCCCCCCCCCGGCAATGCCTTCAACGCTGTGCCTCAGCCCATTTGGGGTGAATCCATGGTCGGCCATTGGCCCCGGGCAGCGGGTCTTTGCCCAGCAAATGATCCGACATCTTTTCGCCCACCATGATCGACGGCGCGTTCAGGTTGCCGTTGGTGATCTGCGGGAACACCGAGCTGTCCGCCACGCGCAGCCCATCCACCCCGATGACTCGGCCCTGCGGGTCGACGACCGCGTTCGGGTCGTCCGCCCGCCCCATCCGGCAGGTGCCGCAGGGATGATAGGCGCTCTCGGCATGTTCGGCGATGAACCCGTTCAGTTCTTCGTCGGTCTGCACGTCAGCGCCGGGCTGGATCTCCTTGCCCGCATAGGGCTTGAACGCGTCCTGGCCGAAAATCTCACGGGTCAGGCGGATGCAGGTGCGGAAATCCTCCCAGTCCTGCTCGGTACTCATGTAGTTGAAGCGGATCACCGGCGCGTCCTCGGGCTTGGCAGAGCGCAGCGTCACAGCCCCGCGCGAGGGGGAGCGCATCGGCCCCACATGCGCCTGGAAGCCGTGCCCCTCGGCTGCGGCCTTGCCGTCATAGCGCACAGCGATGGGCAGGAAGTGGTACTGGATATCCGGGTACTCGACCCCCGGCTTCGACCGGATGAACGCCGCGCTTTCAAACTGGTTCGACGCGCCAAGGCCGGTCTTGGTGAACAGCCACTGCGCCCCGATCAGGCCCTTGCCGAACAGGTTCCAGTATTTGTACAGCGTGATCGGCTGCAGCGAGGCCTGCTGGATATACAGTTCCAGGTGATCCTGCAGGTTCGCGCCCACGCCGGGCCGGTCGGCGACCACGTCGATGCCGTGCTCGGCCAGATGCGCGGCGGGTCCGATCCCCGACAACATCAGAAGCTTGGGCGAGTTGATCGAAGAGGCCGCCAGCACCACCTCGCGCCGGGCGCGCACGATCTGCGTTCGGCCACCACGGATCAGTTCGACCCCGGTTGCGCGGCCCTCCTCGATCACCACGCGCGTGGCAAGGCCCCGTACGATATCGCAGTTCGGGCGTTTCAGCGCGGGCTTCAGATAGGCATTGGCCGCCGACCAGCGCCGCCCTTTCCAGACGGTCTGCTCCATCGGGCCGAAGCCTTCCTGTTTCTCGCCGTTGTAGTCATCGGTCAGCTCGTAGCCGGCCTGCCGCCCGGCCTCGACGAAGGCCTTGAACAGAGGGTTCTTGCGCGGCCCCCGCGACACATGCAGCGGGCCGTTGGTACCGCGCCATTTGGGGTCACCACCATGGCCGCCGTCGTGCCAGCTTTCCATCCGTTTGAAATAGGGCAGAACATCCGCAAAGGACCAGCCATCCGCGCCCATATCGGCCCAGGTGTCAAAGTCGCGCGCATGGCCGCGCACATAGACCATCCCATTGATCGAGGACGACCCTCCGATCACCTTTCCGCGCGGGCAGGCCAGCCGCCGGTTGTTCAGGTGGGGTTCGGGCTCGGACTGATAGCCCCAGTCATAGATCGGCATGTTCATCGGATAACTCAGCGCCGCCGGCATCTGGATGAACGGCCCTGCATCGGTGCCGCCATGCTCGATCACCAAAACCGAGGCCCCCGCTTCGCTCAGACGATAGGCCATCGCACATCCGGCGGATCCGGCGCCGACGATGACGAAATCTGCTTCCATGGTCGTGTCTCCATTGGCCCCGACCGGTGGCGCGGGATGTCCCGTGCGTTGCCACCGGTGGGCGTATCTTCAAAATGTGAAAGAGGTCATTCGCCGCGCGGGAAGCGCTGGTTTTCCTCGAGGTTGTCCAGATTCATGTGGTTGCGCATGTAGCGCTCAGACGCTTGCTGCAGCGGCTGATAATCCCACGGGTAATAGCCGCCCTGCCGCAGCGCCTCGTACACGACCCAGCGCCGCGCCTGGCTGGCGCGCACCTCAGCGTCGAACCGGTCCAGATCCCAGCGCGCCTCGGACTTGGCGCGCAGGGTTTGCAGCGTGCCGGCGTGCTCGGGCTTGTCGGCCAGGTTCTCCAACTCGTGCGGGTCGGCCTCGAGGTCGAACAGCTGATCGGGGTCCAGCGCGCAGCGGTTGTATTTCCACTTGCCATAGCGCATCGACACCAAGGGCGCATAAGACGCCTCGGCCGCGTATTCCATCAGAGCCGGCGCGGTGCGCTCGGTGCCGTTGGCCAGCGGCACAAGGTCCTGCCCGTCCGTCCATGGGGCAATCTCCGACATGTCGATACCCGCCAGCGCGCCCAGCGTCGGGGTCACGTCGATGGTCGAAACCGGGGTGTCGATGCGACCCGTCGGCAGGTCCGGCGCCGAGATCATAAGCGGCACTCGGGCCGAGCCTTCGTAGAAGTTCATTTTGAACCAAAGGCCCCGCTCGCCCAGCATGTCTCCGTGGTCGGAGACGAAGAGGATGATCGCCTCTTGCCGGGTGGTTTCCAGCACGTCGAGGATCTCGCCGATCTTGTCGTCCAGGTACGAGATATTGGCGAAATAGGCCCGGCGCGAGCGACGGATGTCTTCTTCGGTGATGTCAAAACTGCGCCAGTCATTGGCGTCGAAGATGCGCTGGGAATGTGGATCCTGGTTGTCATAGCCCAGATCGCCGACCTCGGGCAGTAGGTGCTCGCATTCCTCGTACAGGTCCCAGAATTTGCGCCGTGCAACATAGGGATCGTGCGGGTGGGTAAAGCTGACGGTCACGCACCACGGGCGGTCGTCCTTGCCACGGGCCAGATCATACAGCTTGGCCTTGGCGTGATAGGCGACCTCGTCGTCATACTCCATCTGGTTGGTGATCTCGGCCACGCCGGCCCCGGTGACCGAGCCCATGTTGTGATACCACCAGTCGATGCGCTCGCCCGGCTTGCGATAGTCCGGGGTCCAGCCGAAATCAGCTGGGTAGATGTCGGTGGTCAGGCGGTCCTCGAACCCGTGCAGCTGATCGGGGCCGACGAAGTGCATCTTGCCCGACAGGCAGGTGTAGTAGCCCGCGCGGCGCAGGTGATGGGCGTAAGTGGGGATGTCGCTGCGGAACTCGGCCGCGTTGTCATAGACCCCCGTGCGCGAGGGCAACTGGCCCGACATGAAGCTGGCTCGCCCCGGCGCACATAGCGGCGAGGCCGTGTAGGCATTGGCAAACCGCGTTGACCGCTCCGCCAGTTTCCGCAGGTTGGGCGCGTGCAGCCACTCGGCGGGACCGTCGGGAAAGAGGGTACCGTTGAGCTGATCCACCATCAGGATCAGAATGTTGGGTTGTGTCATTTTTCGGCCTCGAGCAGGGTCGTCAGGACGCGCATGGCGTGGGTAACCGCCAGTTGCGGTTCCTCGGGCGCAGACAGAGCGGCGCGGATATACAGACCGTCGATCAGGGCAATCATGTTCTCGGCCGCTTCGACCGGGTCCTTCATCAGCGGGCGCAAAGCGTGGATCAGGTTCGACCGGATCCGCGCCTGATAAATCTGCCACAGACGCAGCGCGTCATCGTTGGTCTGGGCCAGAACGTAAAAGGTCATCCACGCGGCGATCACGTCGGGCGTAAAGCAGGACGGCGCGAAACAGGCGCGGATGATGGCCTGGGCACGCTGGTCCGGTGCCGCGGCCTTCAGTTCGGTTCGGGCTTCGGCGCCAAAATCGCCAAGGATGCGCCGCATCGCCGCCAGAAAGATCTGGTCTTTCCCCCCGAAGTAATGATGCGCGAGGGCGCTGGACATGCCGGCCCGCTTGGCGATCTGACTGACGGTTACATCGAGGGACTTCTTGGACCCCAACTCGGCAATCGTCGCCCTGACGATCGCATCGCGCCGGATCGGCTCCATTCCGAGTTTTGGCATAACCGCCCCCAAACCTAGTCTCAACAGGACAAACGCTAAGGGCTTTTTATTGACTCGTCAATCAATAACGTTGCCCTTGGGGGCTCCGAGGCTTTTACAGCTTGGGGGCAAGGCTTGGAGGGGTCAAGCCACTGCGGTTCAGGACGGCCTCGCGCCAGGTTATGAAACTGACCGCTGCGAGGATCAGCGTCCCCCCGGCCACGACCCAGATATCGATGCCTTCTTGAAACACGAGCGCGCCCAGAAGCGTGGCCCAGATCAGCTGCAGGAAGGTGACCGGCTGGGTCACCGCGACAGGTGCAGCCTGCAAAGCCAACGTCATGAAGTAGTGCCCCGCCGTTGCAAAACTGGCGATCATGAACAGCACGCCGATGTCGCGCAGGCTGGGCGGAGTCCAGACGGCGATCGCAAAAGGGATAAGAAACAACGTCGTCCAGATCGACAGATGCGCCACAACAACCGAAGGCCGCACGTCCTGCACCATCGCCTTGGCCAGCAGGTACGACCCCCCCAGCATCAGCGAGGTACCCAGCATCGCCAAGTGCCCGGCCGAAATCTCGCGGAACCCGGGCCGCAGAATGATCACAGCGCCCACGATGGCGACAAGCACGGCCGCGATACGGCGAAAGGCCATCGTCTCGCCCAGAAAAAGCGCGGCGCCCAAGGTCACATAGACCGGCGTCAGGTAGTTCATCGCAGTCACTTCCGCCAACGGGATACGGGTCATCGCAAAGAACCACAACATGACCCCGACGGCGTGTATGGCCCCACGCAATCCAAACAAGGCGATATGCCGGCGGGTCAAATGCGTGGTCAGGATCGCCCGCATGGCTGGCAGCAGAAAGACCAGCCCCAAAGCATACCGCAGGAACGCAGCCTCAATCGGATCCATCGAGGTACCCAGAGATTTGACCAAGGCTGTCATCGCCACAAAGGACAACCCAGCGCTGAACATCCAGAACATTCCGGCAAGCGGGCGGGATTGGGTGGCGATCGTTGTCATGGGTTCGGTTGAACACCGAAACCCGGCGACGAACAAGCCTCTACATTGCGACCAGCTTCCAGGCGATCGCCAACATGACGATACCAATCAGCACATCCAGTACCTGCCATGCCCTGGGTCGGGCAAAAATGGGAGACAGCACCCTGGACCCGTATCCCAGAGAGAAGAAGAAAACGAAACTGGCGGACACGGCGCCGATGGCGAAACCCATCCGGTCTTCATACTGCGCCGAAATCGAGCCGATCAGCACCACCGTGTCCAGATAGACATGCGGATTGAGCCAGGTGAAGGCCAGAACGGTCAGCAAGGCCGCGCGCAGACTTGTACGCTTCGCCTCTCCGACCTCAAGCGCGGCGCCGCCGCGCCAGGCTGACGCCAGACTGCGCAGTCCGTACCACGTCAAGAACAGCGCGCCGCCGTATCGCATCATCGGCTCGAACCACGGCGCCGCAGTTGCCAGGCTGCCGAAGCCCGCGACACCTGCGGCAATCAGAATGGCGTCTGACACGGCGCATGTCAGGCACAACACAAAAACATGCTCGCGCCTGAGCCCTTGCCTGAGGACAAACGCGTTCTGAGCACCGATTGCCAGGATCAAACTGAAGCCAAGCGCAAAGCCGGCGATGACGGATGTAGACATGGACCCTCCTGTTCAGGTCCGTTGACTACGCGACAGATACGCATGTATCAAATTAAAGATAATGAGCCATAATTAGATTCTCTAATGCACTTGGACCCACATCACCTGGCCGCGTTGGCCGCTATTCTGCGGCATGGCAGCTTTGACGCCGCCGCCGCGGAACTGGCGGTAACGCCATCTGCGATTTCGCAACGGATCAAAGCGCTGGAGGATCGGGTCGGCGTATCGTTGATTCACCGCGGCACGCCCTGCACCGGAACCCCGGCTGGCTTGCGGCTTGCCCGCCATGCCGAAGACATCGGCCTGCTTGAGGCGCAACTCAATCGCGAGCTTTCGCTGGAACAGGGCACAGGCCCCACCCGGGTCAGGATCGCGGTTCCGGCGGATGTTCTGTCCACCTGGTTCATAGACGCGATGGCAGCCGTTGATGATATGCTGTTTGACCTTGTGATCGACGATCAGGATCACTCGGCTGAATGGCTGCGGCGCGGGGATGTCAGCGCCGCCATCTCGGTCGGCGGGCAAACCGTCCCGGGATGCGATTCCATTGCCCTCGGCACGCTCAGATACCTGCCGACGGCAAGCCCCGAGTTCATGGCTCGTTGGTTCCCTGGCGGAGTGAATGCTCAGAGTCTGTCGCGGGCACCCTGCCTGACCTTCAACAGGAAGGATGCCCTGCAAAAAGCCTGGATCCATGCGCAAACGGGTAGCCGGCTGTCTCCTCCGACCCACTTCCTGCCCTCGTCTCACGGGTTCGTAGCGGCCGCCGCAGCAGGTTTGGGTTGGGGGATGAACCCCGCGCATCTGGCCCAAAGCGCGATTGCGGATGGCCGTCTGCGCGAGCTTGTGCCCGACACCCCGTTGGATGTGCCTCTGACCTGGCAGGTCGGGCGCATCCTTGCACCGGCGCTTTCACCGTTGACGCGAGCGGTCCGGAAAGTTGCGGCGCAAGTGCTGGCAAACCCGTAACACCATGCTGTGATCGATGGCTCAGGTGACGCCTTCCGCATCCTTCGGCTGCGGCGTGACCAGACGATAGCATGCGATTGCGGACCAGAAACTGCACAAGGTGAGGAAAGCGACGGCCAATGCGACCTCGTTCATATGCGCAACCGCCGCCAACCCCGCCGACCCGACAATCGCCACGAGCCTGCAAATGCTCTTGATCGCGGCTGACGCCTTGACCCGCTGTTCCTTGGGCGCGGTGTCGATGAAATACAGCTTGCGCGCACTGCCGATGCCGGTTGTCGCGACGGTCGCCACGAAAAGGGCGATCGCATGCAGGTGAACGTCGTGGTCAAGATGCAAATAGTGAACCGCAACCAGAACGACGCCTGTCACCCCCACCATCAACGACCCGGCCACCATGACCGCCCGGTGTGATTTCATGTTCACGAGCTGCCACAGGGGCGCGGAGACCAGATAGCCGGTCGCCGACGAAATGATCAACGCCGTCAGCCCCTTGGCCGATCCATGATGCGCCTCGGCTGCGATCAATGCAAAGAACGGCACCGACAGAGAAACCCCGACCAGCGGCAGCCGCATGGTCAGATACCGCCGGAACCAGGCGAATTCGAACATGGCTCGAGCGTCCGACAGGAACTGCCCCGCCGCTCGGCGACCGGTTTGAGGCTGGGGTTGCGACCGCGACAGTTCGGCCAGGGCAAGAATGGATAGTCCGGACAGCACAAAGAACCCGGCAGACACCGCGATCACGGTCGAGTGACGCGAGAATGGCGGGTTGTCCGAAGTCAGATGATGCAGCGTCAATGTCAGGCCGATAGCCCCGAGCCCCCCTGCCCCCAGTTGAAGATAGCTCATCCAGATCCGGGATTTCGAGCGCAGGTGATCCCCCCAAAGGTCAGTGAACATCAGCGCCTGGACCTCTTCGATCATGCCGATTGCAAAGAAGGCTAGGACGAAAGCCGCTGCCACCATGGGCGAGCCCCCGATCGCCGCAACCACGATGGCTGCCAGGAGGCATGCACCAATCGCGACCTCGGTCAGGGCAATGGAGCGTTTCTTTTGCTGTTTCGCGGACACAGGGATCGCAAAGAACATGTCCGAAATCATGTTGCCTGCCTGACGTACGGAAACCAACGCCCCGGCAAGAAACATGGGCATTTCCAGTGAGACCGCCAGAAACGGCAAGACGATCGAAGGGCTGCCCATCGTCCACGCAACCTGGGACAGCACGCTTTGGCTTGCCAGAACCGGCACATTTCGCCGCTCCAATTCCGTGGATTTGCCTGTCATGTCCTGTCGTGCCGGCCCCGACCTGTCTGTCGCAAGGTCTCTGCCAGATCCTTTCTGCGCGGTTCAACCCTAAGGGTATGCGCAGGACCCACATGCGCCAAGGACCAACTGCGACGCAGGCAAAAAAAAGAAACCCGGCCGTGTTCGGCCGGGCTCCTAATGCAACCGAGTGCGGCGCTTAGAGTTGCGCCATCACCTCGTCGGTAGCCTCGAAATTGGTGGTCACGCGCTGAACGTCGTCATCGTCCTCAAGCGCTTCGACCAGCTTCATCAGGCGCTGCATGTCCTCAAGGCCCAGTTCGGTGGTGGTCGTGGGTTTCCACACCAGCTTGGTGGATTCAGATTCACCCAGAGCCGCCTCGAGCGCACTGGACACTTCGTTCAGGTCAGTATCCGCACACCAGATGATATGACCGTCTTCCGAGCTTTCCACATCCTCTGCCCCCGCCTCGATGGCCGCCTCGAAGATCGTGTCGGCATCGCCCGCCGATGCGGGATAAATGACTTCGCCCTTCCGGTCGAACATGAACCCGACCGAGCCGGTCTCGCCCAGATTTCCGCCATTCTTGGAAAAGGTCGAACGCACGTTCGACGCAGTACGGTTGCGGTTGTCGGTCATTGCCTCGACGATCACGGCCACACCGTTGGGACCATAGCCTTCGTACCGGATTTCCTCGTAATCCTCACCGTCGCCCGCCTGGGATTTTTTGATCGCGCGTTCGATCACGTCCTTCGGCACCGAGTTCGACTTGGCCTCTTTGACCGCCAGACGCAAGCGCGGGTTCTTGTCGGGATCGGGGTCGCCCATCTTGGCGGCCACGGTGATCTCTTTCGACAGCTTGGAAAACAGCTTGGACCGCGCGGCGTCCTGGCGCCCCTTGCGGTGCTGGATGTTGGCCCATTTTGAGTGGCCTGCCATGTTGCGTCCTCGTAATCGTGATTGCGTATTCGGCGCACATATAGACGTTTGCGGGGCAAAGGATCAAGACACCCGCTTGCTCGTGCAGTCAGCGCGTTTATGGTGGCCCAATGACGACAGATCAGATCATTCTCTTTGCACTCTTTATTACCGTATTCGGTCTGCTGCTGTGGGGTCGGTTCCGCTATGACCTTGTGGCGTTTGCCGCCTTGATGGTCGGCGTGATACTGGGTGTTGTGCCGGTTGACAAAGCCTTTGCCGGGTTCGGCCATCCGGCCACGATCATCGTGGCGCTGGTGCTTGTGGTCTCGGCCGGGCTGGTGCGGTCGGGCGCGGTGTTCCTGATCACCCGCACGCTGGTCGATGCCTCGCGGGGCCTCGGCGCGCATATCGCGCTGATGGGCGGGATCGGAGCCGTACTGTCCGCCTTCATGAACAACGTGGCGGCGCTTGCGCTGTTGATGCCTGTCGACATTCAGACCGCGCGAAAGGCCGGACGTTCAGTTGGGCTGACGCTGATGCCGCTGAGCTTTGCCACCATTCTGGGCGGCATGGCAACATTGATCGGCACACCGCCCAACATCATCATTGCATCGATCCGGCAGGAAACCCTGGGCGAGCCGTTCCACATGTTCGATTTCGCCCCGGTTGGCGGGCTGGCGGCCATCGCAGGTCTGGCCTTCGTCGCCCTGATCGGCTGGCGGCTGATCCCCAACCGCGGCGAACAGACCGAGAGTTCGGAAACGCTGGCGGAATATATCGCTGAACTGACAATCCCGGCCGAGTCTCCCCATATCGGCAAACGCGTCGCCGAGCTGGACGAGGTGGCCGAGAAATCCGACGTCGCCATCATCGGTCTGATCCGGGACGGCAAGCGCCGCTATGGCCGCGCGGCAAACGCGATTCTTCAGGAAGGCGACGCGCTGGTGCTGGAAGCCAGCCCCGAGGCGCTGGATGAATTCCGCGCCGCGCTGAATCTGGATTTCTCGGATGCCCGCCGGCAAGAGCTGCTGACGGCTGCCGGCGACGGGTTGGAAGTGATCGAAGTCGTCGTGCCCGAAAGCGCCCGCATCGCGGGTCGCACCGCGCAGGGGCTGGGGCTGGCTTGGCGACAGAACACGATCCTGATGGGCATTTCCCGCCAGGGCCGGCGCATTACCCAACAGGTCCGCAAGACCGAGGTGCAGCCGGGCGACATCCTGCTGTTGCTGTGCCCGCGCGACCGGGGCGCGGACGTGACCGAGTGGCTGGGCTGCCTGCCTTTGGCCCAACGCGGCCTGAACGTGACCGCAAATGACAAGGCGTGGCTGGCCATCGGCTTGTTCGCCGCCGCCGTTCTGGCCGCCAGCATCGGCCTGATCTACCTGCCGATCGCGCTGGGGCTTGTGGTGATCGCCTATGTGCTGACCAAGATCATCCCAATCACCGAGATCTACAATCAGATCGAATGGCCAGTCGTGGTTCTGCTGGGCTCGATGATCCCCCTGGGCAGCGCGCTGGAAAGCTCGGGCGGGACGGAACTGATCGCGAATGCGCTGGTTCAACTGACCGACGGCCTGCCGGCTTGGGCCATCCTGACGGTTCTGATGGTTGTGACCATGACGCTGTCGGACGTGCTGAACAACACCGCAACCGCCATCGTCGCCGCGCCGGTCGGCATCCAGATGGCGCGCACGCTCGAGGTTTCGCCCGATCCGTTCCTGATGACGGTGGCGGTGGCTGCCTCGGCGGCGTTCCTCACCCCGATCGGGCACAAGAACAATACGCTGGTGCTGGGGCCTGGCGGCTATCGTTTTGGCGACTATTGGCGTATGGGCCTGCCCTTGGAAATTCTGATCGTGGCGGTTTCGGTGCCGGCGATCCTCGTGTTCTGGCCGCTGTGAGGGCTTGCGTGACCGCCGAACCGCGCGCTAAGGGCAGCGCATGAAACGCTTTCTGATCCTGCAGCTACGCCCCGAGACCGATGCCTCGGACGCCGAATATGCCTCGATCCTGAACCGGTCCGGTCTGACGACCGAGCGCACCCACCGCATCCGGCTGGATTGCGAGGCCCTGCCCGAGGCGCTGAATGTCACCGACTATGCCGGCGTGATCGTTGGCGGCGGACCGGGCTGCGTCAGCGATGACCCCGCCAGCAAATCGCAAATGGATGCCCGGATCGAGAGTGCGATCATGGGGCTGATGCCGCAGATCACGGCGCACGATCATCCCTTCATGGGCTGCTGCTATGGCCTGGGCATATTGGCCGCGCATCTGGGCGCGCCGGTCAGCAAGGACCGTTATGGCGAGCCGGTCGGCCCGTCGCGCTGCCACCTGACCGAGGATGGCACCCGCGACCCGCTGACAGCCGGCCTCGAGCCCGAATTCGATGCCTTCGTCGGCCACAAAGAGGCGGTGCAGGCCCTGCCCGAGGGCTGCGTACATCTGGTTGCATCAGACCCCTGCCCGTTCCAGATGATCCGCTGGGGCCAGAATGTCTATGCCACGCAGTTCCACCCCGAAGCCGACGCCAAGGACTTTGAGCAGCGCATCCACATCTACAAGAACCACGGCTATTTCCGTCCCGAGGACGCCCAGCCGCTGATCGAACGCTGCCATGCCGCCGAGGTCACGCAGCCCGGCGAAATCCTGCGCCGTTTCGCCCAGCGCTACGGGTGACCCAACGGCGCGGTTGCCTGACCGGGGACCGCGCGCTTAGGTTGGACTGAAACGACTTTGGGAGGGGTTGTTTTGGATCTTCTGATAAACGTCGGCCTGCCGGTTTCGCTGGCCATCATCATGCTGTCTTTGGGCATCGGGCTTGAGGCGGCGGATTTCCGGCGCGTGATCAGCCGGCGCTATCCATTTGCGATCGGCGCGGTCTGCCAGGTGGTTCTGCTGCCGGTCGCGGCCTTCATCACAGTCAAGATGTTCGCGCTGCCGCCGGCGATTGCGGTGGGGTTCATGCTGCTCAGCTTTTGCCCGGGCGGTGTCACCAGCAACATTCTGTCGAAGCTGGCGAAGGCCGATGTGGCGCTGTCGGTCAGCCTGACGGCGGTGATCAGCCTGCTGTCGATCGTCACGGTGCCGGTTCTGGCGGCCTGGTCGATTGACCACTTCATGGGCGAGGACGCACCCGAGGTCTCGATCAGCGGTCTGGCGCTGGCGATGTTCCTGATCACCACGCTGCCCGTCGCTATCGGCGTTGGGCTGCGCCACTTTGCAACCGGTTTTGCCAACCGGATCGACGGCCCCCTTTCCAAACTGGCCACCATCCTGTTCGTGCTGATCGTGATCGCTGCGCTGGCTGGAAACTGGCAGCTGTTCGTCGACAACCTGGGCATCATGGGCGCCGGGCTGATCTCGCTGAACCTCGCGCTGCTGCTGATCGGATTGGGGCTGGCGCGGGCGGCGAAACTGTCGTGGAATGAGGCCAAGACAATCTCGATCGAAACCGGCATCCAGAACTCGACCCTGGGCATCACGCTGGCTGCCCTGATCACCGGAACCGAAAGCGGCTTCAGCCCGCTGGCCCTGCCCTCGGCCGTCTACGGGATCACCATGTACGCCGTCGCGATCCCCTTCATCGCCTGGTACCGCAACCGCTGAAAGGACAGAGCATGACCGAAAACACTGCTGATGCGATCGTCGTGGGCGGCGGGCTGGCCGGGCTGGCCGCGGCGGCCGAACTGGGTGACCGCGGCAAGAAGGTGATCGTGCTGGACCAGGAACCCGAGCATTTCCTAGGCGGTCAGGCATTCTGGAGCCTCGGCGGCCTGTTCATGGTCGACACGCCCGAGCAGCGCCGCATGGGCATCCGCGACAGCCGCGACCTGGCCCTGCGCGACTGGATGGGCAGCGCCCAGTTCGACCGGGACGAAGACGCCTGGCCCCGCAAATGGGCTGAGGCCTATGTCGAATTCGCCGCCGGCGAGATGCGCCCCTGGCTGCATCAAATGGGCCTGCGCTGGTTTCCCGTGGTCGGCTGGGCGGAACGCGGCGGGTCCTATGCCGACGGTCACGGCAACTCTGTCCCGCGGTTCCACATCACCTGGGGCACCGGCCCGGGCGTGCTGGAGCATTTCATCCGCCGGGTCCGCGATCATGTCAGCGCCGGCCTGATCCAGTTGAAGTTCCGCCATCAGGTCAGCCACATCATCATGCAGAACGGCGAGGCCAAGGGCGTCTCGGGCGAGGTTCTGGCCGATGATGCGGCTCAGCGCGGCGGCAAGACCAACCGCGACGAGGTCGGCGAGTTCGAGGTCTATGCCCCGTCGGTCATCGTCACCTCGGGCGGGATCGGCGGCAATTTCGAGATGGTGCGGCAGAGCTGGCCTCGCGACCGCTTGGGCGAACCGCCCAAGGATATGGTGGCGGGTGTGCCTTTCCACGTGGACGGTCGGATGATCGCCATCAGCGAAAAGGCCGGCGGCCACGTCATCAACGGCGACCGCATGTGGCATTACACCGAAGGCGTGCGCAACTGGGACCCGATCTGGCCCGCGCATGGTATCCGCATCCTGCCCGGTCCCAGTTCCATGTGGTTCGATGCGCGCGGCAACCGGCTGCAGCCCCCCTGCCTGCCCGGGTTCGACACGCTGGGCACCCTACGCGAGATCCTGAAGACCGGCTATGAATACAGCTGGTTCGTCCTGACCCAGAAGGTCATCAAGAAGGAATTCGCCCTGTCCGGGTCTGAACAGAACCCCGATTTCACGTCGGGCAGCTGGAAGGAGGTGATCCGCCAGCGGGTCCTGTCGGGGTCAAAGGCCACCGGGCCGGTCGAAGCGTTCAAGGAAAAGGGCGAGGATTTCGTCGTCGCCAACACTCTGACCGAACTGGTGAGCGGGATGAACCATCTGGGCGGCGGCCTGATCGACGAAGCGCATCTGCGCGCCCAGATCGAGGCGCGGGATTCGCAGGTGGACAACCCGTTCTCGAAAGATGCGCAGATGATGGCGATCCTGGCGGCGCGGAACTATCGCGGTGACAAGCTGATCCGCACCGCTAAGCCACACAAGTTCCTTGATCCGAAAAACGGCCCGCTGATCGCGGTCAAGCTGCATGTGCTGACCCGCAAGACGCTGGGCGGTTTGCAGACCAATCTGGACAGTCAGATGATCGGCGCCGATGGTCAGGTGGTGCCCGGCCTGTTCGCGGCCGGCGAAGTCGCGGGTTTTGGAGGCGGGGGCTATCACGGCTACAACGCGCTTGAGGGCACGTTCCTGGGCGGATGCATCTTCTCTGGCCGCAATGCTGGGCGGTCCAGGGCCGTCGCCTGATGGCCCTTGGGCATTATTGGTCGCGGCGGAACTGCAGAACCGGTTCACCCGCCGTATCAAGAAGAACCAGAGTGTCCCCGCGCTGAACAAAGCTTGCGACCTTTGGCAGAGCGGCAAGGAATTCCCGCTCAACCTCGTCCAGCGGCGGTGGGCAGGCCATCAGGGTGGCGGCCATGTTGTCGGGGAAGGACATCGACTTGCCCGATATCTCGGCCTGTCCGCTGAACCGGTTGCAACCGCCTGTTCCGCCAAAGGCTCCGCCTTCGGCAAAGGTAATCTGCGGGCGTTTCTCGGTGTCCAGCGCAACGCCATTCACCTCGGTTGCGGTCCATTGCGTGTTCTCAAGCATCGCCGCACCCCGTTCCTGAACCTTGACCATGACCAGATCGACCGAGTTTCCGGCGTCGTTAGTCAGAACCGGGTAAGCGGTATCGGTGGTGAACAGCAGCTTGCCGTCCTGATGCACCGAGGCCCGCACCACATAGCGGTGCCGATCCTGAATCAACGCGTCGTCATAAGTCAGCTCGAACTGGGCAGGCACGCCCGTCAAAGCATAGCGTTGCGCGGCCAGCGTGACGGCGGGCGCGTCGGCCAGTGAAACGTCTTGCAACTCGACGAACAGGGTTGCCCCGGGCGGAACCGCGATCCGTTCGCGATATGTGGCGGTGCCTTCAACGGTTCCCGCCTGCGCGGCGCCCCACACGGCTGCCCACAACGCGGTTCCTGCCAGCAGGCTTTTTGCGGTTTGCATTGTCCGATCCCTTTATCACCAGTTTCCAGCACAAAAGATCGGGACATCAGCGCGTTTTACAAGGTTTTTCAGTTCCAAGCGGCAAATTCGTGCCTGAATTCAAAGCGGCCAGAGGAACGGGATGATCAGCGAAGCCAGCAATCCAACCGTCAGGTTCAGCGGAATCCCGACTTTCATGAAGTCCGTGAACCGGTACCCGCCGGGGCCGTAGACCATCATGTTGGTCTGATACCCGATCGGCGTCGCGAACGAGGCCGAGGCCGCAACCATCACCGCCACCACGAGCGGCCGCGGATCCACCCCCACCGCCTGCGCCAGACCGATGGCGATCGGCGTGACCACGACCGCCACGGCGTTGTTCGAGACCAGTTCCGTCAGGACAGAGGTCAGCAGATAGATGGCCCAAACGATGAGGAACGGCGGCAGGTTGGAAAAGGACGGAGCAATCGCGTTGGCGATCAGGGTGACCGCACCCGAGCTGTCCAGCGCAGCCCCAATAGCCAGCATGGCAAAGATCAGCGCCAGCAGACGGCCTTCGACAAAGGAAAACGCCTCGTCCGCGTCGATGCATCGCGTCAGCAGCACAACCGCAACTGCCAGAATCGTCAGCAGGAAAATCGGAGCCACGCCGAGCGCCGCCAAAACCACGATCCCAATCAGCGCGGCAATCGCGATCGGAGCATGACCGCGCCGGAAGGCGCGGGCCGATGGCTGGGTGACGTCGACCATGTCCATGTCGGCAGCCAGTTTGCTGATATCGGCCGGCGAGCCTTCGAGCAGCAGCGTATCACCGACCCGGACGACCAGATCGTCAAGTTGCCCCCCGATATTCTGATTTCTCCGGTGCACGGCCAAGACATAAACCCCGTAGCGACGACGCAGCCGCAACGCGCCCAACGTGCGCCCGACCATGCGACAACCGGGGGTAATCAGAACCTCAACCGTACGTGTTTCGACTGCCGAAACCTGATCAACGCGTTTGAGTTCCTTGTTGCTTTGCAGGCTCAGCAACTCGGTCATTTCCGTGCGCAACACCACGCGGTCACCGACCTTCAGTTCGACCCCTTTCAGGTTCCGCCGCAACGACTCGTCGCCGCGGATCACGTCGATGAGCCGCACGCCCGGACGTTTAAACAGCTGCACGCCGGTCACTTCACGGCCGATCAGGTTGCTGTCGGGCGGAATGACTGCTTCGGTGAAGAATTTCATCTTCGACCGATCGCTGAGCATGGTTGCCATGCTGTCACGCTCGGGCAGAAGGCGCGGCGCGATGAAGCGCAGGTAAATCATGCCGTAGATGACAAGAATGATGCCCAAAGGCGTGACCTCGAAAATCGTGAAGGCCGGCAGACCCTGTGCCCGGGCCACACCATCGACCAACAGGTTCGTCGAAGTTCCGATCAGGGTCAGCGTCCCGCCGAGAATCGCAGCATAGCTGAGCGGGATCAGCAGCTTCGACGCTGGAATATTCAGCGTGCGGGCAATCTGGATGAACACCGGGATCATCACGACGACGACGGGCGTGTTCGAGACGACCGCCGAGGCCAGGACGACAAATGCCATCAGCAGACCGATGGCAATGCGCGGGTTGACCTGCGCCTGTTTCTGCGCCGTCGCTGTAAAGGCGTGCAAGGCACCGGTCCGGACCAGGGCGCCCATGATGATGAACATCGCCGCGATGGTCCAGGGCGCCGGGTTCGACAAAACCGCCAGTGCGCTTTGGTATGGAAGCACGCCGGTGACCAGCATCACCGAGACGCCGCCTATGGCAACGACCTCGGTCGGATAGACCTCGCGCATGAACATGATGAACATGCCCGCAACAACCGCCAGCGCAAGTATCGCGCTGCCCATATCTGACAATTGAAGGAGTTGCATTCGTGGTGTTCTGTCCGAAACCTGTCCCGGCCCAAGCGCCTGAGAGTCAGTTTCACGTATTGCAGGCCGCAGAGCAAGCCTGACGTGCATTCACGGTGCTGCCTGCTGCAGGCGCCCGCCAACCCGTACCATGCTGATCGTCTTGGCTTGCCCGTCACGGTCATCAGTTTCCACGAAAACGCCGCTAAGCGTCGCTTCGCCATTGGCCGGGGTGAACCGAGCCTTGGGCATCCCCGTGATGAAGCGGCGCATCGGCTCCTGCTTGTCCATTCCGATCACCGAGTCATAGTCGCCGCACATGCCCGCATCGGTCAGGTAAGCGGTGCCGCCGGGCAGGATCTGGGCATCGGCGGTCGGGACATGGGTATGGGTTCCCACGACGAGGCTGGCGCGTCCGTCGCAATAGTGGCCCATGGCCATCTTCTCCGAAGTCGCCTCGCAATGCATGTCCACGATGATGGCCTGCGCCTGGCCGCCCCGCGGGTGGGACTTCAGGATCGGTTCCAGCGCCGAGAACGGATCGTCGAAGGGTCGTTTCATAAACACCTGTCCCAGAACCTGAACCACCAACACCTTGCGTCCGCCCGGCGCGGTGAACAGCCGATGCCCGCGACCCGGAGCACCCTTGGCGAAATTCACAGGGCGCACGATCCGGGGTTCGCGCTCGATGAATTGCAGCATGTCTTTCTGGTCGAAAGCGTGGTCGCCCAACGTCAGACAATCTGCGCCCGACTCCAGCAGCAGCTTGGCATGATCGCCGGTCAGCCCCATGCCGTTCGAAGCATTCTCGCCATTGACCACCACGAAATCCAGCCGCCACTCGTCGCGCAGACGGGGCAGATGCTGCTGAACGGTGGCGCGGCCCGCGCGCCCCATGACGTCACCTAGGAACAAGATTCTCATATCGCGGTCCTAGGCCCTGCAAACGGCAATAACAAGGCGGAACGATGCAATTCGCGGGCCGCATGCGGGTTGAATTCCGGTGGAAACCTGCAATTCTGACGCAACCGGTTTTTCACTCGGAGATTTCGATGAAACGCATAGTCCTGACCGCAGCTGTCTCTCTCGCCATCTCGGGCAGCTTTGCTCACGCGACGACCAAGACAACAATGGCAAATCCGGCCGCGACCTTCTGCATCGAAAACGGCGGCGAATATCAGATCCGCAAGAACACCGATGGATCGGAATACGGCGTGTGCATCCTTGAGGATGGAACCGAGGTTGATGCCTGGGACTATCTGCGGAGCCACTTTGAGAACTGACGCCTAAAACGTCAGGACCCTGGTCTCGGTAACGATCATGTCCAGCGGCTGGTCCGTCGGTTCCAGCGGCAAGGCTTCGGCCTCTTGGGCGTCGAAGGCGAAACCGATGGCCAATGTGGGACGTTTGGCGCGCAGCCCTTCAAGCGTGCGGTCATAAAACCCGCCCCCATAGCCCAATCGCCCGCCTTGCGGATCGAATGCCACAAGGGGCACGATCAGGATTTCAGGATCAAAATAGTCGTCCGTCTCGGGCACCTTGGCGCCAAATGGTCCATCTTTCAGCGGCCCTTCGGGTGTCCAGCGCGAAAACCGCAGAGGCCGTCCGGCGCCCTGGATGACCGGAACACCCACGGGACCATAGGCTGCGGCCTCGGCCATGGCGGGCAGCGGGTCGATTTCGGTGCGGATCGGCATGTAGCCAGACAGGGGAACGCCACGAAATCCGGCCAGCACCTCGGACAGGCGGCCCGCGGCGGCCGGCGGCCCCGCGTCAAAGGCCGCTTTGCGTCGGGCAAAGGCAGCCTTGCGCGCTGCGGCCTTGATTTCAGTCAGATCGGTCACAGCAGCACCACGCTTGCAAGCCCTAGAAAGATGAAGAACCCCATTACATCCGTCGTCGTCGTAACGAAGGTTCCCGAGGCCAATGCCGGGTCTACACCCAGGCGATCCAGCACCACCGGTACTACCGTACCCGCGAACCCGGCGATGATCATGTTCACGACCAAGGCGGAACCGATCACGACACCCAGCAGCGGGGATTCGAACCACATCATACCCACCGTCCCCAGAACGATGGCGAAACACAGCCCGTTCAACATGCCCACCAGCAATTCTCGGCGGATGACTCGCGCCACGTTCGAGCCCGTCAGGTCGCGGGTCGCCAACGCACGAACGGCAACGGTCAGAGACTGTGTTCCGGCGTTACCACCCATCGAGGCAACGATGGGCATCAGAATCGCCAGCGCCACGATCTGCTCGATTGCCGCCTCGAACTGTGAAATCACCAGCGAAGCACAAATGGCGGTGCACAGGTTGACCGCCAGCCATGGCAAACGGCGACGACTGGTTGCTGCAACACTGTCTGAAATCGAGCTGTCATCACTGACCCCCGCCAGCCGCAGCATGTCTTCCTCGATCTCTTCATCCAGAACGGCCATTGCGTCGTCAATCGTGATGACCCCGACCAGCCGTTTGTCACTGTCCACCACCGGCGCGGAAATCAGGTGGTATTGGTTGAAAGCATAGGCAACGTCTTCTTCATCCTGATCGACCGGGATGATGTGAAACTCGTCCTCGGCGATGTCCAGCAACTTGGTATCGCGCCGTGCGGCCATCAACTTGCCCAACATGACCTGAGCCACCGGCTTCAGCCGTGGATCGACCAGAACAACATGATAAAACTGCTCAGGCAGATCGTCCTTCGAGCGCATGTAGTCGATCGCCTGCCCCACCGTCCAATGATCGGGAGCCATGACCACTTCGCGCTGCATTAGTCGGCCTGCGGAGTTCTCGGGATAGGCCAGCGCCTGCAGTGCCGCGATCCGTTCCGAGGCCTCAAGGGCCTCCAGCACCGCTTCCTGCTGCGGCTCCTCCAGATCCTCCAGAAGGTCCACGACATCGTCGCTTTCCATCTCACGGACGGCTTCGGCCAGAACGTCGGGTCGTAGAACGCCAATGACTTCTTCGCGAACAGATTCGTCCAGTTCAGACAGAATGTCCCCGTCAAATTCCCGGTCATACAGGCGGATCAGCCGCGCTCGGTCGTAGGGGTTGATCTGTTCCAGAAGGTCGGCAATGTCGGCCGCGTGCAGCGGCTCCATCAGCTCGATCAGCTTCTCGCGATCCTCGACATCGACGGCGTAAAGGATTGCGGCAACCGTTCGCCGGTCCAGCGCATAGACGTCATCATCGCGAGAGGGGTCGGTTCTGTTGTCTTCGGTGCCGGTCGTCATGCGCTGCCCCTTGTTCTGGGAATTGGCCCCTAAATAGAAGAAGCAGCTACCGGAAAACAATGACAATGGTGCGATTTACCCGCATCTTTCACATCCCTATGCTGCAAGCCGGATTCACCAAGGCGGAGATCAAGGCGGATGGCGCAAAAGACGCTTTTGACAGGGCGCGTACTGAGTTTCGAACACTCCCCCTTCGAAACGCAACCGGATCAGGCGGTCCGGCTGCACGAAGCCGTTCTGATCGAGGGCGGGAAAATCCGGGAGTTGGGAAGTACCGTTGACCTGCAAACCGCGCACCCCGAGGCCGCCATTCATCACCATGGCGAAAACCTGATCCTGGCTGGTTTTGTCGACCCCCATGTCCACTATCCCCAGACGGCGATGATCGCGAGTTGGGGCAAACGGCTGATTGATTGGCTGAACACCTACACCTTTCCAGAAGAGATGAAGTTCGGTGATGCAGCCTACGCAGCCGAGATTTCGAACCGGTATCTTGACCTGACCGCCGCACACGGCACCACGACCATGTGCAGTTTCTGCACCATTCATCCCGAAAGCGTCGATGCCTTTTTCACGGCCGCCCAGGAGCGCGGTCAGCGTGTCGTGGCCGGCAAGACCTGCATGGACCGCAACGCGCCCGAAGGTCTTCGGGACACGGCTCAAGCAGCCTATGACCAGTCCAAGGCTCTGATCGAAAAGTGGCAAGATGTCGACCGGATAGCCTATGCGATCACGCCGCGGTTTTCCCCGACCTCGACCCCAGAACAGCTTGAGGCGATGGGCGCGCTTTGGGCGGAACACCCCGATTGTCTCATGCAGACGCATCTCAGCGAGCAGACGGACGAAATCGAATGGGTTCGGTCGCTGTTCCCCGAGGCGCGTGACTACCTGGACACCTACGAAAAGTTCGGGTTGCTCGGCGCGAACGGCCTCTATGGCCACGTGATCCACCTGGAACCGCGCGAGCGAGACCGCCTGCGTGAGGTCGATGCGTCGCTGATCCATTGCCCCACCTCGAACACGTTCATCGGTTCGGGTCTCTTCGATTTGCACGGTCTGATGCGGGATGGCCATCGTATCGGCCTGGCAACCGACACCGGCGGCGGGTCCAGTTTTTCCATGTTACGGACCATGGCGGCCGCCTATGAAATCGGCCAATTGCGCGGGCATCCGCTGCACCCCGCTCAACTGCTGTGGCTGGGCACCGCAGGCTCGGCCCGGTCGCTGCGGATGGACGACCGCATCGGCAATATCGCCCCCGGAATGGAGGCGGACCTGATCGTGCTCGACCTCGCCTCGACCCTCGCGATTGCCCAGCGAGAGGCCAATGCCGAGTCCCTTTGGGAGGCGGTGTTCCCGACAATCATGATGGGAGATGACCGCGCCATCGCCGATGTGTGGATCGGCGGACGGCGCGTTTCGACCTGAAGGCAGATCAGCCCTGCAAGGCGAGGGCTAACCTGTTCTGCCGTTCGATCGCGCGCGGCAGGTCGACTGTGGCAATGTTGCCGTCCCGGACGACCTGTCGCCCCTCGACAAACAGGTGTTTGACGTGCACCGGACCTGCCAGCAGCAGGGCGGCCGGGTCCCAACTGCCCGCGCATTCCACACCCCTTGTGTCCCAAACAGCGATATCGGCACGTTTACCCGGCATCAGGCGGCCGCAGTCCGGCCGGTTCAGCACGTCCGCCCCACCCCGCGTCGCGATTTCCAGAGCCTCGCGCGCCGACATGGCATCGGCACCGTTCGCCACGCGTTGCAGAAGCATCGCCTGCCGAGCCTCGGCCATCAGGTTGCCGCTGTCGTTGCTTGCGGAACCGTCAACGCCCAAGCCAACCTTGACCCCGTTGTCACGCATCGCGCGCACCGGCGCGATCCCCGAGCCCAGACGGCAATTCGAACAGGGACAGTGCGCAACCCCAGTCCGTGACCGAGAGAACAGGTCGATCTCTGCCCCGTCCAGCTTCACGCAATGGGCATGCCAGACATCGGGGCCGATCCAGCCAAGTTCCTCGGCATACTGGCCAGGTCGACAGCCGAACTGGGATTCTGAATACAGGATATCCTCGTCGTTTTCCGCCAGATGGGTGTGCAGCATGACCCCCTTGTCCCGTGCCAGCAGTGCGGTGTCGCGCATCAGATCCCGACTGACCGAAAAGGGTGAACAGGGCGCAAGTCCAACCCTGCACATTGAGCCTTCGGACGGGTCATGGAACGCATCGACAACACGGATCATGTCATTCAGGATGTCGGCCTCGGCCTCGACCAACGTATCGGGCGGCAGACCCCCGTCGCTTTCGCCGATGCTCATCGCGCCGCGGGTCGGATGGAACCGCAGCCCCACCTCCGCAGCGGCCGCGATCGTGTCATCCAAGCGGGACCCATTCGGATACAGGTACAGATGGTCGGAACTGAGCGTGCAGCCCGACAAGGCCAACTCGGCCAGACCGATCTGAGCCGAGGTGAACATCTCGTCGGGACCGAACCGCGCCCAGATCGGATAGAGCGTCTGCAGCCAGCCAAAGAGCAGCGCATCTTGGCCCGCCGGAACAGCTCGGGTCAGTGTCTGGTAGAGATGGTGGTGGGTATTGACCAATCCCGGCGTCACGACACAGCCGCTGAGGTCATGCACCTCTCCGTCGGTGGTCAAACCTTGGCCGATGCGGGCAATCTGCCCGTCACGGATCAGCAAATCGGCGCCGGCCAGTTCTTGCCGGTTGTCGTCCATGGTCAGGATCGCATCGGCGTTTCTAAGAAGGATTTCGGGCATCTCGCACTCCTGCATCTGCCCGCCTCATGCCAGAAATGCGTGTGCCGGTGGAAAACGGGCGCAAGAACCGGCGCGACGACCCTAATCAATCGCGGCCGCAGCGGCAACCGTCGTCAGAAGTCGCGCAGAATCTTGAGGGCCGCGGTGTGGATTTCAGGGTTCGCAGCCGCCAGTGCGCGCCCCCCGTGATGGGCCGGCCCGCCCTGCCAGTCGGTCACAACGCCGCCAGCCGCCTCGATCACCGCGATCGGGGCCTGAATGTCATACGCGTTCAGTCCGGCCTCGATCACCAGGTCGACCTGCCCGGCCGCCAGCAGCGCGTATGCGTAACAGTCCATGCCGTAGCGCGTCAGTTGCACCTGTCCGGCCACGGCGCGAAAGGCGTCTCCTTCGGCGGTCGTGCCAACTTCGGGGAATGTCGTGAAAAGGATTGCGTCCCGCAGGGCATCCGTCCGACGGGTCGACAAGCTGGTTCTGCCCAGAGGACCGGTCATGAACGCACCGTCTGCATGACCCACAAACCGTTCGCCGATATAGGGTTGGTCAATCACCCCCATGATCGGCCCGCTATCGTCGCCAAGCGCGATCAGAACGCCCCATGTCGGTGTGCCGCTGACGAAACCGCGGGTGCCGTCGATCGGGTCCAACACCCAAGTTCGCCCCGATTTGCCTTCGACCGCACCGTACTCCTCACCCAAAATGCCGTCGTCGGGGCGCAGCTCGGCCAGAACGGATCGCATGGCCTGCTCGGCTGCGCGATCGGCCACAGTCACCGGGTCATACCCGCCTTGTAGCTTGTTTGAGGTTTCAAGGTTCGACTGGCGAAAATACGGCAAAATGGCCGCACGCGCTGCGTCGGCCATTTTCTCGGCAACTTCAAGATCACTTGCAGAGGCTTTGGTCATGCGCCACTGGTGCGCTCAGCCCTGTGCGAAGTCAAGCCCCGGTCTCAGGCCACGTCGCTGAGAACGCGCGCAAGCTCAAACAGGCGCCGGCGCTGGTTTTCCGGGATCGCGTAGTAGGACCGAACCAGATCCAACGCTTCCTTGTCGCCCATCAGATCAGCAGGAACCGATTTTTTGCCCGAATCTTCCTTCTGGGCGTCCTCCAGACCTTCAAAGAAAAAGCTGACCGGAACGTCCAGAGCTTCGGCAATGTCCCACAGGCGTGATGCGCTGATGCGGTTGGCCCCGGTTTCGTATTTCTGGATCTGCTGGAACTTGATACCGACCTGCTGTGCCAGCTGCTGCTGCGTCATGCCAATCAACCAGCGGCGATGCCGTACGCGCTTGCCCACATGGACATCGACGTGATGGGTCATTGGTATTCTCCTCTGTTACACACAACCGCCCGGGAAAACGCTAACTGAACCATGACCGCACACTAGCGAGACGCTTGTAAAAAACTCTCTATTACGGAACGTGCCCCCCGAAACAGCACTGACAAGCAATATTGCCGCTTTTTGGAAAATTTTCAAGATGGTTGAATCTGCGCGCCCGAAGGAAGGTTTACGGTTGTGCACGATTTGGCCAGTGCGACAAAGACGCCCCGGCCGTTCCCTTCCGGAATGATTGACAAGTCAGGGGCGGCCCCGATCAATGGCGCCAACATGGAGATTTGAGATGCTGGCCTACCAGATCCAGTCTGCCGGAGAGCAGGCGAAATTGCGCGAGATCCCCGTGCCCGCACCCGCCGAAGGCCAGATCCGCGTGGCCATTCGCGCCTGCGGGCTGAACTTTGCCGATCTTCTGATGCAGAAGGGCACGTATCAGGATACGCCAGCGGCCCCTTTCACATTGGGGCTTGAGGTTGCGGGGGTCGTAGACGCGGTCGGCGCAGGGGTCAGCCATCTGAAGCCCGGAGACCGGGTCGCGGTATACTCAGGCCAGGGCGGATTGTCGCAATTCGGGGTTTTTGACGCCGACCGTGCCGTACTCATCCCCCAGTCGTGCAGCTTTGAAGACGCGGCAGCCATCCAGATCGCCTACGGCACCAGCCATATGGCGCTGGACCATCGGGCGCGACTGCAGCCGGGCGAGACTCTGTTGGTAACCGGTGCCGCCGGCGGGGTCGGGCTGACGGCGGTCGAGATCGGCAAGCTTATGGGCGCGACGGTGATCGCACAGGCCCGTGGCGCCGATAAACTGGCGGTCGCCCGCGCGGCCGGGGCCGATCACCTGATCGACGCAAACGAAGATCTGCGCGAGCGCGTGCTGGCATTGGGTGGCGCAGACGTTGTCTATGACGCCATCGGTGGCGACGTGTTCAAGGCTGCCTTCCGGGCGACCAATCCCGAAGGCCGCCTGCTGCCAATAGGTTTTGCCGGCGGTGAAGTCCCGCAGATACCGGCCAATCATTTGCTGGTGAAGAACCTGACCGTGATCGGGTTCTACATCGGTGGCTATCTAAGGTTCCGGCCCGAGGTCGTTCGCAACAGCTTTGAGACCCTCTTTGCCTGGCATGCCGAGGGACGCATCCGGCCCCATATCAGCCACACCCTGCCGTTGTCCGAAGTGGCGCAAGGCATGGCTCTGCTGAAGGCACGAAAGTCGACCGGGAAAGTCGTCATCACGATCTGACCGGATCAGCCCACCACGGCGCGCAGTGGTGTACCACCAAGCATGTGGAAGTTCTGCCGCACCAGCGCAGCGAGGGCCTCCACCACTTCGCCGCGCCCCTGATCGCCTCCGTAAAGGTTGATCATATGCGCCGGCAATTCGGGCAGAACCCCACCTGAATCGATCTTCTCCAGATGTGCCGCCTCGGTCCCCTCAAGCATGGCGTGGACGGCGAGGTCCGCGCTGACGGTAGCCTCGATCGTGCGGTCGTTCTCGGTTTCGACCGACAGCTCCCATGGAATGCCTGCTGCATCCAAGGCGGCAATGACCTGAGGCCGGAAGAGGCAGCGCCGACCCAGCGCCAACGGAAGCGGCCGCCGCCGCCAAGCCGAGCCTCCTGACGCGCCGATCCAGCGCAGGGGCAGCTCTGCAATGGTTTCTCCGCCATCCGAATTCGCAGCCTCGGTCGTCAGAATCACATCGCATTCGCCACGCCGAAACATCTCTTTCAACTGGATGGAATAAGACGAAACCAACTGCACGCGCACGCGAGGAAAGTCGGCATTGAACCGCTGCAGAACCCGTGGAATGGCCGGGTAGACGATATCGTGCGGCACCCCGAGCACCACCTCGCCCTCAAAGGCCTGATCGGTCAGCTTCGAGATGACCTCGTCGTTCAACGCCACCATTCGCCGGGCATAAGCCAACAGCTGTTCGCCAGAGGCCGTCAACGCGATGGTGCGCCCAGACCGGTCCAGCAATTCCAGGCCCAACAGCTCTTCCAGACGTTTCAGCTGCATGGACACAGCCGACTGTGTCAGATGCAGGAAACCTGCGGCACGCGTTACGCCCCCGTGGTCCGCGACCGCCACGAATGAGCGCAGGGTGGTGATGTCTAGGTTCCGCATCATCAATAATCCTTATGGATGAATTCAAAAACATTCATTTTTAAAATATGCCACAACCCGCCATATAGTTCAAGGAAGCTGATAAGAAAACATATTTACATCACAGACCGATGAAAGGACACAAGTCATGACCCAAATCGCTGCACACCGACCCTGTGCCTCGGCATCGATCAAAACGGGCAATTGGCTTCAGCGAATGCTTGCGGCCGCTCATCAACGGCGGGAGCTAGCCCGGCTGGATGACCGCGCCCTGCAAGACATCGGGATCACCCGATCAGAGGCCCTGACAGAAGCATCCCGCCCGTTCTGGGACGCGCCCGAAACCTGGCGCAAGCGGCCCTGAATGCACGGCCTGCAACGGATTTCAGCGCCACCTTCCAAAGCGGCGCTGAAATTGTTGACCATATTGCTGAGTTTTGGCCCCAAAACCCTTGAAACATGCGCTACACTCTCCGATATTTGCAGGGAAATCGCCCCGCAACCGGGGGCTGAAAGCTGAATTCAAGGGAGACCTCTATGGCACAATTCGATACGATCCGGACGGCGACTGGCGCGCGCGCTGCCGAGATTGACGAGGGCCTGCGCGCCCACATGAACAAGGTCTACGGCACGATGTCCGTGGGCATGCTGATCACCTTTGCGGTTGCATGGGCTGTAGGAACCAGCCCGCAGCTGCTGTCGGTGTTCCGCGATCCGGTGACCCTTAGCCCGAACATTCTGGGCTGGATCGTCATGTTCGCTCCGCTGATCATGGTGTTTGCCTTCGGCGCGGCCATCAACCGCCTCAGCGCAGCTGGCGCCCAACTGTTCTTCTACGCCTTCGCGGCGGTCATGGGCCTGTCGCTCAGCTGGATCTTCGTGGCCTTCACTGGCATTTCGATCGCCCAGGTCTTTCTGGTGACCTCGATCGCCTTTGCCGGTCTGTCGCTGTATGGTTACGTCAGCAAGAAGGACCTGTCCGGTATGGGCACCTTCCTGATGATGGGTGTGATCGGCCTGATCGTGGCCATGGTGATCAACCTGTTCCTGCAATCGCCGGCCATCATGTTCGCCGTGTCGATCCTGGGCGTTCTGATCTTTGCGGGCCTCACCGCCTATGACACCCAGAAGATCAAGACCACCTACATCCAGATGGCCCATGCGGGCGATCAGGAGTGGCTGGGCAAGGCCGCCATCATGGGTGCGCTGAACCTGTACCTGGACTTCATCAACATGTTCATGTTCCTGCTGCAGCTGCTCGGCAATCGCGAGTAAGACTGCCGGAACACCAAATCAAAGGGCGGGCCCGCAAGGCCCGCCCTTTTTTGTTCCGCGCAAGCAAAGCCAGCCCAAAGAAAAAGGCCCCAGCCTAATGGCAAGGGCCTTTCATCATTGTAATTGCAACAGATCCGATCAGCTGCAGTTCAGCGGAACCGCGAAACCCGAGCTGCGCGACGAGCCGCCTTTGCGGTATACGTCGCCCGCAGGCAGACAGCCTGTAAAGCGTTCGGTCTGGCTGCCGAACGCGGCCCCAACCGAGTTGTCCACCTTGGTGCTGTTGTTTTCGGTTCGCAACACGCCGAACAGGGTTCCGTTCACGCTCACCGTGCTCAGGAACATGGTACTGCTGCTGCCGGTCAACTGAACGGCAGTAGTGTCGGACCGTCCGCCATTGTCGATGGCAACGCCAGCGACCTTGTCGAATTCTGTCTTGTCAGTGCTGGCCTGAATGGTCGGCAATTCAGCCAACTCAGCCGGGACGTTCGTAGCAGGCGGAACAAAGGCAACGGCGCCTTTGACGTCCGAAACGGTTCTTGGTTCGCCATCAATGCCGGTGAACCCGACGCCTTGGCGGTTGAACGGGTCCTCACAGGCCGAAAGTGTCAGAATGGCGATTGCGGGCAACAAGATTTTTTTCATGGCGCTCAACATTTTGTGGCGGTTTGCTGAACCGTACTGGCAGGCGGGGCAAAAAAGCAAGCCAACACCACTCAGAATACCTGCCGGCCTGATGCGCCTCTGCAACGGCCCGAAACGGCCGGCTCAGGCGGCTTGAGGGCCACACGACCCGGTCAAAACAACGAAAAAGGGTCCTGCCGAAGCAGAACCCCTTAAGCTTTCGCGTCGAAAAAGGCAGATTACTTGATCTTGCCTTCTTTGTACTCGACATGTTTCCGAACGACCGGGTCGTATTTACGAACGGTCATTTTCTCGGTCATGGTGCGAGCGTTCTTTTTGGTCACGTAGAAGTGGCCCGTGCCCGCGGTCGAGTTCAGACGGATCTTGATTGTCGTCGGCTTCGCCATGGTTATCTCCTGCGTCCGGAAAGGCAGGGGCCTTTCGGTTGAATTCCTATGAGCGTGCGCTTTTACCCGGTCGCGCGCCCGAGTCAACCGGAATCGGCGGTGTTTCAACACAAAACACAGGATCCGACGTGCAGTGGATCAGCGCCCGGTTTGGACAGATCACGGTTTCGTGATATGATCGCATAACAGCATCCCAGAGCGCCGCTTTCCAACGTTGTGCGGCGTGAGGCAGCGAAACCGGGCAAGACCCTCTGTCAGCAGAGTTTTCTTGTACGTCTGCTTGGGGGAAATCATGACAGAATGGAAACTTCAGGGCGAGACGCTGGCCAATTGCAACTGTGATTTCGGTTGCCCCTGCCAGTTCAGCAGCCTGCCCAGTCACGGGAATTGCGAGGCCGTGGTCGTCTTTGACATCACAAGCGGCCATTACGGGGACACGGATCTTTCCGGCCTGCGCGCCGCGGGTGTCTACCACTGGCCAGGCCCGATTCACGAGGGCAACGGGCAGATGCAATTGATCATCGACGAACGGGCGGACGCCGATCAGCGTGCCGCCCTGCAGGCCATCATGTCCGGTGAGGACACCGATGAAATGGCCACCATGTGGTATGTCTACAGCGCCATGGCGCCGACCAAGCATGAGACGCTGTTTGCTGGAATCGATGTGAACTGGAGCCGCGAAGACCGGACCGGCTACGCGAAGGTCAAGAACGTGTTCGATGTGGACGTCAAGCCGATCGCCCATATCGTCTCGGGCCAACCGCACCGCGCGTCGATCCAGTTGCCACATGGCTTCGAATACCGCCACGCCGAGGTCGCCTCGGGAACGGCCAGGACAAGCGGTTCAGCCATAAACCTGACCTTCGAGTCCTCACATGCCCATCTGGCGCATCTCAATATCTCGGGTCACGGCGTTGTCGGGCCATAGCGCAGACGCGTCAGATCAGGCCCGCCCTGCCCGATCGGTCAGCCTCGAGCGAGTTCTGCGAAAAGAACGTCTGATTGTCGCCGGAAGCGTCCTTCTGATCGTTTCGGGTGCGGTCTGGTACACAGTCGCCGGTGTCGGAATGCAGATGTCGGCCCTCGAGATGACTCGGATGGCCGGTCCAATTGGCCAGCCCATGTCGATGGGTGCCGGCAACGTCTGGACGCTTTGGTACGCCGCACTGGTCTTTGCGATGTGGTGGGTGATGATGGTCGCGATGATGACACCCAGCGCGGCCCCAACTGCGCTGTTGTTTGTGGCGTTGAAACGGGTTGGGCCCGACAGGCAGCGCAGCGCCAGCTTCGGACTGGCCTTTCTGTCGGGGTATCTTTTTGCCTGGGCCGTGTTCAGCCTTGGGGCAACCGGACTGCAATGGGGCCTGCAACAGATCGGGGCGATGGATGGTCCGATGATGACCATCCGGTCCGGGATCCTGGCGGGCATCGTTCTGTGCGCTGCCGGGATGTATCAGTTCAGCGGGTTGAAATACGCGTGCCTCCGCCATTGCCAGAGCCCGGCTGCCTTTCTGATCCGCCACAACCGGCCCGGGCACTGGGGTGCGTTTCGATGTGGCGCCCTGCACGGAATTTACTGCTTGGGTTGCTGCTGGGCTTTGATGGCGCTGCTGTTCGTCGGCGGCATCATGAACCTTTGGTGGATCGTTGCAATCGCCGTCTACGTCGCTTTGGAGAAGCTGTTGCCCCGGGCGGGATGGCTGACGCCGGTCGTCGGTGTCGTTTTGTTCGGATTGGGAGCCTGGGTGTTGATCGCCGCATTGGTTTGATGCGGCAAGCCTGTCTTCCGGGCCAAGGAGCCGGCCACTTGGAGCGCTCTGTACATTTCGTTCACGAGGAGATCGTCATGCCTGTCTTCATCACTTATGCCTCTTATTCCAACGCCGGTGTCAAAGGGATGCTGAAGAAACCGGAAAACCGCACCGGGCCGGTGGCGGCGCTGCTGGAGAAGGTAGGCGGCAAACTGCTGGCGTTCTACGTGACGACCGGAAGCAATGACGTGGTGGTCATCAGCGAAGCTCCGGACGGAACGGATGCTGTAGCCGTTGGTATGGCCGTTGCGGCTTCGGGGGCGGTTTCGCGGGTCGAAACGGTTCGGGCCTGGTCGGCCGACGAATTTGTTGCCATCACCGAGAAGGCCTCGAAACTGGTCGCGGCCTACACACCGCCCGGAGGATGAAGAAAATACGCGCGGAGGGCCTGTAAGCCGGATCCTGTTCCGGGGTTGCCCCCTTCGATGACCATTCCTCTAGGCCGAGCATTGCTGCACGGCTCGAGCTGCCAACCCGGTCCCTCTCGGCCAAGGCGAGCCTAGCGGCGGTATCGGCTGACGCCGACCGGCCCGCGCGGGGACCCTATTCGGCATTGCTCCCGGTGGGGCTTGCCGTGCCGCCGCTGTTGCCAGCGGCGCGGTGGGCTCTTACTCCACCGTTTCACCCTTGCCACGATGTGCCAGAGGCGAACCTCCGATCCGTCATGGCGGTCTGTTTTCTGTGGCGCTTTCCGTCGGGTTTCCCCGCCCGGGCGTTACCCGGCACCGTTGCCTTGTGGAGTCCGGACTTTCCTCTCGGGCCTGAGCCCCAGCGGCCATCCGGCCCTCCGCGCGGTTGCCGGGTTAAACGTCCACCCGAATACCGTCAAGGTGTTCCATCAAACCAGCCAGTCGTTCGATGTCGCCCATATCCTTCTTGGACAGTGGCCCGCGCCGCCATGGGGCAAACCGGCTTCGGAACGCTTTCAGCAGGTCAGCGGTAGGGGCTTTGGGATACCCGGCTTTCATGGCAACGAACGCAAAATATTCGTCGTCTGGCGGCATTTCATCAAGGCATATACCCTTCAGAACGGATGGCCCGGCCGCCAGTTTCTGGTGCGCGAGACGATCCCAATCAAACTTGGGACCGGGATCAAACTTTCGCTCGGGGGCCATGTCCGAATGGGCGATAACGTTCCAAGGCTTGATCCCCAACCGCTCTTGCAGGTGTGAAAGCAGGTTTTCCAGCACCGCCATCTGCGGGTCGGAGAAAGGATGATCGCCGCGATTGTCGAGTTCGATCCCGATGGAGCGGGAATTGATGTCGCAGAACCCCCGCCACGCGCCTGCGCCGGCGTGCCAGGCGCGATCTTCCTCACGGACCATCTGCCAGATGGTTCCGTCGCAGCCGATCAGATAGTGGGCCGACACCTCGGAGACCGGGTCGCACAAACGCTCGAGCGCGGCTTGGGCGCTATTCATCGCGGTGTAGTGAAGCACCACCACAGATGGCTTCAACCCATCTCGGCGGGGGCCGAAATTGGGGGATGGGTGCCAGATCGGCGAGAGTTCAGTTGCCGACAGCACTGCGGAACGGGCTGGGGTCCCAGCCGCAGGCAAATCCGTCGCCATCCGGGTCCAGACCCTTGCGGTCGCGCTGGGGGCCACCATTGGCCAGGAAATCGATCTGGGCCTGGTCGGGCGATGCGTAGCCCGCGCAATTGCGTTGTGCCTTGGCCTGCAAATTGAACCCGGCTCGGCTATAGAGTTGTGTGCCTACTGGGTTGGTCGTGGTCAGAGCATATTGGACGATATTGGGCTGTCCGTCCGACCCGCGCTGAGGAACCGCCGTCGGCGCGACAACCTCGTATGTCTGACGGTTCTGCTGAATCAGCGCGGCATCATCCTGGATGCTGCGGCTGCTTGAGACCGCTGCGAAATCCTGCTCGTTCGAAATGCCGTTTGAGCTTACGGCCACCGGTGCAGTCGGCTGCGCCGATGTGCTCGCCAAGGCAGCCGCAGTCTGGTTGGCAATGTCCGTGGCGCTGTCGCCCGTCGTGAAGGGGGCGGGACCGGCTTCGGCATTCAACTGCTCCTGCGAAATGGCCGGGGGCGGCAGCAGCGGGTTGCCTGCTGCGCCCTGCCCGGCCAACTGCGCCTCGCGTTCGGCCTGATACTGCGGCGTGTTGAAGCCGGAGTCCGTAACTGGCGCCACGGTATCGCAAGCCGCGACGAACCCGAAGGCCGGAATGAGAAGCATTTTGCGCATGGAACTGCTCCGTCCTCGCGTTGTTACCGCTGCCTGAGGGTTACCACCATTTGCCCGGCTTGGCCACAAACCCGGCGGCATTCTCAAGCGCGTAAGCGGTATTCAGAAGGTCACCTTCTTCCCACGGACGACCGATCAGCTGCAGCCCCAGCGGCAATCCCTGCCCGTCAAGACCGGCGGGAACCGTGATACCCGGAAGACCCGCGAGGTTGACGGTCACGGTGAACACGTCGTTCAGATACATCTGCACCGGATCGGCCTCGGTCATTTCGCCCAGACCGAACGCCGCCGAAGGTGTCGCCGGGGTCAGGATCGCATCGACACCTGCGGCAAAGACGTCCTCGAAGTCTTTCTTGATCAGGGTCCGCACCTTGCGGGCGCGGTTGTAATAGGCGTCATAGAAACCGGCCGACAGAACGTATGTGCCGACCATGACACGGCGCTGCACCTCGTGGCCAAAGCCCTCGGCGCGGGTCTTTTCGTACATCTCGGTGATGCCATCGCCCTGCGCCAACGTCGCGCGGCGGCCATAGCGCACGCCGTCATAGCGCGCCAGGTTCGACGACGCCTCGGCGGGCGCGATTACGTAATAGGCGGGCAGCGCGTATTTGGTGTGCGGCAGCGAGATGTCGACGATCTCGGCCCCTGCGTCGCGCAGCATCTCGGCGCCGTCGGCCCAGAGCTTTTCGATCTCGGCGGGCATGCCGTCCATCCGGTATTCCTTTGGAATGCCGATTTTCTTGCCCTTGATGTCTCCGGTCAGCACGGCCTCAAAATTCGGAACAGCCAGCTCGGCGCTGGTCGAGTCCTTCGGGTCGTGCCCACACATTGCCTCAAGCATGATGGCCGCGTCGCGAACGTTCTTGGTCATCGGCCCGGCCTGATCCAGCGAGGACGCAAAGGCCACGATGCCCCAGCGCGAGCAACGGCCATAGGTCGGCTTGATGCCGGTGATGCCGGTAAAGGCGGCGGGCTGACGGATCGAGCCACCGGTGTCGGTTCCGGTCGCCGCAAGGCACAGATCGGCTGCGACGGCAGCCGCCGAACCACCCGAGGAACCGCCCGGGGTCAGCTGCGCGTCATCATTGCCGCGCCGCCAAGGGTTCACCGCATTGCCATAGACCGAGGTTTCGTTGGACGAACCCATGGCGAACTCGTCCATGTTCAGCTTGCCCAGCATCACCGCGCCCGCATCGGCCAGTTGCTGCGAGACCGTGGATTCGTATTCGGGCTTGAACCCGTCCAGAATCTTGGACGCAGCCTGCGACGGCACGCCCTTGGTGCAGAACAGATCCTTGATGCCGATCGGCAGGCCACACATGGCAGGCGCGTCGCCCGCCTTGATGCGCTCGTCTGCAGCCTTCGCACGCTCCAGCGCGATTTCCGGGGTCTTGTGCACGAAAGCGTTCAGGACATCGGCTGCGTCGATCGCCTTCAGGCAGGCCTCGGTCAGCTCGACCGAGGTCACATCTCCGTTGCGCAGGGCGTCGCGGGCCTCGGCAAGGCTCAGTTTGTTCAGATCGGACATGTCTTACTCCACCACCTTGGGAACCGCGAAAAAGCCCTCGCGCGCGTCGGGGGCGTTGGACAGGATCTTGTCCTGCATGTTCCCGTCGGTCACCACGTCCTCGCGCCGCTTCAGGCGCATCGGCGTCACCGAGACCATCGGCTCGACCCCTTCGACGTCAACTTCGTTCAGCTGTTCGATGAACCCCAGGATCGTATTGAATTCCGAGGCCAGCGCGGGCAACGCGTCATCCTCGACCTTGATCCGGGCCAGTTTGGCCACCTTGGCGGCGGTGCTTTGGTCAATCGACATGGGAAACCTCATATGCGTTACAGGGGCATTTACCCGTCTGATGCAGCAGTCGCAAGACCACTGAGCCACAGCGATTTGCCCAAAGCCCACGCGGTTGCCGCCAAGCCAAACAATTTTGAATACCCGCTATGCAAAAAAGTGAACGGATTAGTTCACTTTGACGATTGAAGCCGGCGCAAAAAGTTACTTTATGTACTGAACGAAACAGTTCAGTCCGGAGAATAATCATGAAACCCATGTTGATTGCTGTGTCCGTTGTTCTGACAACCGCTGCCGCGCCGGCCCTCGCGCTGGGGGTTCCCATGGGCGACCTGACACCGACGCTGACCTTCCCCGATCAGCACCCCTCGGATCAGGTGAGCCAGGAGAAATCTTCGCTCCGCAACTAACCCTACCGCTTCCCTGTTGGATCGGGCCGGTTCTCCCCCCTTTTTCCGCCCCGATCCTGCACCTGCCCTCGTGGCGCCGCCGGCCCTGAATGGGTCGGCGCTTTTTTTGTTGAAGCACGGTGCCCTATCGTTCATTCACTCAAGAGTGTCAGGTCAGCATGACCAAATGTCCCGAGGTGCCGTTGCCAAAGCAGGAGATGCCATGACAGAGCGCAAGCAGAAGGTTCTGGATGCAATTGATACGGCCAATTCGGCCGATCCCACCCAAGAAGACGGTCGCCCCGCAGCACTGATTTATGGCGAACGGATGAGCGCCGAGTTGGATCGACTGTTCCCCGACGCCTCCGAGCCGTTGCAGATCGCCGCGCGCGGCCAGCATGTCGAGCGTTGGAAGCTGGCCCGCTCGGCATACCCTGATGGGCGCGCGGGTTATCTGGCGTGGCGCAAAGCCCAGGCCGAGCATCACGCGCAGGTCGTGGCCGAGCTGATGTCCGAGGCCGGGTACGATCAGGCCGAGATCGACGCCGCCCGCCGCATGCTGCGCAAACAGGGCATCAAGCGCGACGACGACGTTCAGGCGCTGGAGGACGTGATCTGCTTTGTCTTTCTGAAGTGGTATTTTGCGCCGTTCGCCGCGAAACACTCGGACGAAAAGATCCAGCGCATCGTCGAAAAAACCGCCCGCAAGATGTCGGCCGAGGCGCGCCGACGCGTGCTGGACGAGTTCGACCTGCCCGAAGACCTGGCCCGCGCTTTCAAGGATTGACGCGTCATGACCGATGACATGCAGCTATTGATCGACCTGCACCTGCCCAACGACCGACAAGGCCCCGGCTGCGACGCGGCAACGGAAATGGCGTTGAAGTTGGCGGGTGTACAAGCCGATCCCGGACTGAAGGTCGCCGATATTGGCTGCGGCACCGGAGCCGCGGCCTTCTGCCTTTCACGCCATCTGGGCGCATCGGTGACGGCAGTGGATTTCCTGCCGGAGTTTCTGACCAAGTTGAACAGGCGAGCACAGGACTTGGGTCTGGCGGCCCGGGTTCACACCCTTGAGGCGTCGATGGAGGACCTGCCCTTCGACGATGCCAGCCTTGACGTGATCTGGTCGGAAGGCGCGATCTACAACATGGGGTTCGAAAACGGTTTGAACGCCTGGCGTCGGTTCCTGAAACCCGGCGGTGTCCTGGCCGTGTCCGAGCTGACTTGGCTGACCGATCAACGCCCCGAACCTCTGACACGGCACTGGGATGCCGCCTATCCCGAAGTTGCGACCGCCGGACGGAAGATCCGCCAGATTGAGACCGCCGGTTATGAACCTGTCGGCTATTTCCCGCTGGGCTCTGACTGCTGGATGGAGAACTACTATCTCCCCCTGAAACGCAGCTTCCCTGCCTTCCTCGACCGGCAGGGCAATTCCGAGCAGGCCAAAGCGCTTGTCGATGCCGAACAGGCCGAGATTGATTTGTACGAAACCTATTCCGACTATGTCAGCTATGGGTTCTACGTGGCACGGCGTCTGCCGGACTGACCGAATCCGTCATGGCCCGGCGGTAAACCTCGATCATCCAGCCCAGCATGGTGGCGTTCAGGAGGTGCCACATGAAATGCGTTCCCATCGGGATGCGGGCGCAAAGCGGAGCATCGAGCACGCGGAAAGTGATCGACGCGATCAGGATCACAGCCCCGACCGCCAGGCCCCGGGCCAATTGCGGCCTGCGCACGCGTAAAAGATACGCATAGATCAGGATCAGCAACGGCACCGGAGCATATGCGGACGAACCGCCCAGCCCGGGAACCAGCTGAAACACCGGTATGGTCAACGCCGCATAGGGGACGAACAAGGCCGTCAGCGCCGCCGCCTTCGGCGTGGATAGCTGCCAGATGTCCCGGTTCACCGCGAAGATATAGACAAGGATGAACAGCAGAATCGGCGTCGTATCCGCCAGCGCGGCCCAGACCTGCGCATGGGTATGAAACAGATAGCTGCCAATGCCAATCACCGCCAGAATGGCGACCAGCAGGTTGGCCAAGGGCAGACCCTGCCCCCGCACCCGCCGCCACATCACCCATGCCGCCAGCAGAAAGGCCGCGTTGGTCACGGCGTTTACGGGTTCGGCCCAATAGGCCGGCGACAGGCGCTCGCAATAGCCGTCGATTTCTCGCATCCAGTCCATGGATTTTTACATAGCCGATGCTAGGCTGACCCTGAACCGGTTTCAGGAGGGTCTTTCATGAAAATCATCTGGTTGGGGCATGGCAGCTTCCGAATTCACGCGGCGGGGCAAGTCCTGCTGATCGACCCCTGGCTCAGCGGCAACCCGATGCTGCCCGAGGATCAGCACGAGGCCGCCGTCCAAGGCGCCACGCATATCCTGTTGACCCACGCGCATTTCGACCACGTCGCCGACGTTCTGCCGCTTGCCAAACGCCTGAATATTCCCGTGGTGGGCCAATACGACATCATGGCCCATTGGGCCGAGGCCGAAGGGATCGAGACCATCGGCTTCAACAAGGGCGGCCGGGTCGACCTGAACGGGGTCAAGGTCGACATGGTGCCGGCCTCGCACAGCTCGACTTTCGCCACACCCGATGGCCCGCGCGCCGGTGGGTCCGAGGTGGGGTTCATCCTGTCGGCCGATGGTCACACGGTCTATGTCTCGGGTGACACCACGATCATGGCCGACATGGAGTGGATCGGCGACTATTACAAACCCGATATCGGCATTTTGTCGGCGGGCGGCTATTTCACGATGGACATGAAAGCCGCCGCTTACGCCGCCGGGCGGTATTTCGACTTCAAGGCGGTGATCCCCTGCCACTACCGGACTTTTCCGATCCTGGAACAATCCGCCAAAGACCTGGCGGATGGGCTGCCGGGCGTGACCGTCATCGAGCCCGAGGTCCTGCAGGAGATCGAGCTTTGACACCCGCGCTGGTCTTCTCGGCGGAAGAATACGCGGCGCGGCTGGCCAAGACCCGGTCCGCGATGGCCCAGCGGGGTGTCGAGACCCTGCTGGTTGCGGACCCGTCGAACATGGCCTGGCTGACGGGCTATGACGGCTGGAGCTTCTACGTCCCGCAGGTGGTGATCGTCCCGCGCGACGGCGCGCCCTTGTGGTGGGGCCGGACGCAGGACAAGCCCGGCGCGGCGCAAACCACCTGGCTGGACCCCACCGACCTGCACGACTGGCCCGAAGAACATGTGCAGCACCCCGACCATCACCCGGTCGAGTCGCTGGCATCGCTGCTGCGCACGCGCGGCTGGACGACCCACCTGGGTGTCGAGATGGACAATTATTACTACTCGGCCGCCAGCCACCGGATCCTTGAGACCGCGTTCGGCCGCGATGCGCTGGTCGACGCGACCGGGTTGGTGAACTGGCAGCGCGCGGTCAAAAGCGAGGCCGAGATTGCCTTGATGCGCAAGGCCGGTCAGTTGACCGCTCATATGCACGCGGTGCTGCGCGACGGGTTCCGCGCCGGGATTCCCAAGAACGTGCTCGTGGCCGAGGTTCAGGCGGCGGGCATCGCCGGGCTTCCGGGGCTTGCGGGCGACTATCCAGCGATTGCGCCCATCGCGCCTTCGGGGGCCGAGGCCTCGGCCTCGCACATCACCTGGAACGACCGTCCGCTGACACCGGGCGAGGCGACCTATTTCGAAATCTCGGGCTGCCATCGCCGTTATCACTGCCCGGCCAGCCGCAGCCTGTATCTGGGTGACCCACCCGCCGATATCCGGCGCGCGGAAACCGCGATCCTGACCGCGATCGAGGACACGTTGGCCGCCGCCCGCCCCGGCGCCACCTGCGAAGAGATCGCCGCCTGCGTCTATGACAGCTTTGCCCGGGCCGGCTACATCAAAGGCAACCGCACCGGCTATCCGGTGGGCCTGAGCTATCCGCCCGATTGGGGCGAGCGCACCATGAGCCTGCGCCCCGGCGACAGCACCGTTCTGCAGGACAACATGACCTTTCACCTGATGCCGGGTCTGTGGACACCCGATTGGGGCCTGGCCATCACCGAAACCTTCGTGGTCACGCCGACGGGCGGGCAACCCTTGGCCGACATACCCCGCGAACTGGTCGTGAAACCGGCCTGAGCGCGCCTCAGCCCTTAGGCCCGCCGCCGTCGCGCTGCGCGGCAAAGAATTCGCGCAGCAAGCTGGCGCAGTCCTCGGCCGCGATTCCGTCATAGACGTCCGGCCTGTGATGGGCCTGAGAGTGCGAGAACACCCGCGCCCCATGCGCCACGCCACCCGATTTCGGATCGTCGGCCCCGTAATAGACCCGCCGGATCCGCGCCGCCGCCAGCGCCGCGGCGCACATGGCGCAGGGCTCCAGCGTGACATACAGGTCATGCCCCGTCAGCCGCTCGGACCCGACGGCGCGACAGGCGGCGCGCAGGGCCAGGATCTCGGCATGCGCGGTCGGGTCGTGCAACTCGCGCGTACGGTTGCCGTCAGCCGCGATGATCCGCCCGTCGGGCGCCACGATCACCGCGCCCACCGGAACCTCGCCCCGATCACCTGCAGCGCGCGCCTGTTCCAGCGCCTTGTCCATATGCGTTTTGAAGACCATGCCCCTGACTGCCCCAGAAACCCACCTTTCGCAAGCCGCGCCGATGCGCTATGCGCAGGGCATGAGCAACACCCCTCCTCCTGGCGACCGGATCGCCAAAGTGCTGGCCCGCGCCGGCATCGCCTCGCGCCGCGAGGCCGAACGCATGATCGAAGCCGGCCGCGTGACCGTGAACGGCAAGACCATCGACAGCCCGGCGCTGAACGTCACGCCCAGCGACAAAATCACCGTCGATGGCAAACCCGTGGCCGAGCCCGAACCCGCGCGTCTGTGGCTGTATCACAAGCCAACCGGCCTTGTGACCACGAACCGCGACGAAAAAGGCCGCCCTACGATCTTCGACAATCTGCCCGAGGACATGCCCCGCGTCATGAGCGTCGGCCGACTGGACCTGAATTCCGAGGGCCTGCTGTTGCTGACCAATGACGGGGGCATCAAGCGCAAGCTTGAATTGCCCTCGACCGGCTGGCTTCGCAAATACCGGGTGCGGATCAACGGCCGCCCCAAGGACGAGGATTTCGCCCCCCTGCGCCAGGGCCTTGTGATCGAGGGCGAAAAGTTCCAGCCCATGACCGTGACGCTGGACCGCCAGCAAGGCGCGAATGCATGGCTGACGATCGGACTGCGCGAGGGCAAGAACCGGGAAATCCGCCGCGCGATCGAAGACATCGGCTTTACCGTGAACCGGCTGTTGCGCGTGTCCTACGGGCCGTTCCAGCTGGGCAATCTCAAACCCGGCGAGGTCGAGGAAATCCGCCGCCGCGTTCTGCGCGATCAGCTGGGGCTGGAACCCGAAACCCCACCGGCTGCTGCGAAACGCCCAAGCCGCCCTCAAAGATCCCGCAGACCGGTCGGCAAGAAATCACGCAATTGACGCGGGTTATCGAACCTTCCCCCTAGCGCCAAGCCCCTTGATCCCCTAGGTTTTCAAGGGGACAACCGCAGTTGGAGGACGTCATGTCCGGGACCGGAGTGCAAAATATGGCCTACGCGGCCCTGCTGGTGCTGTTGTTCGGCGTCTGCACCGGTTGGCTTGGAGGGCTCTGACGCCATGGCCAAGCGATACGGCGGAAAGTTCAGCCCCGACGGCCAGTCTGACGCCGACGCGCCCGCCCCGCGCGGGCAATACGATGGGGCCCGGGTAAACCCGGTCGGCGCACGCGCCAATGTCATGTTCGTTCCGGCGATCCCGCTGGTCTTTCTGTCGCTGAACGACGGCGCGATCGGGATGACCCTTGGATTGGTCGCCGCCGGCATTCTGACCGCTGCAGCTTTTCTGCTGCGCGAAGGGCTGAAGGCCGAGGATGCTTACAACGCGCGCCGCACCGCGCGCCGCCCAGCCTTTCCACGCAAGATCTTCTCATCCGTTTTGACCGGGCTGGGGGTGGGTCTGGCCGCCTATCGCAACGACTATTTGGATGCCGAGGCCGCCAGCCAGGTCAGCCTGCTGGCGCCGGTCTTGTTCGGCGGCGTGGCCACGGCGCTGCATTCCGCCGCCTTCGGCCTCGACCCGATGAAAAACAAGGGCATGGAGGGTGTGGACACCTATCAACAGGACCGGGTCGCCCGCGTAGTCGAAGATGCCGAAGCGCATCTGAACCAAATGACGGATGCCATCAAACGGGCCGGCGACCGCAGGATCGAAGCCCGGGTCGAGCGGTTCCAAACTACCGCCCGCGACCTGTTCCGTACGGTCGAGGAAGACCCGCGCGATCTGGCCGGTGCCCGCAAATACCTGACCGTCTATCTGCAGGGCGCCCGCGATGCGACGATCAAGTTTGCCGATGTCTATGCGCGCACCCGCGACCCTCAGGCTCTGTCCGATTACTCGGCGCTGCTGGACGACCTCGAGCAGAATTTTTCGGCCCGCACCCGAAAGATGCTATTGGATGACCGCAGTGATCTGACGGTCGAAATCGACGTGCTGCGCGAAAGGCTGCAGCGCGAAGGCGTCCGGCTTGACTGACCGGCCAAACCAAGAACAGGGAAGCTTCTCATGTCTGACGAAATCAAGAAAAAGGCGGCCGAGGCCGAAACGCTGGTTCAGGAAGTTGCAGCCGTCTCATTGCCCGAGCCGAGTTCCGAGATCGTGCCATTGGAAGAAGCCAACGAACCGGTGGGTGCCGAAATCCGCAAGCGCATGTCTGAAATCGACATGGGCGACACCAACTCGATCGTTGCTTTTGGATCGGCTGCGCAGGCCGAGCTGCAGGAAATCAGCCAGGCAATGCTGGCCGACGTGCGCAACAAGGACGTCGGCCCCGCCGGTGACAGCCTGCGCGACATCGTCACCACGATCCGCGGCTTTTCCGTGTCTGAACTGGACGTGCGCCGCGAGCGCAGCTGGTGGGAGAAACTGCTGGGCCGCGCCGCGCCTTTCGTAAAGTTCACCGCGCGCTACGAAGAGGTGCAGGATCAGATCGACCGGATCACCGACAACCTTCTGTCGCACGAGCACACGCTGCTGAAGGACATCAAGTCGCTGGACCTGCTGTATGAAAAGACGCTGGATTTCTATGATGAACTGGCGTTGTACATCGCCGCCGGTGAAGAGAAGCTGACCGAACTTGACAGCCATGACATCCCCGAGAAAGAGGCCGAGGTGAAGGCCGCCCCGGAAGATCAGCAGGTGATGAAGGCGCAGGAACTGCGCGACCTGCGGGCGGCCCGCGACGATCTGGAACGCCGGGTGCATGACCTGAAGCTGACGCGGCAGGTGACGATGCAATCGCTGCCCTCGATCCGGCTGGTTCAGGAAAACGACAAGTCGCTGGTGACCAAGATCAACTCGACCTTGGTCAACACCGTGCCACTTTGGGAAACCCAGCTGGCACAGGCGGTCACCATCCAGCGCAGCGCCGAGGCCGCTGCCGCCGTGCGCGACGCCAACGATCTGACGAACGAGCTGCTGACATCGAACGCCGCTAACCTGCGCCAGTCGAACAAGATGATCCGCGAGGAAATGGAGCGCGGCGTGTTCGACATCGAAGCCGTCAAGAAGGCCAACGAGGATCTGATCGGCACGATCAATGAAAGCCTCGCCATCGCTGACGAAGGCAAGGCGAAACGGGCCGCCGCGGAAGAAGAGCTGAAGAAGATGGAAGCCGAGCTGCGGGACACCTTGGCTTCGGCCAAGGCCCGGAAAGACGGGCTGGGCGACACGGCCGGAACCGCCGTTCCGGGCTAAGGAGAGATTGCAGGTGCGGCTTCGAAGATTTCTAGGGCACGGGTTGGGGGCAGCTGCTTTGCTGATCTTGGCCAATTGCGATGACGCGCTCGAGTCCTCGATTGCTCCGCAGGCGCGCCCGTCCCAGCCGCAGTTGGCCAATGCTTATGTCGAACCTTCGGCCGCAAGCCGGGATCTGGCGCGTTATTATCAGCGCGTCGAGCGCGACCTGTTGACCCGCGGCCTGATGCGTACAGACGGTGGCGGGCCGGACACCCCGTTTGATGCGGATGATTTGGCGCGGAATTTCGAAGCCATCGCGTTCTACAGCGAGTATCCCGGCGCCGCCGTATCCGGCAGCAGCCAACGCACCAGCGGAAGGCTAAGCCGCTGGTCTGGCCCGGTCCGAATACAGGCAGAGTTCGGGCCGTCAGTACCACTAGACCAACGCGCGGCCGACAAGGCACAGATCCGGGCCTATACCGAACGCATGTCGTCCTTGACTGGCCACCCGATCTCGACCGCAACCAGAAACGCGAACTTCCATGTCTTCGTCGCCGGCGATGACGATACGGAATTCGTGCAAACGCGACTGCGCCAGTTGTTTCCCAGTATCGGACAGGCTCAGTTGAACCTGTTTCAGGATTTACCGCGCTCGTTCTATTGCTTTGTCTTTGCCTCGGCGTCGAACGGGGCACCGAACACCTACACTGGTGCGGTTGCGTTGGTGCGGGCCGAGCACCCTGACTTGATGCGGCTGAGCTGCATCCATGAGGAAATCGCCCAGGGGCTGGGCTTGCCCAATGACAGCCCTCGGGCACGACCGTCGATCTTCAACGATGATGACGAATTCGCCCTGCTGACCAGCCATGACGAAAAGCTGCTGACGATGTTGTATGATCCGCGCCTGAAACCCGGCATGACCGCGCAAGAGGCCGCGCCGGTGGTGCGGATCATCGCCCGTGAATTGATGGGGCAGTCGCTCTGACCCCGATGACAGGAGAACCCAGATGGGAATTTTCGATTTTCTGACCGGAGAATTCATTGATGTCATTCACTGGGTGGACGACACCCGCGACACGATGGTCTGGCGGTTCGAGCGCGAAGGCCACGAGATCAAGTATGGCGCCAAGCTGACCGTGCGCGAGGGCCAGGCGGCGGTGTTCGTACACGAGGGCCAACTGGCCGACGTGTTCACGCCCGGCCTCTACATGCTTGAAACCAACAACATGCCGATCATGACGACGCTGCAGCACTGGGATCACGGGTTCCAGTCGCCGTTCAAGTCCGAGATCTATTTCGTCAACACGACCCGGTTCAACGACCTGAAATGGGGCACCAAGAACCCGATCATGCTGCGCGACCCGGAATTCGGCCCGACCCGGATCCGCGCCTATGGCACCTACACGATCCGGGTCAAGGACCCGGCCCGTTTCCTGGTCGAGATCGTGGGTACCGATGGCGAATTCACCATGGACGAGATCAGCTTTCAGATCCGCAACATCATCGTGCAGGAATTCAGCCGGGTCATCGCAGGCTCGGGCATTCCGGTTCTGGACATGGCCGCCAACACCGCCGATCTGGGCAAGCTGATCGCGGCCGAGGTCTCGCCCGTGCTGGACGGCTACGGCCTCGAGATGCCGGAATTCTACATCGAGAACATCTCGCTGCCGCCGGCGGTCGAGGCGGCGCTGGACAAGCGTACCTCGATGGGGCTGGCGGGGGATCTGGGCAAATTCACCCAGTATTCGGCGGCCGAGGCGATGACGGCGGCCGCCAGCAACCCGAACGGAGGCGGTGGCATGGGTGCTGGCCTTGGTATGGGCATGGGGATGGCGATGGCGAACCAGATGTCGAACATGGCAGCGGGTCGGCCGTCAGGCCCGTGGGGGGCGCCCGCGCCCGCTGCCCCGCAAGCGGCCGCGCATGTGGCCCCGCCGCCTCCACCCCCGGTCGAGCATGTCTGGCATATCGCGGTGGACGGACAGACCAGCGGCCCGTTCTCGAAGGCCAAGATGGGACGCATGGCCAGCGACGGAGAAATTACGCGGGACACTTTCGTGTGGACGCCCGGTCAGGACGGATGGAAGAAAGCGGGCGAGGTGCAGGAACTCGCGCAGCTGTTCACGATTCTGCCGCCTCCGCCGCCCGGGGCGTGAGGCATCGGCATGTCCGCATCGCGGAAACGCTCAAAGACAGGCGGTCGCAAAGCGCAGCCGCCACAATTCATCTGCCCGTGCTGCGGGTATGTCACCCTGGCCGAGCGCGGGGCCTATCTGATCTGCGCGATCTGCTTTTGGGAGGACGAGGACATTCTGTACGACAAGAACCCCCGCGAGCCCTCTGCCGCCAACCACGGCCTGACACTGGCCGAGGCGCGCGAGAATTTCAGGGCAATCGGTGCCTGCGAGGCCGCGATGCTGCCGCATGTCCTGCCCGAGGAGCAGCGCGCAGCCTATCTTCACGTTCCCCTCGACAAGTGACCACCTATGACCCAGCCCATTGCCCCGCCACCCGGTTCTGCGGAACACCGTTTTCCATGTGACAATTGCGGCGCGGACTATCGGTTCGACCCGCAATCCGGCACGCTGACCTGTGACCATTGCGGCCATTCCGAACCGATCGGGGCTGGCCCCTGGGGCGGCGCCAGCCTGCGCGAACTGGACTTCGACGCGGCCATCGCCGACCGCCTGCCCGACAGCGAGATCGAAGAGACGCGGGTTCTGACCTGCCCCAACTGCGCGGCCCAAGTCGAGTTCGACCCCAACACCCACGCCGCGGAATGCCCGTTCTGCGCCACCCCGGTCGTGACCGATACCGGCGTGAACCGGCACATCAAGCCGCGCGGCGTACTGCCCTTTGCGCTGGACGAACGCGCCGCACACAAGGCCATGAGTGACTGGCTGGGGCGGCTGTGGTTCGCGCCGAACGGACTCAAGGACTATGCCCGCAAGGGCCGTAGGATGCAGGGCATCTATGTGCCCTACTGGACCTTCGACGCCGACACAAAATCGGCCTATCGCGGCGAACGGGGCGTGGTGTATTACGAAACCCGGACGGTGATGCGTGACGGCAAGCGGGTGCAGCAGCAGGTGCCCAAGGTGCGCTGGACACCGAAATCCGGCCGGGTGGCCCGGTTTTTCGACGACGTGCTGGTGCTGGCCTCGCAATCGCTACCCAAATCATACACCGACGCGCTGCAACCCTGGGACCTGCCCGCGCTCGAGCCCTATCAGCCCGAATACCTGGCCGGGTTCCGGGCCGAGGCCTATACGGTCGATCTGCAGCAAGGCTATCAGGAGGCCCGCGGCCACATGGCCCGCGTGATCGAGCGCGACGTCCGCTTTGACATCGGCGGTGATCGGCAGCGCATCCATTCGATCGACACCGACATCCGCGACGTGACCTTCAAGCACATCCTGCTGCCGGTCTGGATGGCCGCGTACAAGTATCGCGGCCAGACCTATCGCTTTGTCGTCAACGGCCGCACCGGTCAGGTGCAGGGCGAACGGCCCTGGTCGGCGATCAAGATCACGATTGCGGTGGTGCTGGGCCTGCTGGCGGCGGCCGGCATCGGGTATCTGGTGGCGACCGGACAGCAATGACCGCTGGGTTCCGCCGCCGAAAACTCTGCCGCGGAACCCCTTGAACATCCCCGGCTTCTCACCCATCCTGCCGCCGGCTGCCCCGGAGGAGAGGACGACGTGACCCTGGCCGATCTGAACACGCTTCTGACTGCGCGCCATTCCTGCCGCGCCTTCCGGCCCAATCCGGTGCCACGGGGTGACATCGAACAGATCCTGACCAGCGCTGCCCGGGTGCCTAGCTGGTGCAACGCGCAGCCCTGGCAGGTGGTCGTGACCAGTGGCGCAGAAACCGATGCATTCCGCAGCGCCTTGCGGGCCGAAGCCGAGACCGGCCAGGCGCAGCCCGACCTGCCTTTTCCGACCGGCTATTCCGGCATCTATCAGGACCGGCGCCGCGCCTGCGGATGGGCCCTGTACGAGGCAGTCGGCGTTGAGAAGGGTGACCGCGCCGGGTCGGCCCGGCAGATGATGGAAAACTTCAACCTGTTCGGTGCCCCGCATTGCGCCATCCTGTCCAGCCCGGCGGAACTCGGCCCCTATGGCGCGATGGATTGCGGCGGGTTTGTCACGGCTTTCACCTTGGCGGCACAGGCCCTGGGCATCGCCACGATCCCGCAGGCGGCGGTGGCCGCCTATGGGCCGTTCCTGCACCGCTATTTCAACATCCCCGATGACCGGCTGATCCTGTGCGCGATTTCCTTCGGCTATCCGGATGCCGATCATCCGGCCAACCAATTCCGGACCGAGCGCGCCACGCTGGACGAATTCGTCACCTGGCGCGGGGCTTCGACCGAGTAAGCGAACTTTGAGAAAAACATCGACATGCGCGCATTGATACAAAGAGTGTCCGAGGCATCGGTCTCGGTCGAGGGGCAAGTCATAGGCCAGTGCGGGCCGGGGCTGCTGGTTCTGGTCTGCGCCATGCAGGGCGACGACGAGACCCGGGCCGAGCAACTGGCGGCCAAGATTGCCAAGCTGCGGATCTTCAAGGATGACGCGGGCAAGATGAACCGGTCGGTGCTGGATATCGGCGGCTCAGCCCTAGTGGTCAGCCAGTTCACGCTGGCCGCTGACACGTCGCGCGGGAACCGGCCCGGATTTGCGGCGGCGGCCGATCCGGCAACCGGTGAACGCCTGTACGAACATTTTGCCCGCGCGCTGGCCGCGCTTGGCGTTCCGACCGAAACAGGGTCTTTCGGTGCGGATATGGCGGTGTCCCTGATCAATGACGGCCCGGTCACGATCTGGATGGACATGTGATGACAATGCAGGATCAGGCGATCGCGATCTGGAAGGCGGGCGTTGCCGCCGTTGACGGCTATGGCGCAGTCAAGGCGGCGCTGCCCGATGTTCCGCGCCCCGATCGGATTCTGGCGGTCGGCAAGGCCGCGGCGGCGATGATGAACGCGGCGCAAGACCATTTCGGCAAAACACCGGGCCTTGTGGTCACGAAAGACGGCCATGCCGTAGGGCTGCCGTCGCATCTGCAGGTCATCGAAGCCTCTCACCCCGTGCCCGATGCCCGCAGCCTGAAGGGCGGTCAGGCTCTGCGCGCGGCGGTTCAGGCCATGGAGCCCGGCACGCATCTGTTGCTGCTGGTCTCGGGCGGTGCGTCCTCGCTGGCCGAGGATCTTGTGCCGGGGGCCACCCTCGAAGATCTGGCGCGGCTGAACGCGCAGCTGCTGTCCGAGGGGCTGGACATCACCGCCATGAACGCCCGCCGGCGCGAGATGTCGCGGATCAAGGGCGGCGGTCTGCTGGCCGGTTTCGGCGGAGCACGCGCGACGGTCCTGGCCATCTCGGACGTGCCGGGGGACGATATCGGCGTCATCGGATCGGGCATCGGCGCCCTGCCCGAAGCCCCTCAATTCGAATCGAGTGTCGAGATCATTGCCTCGAACGCCCATGCGCGCCGCGCCGCAGCCAACGCAGCACGTGCCGCCGGAAAGGAAATTCTGGCCGAGGAAGAGGCCCTGCACGACGACTATCTGTCCGTCGCCGCAGATATCGGCGCGCGGCTGCGTCAGATGCCGCCGGGCGCGATGATCTTTGGCGGAGAGCCGACCGTTGTCCTGCCCGAAAACCCGGGCCGAGGCGGACGCAACCAGGCGCTGGCCCTGGCGCTGGCGCGCGAGATTCAGGGATGCGAGGGGCTGTGTGTCGTGGTCGGCGGAACCGACGGCACCGACGGGCCGACAAATGCGGCCGGCGGTATCGTAACCGGCGCGACATGGGCCGATGGGGCGGACCAAGCCTTGCGCGATGCCGATGCGGGGTCGTTCCTTGACCGGGCCGGCGCTCTGCTGGTGACTGGCCCCACGGGAACCAATGTCATGGATCTGCTTGTCGCAACGAAGGAATGAATTGACGCTTTTCCTCGCACACCATCCGCCGATGCGCCTGAGACTAGGCACATGACTCAGGCGAAGAACTTACTGTCCGAGATCGAAGAGATTCCGGATCAGGGCATCATTCTGTCGAACGGCTGCCGCCTGTCGGCGCGGATCTGGCGTCCTGTCGATACGGCGCAGCGCCCGGTGCCCGCCATTTTGGAATACCTGCCTTATCGCAAGCGCGACGGCACGACGGCGCGTGATGCCCTGACCCATCCCTGGTTTGCCAAACGGGGTTACGCCTGCATCCGCGTCGACATGCGCGGCAATGGTGACAGCCAGGGACTGATGGAGGATGAATACACCCAGCAGGAACTGGATGACGCCGTCGAAGTGATCGAATGGCTGGCCCGACAGCCCTGGTGCAGCGGCGCGGTCGGGATGATGGGGATCAGCTGGGGCGGCTTCAACGCGCTGCAGGTGGCGGCGCTGCAACCCGCGCCGTTGAAGGCCATCATAACCCTGTGTTCGACCGCCGACCGGTTTGCCGACGACATCCATTACAAAGGCGGCTGCCTGCTGAACGAGAACCTGGGCTGGGGGGCGACCATGTGGTCGTATTCGTCCCGCCCGCCCGACCCGGCGCTGCGTGACGACTGGCGCGAGATGTGGCTGCAGCGGTTGCAGGCCGAATCGTTCCTGCCCTCGGTCTGGCTGCGGCACCAGACCCGCGATGCCTATTGGCGGCATGGGTCTGTTTGCGAAGACCCCGGCGCGATCCGGGCCGCGACGCTGGCGGTGGGCGGCTGGGGTGATGCCTACAAGAACACCGTGCCCTGGCTGGTCGAGAACCTGACCGCGCCGGTCAAGGGCATTGTCGGCCCATGGGTGCACAAATATCCGCATTTTGCCGTCCCCGAACCACGCATCGGCTTCCTGCAAGAGGCGCTGCGCTGGTGGGACCGCTGGCTGAAGGGCGAAGATACCGGAGTTGAACAGGACCCGGCCTATCGCGCCTATCTGATGGATGGCGTGCGCCCGGCGCGCTGGTATGCCGAGCGCCCCGGCCATTGGATCACCGAGGATACTCGCGCGACGTCCCACCTGCCGACCGTCTCGCTTCCCCTTTCCGACACTGGGCTGGGTGTGGACGGGCCGCTGGATGCCCGGGTGCGCTCGCCCCATCACTGCGGCATGGATGGCGGCGAGTATTGCGCCATCTGGCTGGGTCCGGACATGCCTGGCGACCAGCGGGCCGATGACGCACTGTCCGCCTGTTTTGACACGACCCCTCTGACCGAAGATGTGGACATTGTCGGTGCCCCGCGCCTGCGCTTGAAGGTGAGTGTCGACAAACCACAAGCCCAGATTGCCGTTCGGCTGAACCATATTCACCCCGACGGAGCTGCGACTCGGATCACCTATGGTGTATTGAACCTGACCCATAGGGAGGGACATTCGTCCCCCAAAACGTTGATACCCGGACAGGTTTACGACATCGAGGTTGTGCTGGACCACATCGCCTACCGGGTTCCAAAGGGCCACCGCCTGCGCGTTGCCGTCTCAAGCGCCTATTGGCCGCTGATCTGGCCTTCGCCGGAAACAGCGGAGCTCCACCTGACAGGCGGCACGTTCACGATCCCCCTGCGCGACTGGTCGGATCGGGATGAATGGCAATTTGCCCCGCCCGATGCGGACTCTCCGTGGCAAGTGACCCAATTGCGAGAGGCGACCCATGCGCGGCGCGTTGAAACAGACATGACGACCGGCGTCATCGATCTGGTCATCGAAGATGACTTCGGCCTGGTCGAGGACGCGGATCATGGTCTGGTCAGCGGCGGAACCGCTTTTGAACGGTGGTCGATCCATCCGGACGATCCGCTGAGTGCGCGCGGCCTCTGCGAATGGGTGCAAGAGACCCGGCGCGACGGCATCCAACTGCGAACCGAGGCCAATTGCGAGATGTGGTCGGACCGATCCAACTTTCATCTGCGCGCGACGCTTGATGCCTTTGAAAACGATGTGAAGATTTTTTCCAAAACCGTGGAGGACACCATACCTCGTGATCAGATGTGATTTTGCTGGTGGCAAGTCCCCGAGATTTGACCTTGCCCGCCGCGACGAAATGCGCCAACGTTGACTCATGCGTCAATAAAAAGCCCGCAAAACGGGCACACAAAACACTCAACTGGGAGATATCCGAATGAACGAACAACTCACTCACATGGCCAGACAGGTGACCGCCGGGAAGCTGACCCGACGTGAATTCATGGGGAAGGCAGCCGCACTGGGTGTATCGGCTGCCATGGCCAGCACCGTCTTCGCCGACGCGGCCCGCGCCGCCGGCGCCAAGAAAGGCGGCGATCTGAAACTGGGCCTGCAGGGCGGTGAATCCACAAACTCGCTGGACCCGGCCACCTATGCCAGCTCGGTTCCATTCCAGAACGGCAAGCAGTTCGGTGACCAACTGGTCGAAGTCGCCCCCGACGGCACGATCGAGCCGCGCCTTGCCGAAAGCGTTGAAGGCAGCGCCGATGCCAAGGTTTGGACGTTCAAACTGCGTCAAGGGGTCGAGTTCCACAACGGCAAGACCATGACCAGCGAAGACGTGCTGAAAACGATGCAGCGCCATTCGAACGAAGATTCGAAGTCGGGCGCATTGGGCATCATGAAGGGCATCGAGTCGATGAAGGCCGATGGCGAGTATTTTCAGGTCACCCTGAACGAGCCGAACGCCGATCTGCCTTACCTGATGGCCGACTACCACCTGATCATCCAGCCGGACGGCGGAATGGACAACCCGGGCGCCGGTATCGGCACCGGTCCGTACAAGCTGGAAGCGGACGAGCCCGGTGTGCGCCACCTGTTCTCCAAATTCGAAAACCACTGGAACCCGGATTTCGGCAACTTTGACAGCGTCGAAGTTGTGGTCATCAACGATGCCACGGCCCGGACGGCCGCACTGCAGTCGGGTCAGGTCCACGCGATCAACCGGGTTGAGCCCAAGGTTGCCGACCTCTTGGGTCGTGCACCCAACCTGACAGTACACTCCACGGCAGGACGCGGCCACTACGTGTTCATCATGCATTGTGACACGGCGCCGTTCGACGGCAACGAACTGCGGACCGCTCTGAAATACGCGATCAACCGCGAAGAGCTGGTCGAGAAGGTACTGCGCGGCTATGGCTCGGTCGGGAACGACATGCCGATCAACGCAGCATACCCGCTGTTCGATGAGACGATCCCGCAGCGTGAGTTCAGCGTCGAAAAAGCCGCCGAACACTACAAGAAGTCCGGTCATGACGGGTCGCCCATCATTCTGCGTGTGGCCGACGGAGCCTTCCCTGGCGCCGTGGATGCCGCAGCCCTGTTCCAGCAGACTGCCCAGCAGGCCGGCATCCCGCTTGAGATCAAGCGCGAGCCGAATGATGGCTACTGGTCCGAAGTCTGGAACGTACAGCCGTTCTGCGCGTCCTACTGGGGCGGCCGTCCGGTGCAGGACCAAATGTACGCAACGGCCTACCTGTCCACCGCCGACTGGAACGACACCCGGTTCAAGGTCAAAGAGTTCGACGACCTGCTGTTTGCCGCGCGTGCCGAGCTGGATCCGGCAAAGCGCAAGGCAATCTACAGCCAGATGGGCATGATGGTCCGTGATCAAGGCGGCCTGATCTGCCCGATGTTCAACGACTTTGTCGAAGGCATCAGCAACCAGCTGGATGGCTGGGAGACTGATCCGACCCAAGAGATGATGAACGGCAACATGTCCCGCAAGATGTGGTTCGTCTAACTCGGATAGACAGGTATGCATCCTATCATCAAACTGGTTTCCCAGCGCCTGGCGCTGGGATTCCTCTTGCTGTTTGGCGCTTCGGCCCTGATTTTCGGGTTGACCGAGGCCCTACCCGGAGACGCCGCGCAAGCCGTCCTGGGGCAGTCCGCCACCCCTGAATCCCTTGCCAACCTCCGTGAGGAGATGGGGCTGAACCGTCCCGCCTTGACCCGGTATTTCGAATGGCTTGGCGGAATTGTCCAAGGAGACATGGGCACGTCCCTGACCAACAAGCTGGACATCGCCGAGTCGGTCAGCAACCGATTGGGCAATACGTTGTTTCTTGCCTTCTGGGCGGCCATCGTCTCGGTCCCCCTTGCAATTTTTCTTGGCCTCGTCGCGGTACGCTACCGCAACCGCTGGCCCGACAAGCTGATCTCTGCCGTTACCCTGACGACAATCTCGATCCCGGAATTCCTGATCGGCTACGTCCTCGTCTATTTCATCGCGGTCAAGCTGGGCATGTTCTCGCCGCTGGCGATGATCAATGACAGCATGTCCATTTGGCAAAAGCTGAACTCGATCGCGCTGCCCGTCATCGTGCTGACCATGGTGGTTCTGGCGCATATGATGCGCATGACCCGCGCCGCGATTTTGAACGTGATGCAGTCGGCCTATGTCGAAACGGCCGAACTGAAGGGCCTGAGCAACTTCAAGGTCATCTGGCGCCATGCCTTCCCGAACGCCATCGCCCCCATCGTCAACGTGGTGATGCTGAACCTGGCCTATCTGGTCGTGGGTGTCGTCGTGGTCGAGGTCGTGTTCGTCTATCCCGGCATGGGACAGTACCTGGTGGACCACGTGACCAAACGCGACGTGCCGGTGGTTCTGGCCTGCGGTGTCATCTTCGCCGCCATCTATATCGGGCTGAATATGGTTGCCGACATCGTCGCGATCCTGGCCAACCCAAGGCTGAGGCACCCGAAATGAAGAACATCCCAATCTCTGCAATGATCGGGCTGGCCTTCACCGCCCTGTATTTCATCATCGCCGTCTTTGCACCCTTCCTGGCGCCCTACGGTATGGCCGAAGTTGTGGGCGACGTGTGGGAGCCCTCAAGTTCGCAATTCTGGCTGGGCACCGACAATATCGGCCGCGATCTTCTCAGCCGCATGATCTATGGAGGGCGCACGACGATCTTCATCGCCACCGCCGCCACCATCCTCAGCTTCGTCACCGGTTCGATCCTGGGCTTTCTGGCCGCCGTGCTGGGGGGCTGGGCCGATCAGGTGATGTCGCGGACCGTGGACCTGATCATGTCGATCCCGTCGCTGATCACCGCACTGGTGGTTCTGGCGATGGTGCCGGTCACCATCCCGGTTCTGATCGTGGTCATGGGCCTGCTGGACGCCACCCGCGTCTATCGTCTGGCCCGGGCCGTGGCTGTTGACATCGAAGTCATGGACTATGTCGAGGCCGCCAAGCTGCGCGGTGAGGGCCGCGGCTGGATCATCTTCCGCGAGATCCTGCCCAACGCGCTGTCACCGCTGGTGGCCGAACTGGGCCTGCGCTTCATCTTCATGGTCCTGTTCGTCTCGACCCTGTCATTCCTGGGCCTGGGCGTTCAGCCCCCGCTGGCCGATTGGGGCGGCATCGTGAAAGAAAACAAGGACGGCATCGTCTATGGCATCGGCGCGGCGCTGTATCCGGCAGTGGCCATCGCCACGCTGGCCATCTCGGTCAACCTGGTGGCCGACTGGATCCTGAACCGCACCACATCGCTGAAAGGAGGCCGGGGATGAGCGATACCCTTCTCAAGGTCCGTGACCTCAAGATCGGCGCAACCGTCTACCCGCCGGGCGAAAAGCCCCGTGACATCGAAATCGTTCACGGGGTCAGCTTTGACCTCGAGCGCGGCAAGGTGCTGGGTCTGATCGGGGAATCCGGTGCGGGCAAATCGACCATCGGGCTGGCCTCGATGGCCTATGGCCGGGGCGGCGTGAAGATCACCGGCGGCGAGGTCTGGGTGAACGGGCGCGACATCCTCAAGACGTCGCTGTCGGATATCCGCAAACTGCGCGGCGGCGAGGTGACCTATGTGTCGCAATCCGCCGCCGCTTCGTTCAACCCGGCCAAGAAGATCATGGACCAGGTGGTCGAGGCCGCGGTCGAGCAGAACAAGTTCACCCGCAAAGAGGCCGAAGCCCGCGCGCGTGAACTGTTCGCCAAGCTGGGCCTTCCCGACCCGGACAATATCGGCAACCGCTATCCGCACCAAGTCTCGGGCGGGCAGCTGCAGCGTTGCATGACGGCGCTGGCCCTGTGCCCGGAGCCGGAACTGGTGGTGTTCGACGAACCCACGACCGCTTTGGACGTGACGACCCAGATCGACGTTCTGATGGCCATCAAGGCAGCGATCCGCGACACCGGAGTGGCCGCGCTGTACATCACCCACGATCTGGCGGTGGTGGCGCAGGTCAGCGATGACATCATGGTGCTGCGCATGGGCGACACGGTCGAATACGGCACCACCGACCAGATCATCAACAACCCGCAGGAAGAGTACACGCAGGCGCTGGTTTCGGTCCGTTCGATCGAACACGAGGAAAAGCAGCCTACGCCCGAACCCGTGCTGCAGGTCGATGGCATCACGGCCCGTTACAAGGGGTTGAACTTCGACGTGCTGCACAACGTCAATGTCGAGCTTCATCCGGGGCAGACGCTGGCGGTCGTGGGGGAATCGGGATCGGGTAAATCCACGCTGGCTCGGGTGATCACCGGCCTGCTACCCCCGCGCGACGGCGAGATCACCTTTGCCGGGCGCAAGCTCAGCCCCGATCTGGCCGGACGCTCGCGCGAGGACCTGCGCGAGTTGCAGATGATCTACCAGATGGCCGATGTTGCGATGAACCCGCGCCAGACCGTAGGAACCATCATCGGCCGGCCGCTCGAGTTCTATTTCAACATGCGCGGCGCCGAGAAGCGCAAGCGCATCATCGAACTGTTGGACGAGATCGAACTGGGCGAAGGTTTCATCGACCGGTATCCGGCGGAGCTGTCGGGTGGTCAGAAGCAGCGCGTGTGCATTGCCCGCGCGCTGGCGGCCAAACCCAAGATGATCATCTGTGACGAGGTCACCTCGGCGCTGGATCCGCTGGTGGCGGACGGCATTCTCAAGCTGTTGCTGGACCTGCAGAAGATCGAGGACGTGGCCTATCTGTTCATCACCCATGACCTGGCGACGGTACGCGCGATCAGCGACAGCATAGCCGTGATGTATCAGGGGCGCGTGGTGCGCTATGGATCCAAATCGCAGGTGCTGAGCCCGCCATTCGACGATTATACCGATCTGCTGCTCAGCTCGGTGCCGGAAATGCATCTGGGCTGGCTGGAAGAGGTCGTGGCCCACCGAAAGATGGAGAGCGCCGGCAACTGATGCCGCAGGCTGTGAACGCCGGCAAAACACTCTGAAATCCCGACACTTTGTTTGTATCGAAGTGTCGGGATTTGCTCATTCCGGGCGCGGACGGGCAGCATTGGCTGACCGAATCTCCTAGGGTGAGGCAAACAAGCCATCCAACACGAGGGCCATGCGATGGACCGCAAACTGCTGCTGATCATTCTCGACGGGGTTCCGTGGCGCAATTTCCGCCGGCTTTTCGGCAACCTCGAAGGCTGGGTCGACAGCGGCGAGGCGCGGGTTTGGAAACACCGCTCTGTGCTGCCGTCGATTTCGGCAAGCTGCTATGCCTCGATCCACACGGGCGTGACACCGCAGGAGCACGGCTGCACCGGAAACGGCAACGTATTCCGACTGGACCACAAAGACATCTTCAGCCAGGTGCGCGAGGCCGGCGGCGTGACCGGGGCCGTCACCCACAGCTTCTGGTCGCAGTTCTTCAATCGCCACCCATTCGACTATGTGCGCGATGTGGAATATGACGAACCGGACAGCCGCACCATCAACCACGGCCGTTTCCACTCGATGACGGGCTATGGCAAAGCCAATCAGATGACGCCGTCCGATGTCGACCTGTTCGCGACCCTGACCAACCTGTGCCTGCGCTTCGGGCTGGATTACGGCATTCTCCACACCTGTACGCTCGACAGCATGGGGCACCGATTCTACCACGACTGTGAAGAGATGGATCACGCCTGCTTCGTCATGGACGAGATGCTGGCCCCTTTCATCCCCCGCTGGCGGCAGTTGGGATACGAGGTGATCGTGACCGCTGATCACGGCCAGGACGAGCGCGGCCACCACGGCGGGCGCAGCCCCATGCAGCAGGAAACGGCGCTGTACTACTTCGGCGATGCCGAGGGCCCCGATGCCGATACGGTCATCGATCAGTTGCAGTTGGCGCCCACGGTTCTGACCCGCATGGGCGCGCCGGTGGCCGAGACGATGAAGGCCAAGCCGTTCCTGCGCTGAGCGCGGTCAGTCGTAGTTCCACAACCCCTGCCCCAACGCCTCGACGGCGATCGAGATCCGTTCGAAGCTGTCGGCGGCGCGGGTCACCGAATGGCGGGCGCGCAGGTAGCCATGCACAAGGCCGGCCTCGTTGATCCAATGCGCCTGCCCGCCGGCGGCGGTGATTTTGGCGCAGTACGCGGCTCCGTCATCACGCAGGGGATCGCAGTCGGCGGTCACCACCACCGTCGGCGGCAGCCCGGAAAAGTCGGTATCGTGCAGGGGGGCGAATGTTGGGTCATGTTCCGGGACGGCGCCGCCACACCGGACTTTTTCATAGAACTGGACCTCGTCGCGCGTCAGCATCGGGGCGTGGGCGTGTTCGATATACGATCCCTGGTTCGGGTCGCCACCCAAACCGGGATAGATCAGAACCTGTCCCAGGATGTTCCCGATGCGCCCGCGCGCGTGATGGGCGACGGCTGCGGCCAGGTTTCCGCCCGCACTGTCCCCGGCCAGAACCAGCGGATCGCCGAATTCGGCTTGCACCCAGTTCACCGCGGTCCAGCAATCCTGGAACTGCGCCGGATGAACATGTTCAGGACACAGGCGGTAGTCGACCGCCACCACCCGATAGCCGGTTTGGGCGCATAGTTCGGCGCAGACGTCATCGTGGCTGTCCAGCCCGCCGACGACGAAACCGCCGCCATGCATGTAGACGACGGTTCGAGTTGGATCTCCGGAGGAATAGACGCGCACCCCGACCCCATCGGCCGAGGTGTCCCGCGTTTCGACGCCCGGTGGACGCGGCTGCCGAAACGCGCGGCACATGTCGTCGTAGACGCGGCGCTGGTCCTTGATGGACCGATCCACCGCGTCTTCGGGATAGCTTTCGGCGGTGCGCCGGATGAACGCCCAGGTCTCCTCGTCGATCAGACGTTCATAATCCATTGCCCCTCCGGATCAGTCGGCCCATTCCCACGGCCGGGTGAAGTTGCCCAGCACTTGGTTCACATCGTCCTCGGATGCGCCGTTCGCGTCAAGCTGCGCGACAAGGCCGCGCTTTTTGTCGTCGATGACCGACACGACCCGCGCCGCAACGCCGGCGGTTTCCAACGCCTGGTTGTAGACCCGCGTGATCGCCTGTTTGCGCAGCTCAGGCTTGAAGACCTTGCCCACCGCGGTTTTCGGCAGTTCGGGCAGGATCGTCATGTGCTTGGGATGCGCGGCGCGTTCATGCACGTGAATCTTGCAGTATTCCAGCAGTTCTTCCTCTGTCACACTTGCACCGTCGACCAGTTCGACAAAGGCACAGGGAACCTCGCCCGCATGGGCGTCGGGCTGGCCGATTGCGCCGGCAAAGGCCACGGCGTCATGGCCCAGCAAGGCCTCTTCGATCTCGGCCGGGTCGATGTTGTGGCCGCCGCGAATGATCAGATCCTTGGCGCGGCCGGTGATCCACAGATACCCGTCCGCATCGAACCGCCCCAGGTCGCCGGTTCGCAAGTACTTGTCGAAATAGTAGAGATCGACGTTCTTGTCTTCCTCGGTATAGGTGTTCCCGGCATAGACACCCGGGTTCGACACGCAGATCTCGCCCACTTCGTCCACCGCACATTCCTTGGGCCCGTCGGGGCTGTCGCGCAGGATCTTGACGTCGGTGTACGGGAACGGAATCCCGATCGAGCCGATCTTCTTCTCGCCATCCACCGGGTTGCAGGACACCAGGCAGGTGGCCTCGGTCAGGCCATAACCTTCGACGATGGTCACACCGGTCGCTTTTTCGAAGCGGCGGAACAGTTCGACCGGCAGCGGGGCCGAGCCCGAGAAGGCCGTCTTGACGGTCGAGATGTCGGCATCCACTGGGCGCTGCATCTTGGCCGAGATTGCCGTGGGCACGGTGATGATGAACGAAACCTTCCAGCGCTCGATCAATTTCCAGAAGTTGTCGAACACGCCGTCGCCGCGATACCCGGCTGGGGTCGGGAACACCACATGTGCACCCGACGACACCGCCGCCATCACGATCACATGACAGGCAAAGACGTGGAACATCGGCAGCGGGCACATGATCGTGTCCTCTTCCGAGAACAGCAGCGTGTGGCCCAGCCACCCATTGTAGATCATGCCGGAATATTTGTGCTGCGCGACCTTCGGCATACCCGTGGTGCCGCCGGTGTGGAAATAGCAGGCGACCCGGTCCTCTTTGCTGTCCTCAAAGGTCAGCGTGGTGGGTTGCTTGGCCAGTTCCTTGTTGAAATCCAGGTAGTCGGCGTGGGCCAGATGCTCTTTGTCGGCCATCTTGGGCCGGACCAACGGCACGATCCATGACTTCGGCGGGGTCAGATACCGATTCAGATCAATCTCCAGCACGGTGTTGACACCCGGCGCGTGGCGCACGGCCTCGGCGACCTTCTGCGCGACGTCCGTTTTCGGGAATGGCTTCAGCGTGACCACGACCTTGGCCTTGGTCTCACGCAGGATCGACGCAATCTGCTCGGGCTCGAGCAGCGGGTTGATCGGGTTCACGATCCCGGCCACCGCGCCGCCCATCATGGTGACCAGCGTCTCGTTGCAGTTGGGCAGCACATAGGCCACCACGTCGTTTTCCTTGACCCCCAAAGAGCGGAACAGGTTGGCCGCCTGGTTCGTCTTGGCCAGCAGTTGCGACCATGTCAGGGTTTCGGCCTTGTCCTTGGGGCCGGACAGGATCTGGAAACTGATCGCGTTGCGATCCGGGAACTTGGTGGCCGTCCGCGAGAGCAGTTGATGGAACGTGACGGGGACATCGCGGTCCTCCCACGGCATTTCCTGCTCCATTCTCAGTTTGTCTTCCTTGCCCACAAAGGCCATTTGGTTCCTCCCCTTTTTTACCCTGCATTTTTGCAGGCTGTCTTGCGTCCAAGATGTAAGCAAAAGCAGCCCTACGCAAGCGAGGGCTTACCCTCGGGCAAGGGGAAAAAGTAGAATGACGCTACGGCGGTTCGCGAAATGCCCGCGCGTCACTTCACTCGGCGGCCACACCATCGGTGAACTGGAGGCGCGCCAGTCGCGCATAAAGCCCATCTTGCGCCACGAGATCGTCATGGGTGCCCTGCGCCACGATCCGGCCGTTCTCCATAACCACGATGCGATCGGCCTTTTTCACGGTGGCCAGACGGTGCGCCACGATCAGGGTGGTGCGCCCGGCGCGCATTTGGTCAACGGCGGCCTGAACGGCGCGCTCGCTTTCGGCGTCCAACGCCGAGGTCGCCTCGTCCAGCAGCAGAACCGGAGCGTCGCGCAAAATCGCCCGCGCGATGGCGATGCGCTGTTTCTGACCGCCCGACAGCATCACGCCGCGTTCGCCGACGAAACTGTCATAGCCTTCGGGCAGGGCCGAGATGAAGTCATGCGCAGCGGCGGCACGGGCCGCGGCCTCGACCTCGGCATCCGAGGCGTCCAGCCGTCCGAACCGGATGTTTTCGCGCGCCGAGGCCGCAAAGATCACCGGGTCCTGCGGCACCAGCGCCATGTGCTGCCGGAAATCCGCCCGGCGCATGTCGCGCAGATCGATCCCGTCCAGGCTGACCTGACCGGCCTCGGGGTCGTAGAACCGCTGGATCAACTGGATCACGGTCGTCTTGCCCGCGCCCGAGGGGCCGACGAAGGCCACGGTCTCGCCAGGGTTCACCGTCAGCGACAGGTCGTCCAGCGCCAGAATGTCGGGCCGGGCCGGGTAGCGGAAGGTCACGTTGTCAAAGGTGATCTGCCCCTTGACCGGCTGCGGCAGCGCCCTGGGCTGTGCCGGGTCGTTGACCGTATCCTCGGCGTTCAGCAACTCGACCAGCCGTTCGGTTGCGCCTGCGGCGCGTTGCAGCTCGCTCCAGATTTCGGAAAGCGCGGCCACGGACCCGGCCATGATGATCGAATAGATCACGAACTGGATCAGCACGCCTTCGGTCATCACGCCGTTGCGCACATCGTTCGCCCCCATCCACAAAACGCCGACGATCCCCGAGAACACCAGGAAGATCACGATCACGGTCAGAACCGCCCGCGTCTGGATACGGCGCAGGGACACATGGTACGAGGTCTCGGTCATGTCGCCAAACTGGCGGCGGCTGGCGTCCTCATGGGTGAACGCCTGTACGGTCTGAACGGCGCCCAGCGCCTCGCCTGCATTGCCCGACGAGGCGGCGATCCAATCCTGATTTTCGCGGCTGATGACCCTCAGCCGACGCCCGAGAACCAGGATCGGCACCACCACCACCGGGATCAGCAGCAGAACCAGCCCGGTCAGCTTGGCCGAAGTCAGCAACATCAGCACAAGCCCGCCGATGAACATCAGGAAATTCCGCAATGCGATCGACACTGACGACCCCAGAACGGATTGGATCAGCGTGGTATCGGTGGTGATACGGCTCAGGACCTCACCGGTCATGATGCGTTCGTAGAAGGCGGGGCTCATGCCGATGACGCGGTCAAATACGGCCTTGCGGATGTCAGCCACGACCCGCTCGCCCAACCGGGTCACCAGCATGTACCGGATACCTGTTCCCACCGCCAGAACCGCCGCGATGCCCAGCGCCGCCAGGAAATACCAATCCAGCAGCTCACCGTCTTCGATGCGGAAATTGTCGACGACGCGCCGCACGGCCAAAGGCAACGTCAGGGTCATGCTGGCCGTCAGAACCAACGCCAGCGTCGCCCCAAGCATCAGCAGCCGGTAAGGCTTCATGAAAGGCCACAAAGAGGCCAGCACGCTCAGCTTCCGGGATCCAGGTCGATCTTCATGAGCACCGGGCGCTTGCACGTTTGCTTGGTTGGCGGAGCGTGTTCTTGCCATGCCTGACCCTTTTTACCTTCTGGGACTCGCGATACGGCTTCTTGGCGGTGCAGGCGCGCCGGGTCAAGGAGACTGCGCGCAATAGCACCCCGACAAGGGCTTTTTGACGCAACTTATTCCGGAGAGTTTGGAGCGGGTAGACGGAATCGAACCGACATAGCCTGCTTGGAAGGCAGGGGCTTTACCATTAAGCTATACCCGCTTGGTGAAGGGCTGAGTAGTCCATGCCCGGGCCGCCGTCAAGAACCGAAATCCTCCTGCGCATCGCTTTTGCGGCTGTCTGCGTGCGGTCACCCGGGACGGGCTGCGCGGCCAACCGCCAATCGCTCTGAATTGCACTTGTTTTGGGGCCGCGCACTGGCGCAGCATACGATTGCAGTGCTTGCCGTTCGCGAGAACCTGCCTAGCGTGTGTACCGCCCCAAACGGTTAATGGGGTTGTTAAGTACCTGTAACAATCAGTTCCTAAATCCGTTTCACAAATTCATTCCGACAGCGAGGAATCATCCAATGAAAGACGTTGATCCAGCCACCCTTTCCGCCGACGACTGGGACGAACTGCATTTCCCCCGCCCCGACGAAAACGACTTTGACCGCGTCGTCGAAAGCGCCCTGTCGCGACGCGGCTTTCTGGGCGGAGTGTTGGCCTTCGGGTCAGGCGCTGCGGCCATGGGCAGCGGTCTTCTGGGGTCGACCTCAGCCCACGCGCAGACCGCCTCTCGTTTTGCCTTCACTCCGATTGCGGCCCAGACCGATGGTACCGTGCATGTCCCCGAGGGGTATGAATGGAAGGTCCTCATGCGCTGGGGCGATCCGCTGTTCTCCGAGGCTGACGGGTATGACATCACCGATGGTGGACCGGTTGAAAACTCGGACAAGGTTTTTGGCGAAAACACTGATGGCATGGAGACCTTCTCGTTCCAAGGGCACCAGTTGATCGCCATCAATCACGAGTATCCCAACCGCAAAATCAACCTGCCCGCAGCGCAGGAAGGTGTACCCGCGAACGCGGATGACGTTCGAAAGTTGCAGAACCTGCAGGGTGTGACGGTGATGGAAATCGCCGAAACCCCGGATGGCTGGACCGTGGTCAAGGACAGCCCGTTCAATCGCCGCATTCACCACAACACACCCATGAAGATCGTGGGGCCAGCAGCTGGCCACGACCTGCTGAAGACCGAGGCGGACCCGACCGGCACAACGTCGCTGGGCACCATGAACAATTGCGGGTCGGGCAAGACGCCTTGGGGAACCTACCTGACCTGCGAAGAGAACTTCAACGGCTACTTCGGCTCCAGCAACGAAAGCGCGACTTATACTCCAAAGGTCGCGGATGGCTTCAAGCGATACGGCATCAAGGCCGAGAGCTGGAACGGATACGAGCTGTTCGATCCTCGGTTTGACACTTCGAAGAACCCCAACGAACCACATCGCGTCGGCTGGGTGGTCGAAATCGACCCGACCGATCCCAACAGCACCCCGGTCAAACATACCGGACTTGGGCGGTTCAAACATGAAAACGCCGCGGTCGAGCTGGCCAAGGATGGTCGCATTGTCGTCTATATGGGCGATGATGAGCGCGGCGAATACCTGTACAAATTCGTCTCGAACGGAGTCTACACCCCCGGCGGGGATACCGAAGGTCTGCTGGATGACGGCACGCTGTATGTGGCCAAATTCAACGACGATATGTCCGGTGAATGGGTGCCGCTGACGCCGGAAACGACTGGCATGGACGAGGCCGAGATTCTGATCTTTGCCCGCATCGCTGCGTCTGAGGCCGGTGGAACCACGATGGACCGACCGGAATGGGTTGCAACCAGCCCGGTTCTTGCCGAGGCCTATTGCTGCCTGACCAACAACAAGAACCGTGGCGTCAAACCCAATGCGGGTGGCGATGATACTTCGGTCAATGGTCCCAACCCTCGGGAGGCCAACAAATACGGGCAGATTGTTCGCTGGCGACCAGCCAACCAGGATCATGCAGAAACCGCATTTCAGTGGGATCTGTACGTCATGGCCGGCAACCCGGCAGTGCATTCCGATGCGTATGCCGGGTCCGAGAACGTAAACGAAGGCAACCTGTTCAACTCGCCCGACGGGATGATGATCGACAGCACCGGCGTGGTCTGGATCCAGACCGACGGGAACGACGACAACGAAGGCGATTTTGCAGGCCATGGCAACAACCAGATGCTGGCCGGCGACCCAATCACGGGTGAAATCGTTCGCTTCATGACCGGCCCGAACGGCTGCGAGGTGACCGGCCTGACATGGTCGGCCGACCGCCGGACCATGTTCGTAGGCATCCAGCACCCCGGTGGATCCTGGCCAGATGGGGGCACGCCGCGTTCCTCGATCATCGCGATCAAACGCAAGGACAACGGACTGGTCGGCTGAACCGTCTTACCTCAGCGATCACCCCCGGCGAAGCGTCGGGGGTGATCGCGCTATTCAGAGATCTTGACCCGGCATCGCCAAAGGCCCACCATCGGCTGCAAGGTGACGCTCGGGCAGCCAAGGGTTCAGTTCCAGCGCCTCTGCCAGAGCAATGCGGGCTTCTTCCATTCTCTGCAGACCCATGAGGGTCAGCGCCCGACCGCTCATCGCTGCGATATGGTTGGGCGACAGTTTCAGTGCGCGGTCCAGATCGGTCAGGGCCGATTCAAAATCCTGACGCAGGAAATTCACGAATGCGCGCTGGTTGTAGCCCTCGGCATACTCGGGGCAGTACGCAATCAAACGGTCGAAATCCTGCAGCGCCCCCAACAGATCCCAAGCATTTCGTCTGGACATGCCCTGATCCAATACGGTCTGCGCGGCCTCGTCAGGTGCGTCGGCCCACAACTCCCACATCTGGTTCGAGATCTCGCGGGCGGCCATCTCGGTCTCGGCCTGCTGGATCTGATCGATAAGTTCACCCAGCCGGGCGGCGTGATCGGGTGCAGGCGGACAGGTCTCAGCAAGCGCCGGAATCGCAACGCCTGCGCTCAGAAATGCTGAAAGAAATAGGTGTCTCATACTTCTATGGTGACGCGGATCGCCCTTTCGTCAACCCGCGCCATCGATGGCATCGGCCAGCCCGGTCTCTTTCACCGCCTCCATCGCCACGAAGGTCGAGGTGCTGGCCACATGCGGAAGCGACGAGATCTTTTCGGCCAGAACCGCGCGATATTCCGTCATCGACCCGGTCCGCACCTTCAGCAGATAGTCGAAATTCGACGCGATCATATGCGCTTGTTCGATCTCGGGCACTTTGCGGACAGCCGCGTTGAATTCAGCCAGCGCCTTTTCCCGCGTGTCGGTCAGGCGCACCTCGACAAAAGCCACATGGTCCAGGCCCAGGCGGATCGGGTCCAGCATCGCCCGGTAGCCGGTGATGATCCCCTCGGACTCGAGCCGTTTCAACCGCGCCTGTGTCGGCGATTTCGACAGCCCGATCCGCCGGGCCAGATCAGCGACCGAGATCCGCCCGTCCTCGGCCACGATGGACAGAATCGCGCGGTCGAACCGGTCCAAACCCGGAAAGTCTTTTCGCATGGCATTTCATCCAAAATTCAGGGCATCGGGTGCCCGATATGTCATTTTCGGTCCGTTGTCCCGCAAAATCGCAAGTATACTGCGTGAAAGACCGGAGGACACATGACTCACAGCCTGCGCCACACCATCGATTCCATGACCTACGCGAACCAGACCGCGTTGCTGAAATCCCTGACCGATCAGGCCGCCCTGACCCAAGCAAACAGGGCTGCCATCTGCTCGGCCGCGGCGCAGTTGGTATGCGACATCCGGTCCAGCACCTCGCCGGGGCTGATGGAAGTGTTTCTGGCGGAATACGGCCTGTCGACCGATGAAGGCATCGCCCTGATGTGTCTGGCGGAGGCACTGTTGCGCGTTCCCGACGCCGACACGATCGACGCGCTGATCGAGGACAAGATCGCGCCCTCGGACTGGGGCAAACACTTGGGCCACTCCTCGTCGTCGCTGGTCAACGCCTCGACCTGGGCGCTGATGCTGACGGGCAAGGTTCTGGACGAGGGCAAGGCCTCGCCGGTCAGCGCCCTGCGCGGCGCCATCAAGCGGCTGGGCGAGCCGGTGATCCGCACCGCTGTCGGGCGCGCGATGAAGGAAATGGGCCGGCAGTTCGTTCTGGGCGAGACCATCCAGTCCGCCATGAAACGCGCCGCCGGGATGGAGGCCAAGGGCTACACCTATTCCTACGACATGCTGGGCGAGGCCGCCCGCACCGAGGCGGATGCCGCGCGCTATCACCTTTCCTATTCCCGTGCCATCGCGGCGATTGCCGATGCCTGCACGCAGGACGACATCCGCGCCAATCCCGGCATCTCGGTCAAGCTGTCGGCGCTGCATCCGCGCTATGAGGTTGCCCAGGAACAGCGCGTGATGGACGAGCTGGTGCCGCGCCTGCGGGCGCTGGCGCTGCTGGCCAAGGCGGCCGGCATGGGCCTGAACGTGGACGCCGAAGAGGCTGACCGCCTGTCTCTGTCGCTGCAGGTGATTGAGGCGGTGCTGTCCGAGCCAGCGCTGGCCGGATGGGACGGGTTCGGCGTGGTGGTGCAGGCCTATGGGCCGCGTGCCGGGCTGGTGCTGGACACGCTTTATGACATGGCCGAGCGGTATGACCGCAAGCTGATGGTGCGTCTGGTCAAAGGCGCCTACTGGGACACCGAGATCAAGCGCGCGCAGGTCGAGGGCGTCGACGGCTTCCCGGTCTTCACCAACAAGGCGGCAACCGACATCTCTTACATCGCCAATGCCCGCAAGCTCTTGGGCATGACCGACCGGATCTATCCTCAGTTCGCGACCCACAACGCCCACACGGTCAGCGCGATCCTGCACATGGCCGAGGGCCAGCCCTTCGAGTTCCAGCGCCTGCACGGCATGGGCGAGACCCTGCACCAGATCGTCAAGGACCAACACAATACCCGCTGCCGCATCTACGCGCCGGTTGGCGCGCATCGCGACCTGCTGGCCTATCTGGTGCGGCGGCTGCTGGAAAACGGCGCCAACAGCTCGTTCGTCAACCAGATCGTGGACGAAAACGTGGCCCCCGAAGTGGTGGCCGCCGATCCGTTCGAGGCCGTGCGGAAACCTGCACGCCACATCCCAACCGGACCCGAACTGTTTCAACCTGAAAGACCAAACTCGCAGGGGTTCGACCTGCATCACACACCGACATTGGACCGGATCGATGCCGCCCGCGACGCCTTTCGCGCGCATCACTGGTTCGCGCAGCCCCTGCTGGCCGGTGACGCGGCGCCCGAGGCCGAGGAACCTGTCATCAACCCCGCCCTGCCCGAGGACCGGCCAGGCGCGGTCGCCCCGGCCAGCGCCGCGGATGTGGAGCTGGCGCTTGCCGCAGCTGCTCCGTGGCAGGCGCCAGCGGCCGAGCGCAGCCGCATCCTGAATGCCGCCGCCGACCTCTACGAGGAGCATTATGGCGAGCTCTTCGCCCTGCTGGCGCGCGAGGCCGGCAAATCGCTGCCCGATGCGGTAGCCGAGCTGCGCGAGGCGGTGGATTTCCTGCGCTACTACGCCGCCAACATCCCCGACGCCGATCCGGCCGGGACCTTCACCTGCATCAGCCCGTGGAACTTCCCGCTGGCGATCTTCACGGGGCAGATCTCGGCAGCGTTTGCCGTGGGCAATGCGGTTCTGGCCAAACCCGCGCCGCAGACGCCGCTGATCGCCCACCGGGCCGTGCAGCTGCTGCATCAGGCCGGCGTGCCGCGCGATGCGCTGCAATTGCTGCCGGGCGGGCCGTCGGTGGGCGCCGCGCTGACATCCGACCCGCGCGTTTCGGGCGTGGCCTTCACCGGCTCGACCGCGACGGCGCTGAAGATCCGCGCTGCAATGGCCGATCACATGCAGCCCGGCACGCCGCTGATCGCGGAAACCGGCGGGCTGAACGCGATGATCGTGGACAGCACCGCCCTGCCCGAACAGGCCGTGCAGTCAATCATCGAAAGCGCCTTCCAGTCGGCGGGCCAGCGGTGCTCGGCCCTGCGCTGTCTGTATCTGCAGGATGACATCGCCGATGACGTTCTGACCATGCTCAAGGGCGCGATGGACGCCCTGTCCGTGGGCGATCCGTGGCTGCTCTCGACCGATTGCGGCCCGGTGATCGACGAACAAGCCCGGCAGGGCATTGCCGATCACGTCGCCAAGGCCCGCGCCGAAGGTCGTGTGTTGAAAGAACTGGCGCTGCCGCCCGAGGGGATCTTCGTGGCGCCGACGCTGATCGAGGTCCCCGGCATCGGCGCGCTGGAACGCGAGATCTTCGGCCCCGTCCTGCACGTCGCAAGGTTCAAGTCGCACGAGATCGACCAGGTGATCGCCGACATCAACGCCACCGGCTACGGCCTGACCTTCGGTCTGCACACTCGAATCGACGACCGCGTACAGCACGTGACCGAGGCGATCCACGCCGGCAATATTTACGTGAACCGCAACCAGATCGGCGCGATCGTCGGCTCGCAGCCCTTCGGCGGCGAAGGTCTGTCCGGCACCGGCCCCAAGGCGGGCGGCCCGAACTATCTGGCCCGTTTCTGCGCCCCGGACCGACAGGTCGCGGCCGCGGAATGGTCCGCCCCAGCCGACCTGCCCGCACCGATCGGGCAGCCTGCCGCGCCGACGACCCGCTCGATGCCCGGACCGACCGGCGAATCGAACCGGCTGACCGAGTTCCCCCGCGCGCCGTTCCTGTGCCTGGGCCCCGGCCCCGAGGCGGCCAAGGCGCAGGCGGATGCCATACTCGCGCTTGGCGGCACCGCGATTCGGGCCGAGGGCGCGCTCGACCTGCACCGGCTTGAGAACCTGCCGGGAATATCGGGGGTTCTGTGGTGGGGTGATGCGGACACCGCGCGCCAGATCGAGCGCCATCTGGCGCGGCGAGACGGCCCCATCCTGCCGCTGATTCCCGGCTTACCCGACCGGTCGCGGGTGATGGCCGAGCGCCATGTCTGCGTCGACACCACGGCTGCCGGAGGAAACGCCGCACTACTGGGCGGAGCGGCATAAGCTGACTTGACGCTGGGCCGGGAAAAGCCCAGCGTCCCCCCATGTTTCCAATTCGAGACCACAACCCTTCGGGGCGGACGCCCTTTGTCGTCTATGCGCTAATCGCGGCGAATGTCCTGATTTTCCTCAGCTATGTCGGATTCATGGACGACGCCCGGCTGATCAACCGGTTCTATTTCGACTATGCGATCATCCCTGCCCGCATCAGCGACGGCGTGGCGCTCGAAACGCTGGTGACGTCGATGTTCCTGCATGGCGGCTGGATGCATCTGATCGGCAACATGCTGTTCCTGTGGATCTTCGGCGACAACATGGAGGACGAGATGGGCCACCTGCTCTTCCTGCTGTTCTACATGGTCGCGGGCATCGGCGCCGGGCTTGTCCATATCGTTACGGCACCGGGGTCGCTGGTTCCCACCATCGGCGCGTCCGGCGCAATTGCAGCCGTGATGGGTGGGTACCTGCTGATGTTCCCAAGGGCGCGCGTCGATATCCTGCTGATTCTGATCATCTACTTCCGGGTCTTCACCATCCCGGCCTTCGTGATGCTGGGCGTCTGGCTGGGAATGCAGTTCCTTGGCAGCGTGTCCAGCAACCCTGACGCCGGCGGTGTCGCCTATTGGGCGCATACGGGTGGCTTTGTGATCGGTTTGGTTCTGTGCATCCCGATGTGGCTGAAACGAGGCGGACCAGCTTATTGGAACCGTACCCATGGTCACCCGCCACATCCCGAACACCGCTACAAGCTCAGCCAGTCCCGTATACCAAGAGTACCTCGCCGATGACCCGAATGACTGCCATCTGCCATTGCGGCGCCGTGAAGATCGAGGCCGAGTTCCCCGGTGGCCTGTCCACGGCTGCCCGATGCGACTGTTCCTTCTGCATCCGCCGCGGGGCCGCCGCCGTGACGGCCACGACCGAGAGCCTGCGCATTCTTGAAGGCGCCGAGAACCTGAGCCTCTACACGTGGGGAACGCACACGGCGAAACACTATTTCTGCAAGACCTGCGGGATATACGTTTATCACCAAAGACGCTCGGATCCGGCGGAGTGTGGCGTCAACCTTGGCTGCATCGAGGGCGGAAACCCCAGAACCCACGGGCCGATTCCCTGGAACGACGGGGTCAATCACCCCTCTGATCGGCCTGACTGATCCGGACTTTGACCACCGCTCAACCGCGTGATCTCTTGCGCAGCCTGAACGACGTGGGCGGCAAGCTCGGGTGCCCGGTCCGGATTGAATCGCGCGGTCGGCCCCGAGACAGAGATCCCGGCGCAAGGCTCCTGCTTGTCGTTGTAGATCGCTGCTCCGATGCAGCTCATGCCCGAGTGGCGCTCCTCTCGATCATAAGACCATCCGCGCAGCCGCGTTTCGGTCAGATCCTCGCGCAAGGTATCCAATGTGGCGCAAGTATTGGGCGTATACGGCACAAGCTTGGTGTCCGCCAACACCTTGGCCCGGGATGCCTCGGTCATGGCCGCCAGAATCGCTTTGCCCGTACCCGAGGCATACATCGGCGTACGAGCGCCCGGCGGAAAGAACGCCCGGATCGGGTTCGATGTCTCGACTTGCCCGACAAACACCACTTCCGACCCGTCGGGAACTGCCAGGTTCGCAGTTTCTCCGCTGTCCTGCATCAGGCGTCTAAGAACTGACCGGCCGATCTCGACAACGCTGTTGTGCCGCAAAAACGAAGCGCCTGTGCGATAGGCTTCGACTCCGATCATCCATTCCTGACGTTCTTCGCTGAAGCTGACGAACCCATGCTTTTGCAAGGTCGTCAGGATGCGATGCGTGGTTGCAGTGGGCACGTCGATCTCACGCGCGAGGTCGCTGAGCGCGGTGCGTTCAAGCCGTGCGACCGTGGTCAGGACCCCCAGCGCACGGTCCAACGCCTGCATGGTTCCGGCCGAGCTTTCCTTGAACAACGACTTGGGCCGCCCGCGCGGCCGCTTCTGGGCTGACATTGCGATTCTCCCCCCGTTTTGGCCGAACGGCCGTCTGGCTTTCTCAGCTGATCACAAACACTCAGCGAAATGAGAAAGTGAATATCATGCATTTATGGCAGGTTACGCATTATTTCCAAAAAATGAAAATATTTTTCAAGAAAATTGCATCAACTCCGACAGGGAGACACACTTGGGGCAAAGCGGAGGACACGATGATGTCAAACCAAAACCCGGTCTTCATTCCCGGCCCGACGAATATCCCGGATCGCCTCCTGCGCGCGATGCAGGTCCAGACCATTGACCACCGCGCGCCGGATTTCGTTCAGGCCTTTGCGCCGGTACTCGAGGGCCTCAAGCAGGTCTTCCGGTCGACCACGGGTCAGATTGTTACCTTTCCATCCAGCGGCACAGGTGGGTGGGAAGCTGCGATCAGCAACACACTGAGCCCGGGCGACAAGGTTCTCGTGGCCCGTCATGGCGTATTCAGCCATCGCTGGATCGACCTTTGCCAACGGCATGGGCTGGACGTGCAAGTCATCGATTGCCCTTGGGGCAGCGGAGCACCTGCCGAACGGTTTCAGTCGATCCTCGCCGACGACCGGAACCACGACATCCGGGCGGTTCTGGTGACGCACAATGAAACGGCCACCGGTGTGCGCTCGGATATCCTGTCGGTCCGATCGGCGATGGATGCCTCGGCGCACCCTGCCCTGCTGATGGTCGACTGCGTCAGTTCGCTGGCCTCGATGCCGTTCGAATTCGATGGCTGGGGCGTCGATATTGCGGTTTCGGGGTCGCAAAAGGGGTTCATGCTGGCCGCTGGAATGGCAATCCTGTGTGTCAGCCCCAAAGCGCTGGCGGCGATGGATGGTGCACGGCTGCCCCGCACCTATTTCGACTTCAGGGACATGTTGGACGCCAATGCCTCGGGCGGGTTTCCATACACGCCGCCGCTGCAACTGATCTGCGGGTTGCAGGAAAGCCTATCTATTCTGTTCGACGAAGGCCTGGACAACGTTTACGCCCGCCACTTTCGTCTGGCTGAAGGCGTGCGTCGGGCGGTCGACGCCTGGGGCTTGAGCCTGGTCGCTCAATCGCCGGACCTCTACTCGGACACTGTCAGCGCAGTCTATGTACCCGATGGGTTCGACAGCAATGACCTGACCGACCATGCCTATGACACCTATGGAGTGTCCTTCGGGGTCGGCCTGGGGCAGTTGAACGGCAAGGCGTTTCGCATCGGTCACCTTGGCAGCCTGACGGACGTCATGGTCCTGTCCGGCCTCGCCACGATCGAGATGGCGATGGCCGACCTGAACTACCCGATACAACTGGGCAGCGGCGTGGCGGCAGCGCAGGAATACTTCCGTGCAAGCGGCACCAACCGCTCGCGCGCTGCGGCTTGAGGAGATCGGTATGTTGGACACTCTTTCCGCTGCAGAGCTAACGATCGACGACATGCGCGCTGCGCATGAACGGATCAAACCACATATCCGGCGTACACCCGTCCTGTCGTCGGAGTATCTGAACGCACAAACCGGCGCACGGCTCTTTTTCAAGTGCGAAAACCTGCAGGAGGCCGGAGCCTTCAAGGTTCGCGGCGCCTGCAATGCGGTATTCGTATTGCCCGACGAGATCGCAGGCAAGGGCGTCTGCACCCATTCCAGCGGGAATCATGCACTGTCCTTGTCATATGCTGCCGGTCGGCGCGGCATTCCCTGCAACGTCGTCATGCCACGCACAGCACCTCAGGCCAAAAAGGACGCGGTCCGCAGGTTTGGCGGTACGATCACCGAATGTGAGCCATCGACATCTTCGCGCGAAGCGACCTTTGCCCAGGTGCAGGCCCGAACGGGCGGCGAGTTCGTACACCCCTACAACGACCCGCGTGTCATCGCAGGACAGGCCACATGCTCGGCCGAGATGCTGGAACAAACAGGTGGGCTTGATGCGGTTATCGCTCCGATCGGCGGCGGCGGTATGGTGTCGGGCACGTGCCTCACAGTATCGAATCTGGCCCCCGATACCGCGATCTATGCCGCGGAACCTCAGCAGGCTGATGACGCATACCGATCTTTCAAAGCCGGTCGGATCATCGCCGACGACGCACCCAAGACGGTGGCCGACGGCCTTCTGGTTCCGCTCAAGGAAAACACCTGGCACTTCGTGTCGCGGAACGTTGCCGACATCTTCACGGCCTCCGAAGACGAAATCGTGGCGGCCATGAAACTGGCCTGGAAACACCTGCGACTGGTGATTGAGCCATCTTCGGCTGTTCCATTGGCAACCATTCTCAACAACCCCGAGGTTTTTCGAGGCAAACGCGTCGGCGTGATCCTGACCGGCGGAAATGTGGATTTGGACAAGCTGCCCTGGCTGGCCGGGCAAGGAGGAGAAGGATGAACAAACCCGTGAACATCGATCAATTGGACGTCGGCTTCGACATCCCCGCAGCAATCGGCATGGATGAAAGCGAAATCCAGACCCCTTGCCTGATACTGGACCTCGACGCTCTGGAGCGGAACATCCGCAAAATGGGTGACTACGCCAAAGCGCACGGCATGCGCCATCGGGTGCATGGCAAGATGCACAAGTCTGTGGACGTCGCGCGCCTGCAGGAAAAACTGGGCGGCGCAGTTGGCGTGTGCTGTCAGAAGGTCTCGGAGGCCGAGGTTTTTGCGCGCGGCGGGATCAAGGACATCCTTGTGTCCAACCAGGTGCGTGATCCGGCCAAAATTGACCGCTTGGCTCGGCTGCCGAAGCTGGGCGCGCGAACGCTGGTCTGCGTTGACGACATCGAGAATGTGCCCGAGCTGTCCTCTGCGGCACAGACCCATGGAACGCTGCTGGAGGTCCTGGTCGAGATCGACTGCGGCGCGGGGCGCTGTGGGGTGACCAGTACGGCTGACGTCATTGCCATTGCCCGCGCGGTCGAGGAGGCGCCGAACCTGAAGTTCACCGGCCTCCAAGCTTATCAGGGCGCGATGCAACATCTCGACAGCTATGACGCGCGAAAGGAAAAACTGGATGCAGCAATCGCCATGGTGCGGGACGCCGTCGACGGGTTGAAGGCGGACGGGATTGAGTGCGAACTGGTCTCGGGTGGCGGGACGGGATCCTATTATTTCGAAAGCAATTCTGGCGTTTACAACGAATTGCAGTGCGGGTCCTACGCGTTCATGGATGCCGACTATGGACGGATTCTGGACCGGAATGGCCAAAGGATCGACCGGGGCGAATGGGAAAACGCCTTGTTCATTCTGACCAGCGTCATGAGCCACGCCAAACCGGAAAAGGCGATCTGTGACGCAGGGCTCAAGGCACAGTCGATAGACAGCGGTTTGCCGGTGATTTTTGGCCGTGATGATGTCGAATACCTGAAATGTTCGGACGAACACGGTGTGATCGGCGACCCCAACGGCGTGCTGCGGGTGAACGACAAGTTGCGTCTGGTCCCCGGGCACTGCGATCCGACCTGCAACGTGCACGACTGGTATGTCGGCGTGCGCAACGGAAGGGTCGAGACCCTGTGGCCGGTCTCTGCTCGCGGCAAGGCGTTTTGATCATGAGGGACGAGATGAACGCTGAAACCAAATTGATACAGATCGTTGGCGAAGACCTCTGCCGGCAATTGGTCAACCGCGAGCTGGCGTTTGATGCAATCCAAGACGTGTTCTCAGCGATGGCACGCGGCGGAGCGCGCAACTTCCCCGTCATCCGCGAAGGGCTGGGTCATGCCGGCGCCGTATATGGGTTCAAATCCGGCTTTGACGCCGAAGGCCTGGTTCTGGGTGTCAAATCTGGTGGATATTGGCCGGGAAACGCCGATCGCGGGCTGACCAACCACCAATCCACCGTCATCCTGTTCGATCCCGATACCGGGCAGCCCTCCGCGCTGGTCGGAGGAAACTACCTTACGGCTATCCGCACGGCTGCGTCCTCGGCAGTGTCGATTGCGCACCTGGCCCGCACGGACGCCAAGGTGCTTGGCATGGTCGGCGCGGGCCATCAATCGGCCTTTCAGTTGCGCGCCGCCGCCAAGCAGCGCGACTTCGAAAAGGTGGTGGCATGGAATCCCCATCCCGAAATGCTTCCGAAACTGGCCGCCGTCGCGCAGGACATCGGACTGGATTTCGAATCCGTCTCGCAGCGGGAACTGGGGGCACAGGCCGACGTCATCATCACGATCACATCGGCGTTCGAACCGTTGTTGATGCGCGATTGGATCAAGCCCGGAACGCATCTGGCCTGCATGGGAACCGACACGAAGGGCAAGATGGAAGTCGACCCCGAACTGGTTGCTTCGGCTCAGGTCTTCACCGACGAGGTTGCCCAGTCCGTCACCATAGGTGAGGCGCAACATGCCGTGACTTCGGGAGCGCTGGATCCTGACGCCATCACCCCGATTGGAGCGGTGATCAATGGCGATCATCCCGGCCGAACAGAGATTGACCAGATCACCCTGTTCGATGGGACCGGGGTCGGGTTGCAGGACCTGGCCGTGGCGTCCGTGGCTGCGCGGCTGGCCTCCGAAGCTGGCCTGGCGGGTACTGTACGCCTTTGAAACAAAACGCGCGGCCAATTCGGCCGCGCGATCTTTGAAATTGGTTCAGGTCGTTTCCGGCCGCCGTGTTGACGGATCAGCCGCGGATCACCTTGGCGAACTGGTCGAAAATTGGTTCGTTGGCACAGATGACTTCCCCGTCGGACAGAATGCTGCCTTCGGGGTTCAACGGTTGAACGAACCCACCCGCTTCTTTCACGATGATGATGCCGGCGGCCATATCCCAGGCGTTCAGGCGACGCTCCCAGAAGCCTTCGTAGCGGCCAGCGGCAACATAGGCCATATCCAGCGCAGCTGCACCCCAGCGACGCACACCCGCGCAGGCGGGCATCAGACGGGCCAGGTCCTGCAACGTGGCCGGCAGGTCCGAGCGGCCCCCAAACGGCAAACCGGTCGAGAAGATCGATTCGATCATCCGGCTGCGGCTCGACACGCGGATACGCATGTCGTTCATCCAGGCACCCTCGCCCTTTTCGGCAAAGAACATCTCGTCCTTCGCGGGATCGTAGATGACGCCCGCGACGATCTTGCCCTTGTGTTCAAGTGCGATCGAAACCGCCCAGTGCGGCAGGCCGTGCAGGAAATTGGTCGTCCCGTCCAGAGGATCAACGATCCAACGCCGGGTCGGGTCTTCGCCCTCGATCACGCCGCCTTCTTCGGCCAGCCAACCGTAGGTGGGACGCGCGCCCAGCAGCTCTTCTTTCAGAATGTTCTCGGCTGCAATGTCGGCCTTCGAGACGAAATCACCCGCGCCCTTCATCGACACCTGCAGGTTCTCGACTTCGCGAAAGTCTTTTACCAGCGATCGGCCCGCTTTGCGCGCGGCCTTGATCATGATGTTGAGATTTGCACTGCCAACCATAGTTCCGAGGCTCCTGTCCGGTCAAACCGCGCGTATACTGGCGCAACGCCCCCTTGCCAAGAGGAATGATGCGCATGGCAGCATGCCGTTTCCCGCGTGGCCAAAACCTTATTGCTGCTGCAGCTTGCGCGCCTCTAGGCTGGCCAGCTTGACCAATTCCTGCACAAAAGGTTTTTCCATGTCCTCGGTTCGCACCGCGGCATAAAGCCGGCGCGTGATGCCATCCTTGGTTAGCGGACGGGTCACATAGTCCGAGTTGTACTTGACCTCGCGCACCACCCAGTCAGGCAGAACGGATATTCCACGGTTTGACGCCACAAGCAGCAGGATCACGGCGGTCAACTCGACTTGCCGGATCGCAGCAGGCTCCACGCGGGCCGGGATGAGAAGCTGGCTGAAGATATCGAGCCTCGTGCGTTCGACCGGATAGGTGATCAGGGTCTGGCCGCGAAAATCCTCGGCCTCGATATACTGTTTCTCGGCCAGAGGGTGGGTCGAGGCGGCGACAAAGACAGGATTGTATTCAAACAGCTCGATGAACTCGACCCCCGGCAGGTCTTCGGGGTCCGAGGAGACGACCAGATCAACCTCCTCCTTCTGCAGCGCGGGCAGCGCGTCAAAGGCCAGGCCCGGCCGGATATCGACATCGACATCCGGCCAAGACTTGCGGAAGGCCTCGAGCACCGGAAACAGCCATTCGAAACAGGCGTGGCATTCAATCGCGATGTGCATCCGCCCCGTGCGCCCGTCGCGCAGCGAGGAAAACTCCTCCTGCATCGCTTCGACCTGCGGCAGGATCTGTTCGGCCAGTCGCAGAAGGCGCAGCCCAGCGGCCGACAATTTCATCGGTTTCGACCGGCGCAGGAACAGTTCGACGCCGGCCTGATCCTCCAGCCCTTTGATCTGATGGCTGAGCGCCGACTGCGTGATGTTCAGTTGATCCGCCGCACGGGCCAACCCACCACATTCATGGATGGCTTTGATCGTGCGCAGGTGTCGAAATTCGATATGCATCTTTCGCGTCGTTCATGTTGTTCTTGAATAATATGAGTTTGTCTCACAAAGAACTCCATGGCACAAGAGCCGCAACACAACCTGCGAGATTGCCATGACCCAGCCCGAGATTTCCTTTGAATTCTTTCCGCCTCAGACGATCGAAGCGTCGTTTCGCCTGTGGGATACGGTCCAGACACTGGCGCCACTGGCACCCCGTTTTGTCTCGGTCACATATGGTGCGGGGGGCACCACCCGTGAATTGACCCGCGACGCGGTGGCGACGTTGCACAAATCCTCGGGATTGAAAGTCGCGGCCCATCTGACCTGTGTCGACGCTTCACGCAGCGAGACCTTGGCCATTGCCGACGGCTTTGCCGCGGCCGGCGTCACCGACATCGTCGCGTTGCGCGGCGACCCACCCAAGGGGCAGGATCGGTTCGTCTCGCATCCTGATGGGTTCGCCCACTCGGTCGAATTGATCGCAGCACTGGCGGAAACGGGCAGTTTCACCATCCGGGTCGGAGCTTATCCCGACACTCACCCCGAAGCGCCACATGCACAGGCTGACATCGACTGGTTGAAAGCCAAGTTGGACGCCGGCGCAGATGAGGCTTTGACGCAATTTTTCTTTGAGGCCGAAACGTTTTTACGCTTTCGCGATGCTTGCGCCAAAGCCGGGATCAACAAGCCGATCGTGCCTGGTATCCTGCCAATCGAGAACTGGGCCGGTGCGAAGAAATTTGCCAAACGCTGTGGCGCGCAGGTGCCGGACTGGGTCGATCAGGCCTTTGACAAAGCGATCCGTGACAACCGGCACGACCTGTTGGCCACCGCGCTGTGCACCGAACTGTGTTCGGACCTGATCGATGAAGGCGTGGACAAGCTGCATTTTTATACGCTGAACCGCCCCGAACTGACCCGCGATGTGTGTTTTGCCCTTGGGATCACGCCCAAGGCCGATCTGCAAAACGTCGCCTGACTGTTCCTTGCATTTGCAGCGGCCAAAGGGGGATTACTCTCTGCGGCCCGTTGCAAGGCGCGAACAATTCCCCCTGCAACGGCGCACTGTCCCCGTCAAGCCCACCAATTCACTGGATAATTTGACAGAAACTCAAGGCTCCGGAAAATAGGAGCCAGTTGTTTTATCGAGTGATTTTGGTATGGAGCCAGTCGAGAAAATTCAGGCTCGCGTAGAAGCACTGCACGTCTTGGGCCTTGATCAGACCGCCACCGCATCGGACATCCGGAATGCGTGGCGTGACATCGCCTTTCATGCACATCCCGACCATACAGGCGGTGACTGCAATCAGTTCGCACGGGCGAAGTCGGCCTATGACTATCTCCGCAAAAACGGGTTGGCAGGCAAAGGCGCCGGGCCGGCCCAACCGCGACGCCCGAAACTCAGAAAGCGTATCATCGAGCTGGACGAGAAGGATATTTCCGCCTGCCTGAAACTGCTCGATCCAAGTCGCGCCCTGTCATTTGGCGAGACCAGCGCGGAAGACTGCCCGCAATCGGCGCGCAATTCGGACCATGTACCAGAGGCGATCGGATGCTATGGCCGCGACCTGACCTATTTCGTTGCGACGCCGGTTTGCAAAGGTGAAAACCGCGTTGCCCTGCCGACATCCGTTCTGGCCGGCTTTCGGACCGTCGAAACCGAAATACTGTCCTTCCAGGCCAAGAATGGCGGAGCGGGCGAGGTCGTTGTCCCCGACACAATTCGAGAACGCAAATTTCCCGGCGCGCGCAGCGTCAGGATCAGGTTCGAGGCGGATCAGGCCACCCGGGATCAGTTCTGGCAGGCTTGTTGAAAACCCAGCATTGAAAAAGGCCCGGCGGGTCTGCCGGGCCTGCAACGCGCGCCACGTCAGTTTGAGATCGGGCCTTCGGACGTGAATTTCGGGATCACGTTGGTCGAGGCGTCATTAACCTCGAGACCCGGCCAGTTCCCCTCAGCCAGGTTGATGTTGCCCGGGACGTCTTCTTCCCAGAAACCGACCACGACGTCGGTGATGTTCAGGTACAACTTGTCGTCAACGATCCGCCAAAGGTTGGGGTTGCCGGGAACCTTGCCACCCTTGGACACACCATAGGCGCAATGGCCATCATATTGCGGCGCATAGAACGCGGGGTTTTCAAGGAACTTCGCGCGGTTTTCTTCGGTCGCAAAGGCCCAGGTCGCCCCGTTGTATTCCGCAGTGATGTCCGACCGTCCGCGCACGCCTTCGGGCTGGGTTTGTCCAATCGGCGATTGTGCAAGCCCACGGTAGGCCACCACATCATATCCGGACACGGCGAAGCCGGTCCCATCGACATATTGCGGGCCGGCAAAGGCGGGCACGGCCAACGCCATTGCAGCAGCGAAGGTCAGAGCAAATCTGTTCATGTTTCATGTCCTCGTGTCTTGACGGGTTGCAGGGCCGGAATGGCTGTCTGCAGAGACAATAAGCAATTCCCTTCGTCGGCGAAGACCCGTTAACGCCGCTGTGACCATTGACGAGCAAACGTGAGCAGTCTTGCCGCAATTGTTACAGAACAGCCGCCACGTCGGGGGTTGGCGTTCTTGTTCTGCAACACTAACTCTTGTCGGGCCGGGCGCGGCTCGGCTCTGGGACGAAAGGCAGAAGATGAGCGACACCACCACATACACCCCACCGAAAGTCTGGACATGGGATAGTGAAAGCGGAGGGCGTTTCGCGAACATCAACCGCCCCATTGCCGGTGCGACCCATGACAAGGAATTGCCCGTCGGCAAACATCCCTTGCAGTTGTATTCGCTTGCAACGCCAAACGGGGTGAAAGTGACGGTCATGCTGGAAGAGCTTTTGGCCTTGGGTCACGCAGGCGCGGAATATGATGCATGGCTGATCAATATTGGTGACGGCGATCAGTTCGGCTCGGATTTTGTCGCGATCAACCCGAACTCGAAAATCCCCGCTCTGATGGACCGCTCGGGTGAAACACCGATACGGGTGTTCGAAAGCGGTTCCATCCTTGTACATCTGGCCGAAAAATTCAGTGCATTCCTGCCCGAATCCGGTCCCGAGCGCACCGAAGTGATGAACTGGCTTTTCTGGCAGATGGGCAGCGCGCCTTATCTGGGTGGTGGGTTCGGGCATTTCTACGCTTATGCGCCAGAGAAATGGGAATACCCGATCAACCGCTTTGCGATGGAAACCAAACGCCAGCTGGATGTTCTGGACCGCGAACTTGCGGACAAAGCTTTTATCGCTGGCTCGGACTACTCGATCGCCGACATGGCGATCTGGCCGTGGTATGGGCAACTGGTTCTGGGTCGTTTGTACGACGCGGCCGAATTCCTTGATGTCGCGTCCTACAAGAACGTCATGCGATGGGCGCAAGAGATTGACGCGCGGCCGGCCGTGAAGCGAGGCCGCATGGTCAACCGCGCATTCGGAGAGTTGCACACCCAACTGCGCGAACGGCATGATGCGAGCGACTTCGAAACCCGTACGCAGGACAAGCTGGAAACAGCAGCCGAATAACTTTGTTCATTTGGCGCGGGGAGCAAACCATCCCTGCGCCGAAGCCTCGACTTCACTTCAAGATCGGGGGGCTGTCCGGGTCGCTTCCGGGCGCTGGTCGGGACCCGGAGGCGCGCACTGGCTCGGGGATATCAAATCGCAGGCCCACTTTCGCCAATGCTGCGGCGGCAGGATCGCTGGCCGCGAAAAACCCGACATCCAAGGCACCAGCCTCAATCCCCGAAAATGTCAGAGCTTCGGACACCGCCTTGGCCAAGGCCGTCTGGGCACCGGGGACCGCGTCAACGAAACCAAGAAGATGACCCTGCCCGCCACCCTCGGCGCGGGTTCCGGCGAGATATGCGGCGGAGGCCAGACCTGAAGCTGTGGCCAGTTTGGTGTCCAGCGCCGTCAGCAGAATGTCTGGCAACCCCGCGGGCGGAAGGAACTCCGTCAGACGGGATTGCACTTCTTGCGGGGCATGGCTGAGGGTTTCCGCAAGCCAGCCCAACGCTTCGGCGGGGATGAGCATCGACGACGGCGCCACCTCAAGGTTCAGCCCCAACCCGATGCCCTGCCCTGCAAGCATCCCCGCCAGAACCCGCCCGGACAGAGCGGCATATGGGGCAGGACGGCCCGCAAACTGCGCCAGTCGGTCTTCGCGGTCAAAGGCCAGCACAAAACGGCCATCAGCAACGTCAAACAGCTCGGGCGAGATGTTTTCGTCTCGCGCCTCTTCGGTCAGCAACAGAAACAGTTCATTGTCCGCGAGCCGTTCGAAAAACCTCAGCCGCGCGGCATCGTTCTGAGGGTCGGCCTCCATCTGGGCATGCGCAATGTCCAGCGCGGTCGTGTCAGTCATCCATCACCTCTTTGACCCGGGCACGCAGCACCGGCAGCAGGTCCGTTTCGAACCAGGGATTTTTCTTCAGCCATGCCGTATTGCGCCATGACGGATGAGGCAAGGCAAATACCCGCGGCGCATGCTGTTGCCAATCGCGCACCGTATCCGTCACCGAGATCTGTACGCCCAGATGGAATTTATGCGCGTGCCCACCGACAAGGATGGTCAACGGAACATCGCCAAGTTCACTCATGACCCTGTGATGCCAGGTCTTCTTGCAGATCGCCGGCGGCGGCAAGTCCGCCTTTCGCGCATCGTACCCCGGAAAACAAAACGCCATCGGAACGATCGAAACCCGCGCCTGATCGTAGAATTGCTCTTCCTCCAACCCCAGCCAATCCCGCAGCCGGTCGCCTGAGGGGTCGGTGAACGGCCGGCCGCTCTCATGGACCCGTGCCCCGGGAGCTTGCCCTGCAATCAGGATGCGCGCATCGGGGCGGAACCACACCACCGGGCGGGGCTGATGCGCGGTCGCAGTCGAAGCAAAGCGATCGGCGCACAACCGGCACGATCTGATTTCCTCGGCAAGTGGCTTCACCTGATCTCCAGCCCTTTGGCGCTTGTTGCAAACCTAGAGTGGATCATAGCCGCTCCCGCAAACCGATCTAGTTGCAGACTCTGTGCGTCACAATCCTGGCAAGCCGTTTCGAACACACATTGAACATTTGTTTCATATTTCGACATAATGTGGCCAACATGGAGCGGTAGAACACCCGGCCGTCAGCCGGCCACCGGTGGCCGCACCCAAAGCAAAAACATGAGCAGGCCGTGAATGCTTGAGTTCGAGAATGTCAGCAAGTCCTTTTGGACCGGGACTCGCCGCAAGGTGATCCTGGACAGGGTCTCGTTCCGGGTCGAACTGGGAAAATCACTTGGTGTTCTGGCCCCGAACGGCACCGGAAAAACCACGCTTATCAACATGATGGCCGGCCTCGAAAAGCCCGACGAAGGCGTGATCCGCCGAGAGTGCCGGGTGTCTTTCCCCATGGGCTTTGCCGGCGGCGTTTCCAAGAAGATGTCCGCGCTCGAGAATGCCCGTTACATCGCCAAGATTTATGGAATGGACCCCGACTATGTCGAGGCTTACTGCAGCTGGATGTGCGACTTGGGCGAGTATTTCAACCAACCTTTGGCGACATACTCAGCCGGCATGCGCGCCCGCTTCACCTTTTCGTTGATGCTGGCTCTGGACTTCGACATGTACCTGATCGACGAAGGTATGCCTGCCACCACCGATGTCGAATTCAACAAAAAAGCAGGTTCAATCCTGCAGGAACGCTTGCGAACCACGACTTTGGTGATTGTGTCACACAATCCCAAAACCCTCGAAAAATTCGCCCGCCAGGCCGCCGTGCTTGTGGATGGGCAGCTTCATATGTTTGACTCCTTGGAAGAGGCGACGCAGCTATATGACTACCAAACCCAAGGTTAAAAAATACGACCCGAACCATGCTTCGCAGGCCGAAGGCACGGTCGAGGCGCGTGCAGAAGCGATTTCGCGCATCCGAAAAGCAACCCAACCGGCCGAGGAAGCCCCGGCCGGAACTGAACTGGATGCCATCAAGAAAGAAGGGTTGACCGGTCGTCAGCTGCGCATAGCCCGGCGCATGGCGCAGAAACACGGTCTGGCTGCGACGTCGGACTACGATGCCGTGCGTCTGCTACGAAAAAAGGGGATCGATCCGTTTCCCCGCTCCAACCTTCTGGATTTTGCGGCAGGATCTTCCGATAACGCGGATGCGGAAGACCAACCGAAGGACAAGATCACGATCCAGCTGCCGCAAACGGTGAAAGAAAAGCAGCAGACCCTTCCCGGCCCCGAATGGAACCCGGCACAGCGGCGCGAATTCGAAATCGGCCAGATTCAGAAGGACATCGCCCGTCGGCGCAGACGAAAGCTGTTTGGTCTGTTTGCCCGTCTATTCGCCTTTGTTCTGCTGCCCACGATCATTGTCGGCTATTACTTCTATCGCATAGCCACTCCGATGTACGCCAGCGAGTCCGCATTTTCCATTCTCCAGGCAGATGGTGGCGCTGGTGAGATCGGCGGGCTTTTGGCCGGGACGCAATACGCAACCACGCAGGACTCGGTCGCGACTCAGGAGTTCCTTGAATCCAAGGATGCGCTCAACCGTCTGGAACGGGACACTGGTTTTGCCGAGATTTTCAAGCAGGACTGGATAGATCCGATTCAAAGACTGCCTCAGGACGCCACGCTGGAAGAGGCGTTCAAACTGTACAAGCGCATGGTCACAATCGGCTATGACCCCAGCGACGGTATCATCCGGATGGAGGTTGCAGCACCCGACCCGGACACTGCCGTCGACCTGTCAAATCTGCTGATCTCCTACGCCGAAGAGAAGATCAACGGCCTCACCGAACTGAAGCGCGAAGATCAGATGCGGGATGCTCTGCAGTCCTTCGAAGACGCTCAGGAGGAGCGGCGCAAAGCCCAGGAAGCGCTGATCGAACTGCAGTTGCAGGGTGCCGTTCTGGACCCCGAAAACGTGATTGCCGGGCTGCGCGCCCGCATCAACGAGATCGAGATACAGCTCCAGGACAAGGAATTGGAACTGGCGGCGTTGCTGGACAACTTGCGACCGAACAAAGCCAAGGTCGACGGTGTTCAAGCCGATATTAGCCGGCTTGAGGCCGTGCTCGAAGAGCTCAATGCCGAGATGCTGGACGCCTCCGCCGGCGAAAACTCGCTGGCGCGGTTGAGCGTTCGGATCCAGATGGCCCAAGCCGATCTGGCCGCACGGGACATGATGCTGCAATCGGCCATGCAGCAAATGGAAACCGCCCGGACCGAGGCCAACCGCAAGGTTCGATACCTCACCGTTTCCGTAAACCCGGTCGCCAGTCAGGAGCCCACCTATCCGCGAAAGTTCGAAAATACGATTTTGGCTTTCCTGTTGTTTGCTGGTATCTACCTGATGATTTCGCTGACAACGTCAGTCCTTCGTGAACAGGTATCCTCGTAGAGCTCATGAAACATGTAAAAATAGCCAACGTCACCGTTGGCAACGACCTTCCGCTGACCATCATCGCGGGCCCTTGCCAGCTTGAAACGGCGGATCACGCACAGATGATCGCGGGAAGGATGAAAGAAGCCTGTGAAGCCGCCGGGGCACAGTATGTGTTCAAGGCCTCATATGACAAAGCCAACCGCACGTCCCTGTCCGGGAAACGCGGCATGGGGATCGAGGCCGGGCTGAAGGTACTGGATGACATTCGCAAAACGATGGGTATTCCGGTCCTGACGGATGTCCACACCGAAGCGCAATGCGCCATCGCAGCCGAGGCGGTGGATATTCTGCAAATCCCAGCCTTCCTGTGCCGCCAGACCGACATGCTGCTGGCAGCCGGAGAAACAGGCAAGGCCGTCAACGTCAAGAAGGGTCAGTTCCTGGCCCCCTGGGAAATGCCGAACATCGTTGAAAAGATCGAAAGCACGGGCAACCACAACATCCTGCTGACCGAGCGCGGAACCTCGTTTGGCTACAATACGCTGGTCGCCGACATGCGATCGCTGCCGCAAATGGCGCAAACCGGGTATCCGGTTGTTATGGATGCAACCCATTCCGTTCAACAACCCGGTGGCCGAGGCGGCTCGTCCGGCGGACAGCGGGAATTTGCACCGGTAATGGCCCGCGCGGCCGTGGCCCTGGGCGTCGGTGCCGTGTTCATTGAAACGCATCAGGATCCGGACACGGCGCCGTCTGATGGGCCGAATATGATCCCGTTGGACCAAATGGGCCAACTGATTGACACATTGATGCGTTTCGATGCCCTGGCCAAGGCCAACCCAGTTCAGATTTAACGATCGAGATTTTCCATGACCAAACCAATCCCCGAGGTGACCCCGAACACCTGGAGCTTTCTGCGCGATGCGATGATCAAACCGACCGGGTTTCGTGAATATGATGCCCGCTGGAAATACCCTGACGAGATCAACCTGCCGGGGATGACGGCTCTTGGACTTGGTTTGGGCACTCAGATGCACAAACGTGGGATCGAGCCGGTGATCGCGGTCGGCAACGACTACCGCGACTATTCTCTGGCGATCAAGAATGCGTTGATTCTGGGCCTCATGCAGGCCGGTATCCAGGTCAAGGATATTGGCCCGGCGCTGAGCCCGATGGCGTATTTCGCCCAATTCCATCTGGATGTTCCTGCAGTCGCCATGGTGACGGCCAGCCACAACCCCAACGGTTGGACCGGGGTCAAGATGGGTTTTGACCGCCCTCTGACCCACGGCCCTGACGAAATGGCCGAGCTGCGCGACATCGTGCTGAACGGCGAAGGCGTGGCGCGCCCCGGCGGGTCCTATGAATTCGTGGACGGCGTGAAAGAGGCCTATATCGACGATCTGGTGGGTGATTTCAAAATGTCGCGCCCCCTCAAGGTGGTCTGCGCGACGGGGAACGGCACCGCATCTGCCTTTGCCCCCGAGATCTTTGAGCGGATCGGCGTCGACGTCGTACCCAGCCACAACCGGTTGGATTACACCTTCCCCAACTACAACCCGAACCCCGAAGCGATGGAGATGTTGCACGACATGGCTGACGCCGTCAAAGCCAGCGGGGCGGACCTGGCGCTTGGGTTTGACGGAGACGGCGATCGCTGCGGTGTGGTCGATGACGAGGGCGAGGAGATCTTTGCCGACAAGGTCGGTGTCATCATGGCGCGCGATTTGGCCAAGCTGCATCCCGGCGCGACCTTCGTGGCCGACGTGAAATCGACCGGCCTGTTTGCAAGCGATCCCGAGTTGCAGGCCCATGGTGTCAAGGCGGATTACTGGAAAACCGGCCACAGCCACATGAAACGGCGCGTGAAGGAAATCGGCGCGTTGGCCGGGTTCGAAAAGTCGGGCCATTATTTTCTGGCCGAGCCAATCGGGCGCGGATACGACTGCGGAATGCGGGTCGCGGTGGAAATCTGCAAACTGATGGACCGAAACCCGGGACAGAGCATGTCCGATCTGCGTCGCGCCCTGCCCAAGACATGGTCGACCCCGACCATGTCGCCCTATGCTACCGATACCGAAAAGTATGACATCCTCGCCCGACTGGTGGACAAGCTCGTTGCTAAGGCAAAGGCGGGTGAAACATTGGCAGGTCGACCTATCAAGGAAGTCGTGACCGTCAATGGTGCGCGCGTCATCCTCGACAATGGCAGTTGGGGCCTGGTCCGGGCGTCTTCGAACACGCCCAACCTGGTGGTGGTCTGCGAAAGCAGCGAGAGCGAAGATGAGATGCGGGCAATTTTCGCCGATATTGACGCCGTAATCCGCACCGAACCGGGTGTGGGCGACTACGACCAGACGATCTGAGCAAAAAAGGGGCGCTGCGGCGCCCCTTTCTCAATCCCGTCCGAGCAGTTTCAGCAAGCCCTTCTTGGCCTCGTCCTCAAGCTTCTGCTTCAGTGCATCTTCGACCTGTTCGCTGTCGGAGATGGTTGTATTCAACTCCTCTCCCACCTTCTTCAGCGCCTTGTCCTTCGCGTCCTGCTCCAGTTCCTTGAGCTTTTCTTCCGTCGCAGCTTCGATCACCTTGCTCAGGTCGGGCTTGATCGACGGATCGCTCCACGGTCCCTTGATCCGAACGGGAACGGCAATGCCATTGCCCCCGTTCGCCCGCAGCGCAACCGGCGTGAACACATAGTCGATATCGCGCGCGCCCAGCCCGACGCGGCCCGCGCCGTCGGCACGGAAATTGTCAAGCTGCATCAGAAGATCGTTGTTCGTCAGGTTGCCGTCCTGAATCGTGTAGGTGGCAGTCAGGCTGTTGAAGACGGTGGTTCCTCCACTGCCTTCGCCGCGCCCCATCAAACGATCCAGATCAAACCCGGAGATCACCCCCTTGCCGACGTCCAGGCTGCCCTTGCCGCTGAGCGAGCGCATGATCTGCGCTTCGGTTTGCCCCACCCCCAGGAATTGCAACGTTCCGGACGCAGTACCGGACAGACGTTCGACACCGCCCAACGTGGTCAAAGCCTGCTTGAGGTCGATACCCGTGGCGGTCAGGTTGCCCCCGACCGACAGTCCGTTTCTATTGTTGGCCACGACTTCTCCGGTCAGCTTTCCGGAAAACAGCGTGGCCGGTTCCATTTTCAGAACCGCACGCGACCGATCCAGGCTGAGGCTCAGATCGCTGGGGCCAAAGGTCATATCAGGAATGGCGATCGAATTGGCTTTCAACCGGATCGTTCCATTTGCCAATGCAAGGGGTGACGCGTCGATCGGCGCCTGGGACCAGCCTTCGGACGCCTGTTTCCCTCCGCCCGTGCCGCCGCCGCTGCTGGGCGCGCTGCCGGCTGTTGCCTGCGTCAGGTCAAGGTCACCGGTACTCAGCCGCGCAGTAATCTTTGGTGGGCTTGCGATAACGATATCTGCGGCACCGTCAAAACTGTTCTGATCTAGAACTGCGCGCATATCCCGCAAGGAAATGCGCCCATCCTTGGTGTAGGTCATCTGGCTGGACACATCCGCGACCCGTCCAAGTCCCATGGGGACTGACACCCCACCCTGACCAAAAGCGGCCAGCATCGCGTCGGTGATTGTGGTCCGGACATGAGTTTTGCCGTCCATTTCACCGGCCAGGTTGACGCGTCCGTCAAAGCTGATCTCTCCGCCCGGCGCTGTCAGGCCAAGAACCAATGGCGTCACCGCGCCACTGGAAAATGCAGGCAAATCAGGAATTTCCAAATCAACCTCAACCGCGCCACCGGGCACCGGCATTGATGCGCTCATCTTCATCGGCGCAGTGACATCGGGCCAACTGGCCTTCAGATCGACCCCGGAAAAGTCCATCTGAGGGACACCGTTTTCCACATAAACCAGACGCGCGTTGCTGAGCTCCAATCGGTCCAGGGTCACGGTTCCTGTCTCGGCCGGTGCCGCAGAGTTGGGTGCGGGCGCATCTGCATTGCCAGAGCCCGTGTTTGACGCTCCGTTTTGCGGCGCCGTCATTTCCCAGTTGCCCCGCCCTTGTGACAGTTCCAGCCGCAAGACGGGATCCTCGGCCACGACGCGCCGGATACGCACATCCCCCGCCAGCAGCGCTGAGGCATCCACGCCAACTGCCAGGCTTTGCGCGCTCAGCATCGGTTCGGAGCTGGCCCAGGGCGCGTTCCCAAAAGTAACCGGCCCGGTTTCCATTCCCAGAACCGGCCAAAAGGATAGGCGGACATCGCCGGACAAGTTCAGCTCACGTCCGGTCTGCGCCTTGACCTGTTCGGTTAGGATCTTGCCCAGCTTGTCGCCGGGCATCAAAAGCAACGCCCCAATCACCAGCCCCGCGACCGCGGCCAGAATGAATAGAATGCGTATCAGCCACTTCATGATTTGCTCTCTGCCTTGCCGGCTTTTTGCCTCAGCTTCGATGTTCCTCGCGTGCGAAGGATTTGCAAGGGGAAGATTTCCCCACTATATGCCGCGCAATGAGCACCAACCCGCCAAACCTACGCCCCGATCTGGCACCCGCAGCCCGGATCACCGACGCACCGCGCAGCGGCCAACCCACCATCGGAATGGTGTCCTTGGGGTGTCCCAAGGCACTGGTCGACAGCGAGCGCATCCTGACGCGCCTGCGCGCCGAAGGATACGGGATCTCGCCCGAATATTCAGGTGCGGATGCCGTGATCGTGAACACCTGCGGGTTTCTGGACAGCGCCAAGGCCGAAAGCCTCGAGGCAATCGGCGAGGCGCTGGTGGAGAATGGCAAGGTCATCGTGACCGGGTGCCTGGGCGCCGAGCCGGACTACATCCGCGAACATCACCCGCGTATCCTGGCCGTGACCGGGCCGCACCAGTATGAACAGGTGCTGGATGCCGTTCACGCCGCCGTTCCGCCTGATCCCAATCCGTATGTGGATCTGTTGCCGGCTTCGGGCGTGAAGCTGACCCCGCGCCACTACAGCTACCTCAAGATTTCCGAAGGCTGCAATCACAAGTGCAAATTCTGCATCATCCCGGACATGCGCGGAAAACTGGCAAGCCGACCGGCCCACGCCGTTCTGCGCGAGGCTGAAAAACTGGTCGACAGCGGTGTACGCGAATTGCTGGTGATCAGCCAGGACACCTCGGCCTTTGGCCTGGATCGCAAATACGATGTGAACCCCTGGAAAGACCGGGAGGTGCGCAGCCACATTACCGACCTGGCCCGTGAATTGGGCCAACTGGATGCCTGGATACGGCTGCACTACGTCTACCCCTATCCACATGTGCGCGAGTTGATCCCGCTTATGGCGGATGCAGGCAGCAACCTTTTGCCCTACCTGGACATCCCGTTCCAACACGCGCATCCGGACGTTCTGAAAAGAATGGCGCGACCGGCAGCCGGCGCCAAAACACTGGACGAGATCGCCGCCTGGCGCGCGATCTGCCCCGACATCACGCTGCGATCGACCTTCATTGTCGGCTACCCGGGGGAGACCGAGGCCGAGTTCCAGACCCTGCTGGATTGGATGGACGAGGCGCAGTTGGATCGCGTCGGGTGCTTCCAATACGAAAACGTTGAAGGGGCCCGCTCGAACGACTTGCCGGATCACGTCCCGGATGAGATCAAGCAAGAGCGCTGGGAGCGTTTCATGCAAAAGGCCCAGGCGATTTCAGAAGCAAAACTGGCGTCGAAAGTGGGTCAGAGGATCCAAGTGATCGTGGATGAGGTGGATGCTGAGGCCGCCACCTGCCGCACCAAGTCAGACGCGCCCGAGATCGACGGCAACCTGTTCATCGACGACGGTCATGAAAATCTGAAACCCGGCGACATCGTCCTTGTTCAGGTCGACGAGGCTGGTGAATACGATCTGTGGGGGAAGCTGGTGCGCTGAACCGCCATCCGGCGGAAGAAGGCAGACGGCCCCCAAATCGGGACCGTCTGCTAAAAGCTTATTGAGTGACCGGGTTACACACGGTCTGGCCGGCCTCGGTGGTGGCCAGTTCATAGCCTGCCGAACAGCTGGGCGAGCCATATTTGTCATAGCTTGGCTGAACGTAAACCGGGGTGGGCTCTTCCTGCTGCGAGCAAGCAGTCAGGATCAAAACAAAGGCGCCGGCGGCAGCGAATTTCAGTTTCATGTCCATCAATCCTTTAATACTTTTCTGATATTGCCCAACTTTTCGGGGCCAGGTTAAGGATACGGGCAGTTCGGCTTTCTGGCAACAGATACGGTCACATCCGTGTGATCAGAGGCGAATCCACGCTTGCATCACGACGTGACACCGCAGAACCGGGACGCGCGACCTACACATTTCTCTGCATTGGGCTAAGCTCTCGGATGTCCCTTTCAACAGCCGGAGCGCCAGAATGCCAAAAGGATCTCAAATCGCCCAGAAATCACCCTACCCCATCGAAGTGACTGAGGGCAAAAGCTACTTCTGGTGCGCTTGCGGACGCTCCAAACGTCAGCCATTCTGCGACGGTTCGCACAAGGAAACCGGGATCGAGCCGGTAAAATATGTAGCAGAATCAAGCAAGAAGGTCTTCTTCTGCGGATGCAAGCAAACCGCTAGTCCGCCGCTGTGCGACGGGAGCCATTCCAAGCTATAGGCCAATCAGGTCAGCGCATTCAAAGCTTTGGCATTGGCGCAAAATTCCGGGGCGGCGGTCGCCCGGCTTTGTTGGCACGCAAGCCAGACGGCACATCTTTCGCTGCAGTCAGCGGCTCGACAACGGGTCACCATTTCGCTGTATCCCTGCGCGGTCAGCCGCCCTTCGGCGATGGCTTCGGACAGCGAGATTTCCATGCAGCGCGCAACCGACCGCGTTAGCCAGAAGTGTTTTTCTATGTCTCCGAGTCGCACATGTTTCATTGTTTTTCCTGATTCTGCAGCGTCTTAAGTTTGGCGAATCGGTTCCGGTTCGGACATGTCTCTGGGGCCTCAACCCTGCCACCTAGGTGCGTCTGCCAATCGGTACAGTCGCAAGCCCACTCGCAGCCCCGGCACCGTCCCACCATGCGGGCCCATTCGTCGGGACTGAGCCGACCCGTGCGATGGGCATCTACAAGGTCAACGCCGGTCGCCTGCCCCATCCGCAGAACAAGGCGTACATGCTTCATGGTCTGGCCAAGGACGTTCATGATTCTGCCCGTCCGCTCTAGGGTGCAAGCCCGGCCAGCAACTCCTGGTTTCGGCAATACTCCGGTGGCCGTCCGTCGCTGTTTTGAAGCGCCAGCGCGCGGTCGCAGTGATCGGGGTTCGTACAGCCTGTGCAACGCAGCACTGCGTCGGTGATTTCGTCGATCGAAACCGAACCGCCGATTGCGGCCTCCTGCAGGTCAACGCCCAGTTTCAGGGCCATTCGATCCACCAAAGCGGCGTGGCGGCGCAGTTCTTCGCGTCTAGACATCCGAGTTCCTTTCGCTGTCTCGCTGAAAAGAACCCTAGCGCCATAACCCCACGGCGCCCTTGATTCAGGTCAAGAGACGACCCCCAGGTCGTCCAGGTAGGCCCGTGTGGCGTCCTGGACCCGCCTGAAACGATCTCCGCCCAGCTTTTTGCCGCCATACCATCGGGTCACAATGACCACGTGATCCTGCACACCGGCGCGTTCCAACATGCGCAATATGACCATCCCCGCACCAGTTTCCCCATCATCGGCCTTGAGAGCGCCGGTCGGTAAAACTGCGGCCCACGTGTTATGGGTCGCCTTGGCATATGCCTTGTCCGATTTAAGGTCGCGCAACACCGCATCGACCTCATCCCGCGACCTGACGGGCGCACCACTCACCGCGTATTTCGAGCCTCGGTCCGTCAGAACGACCCCCATCCGCTGGATCTGGGTCATTGGGTCAGGCCTAGCTGGGCGGCTGTTTCCAGAACAACTTCGATGCGCTTGGCATTGGGCGGATGAGACGCCAGAAAGCGGTCACCCGGATCGGGAATCCGGCTGAAATAGGCCATGCCGACCAGCGGATTGTACCCGGCCGAGTGGGTGATCAAAGTTCCCATCCTGTCCGCTTCCAGCTCGAATTCTTTCGTATAGCTCTGAACTCCGACCTCGGCACCCAGCTTCTGGGCACGTTCAATTCCTGCCGCGTCCTCGCCTTGCGCCTCAGCCAGTTCTCCAAAAATTCGAGCCCCTTCCTTGGCGTTTTTTACCTGCCGGGCGATGTGGCCCAGGATGTGATGCGCCGCCTCGTGCCCCATGACGAACGCCATCTCGTCAGCGTTCTGCGTCGACTTGACCATTTCCTGCGTGAAAATGATGAACGGGCGCCCATCCTTGTCCAACGTCTGGAACGCATTTGGCTCCGCAAAAGGATCCGTGTCGATCAGAATGCCGAAATCGCAGTTCTGCCCCCGTGTCTCGCGCTGACAGACTTTTTGCGCGGCAGCCCTGACCGACCTGCTGACCTGCTGAAACGTCAGTGCCGAGTCGCGCAGTTCGGGCGAGGACGGTGACCAATCATCAACCGCAATGAACCCGCCCGCAGTGCACGCGGACACAACCAAGACCAGCAAAAACCTGAGGCGGTGCATTCCGGATCCTTTCTGTTCGTGCCGGCAGGAAAGCTTAGCGCGATGTGGCCCCCCTGACCACAGCCCGAAACCCAATCAGCGGGTTGCATTGCGATCGCAGGCTGGGCAGTCTGGGAACATGTTTTCGATTGAGCATGAATTCGACTCGACAGTCATTACCCTGGTGGACGAAGGCCCGGAGCCTTTGCAGGAAGACGTGGTAATCAACAGTTTCGCCGAGTGCGTTACGATAGAGCAGTTGGACCCCCGAACGGACCAGATGCAGAAAATCACCCTTTCGCCCGAACAGGTGCGCGATCTTGCGGCCGCCCTGGATCTGCCCGAAGGGGTCTACCAGATCAGGGAGACACCGGCCTAGGGATCGTAGACAAAGACCTTGTCGCGCCCTGTATGGCCTTTTTTCAGCGTCAAAGCCGACGGTGAGGCACCCATGGCCCGAGCCAGCAGCTTGACCACGGCTTGGTTCGCCTTTCCATCCTCGGGCACGGCGGTGACAGCGATGTGCACTGTCGCCCCGTCGAAAGAAATCCGGTCCTCCGCAGCTTTGGGAGTCACCCGCACGGGAATCGATTGCCCGGGTAGCGTCAGATGCGCAAGGTCCGGCAGGTTTCGCAATTTCGGTTTTGCCATCACATTCACTTCCGCATTTGGACGGTACCGGGTGGCACAATATCCAACAGTTTTGCATCTTGCCCTTGAAACCGGCGCGTGTCTGCCCGAGATACGACAGGACCATGTAAAGGAAATTAACATATGACGCTGAAAAACCCGGCTGCGTTCGAGTTCCTGCAGTCGCGCAGGTCGCGGCCCGCCAAGACGTTGATGGCCCCGGCGCCGACCCGCGACGAGTTGATCCCGTTGCTGACCGCAGCCGCTCGCAGCCCCGACCATGGCAAGTTGGAACCTTGGCGGTTCATCGTCATCGAAAAAGGCGCAATGCCGCGATTGGCCGATCTGACCGAGGAGCGAGGCGTTGCGCTGGGAAAAAGCCCCGAAGATATCGCCAAGGCCCGCAATCAGTTCGTTATGGGGCATCTCGCTGTTGCCGTCATCGAAGTGCAGAAGCCATCGCCGAAAATCCCGGAAATCGAACAAACCTACTCGGCCGGGGCGGTCTGCCTTGCACTGCTCAACGCAGCCCTTGCTGCGGGATGGGGTGCCAACTGGCTTTCAGGTTGGCAGTCGCACGACCGCGAATTCTGCGAACGCGGTTTGGGCCTGGCCGACAATGAACGCATTGCCGGACTGATTCACATCGCAACCGAAGGGGCCACGCCGCCCGAACGGCCTCGCCCGGACGTAGCCGCGATCACTGAGTGGGTGACGGAATGATTATCCTCAATGCGTTCTTCGCTGCCTTGGGGCAGCTCGGCGATGCTCGATTCCGATCGGTGCTACTGCGCGGTGTCGGCCTGACGATTGTGCTGCTTGTTGTTGCCTGTGTGCTGGCGATTTGGGGCATCAACGCCCTTTCTGGTCAGGAGATCTCGCTGCCATTTGTCGGCGACGTCCCGTGGCTGAACGACGTTCTGAACTATTCAGGGATCTTTCTGGTTCTGATCCTGCCGGTGTTTCTGATGGTGCCGGTGGCCTCAGCCATCACATCGATGTTTCTGGATGAGGTCGCACAGGCCGTTGAAGACCGGCATTACCCGAACCTACCCCCTGTTCCGTCCGTCCCGATCTGGGATGCGCTGTTGGACTCGGTGGGATTCTTGGGCGTTTTGATTGTGGCCAACGTATTGGCTTTGGTCCTTTACGCGCTGTTCACACCCCTCGCTCCGTTCATTTTTTGGGGGATGAACGGGTTTTTGCTGGGTCGAGAATATTTCACGCTGGCGGCCATGCGCCGGATCGGGCGCGACGGTGCGCGGGCGTTGCGAGCACGCCATGCCGGGACGATCTGGGTCGCCGGAACCTTGATGGCCATTCCCCTGTCGATCCCGTTGGTGAACCTTGTCATTCCGATCATCGGAGCCGCAACGTTCACGCATATCTTTCATGGACTGTCGCGACAGGCTGAGCGCTGATTACTCGCGCGGTTCCATCTGGTTCAACCAGTCAAAATCACGAACTGAAATCACGCCAGAAACAATGATCCCTGCGATCACCGCCCACAAAACGATGGAAATACCGGTGGTGATCCAGATCTTTTTCTTCATGTGGTGAACTTCCGGAGCACCCGCATGGGTCCCCGGCACGATGTCGCCCAGATCGCCTTGCGTTTTGATGCGGACCGGCAGCACGACCAACAAGGTCATGAACCAGATCACGGCGAACAATACCAGCGCAGCAGTGATTGTCATTTCGGCGCCTCCTCAGCCCGGCTCAGACTTGCTCCAGCTCCACAAGGCATCCGTTGAAGTCCTTGGGGTGCAAAAACAGCACAGGCTTGCCGTGCGCGCCGATTTTGGGCTCTCCGGTTCCCAGAACGCGGGCACCGGTCGCCTTCAGGTGATCCCGTGCGGCGATGATGTCCTCGACCTCATAACAGACATGGTGGATGCCACCCGCCGGGTTCTTTTCCAGGAAGCCGTTGATCGGGCTGTCGTCGCCCAGCGGGTACAGCAGCTCGATCTTGGTATTGGGCAGTTCGATGAAGACCACCGTCACGCCATGATCCGGTTCATCCTGAGGTTTACCAACGTTGGCGCCCAGCGCGTTGCGGTATTGGGCGGATGCGGCCTCGAGGTCGGGCACGGCGATGGCGACATGGTTCAGGCGGCCAATCATGGCAGTCTCCTCTGTTCTGCGTTGCAGCGTTTATGGGGGCTGCCCTGTCAAAGGGCAAGTGCGCCAAAACGCGCGTTAACCCTGTGTTAGCCAGGAGTTCCTAGCGTGGGGCATCTGCTGAAAGGAGTTCTGCCATGGACGATTCGGTGCCGTTCGCCCCATCCGCCGTTGCCCCCAGCGCCACTCGGCCTTTGCTGGGTCAAACCATTCTGGTTGTCGAGGACAGTCGTTATGCCTGTGATGCGATGCGACTGATGTGCCTGCACAGCGGCGCCCGCATTCGCCGGGCCGATTGCCTGAGGTCTGCGCGCAGGCACCTTCAGATCTACCGCCCGTCGGTGATCGTAGTGGACATGGGCCTGCCGGACGGCTCCGGCGCAGACCTGATCGCGGAACTGAACGCGGTTTCCCCCCGTATCAGCGTCATCCTTGGTATGTCCGGCGACGACTGCGCCGAAACGCTTGCCTTGCAAGCCGGGGCCGATGGTTTTCTGGCGAAACCGTTGAATTCGCTGATCAGCTTCCAAAGGGCCATCCTGGAGAACCTCCCCGAAGACCGTCGCCCGGGTACACTCCAATCCGTCAAAGACGAACAGATCTGCCCCGATCCGCTGGCTTATCAGGATGACATGGCGCATATCGCAGATGTTCTGACTGGGCCTGCGGATTCACGCATGCTGGACTATGCCGCGCAATTCCTGCGCGGTGTAGCCCGAGATGCCGAGGACACGGTTCTGGAGCAGGCGGCCCATGACCTCGCATCCTCGCGCGCCGAGGGCGCTCCGGTAACAGCCTTGGCAGCGCGCGTTGCCGGTCTTGTCCAAAGCCGTCTTGAAAGACGAAAGGCGATCTGAATGACGTTGGCCTATTTCATGACAACAACCATGCTCTGCGCTTGGTGGTATTGGCACACCCGCAGATCCGCACGGACCATTCGCGCTAACCGCAAAAAACAGCCGAACTGGCTGGACTGATCACAAGTTCCTTTGGTTTTAGCCGCCTGCAGAACGCGGGCCCATATACGCGCTGAAGCACTTAGCAGAAAGATCGCTTCGCGCCGTCGCCGTAGTTTCGACCGCACCCAAAGGTTTTTCACACTCTGGGTACGGTCCTTGGCTCATTCCTGAGGGATGACCCGCAGGCCCAGTTCCATCAGCTGATCCGAAGTCGGGTCCGACGGCGCTTGCATCATCAAGTCTTCGGCGCGCTGGTTCATCGGGAACATCATGACCTCGCGGATGTTGGCCTCGTCCGCAAGCAACATAACGATCCGGTCGATGCCGGCGGCGCAGCCTCCGTGCGGCGGAGCGCCATAGTGGAACGCGTTGAACAGCGCGCCAAAGCGACTTTTGACCTCGTTCTCGCCATAACCGGCAAGCTCGAACGCTTTGAGCATGATCTCGGGCTTGTGGTTCCGGATCGCACCCGACACCAGCTCGTAACCGTTGCAGGCCAGGTCGTACTGATAACCCTTGACCTCAAGCGGGTCGCCCTGCAGCGCCTCCATGCCACCCTGCGGCATCGAGAACGGGTTGTGTTCGAAATCGATCTCGCCGGTTTCCTCGTCCTTCTCGTAGATCGGGAAATCCACGATCCAGGCAAAGGCGAACCGGTCTTTTTCCGTCAGGCCCAGCTCTTCGCCGATAACATCGCGCGCCTTGCCGGCGACTTTTTCAAAGGCTTTGGGCTTACCACCCAGGAAGAACGCCGCGTCACCGACCCCAAGGCCCAGCTGCTGGCGAATTGCCTCGGTGCGTTCGGGGCCGATGTTTTTGGCCAGCGGGCCGGCGGCTTCCATCCCCTCACCCTGATCGCGCCAGAAGATATAGCCCATGCCGGGCAGACCTTCTTTCTGGGCAAAGGCGTTCATGCGGTCGCAGAACTTGCGGCTGCCGCCACCCGGCGCGGGGATCGCGCGGATCTCGGTGCCTTCCTGTTCCAGCAGTTTGGAGAAGATCGCGAAACCGGACCCGCGGAAGTGTTCCGACACCACCTGCATCTTGATCGGGTTGCGCAGATCGGGCTTGTCGGTGCCATACCACAGCGCCGCGTCCTTGTAGGAGATCTGCGGCCATTCCTGATCAACCTTCCGGCCACCGCCAAATTCCTCAAAGACCCCCGTCAGAACTGGCTGGATCGTGTCGAACACGTCCTGCTGGGTGACGAAGGACATCTCGAGGTCGAGCTGGTAGAAATCCGTGGGCGAGCGGTCGGCGCGCGGGTCCTCGTCGCGGAAGCAGGGCGCGATCTGGAAATACTTGTCGAAGCCCGAAACCATGATCAGCTGCTTGAACTGCTGCGGTGCCTGCGGCAACGCATAGAACTTGCCCGGATGCAGGCGCGAGGGCACCAGGAAGTCGCGCGCGCCCTCGGGGCTGGATGCGGTGATAATCGGCGTCTGATATTCGCGGAAGCCCTGATCCCACATGCGGCGGCGCATGCTGGCCACCACGTCCGAGCGCAGTGCCATGTTGCGCTGCATCACCTCGCGACGCAGGTCCAGGTAGCGATAGCGCAGGCGGGTTTCTTCTGGGTATTCCTGGTCGCCGAACACCATCAGCGGCAGCTCCTCGGCCGCGCCCAGCACTTCCAGTTCGCGGACATAAACCTCAATCTCGCCGGTGGGCAGCTTGGGGTTTACCAATTCGGGGTCGCGCGCCTTGACCGTGCCGTCGATGCGGATGCACCATTCCGAGCGCACTTTCTCCAACGCGCTGAACGCGGCGCTGTCGCCGTCGCACAGAACCTGGGTCACGCCATAGTGGTCGCGCAGGTCGATGAACAGCACGCCGCCGTGATCTCGCACCCGATGAACCCAACCCGACAGGCGGACGGTTTCACCGACATTTGCGGCGGTCAGATCGGCGCAGGTGTGGCTGCGATAGGCGTGCATGGATGATATCCCTTCGGGCGCTGAATTCGTCGCGCCGATACACCGCGATCGGGTCGGGAAGTCAAGGGTTGGAGCACGATGCGCCTCCATCGGAGCCCGGAATGCAGACAAATTCGAAAAAATCGCTATCTTTTGGACATGTGAACTCGAATAGTTTTCCCGGCACGCGGGAGCCAGGCCCCTTGAGCAAGGAGGTGTTCGGCCGATGTGGCAAACTGTTTTGGATCGCGTATTGCGGGGTTTCATCACCCGCGGAACTCTGCGGATCACCTTCCCGGACGGGACGGCGCGTACCTATGGTGACGCCACGCAGCCCGAGGCGCATGTCACCCTGCATGACCCCGCATTGATGGCGCGCTTGGTGCGCAATCCCGAGATGGCTTTTGGCGAGGGCTACATGGACGGCACACTGACCGTCGACGAGGGCGGCCTGGAAAGTGCCATGCGGATCGCGATTCGATGCGCGGCCAGCGGGTCATTGCCCCTGCTGCAGCAGATCCAAGACTGGGCCGGGTATCTGCTGCGGCCGATCCTGCAGCGCAACTCGGTCCGCTCGGCGCGGCGCAATGTTGCGCATCACTATGACCTGTCCGACGAATTCTACCGGCTGATGCTGGACCCTGACATGCAGTACAGCTGCGCCTATTTCCAGCAGCCCTGGATGACCTTGGAGCAGGCGCAAGCCGCCAAAAAGGTGCATATCGCGCGCAAGCTGTGCCTTGAGCCCGGCATGCGGGTGCTGGACATCGGCTGCGGCTGGGGCGGTCTGGCCCTGACGCTGGCGCGTGACCACGGCGTGCAGGTGACCGGGCTGACCCTGTCGCAAAACCAGCACCGCACCGCCACCGCGCGGGTGCAGCAGGCCAGGCTGGCCGACCGCGTCGACATTCGGCTGATGGACTACCGGCAGATGCAGGACCAGTTCGACCGGATCGTCTCGGTCGGGATGCTGGAGCATGTGGGCGCGCCACAGCTGCGCACCTATTTCGACCGGGTCGCCGCTCTGCTGAAGCCCGACGGTGTGGCGTTGATCCATTCCATCGGCCGCAACGGGCCGCCCACCGGCCAGTCGCCCTGGCTGAACAAGTACATCTTCCCGGGTGGCTATGTCCCGTCGCTCGAGGAAATCGTCAAACCCTTGGCGCGCACCGGTCTGTGGTTTCTGGATGTCGAAAGCCTGCGGGTGCATTATGCTCTGACCCTGCGCGCCTGGCGCGACCGGTTCGAGAGCAACCTGGATCAGGTGCGCGCGATGTATGACGACCGGTTCATCCGCATGTGGCGGTTCTATCTGACCGCCTGTATTTTGGTGTTCGAAGAGCGTGACCAGACCGTTTTCCAACTGCAGCTGGGTCATCGCCGCGACGCGGCGCCATTGACGCGGGACTATCTCTACCAGCCCGGTCAAGACATGCGCGACGCCGCCGAGTAGAGCCCCTAGAACGGGCGCTGCACGTTGCCGGAATAGAAGAACACGCCAAGCCCGGCGGCAAAGATGATGTTGCCGGCGATCGCGTGCAGCAGCACCGCATAGAAGAACGACCCGCGCTTGCGGTAGGCCCAGGAAAACAGCAGTCCGCCCGCGAATGTCATCACGGTGACGATCCAGCTCCAATACATCAGGTGGGCAAAGGCAAACAGCCCGGCGTTCAGCAACGGCAAGGCCGCGCCGTTAGGCAGGATCGCGTGATAGCGGCGATAGAACAGCGTGCGGAACAGCAGTTCTTGCGGCAGTGCCGACAGCAACGGGTAGCCCAGCCAGATCACGGCCAGAAATTCGGGCCGGTGCAGCAGCAGAAAAAAGGCCGCATCCGGGCGCGTGGCCATCACCAGGGCCGAACAGATCGCCGCCATTGCCAATGAAAACCCGATCACCTCGGCCCAGCGCCAGTTGCGCCAGCCATAGCGCAGCTCAGCCCAGGAAAAGCCCGAGGTGCGGTGCAGCAGGGCGATCCCGACAGCGGTGAAGAAGAACAGCGCCGGAAACATCCAGTCGGGTGGAAACAGAACGGCGATCAGCAAGGGGACCGCGACATAGAACGCCACGAACTCAGCCTTCAGGCGCAGGTTCGACACCTGCAATCCACGCGCAGAGCTGCGGTCGCTCATGGCAGCATCACCTTGGCCGGTATCAAACCGCGTAGGGAATTACCCATCCAGACCCGGCGCGCGGCGGCCAGATCATGCAGAGTCAAGACCGCCTCGGCAGCGCGTCCGGTTTCGAGCAACTCCTCGCGCAGGATGCCCGGCAGCAGGCCCGCCGCAACCGGAGGTGTCAGCAGGCGCCCGTCTTCCGTTTTGACGAACAGGTTGGTGATGGTGCCCTCGCACAGTTCATCCCGTTCGTTCAGGAACAACAGCTCGTCCACGCCGTCGGGCAATTCCGCCCGCGCTTGGTCATAGATCGCGCGGCGGGTGGTCTTGTGGCGCAGCCAGATGTCCGAGGACGTCAGCCTTGTCGTCGCCAGACCCACCGTCCAGTCCGGCGGGTTGTCCGCCAGAGGCCCCGTGGTGATCTCAGGTGCACCGGTCAAGTCCAGCGTCAGCCGGCACCTTAGCGGGTCCGCGCCGATCACACCGTCCACCACTTCGCCGACGCGCCACACGTCGAACCGAACACCCAGCCAGTCAGCTGTCCGCGCCATGCGCCGCAGGTGGCGCTCCAGCCGCACAAAGCCCTGCCCGGGCCGAAACGCAAAGGTTTCGATCAGGCGGAAATCAGGCTCAGTTGGTGCGCGAACCGGGCTTTCCATAGCGCTTCCTCGTATTCCGACTCGGCGGTGCTGTCCCAGACGACGCCCCCGCCGACGTTCAGCGTGGCCCGGTTGCCCTCGACCATCAAGGTCCGGATCGCGACGTTGAATTCCGACCGCCCGTCCGGGGCGGCCCAGCCGATGGTGCCGCAATAGATGTCGCGCGGCCAGGGCTCCAGATCCGACAGAATCTCCATCGCACGGATCTTGGGCGCCCCGGTGATCGAACCACAGGGAAACAGCGCCGTCAGGATGTCCGACAACCCCGCCCCCACCTGCAGCCGCGCCTGCACCAGCGACACCATCTGATGCACGGTGGCGTAGGTCTCGACCTTGAACAACTCGGGCACCTGAACGGTTCCCGGCAGCGCCACGCGGCTGATGTCATTGCGCAGCAGGTCCACGATCATCAGGTTCTCGGCCCGGTTCTTTTCGTCCGAGGACAGGAAATCGCGCCGCCGCGCGTCCTCGGCCAGGTCGGCGCTGCGCGGCTGGGTGCCCTTCATCGGCCGGGTCTCGATCATCCCGTCGGCATCGGTGCGGAAGAACAGCTCGGGCGAGCGGCTGAGCAGATCGGGCAGCCCGTCCTGCTGGACCAGCGCGCCATGGCCGACCGGCTGTCCGGCGGTCAGCGCGGCATAGAGCGCGGCGCTGTCACCCTCGGTTTCCAGATCGATGGGAAAGGTCAGGTTGGCCTGATAGATGTCACCGGCCCCGATTGCATCATGCACGGCACGGAAGGCTTCGGTATAGCGCGCCTCGCTCCAACGCGGCTGGAACGCGGTCAGCCCGGCCGCACCGGACGGCAGGTCCTGGGCGCTCGGGCCATCGAACACCCCAAAGCACAGCAGCGGCAATCGACGGTTCGCGGGCAGCCTTGCGGCCAGCTTGGGCTCAAGCGCATAGCCCAGCTCGTAACTGGCATATCCGGCCAGCCAGCCGCCCTGCGCGCGCGCGTCATCCAGCGCCGCCAATGCCTGGGGCACCTGCTCCGCCCGGTCGGCGCGGATCACCTGGGCGGGCCGATCGAAACCGGTGCCCGGACCGGCGGGTCCCTGATCGAAACGAATGCGCAATTGCTTCCTCATCTGCCGTTCAGCGGCATATAGAGAATACGTTGCCAAGGGAAAGGGGGGAAAGCGGCAATTTCACTTCCGTTTCCGATCCCCCTTGCACCTTTTTCCCCGGTCCCTATAACCCACGACAATTTGGGCGCATGGGCGGCGCCCGCGACTCGTGCAAAATCGAAGGGACCAGGCCATGCCGAAGAGAACCGACATCCAGTCGATCATGATCATCGGGGCGGGGCCCATTGTCATCGGGCAAGCCTGCGAATTCGACTATTCCGGCGCCCAGGCCTGCAAGGCCCTGCGCGAGGAAGGGTATCGGGTCATCCTGGTGAACTCGAACCCCGCCACGATCATGACCGACCCCGAACTGGCCGACGCCACCTATATCGAGCCGATCACGCCCGAGGTCGTCGCCAAGATCATCGAAAAGGAACGCCCTGACGCCCTGCTGCCCACGATGGGCGGGCAGACCGGCCTGAACACTTCCTTGGCGCTGGAAGAGATGGGCGTGCTGGAAAAATTCGGCGTCGAGATGATCGGGGCCAAGCGCGAGGCTATCGAAATGGCCGAGGACCGCAAGCTGTTCCGCGAAGCGATGGACCGCCTGGGCCTTGAAAACCCAAAGGCCACCATCATCACCGCCCCCAAAAAGGCCGACGGCTCTGCCGATCTGGATGCCGGCGTGCAAATGGCCTTGGACGAGTTGGAAAACATCGGCTTGCCCGCGATCATCCGCCCGGCCTTTACCTTAGGTGGCACCGGCGGCGGTGTGGCTTACAACCGTGAAGATTACATCCACTTTTGCCGCTCGGGCATGGATGCCTCGCCGGTGAACCAGATCCTTGTCGACGAAAGCCTGCTGGGCTGGAAAGAATATGAAATGGAGGTGGTGCGCGACACTGCCGACAACGCGATCATCGTCTGCTCGATCGAGAACGTCGACCCGATGGGCGTACATACCGGTGACTCGATCACCGTGGCCCCTGCCCTGACGCTGACCGACAAGGAATACCAGATCATGCGCAACGGCTCGATCGCCGTTCTGCGCGAGATCGGCGTCGAAACGGGCGGATCGAACGTGCAATGGGCGATCAACCCGGCAGACGGCCGCATGGTCGTGATCGAGATGAACCCGCGTGTGTCGCGCTCGTCGGCGCTGGCGTCCAAGGCGACAGGCTTCCCGATCGCCAAGATCGCCGCCAAGCTGGCGGTGGGCTATACGCTGGACGAGCTGGACAACGACATCACCAAGGTCACACCGGCCAGCTTCGAGCCGACCATCGACTATGTCGTCACCAAGATCCCGAAATTCGCCTTCGAGAAATTCCCGGGCGCTGAACCCTACCTGACCACCGCGATGAAATCGGTGGGCGAGGCCATGTCCATCGGCCGCACGATCCACGAATCGATGCAGAAGGCGCTGGCCTCGATGGAGTCGGGGCTGACCGGTTTCGACGAGGTTGAAATTCCGGGCCTCAGCATCGGCCCATGGGATGCGGTCGAAAGCAGCGACGACAAGGCACATGTCATCAAGGCCATCAGCCAGCAGACACCCGACCGTTTGCGCACCATCGCGCAGGCGATGCGCCACGGTCTGACCGACGACGAAATCTTTGCCGTCACCAAGTTCGACCCCTGGTTCCTGGCCCGCATCCGCGAGATCATCGAGGCGGAACGCACCGTTCGCAAGGACGGCCTGCCGATGACCGAGGACGGCCTGCGCCGGCTCAAGATGCTGGGCTTTACTGATGCGCGTCTGGGCAATCTGGCCGGCCGCGACGAGGCCAACGTGCGCCGCGCCCGCCACAATCTGGGCGTCACCGCCGTGTTCAAGCGGATCGACACATGCGCCGCCGAGTTCGAGGCGCAGACGCCCTACATGTATTCGACCTACGAGGCCCCCACGATGGGCGAGGTCGAATGCGAGGCCCGCCCCAGCGACCGCAAGAAGGTCGTCATTCTGGGCGGCGGCCCCAACCGGATCGGCCAAGGGATCGAGTTCGACTATTGCTGCTGCCACGCCTGTTTCGCGCTGACCGACGCGGGCTATGAAACCATCATGGTCAACTGCAACCCCGAGACGGTGTCGACCGACTATGACACTTCGGACCGGCTGTATTTCGAGCCGCTGACCTTCGAGCATGTGATGGAGATCCTGCGGACCGAGCAGCAGAACGGCACACTGCACGGCGTGATCGTGCAGTTCGGTGGTCAGACCCCGCTGAAGCTGGCCAATGCGCTCGAGGCCGAAGGTATTCCGATCCTAGGCACCACGCCCGACGCGATCGACCTGGCCGAAGACCGTGAACGGTTCCAGGCACTGGTCAACGATCTGGGCCTGAAACAACCCAAGAACGGTATCGCTTCGACCGACGCGCAAGCGCTTGAGATCGCAGAAGAGATCGGGTTCCCACTGGTGATCCGCCCCTCCTACGTTCTGGGCGGCCGCGCGATGGAGATCGTGCGCGACATGGATCAGCTGAAACGCTACATCAATGAGGCCGTGGTGGTCTCGGGCGACAGCCCCGTGCTGCTGGACAGCTATCTGGCCGGCGCGGTCGAGCTGGACGTGGACGCGCTGTGCGACGGCAAGGATGTCCATGTGGCCGGCATCATGCAGCATATCGAAGAGGCCGGCGTGCACTCGGGCGACTCGGCCTGTTCGCTGCCGCCCTATTCGCTGTCGAAAGAGATCATCTCCGAAATCAAGGACCAGACCTACAAGCTGGCCAAGGCGCTGAACGTCGTGGGCCTGATGAACGTGCAGTTCGCGATCAAGGATGACGAGATCTACCTGATCGAGGTCAACCCGCGCGCCAGCCGCACCGTGCCCTTCGTGGCCAAGGCGACCGACAGCGCAATCGCCTCGATCGCCGCACGGGTGATGGCGGGCGAGCCGCTTTCGAACTTCCCGCAACGCCCGCCCTACAAGGAGGGTCAGGATACCAAGATCGCTGACCAGATGACCCTGGCCGACCCGGATATGCCGTGGTTCTCGGTGAAAGAAGCGGTGCTGCCCTTCGCCCGTTTCCCCGGCGTCGATACCATCCTGGGTCCCGAGATGCGCTCGACCGGTGAGGTCATGGGCTGGGACCGCGACTTCCCGCGGGCCTTCCTCAAGGCCCAGATGGGCGCGGGCATGGTGCTGCCGTCCAAGGGACGGGCTTTCATCTCGATCAAGGATGCCGACAAGGGTCCGGCGATGATCGAGGCTGCGCAGGTTCTGGTCGAGCAGGGATTCTCGCTGGTGGCCACCCGCGGAACACAGACATGGCTGGAGTCCAAGGGCGTGCCCTGTGACGTGGTCAACAAGGTCTACGAGGGCCGCCCGGATGTGGTGGACATGCTGAAGGACGGTCAGGTCCAGTTGGTCATGAACACCACCGAAGGCGCGCAGGCAGTTGAGGACAGCAAGGCGATCCGCTCGATCGCGCTGTATGACAAGATCCCCTACTACACCACGGCTGCGGCCAGCCACGCCGCCGCGCTGGCGATCAAGGCGCAGGCTGAAGAGGATGTGGAGGTCAAATCGCTACAGGGTTGACGCCCGCAGCGGACAAGCAAAAAGCCCCGGCCGTTCGCCGGGGCTTTTTTGTGGGATCATGCAGTCTGCGCCGCCAACCTGCGCTGTTCTTCCCGAGAGAAGAACAGCATGTAGAACACCGGCGCGGCAACCATGGTCAGGATCGTCGCGAAGGCCAGACCACCCATGATCGTCACTGCCATCGACACGAAGAACGCGTCGGTCAGCAGCGGCGCCATCCCCAGGATCGTGGTGATCGCCGCCAGCATGACCGGGCGCAGACGCGAGACCGAGGCTTCGATGATCGCTTCGCGCAGAGGCTTGCCCGTGGCGCGGACAAGGTCGATCTCTTCGACCAGAACAATACCGTTCTTGATCAGCATCCCTGACAGGCTGAGCAGCCCGAGAAGCGCGGTGAAGGTAAAGGGCAGGCCCGTGCCCAGCAGCCCGATCACCACACCGTTCACCGACATCGGCACCAGCAGCCAGATGATGACCGGTTGCCGGATCGCGTTGAACAGCAGCACCGAGATCAGAACCATGATCAACAGGCTCAGTGGCAACTGTTTGCCAAGGCTGGCTTGCGCTTTGCCGGAATCCTCGAACTCGCCGCCCCATTCCAGCTTGTAGCCCAGCGGCAGTTCCATATTCTCGATCGCATCGCGAACCTCGGAATGGACCTGGGCTGCGGTCAGGCCGGCCGGGATGTCTGCGCCCACCGTGACGGTCAGAACGCGATCGCGCCGATGCACCAAAGTATTGAGCGCTTTGTACTGGAACCCGTCCACCATCTGCTCGATCGGAACGAATTTCTGTGACTGGTCCGAGTACACCACTTGATCCACGATCGAGTATTCTCTGTCCGCCGGGCGACGCAGGATAATCGGGATCAGGCGGTCCCTCTCGCGGAACACGCCGCCGGTGATGCCGTCCGTCGAGAATTGCAGGGTGGCGGCGATGTCTTCGCGGGTGACACCGGCCGTCTGCGCACGCTCGGTGGCATAGATCGGCTGGACCGCCAATTCCATTTCACGCCAGTCGTGATGCACGTCCAGCGCATTTGGCGATGCCGCCGACATGCGCCGCACCGCCTCGTCGGCCAGTTGCCGCAGGACGACCGGATCGCTGCCCGAGAACCGCGCCTCGATCGGGGTACCGCCGCCGGGGCCGAAGACCAGACGCTTGGTCCGGAATTCGCCTTCGGGGAATTGAGTTTCACCAAAGGCCTCCAGATCGGCACGCAGGACGGGAATGTCCTCGAGTGTTTCCGTCCGAATGATCATGTGCCCATAGCTCGGGTTGGGCTTCTCGGCCGAATAGGTCAACATGAACCGCGTCGCGCCCTGCCCCACGAAGGTGGTGACCGAGACGACATCATCCCGCCGGGCCAGCCAGTCTTCAAAGACTTGCATATCGGCACTCGTCCGCGCGATCGGTGTCCCCTGCGGCAGCTTGTAGTGAACGAAGAACAGCGGCGTGTTGGAGTCCGGGAAAAACTGCTGTTTCACCATCGCGAAGCCGGCATAGCAGACCACGGTGACCCCGACCAAACCGGCCACCACCAGCCAACGGAACCGCAATGCCCAGCGCAGGATCGCCCCGTAAGTTCGGAACAGGATACCGCTATAGGCGTCGACATCCACATCCTTGCCCTGTTTGAAGAAATAATGCCCCAACAACGGTGTCGCCGTGATGGCCAGCACCCAGCTCAGCAGCAAAGAGATCGCGATCACCGCAAACAACGAGAACAGGAATTCGCCCGTCGCATCCGGGCTGAGCCCAATCCCGGCAAAGGCCATGATCCCGATGATCGTGGCCCCCAGAAGGGGGATCTGTGTCTTGGACGCGGCCTCGTCGGCAGCATCGCGCGAGTTTTTTCCCTTGAGCATGGAGATCTGCATCCCCTCGGCCACCACGATGGCATTGTCTACCAGCATGCCCATCGCAATGATCAGCGCGCCCAGCGAAATGCGCTCCATCTCGATGGAAAACAGCGCCATGAACAGCAGGGTCCCGACGACGGTCAACAATAGGGTCGAGCCCACAACGACTGCCGCGCGCCAACCCATGAATATTCCAAGCACCGCCACCACGATGGCAACCGACATGGCTAGGTTCACAAGAAAATCGTTCGAAGCCTGCTCGACCACGACGTGCTGCTGGTAGATCGGCAATACATCGACGCCCGCGGGAATTTCCACATTTAGCTCAGCCAGCTTGGCGTCTACGCGCTTTCCGACCTCCACGATGTTTTCCGTCGACAGGCCGGCAATACCCAGGGTGAAGGCTTCGACGCCGTTGAACCGGATCATGATGTCAGGATCGGTCTGGCGGGCCCGGTAGACATCAGCCATGTCAAAGAGGTTGATCACTTGCCCCTGAGAGCCAACCGACAGCCCTGCGATCTCGGACACGCTGTCCGATCCGTCGGCCGTCAGGATCGTGGTGCGATCGTCATCTGATCGGAGCGTCCCCGACGATTGGACCGAATTGGCGTTCGCGATCGCTTCGTTGATCGACTGCAACGGCACATTCTGGTTGACCGAAATGGCCAGGTCCGGCTCGATGAAAATGGCTTCGTCCGGCAAGCCCTGCACTTCAACGTCTGCAACACCCTCAACGGTCAGCAACTCGCGCCGCAAGAAGGTCGACAATTCGTGCTTTTCGGCGTCGCTGAACCCTTCCGCGGTGACCGCATAGAAAAGACCGAACACGTCACCGAACCCGTCATTCACATAGGGTTGGCTGACACCGGACGGCAATCCACGGGCCGCATCCCGGACCTTGGCGCGCAGTCGGGTCCAGATATCCGGCAATTCGCTGCCATCGTAGGTGGACTTGATCTCGACTTCGATCAGCGATTGACCGGGACGGTTGACCGAAGTGATGACATCGACCTCGCCCATCTGCTGGATAGCAGATTCCAAGGGTTCCGAGACCTCCTCGGCCACCTGTTCAGCCGTCGCACCGGGATAAGTGGTCAACACTACGGCGTTCTTGATGGTAAACGCCGGATCTTCGAGCCGCCCGAGCGACGAAAACCCCCAGATACCACCCAGCAGTGCAATCAGGATCACCAGCCACGTATAGATCGGCCTGTCGATCGAGGCGCGTGCGATATTCATCCTCGCCCCCTTCAGTTCGCAAAGCCGGCAAAGCGGCGCACGGTCTGCCCATCGGTCAGAACGGACCCTCCGGCCACTACGATTTCGTCGCCGTCCGACAAACCGGTCAAAACCCGGACGTCACCGGTCTGGGTAGGCTCGATGGTCACGGGAACACGCCGCACAGTACCGACATCTGCACCGACCGGCGAAAAGACCATAACGCCCAGATTGCCCTCGTCGTCGGCGACAATCGCGGTCGGGGGAACGATGATGCCAGTGCGTTTGTCATCGACCTGAACATTGACGGTTACCGACGAGCCGGGCAGCACCCGCAAGTCTTCCGGCGGCGTGAGGCCGAACTGAATCCGGAACGTCTGGCCGACGCTCGAAGTTTCGGCGTCGAATTCGCGGATTTCCAACGGGAAGACCTCGTCACTAGCGGGGAATTTCGCCGTGATCGAAATGCCATCTTCCTGGCTGGTTCTCTGAAACAGGATTTCGGGCACATCGACCTCAATCCTCAATTCGGACAGATCGTGGATCCGGACGATCGGCGTTCCGGCGGCCACGGTGGTGAAGTTCTCGACCTCACGCCGCGATACCAGCGCGTCGAACGGCGCGGTCAGTGTCGTGTGCTCGAGGTTGTACTCGGCGTCACGCACCGCAATCGCGGCCAGTTGGGCGGCGGTTTCAGCGTCATCGACAGCGACCTGACTTGCAGTCGTCCCCCGCAGGCGCGACAGGCGGGCTACGGTGCGGTCAGCCTGATCCTTCTGAAGACGCGCACGTTCCAGTGCCAGTTCGAACGGCTCTTGGTCCAGCTTTGCAATCAGGCTGCCCTTGGGCACCTGGAACCCTTCGTTGACGGGCAGTTCCACGATCTGCCCGGCGACCTGAAACGCCAGATCGACAGTCTGCCGCGCGGCCACGCGCCCGAAGAACTGGCGTGAAAATCCGGGAGCAGTCTCATGCACCACCATAAGTTTCACAGGCTTGGTGTCGTCTTGCGCCGCAAGCGGTGCGGCCAGTACGGCAAGGGCAAGGCCCAGCGAAGTCAGCAGCTTCATTTCGTCAATCCCTCGGGTATTCCCGTTTTCAGAATGTTGTCCCGGATCTTGCGGGCAAGCCGGGCAAATTGAGCGGTTTCCTCGTCATCCAACCCGGAGGCACGGTGAAACAGCTCTCCGGCGGTGGTAACCAGCATGTTGCGGGCCTCGGCACCTTTGTCGGTCAACACCAGCAACCACGCACGGCGATCATCGGGGTCCTGTTGGCGGGTCAGATAACCGGCCGCCTCAAGCGCATCGGCGGTGGCCGTAATGGTCGACGGCACGGTCAGCATGTCGGCCGCCAACACTCCCATCCGCTTGGGCTGATCCAACTTGATCAACATGTGGCATTCCTGATGGCTGAGATCGGTATCAATGCAGCCGAAACTCTCTTCCAGTTTCCAGTACAGCGCATAGACGCCCATCATCGCCTGGATCTCAGGGGTCAGTCGGGCCAGCCGTTCACTGATGTCTTTGGTCATGGATGCTCTCCGCACGAGTCGAGCGGTGATATACTTCGGATTATGAACTATTCAAGATGTGAAGTTGAATTTGCGCAAACCTATGCCGTTCCCTTGGGTCAACATCTCTTGATCTGGGGGCGCTGTGACTGCATTTTGGGCGAATCCGAAACATTCAGGACCCAACATGTACACGCCCGCAATCACCGGTACCGGGGTTTTCACGCCCGAAAACGTCATCACCAATGCCGAGCTGGTCAAAGCCTTCAACGCCTATGCCGACAAGATGAATGCTGCCAACGCCGATGCCATCGCCGCGGGCGAGATGGAGCCGATGCAGCATTCCTCGGAAGAGTTCATCGTCAAGGCATCCGGCATCGAGAACCGGTACGTCATGGACAAGACCGGCGTGCTGGACCCGGACGTGATGCACCCCCTGCTGCGCCAGCGCAGCGATGACGAGCCGGGCATAATGACCGAAATGGCACTGGACGCCTGCAACAAAGCGCTGGCCCAGGCCGGGCGGACGGCGGCGGATGTCGATCTGGTGATTTGTGCCGCATCGAACCATGAACGCGCCTATCCCGCCATTGCGGTCGAAATCCAGAACGCGTTGGGCATCACCGGTTTTGGGTTCGATATGAACGTGGCCTGTTCTTCGGCGACGTTCGGCATTCAGGCTGCGGCCGACATGATCCGGTCGGGGTCCGTACGGGCGGCGCTGGTGGTCAACCCCGAGATCTGCTCAGGACACCTGGAATGGCGCGACCGGGATTGCCACTTTATATTCGGTGACGTGGCCACCGCCACGCTGATCGAACGGATCGAGGATGCACAGGGCCCGCATTTCGAAATTCTGTCGACCCGCTGCGCGACCGAGTTTTCGAACAACATCCGCAACAACAATGGCTTTTTGCGGCGCACACGCCCAGATGGTTTGACCGACCGCCGCGACATGCAGTTCATGCAGAACGGGCGCAAGGTGTTCAAGGAAGTGCTGCCGATGGTCAGCAAACACATCAGCGACCACATGGATTCCGAAGGGATCGAAAGCGGCGATCTCAAGCGGCTGTGGCTGCACCAGGCCAACAAGACGATGAATGATTTCATCGGCAAGAAGGTCTTGGGCCGAGAGCCGGAGCCGGGCGAACAGCCCAACATCCTGCAGGACTATGCCAATACATCGTCAGCCGGGTCGATCATTGCCTTTTCCAAATATTCAGACGATCTTCAGGATGGCGATGTCGGCCTGATCTGCTCGTTCGGTGCGGGGTATTCGGTTGGGTCCGTCATCGTCAAACGCCACGCCTGACACGCCAGCGCCGCCGGTCCACGTCCGGCGCAACAAGCGATAACCTCGATTGTTTCGCCCGCGCAGGCGGGCGATTTTGGCGTTCCTGAACACTTCTTCAGAATTGATACAGCGCAGCTTAACCCGCGGCCTCCATCTGGAAGGCCATGCAATTCCGCATGTCAGGTGACGCTAGGTTTAGAAAGGTGCGCCATGTTCAAGAGTTCTAAGTCAGGAATGGCGGCCTGGGTTGTCGCCCCGTTTTTGGGGGTTGCTGCAGCCAGCGCGGCCATGGCCGAGCCCCAGGTCTGCAACGCCAACACAGCACGGATCGCGGCCAACGATGGTGACTATGCGAGCCTTTGCGGCTGTTCGCAGGTTACGCCCAGTTTCCTCTCGCATCTGCAACAACGGGCAGATTTCGGGTCGGTTCTTGCCAATACCTCGCAGCAATGTCCGGGGCTGGCCAATCTTCTGAGCGATTTGCCGACCGGATCGATTTCCAACGCCAACAGCTTTGACGGCCGCGAAAACGACCCCAGCGGGTTTCAACCCGCATCGAGCACCGGCCCAGCCGCCGGCGGCGGATCCGGGTCGGGCGGCGGAAACAGTGGCCCCGGCAATGGCGAGGGGAACGATGACCCCGGTGATGGCGGATCCGACGATCCGGGCAACGGCGGCGGCAAGCCTGGCGATGGCGGTGGCAAGCCCGGCAAGGGTGGAGACAAACCCGGCAAGGGCGGTGGCAAGCCCGGCCATGGTGACGGCAAGCCCGGCAAGGGTGGCGGTCACGGCGGCGGTAAAGGCAACAACGGTGACGGGAAAGGCGGCGGCAAGGGCAACAATGGCGGCGGCAAAGGCAACAACGGGGGCGGAAATGGGCCCGAAGGCTCAAGCCCTGGACGCGGGAACAACGCCAACAACGACGAAAACTGACAAAGGGTAAGAGCTTCTTCAGCTCAGCTTGAAGAAGGCGATGCGCACATCGCCTTTTTCACCGCCCCATGACGGCTTGCCGGGAAATTAGGTCAGCTGACGCTTTCCTCTTCGAGGTGCAATTTCATCTCGATCAGAACCTGTTGCAGCAACGAGGTTTCTTTCAGCAGACGCTTGGCTTCGTTGACGGTAATGATGCCATCCTCGATCGCGGCCTGGTATTCGGTCATCAGCATCGCGAAACGCTGGCTCAGTGCGATCACGTCCGAATTGACGCCCCCGGTGCGCGTACCGGTCGAATTGCGCTCATCATAGGACAAGGTGATGTTCTTCAGGTCCGCCAGGGCCGAGGTCACATGCGGGTAGCTGGCCGCGTTTTCCAGACGTGCAACCGCATCCACCGGCATGAACCGGTCACTGTGCTCGGGATTGTCGGAGTAATACCGGCCTAATGTGGCCTTGGATTTCCCTGTGATCTCGCATGCTGCCTCGATCCCCACGTCCTTGACCAAAGCTTCGGTGTGCTTTTTCAGATAGGCCCCGATATCTGCCATTTTTGTACCTTTGTTCGCTGCGCCCTCTTGCCCGGCTGTCCGCACCGGGGAAAGGGAGGGGAAATTTCCCATACTCGAGTCATAATTGAAATGTCATATGTTGGCTATCCCTCAGATATGCGGGGGTTTTGTGAGTGAGTGGCGGCAGTTAATGCCGGTAAAGAGTGTTTGTGGGGCAGTATTTCAGGCCCTGCGCTGTTTCGGCCATTTCGTGGCCGGCGGTGTCGCTGTTGTGGAAGCGGGGTTATCCATCCCCAAGAGCATCTGCTCGGCCTCTGCGACTGCAATGGCGGCGTCGATTCCTTTCAGGACATTGACGACTTGCTCGCGCAGCGTGAGCCGATTAGACCCAGCCCATGGCCAAGCTGTACTTTAACTACTCAACCATGAACGCAGGCAAGTCCACGGTGCTGCTTCAGGCGTCGCACAACTATCGCGAGCGCGGCATGGACACCTATCTGATGACCGCAGCCATTGACGGGCGCGCGGGCCAGGGACGTATAGCATCGCGGATCGGAATCTCGGAACAGGCCGATACGTTCAATCCCCGCGACGATGTGTTTGCGATGATTCAAGACCGTCTTGATCAGGGGAAAGTGGCCTGTGTTTTTGTGGACGAAGCGCAGTTTCTGACCGAAGAACAGGTCTGGCAATTGGCCCGCGCGGTGGATGACCTCAAAGTACCGGTTCTGGCCTACGGATTGCGGGTGGATTTTCAAGGCAAGCTGTTCCCCGGTTCAGCGGCTCTGCTGGCCCTGGCCGATGAAATGCGCGAGGTCCGCACCATCTGCAGATGCGGGCGGAAAGCCACGATGGTGATCCGTCAGGACGAAACCGGCAAAACCATCACTCAAGGTGCGCAGGTGCAGATCGGCGGAAACGAGACCTATGTTTCACTCTGCCGGAGACACTGGCGCGAGGCCGTGGGCAGTTAGACCAGATTTGGCAACGGTCGCCCGGCGACAAAAGCCGACACATTGTCCAACGCCATGTGCCCCATATCCGTGCGCACTTCCTCGGTCGCGGTGCCCAGATGCGGCAGCAGGGTGACATTCTCCATCTCGCGCAGGGCCTGCGGCACGGCCGGTTCAAACTCATAGACATCCAGCCCGGCACCGGCGATCTGGCCGGTTTTCAACGCATGGATCAGTGCGGCTTCGTCCACGACTTCTCCGCGAGCGATGTTGACCAGAATGGCCGACGGCCGCATCGCTGAAAGAACCGAAGCGTCTATGAGGTGGAAGGTGTCAACACCACCGGGGACGGCGACGACCAGAAAATCGACCACAGCAGCCAGGGTCGCCAAGTCGGGAACGAACTCGGCAGGGAAATCCAGATCCTTGGGCGTTCGGGATTGATAGCTGACCTGCATCCCGAACCCGAAATGACAGCGCCGGGCAATGGCTTGCCCGATCCGTCCCATTCCGATGATTCCGACCCGTTTCCCGGTGACGTGCTGTCCCAGCATCTGGGTCGGGTGCCAGCCCCGCCAATTGCCGGACCGGACCAGCCGTTCACCCTCGCCCGCGCGGCGGGCCGTTGCCAGCAGCAGGGTCATGGCAATGTCCGCTGTTGCATCCGTGACCGCCCCCGGTGTGTTGGTCACGCGAACACCAGCAGCCTGCGCTGCCGCCACATCAATGTGATTGAAACCCACCCCGAAATTGGCCAGCAATTTGCACCGCGGAACCGTGACCATTTCAAAGACATTGGCCGAAAAGACATCGCCCAAAGTCGGAACGACCACGTCGTAGTCCCGCAATGCGCGCGCCATCTCATCAATGCTGAGCGGTGCGTTGCTATCTCGGATATCGACGTCGAACTCATCCCGCGCGCGGGCAGTTACGGCGGCAGTCATCGGTCGGGTGATCAACAGCTTCATCAGTGCATCCGCCCGCCCACGGGAACTTTGCCATCAGGACCGATCAAAACAATCTCGCCCGATTCGTCCGGCAGACCCAGAACAAGAACCTCGGACATGAACCGCCCGATCTGACGCGGCGGGAAATTGACCACGGCCAGCACTTGTTTGCCGACAAGGGATTCGGGCGTGTAATGCGCGGTAACCTGTGCCGAGGTCTTGCGCTCGCCGATCTCGTCGCCGAAGTCGATCCACATCTTGATCGCGGGCTTGCGCGCCTCGGGATAGGGTTCGGCCCGGGTGACTTCACCTACGCGGATGTCGACTTTGAGGAAGTCGTCGAAGGATATTTCACTCACCGGACAACTCCTTGGATCGATCGGTTGCCGCCTTTACGGCTCGGTGCAACAGGTTTGGAAACCCTTCCTGTTCATGCATCAGGACTTCCAGCGCTGCCTGCGTCGTTCCGTTGGGTGACGTGACATTGATGCGCAATTGCGACGGATCTTCCTCGGACGCTATCGCCAAAGCCCCTGCCCCGGCAACCGTCGCCTTGGCCAGGCGCATGGCCAGATCATGCGGAAGGCCTTGCGCCTCACCCGCGGCAGCCAGCGTTTCAATCAGATGAAAAACATAGGCCGGGCCCGAGCCGCTGAGACCGGTGACCGCGTCCATCTGCGCCTCATCCTGCAGGCGCACGGTATCACCGATGGCCGAAAGCAGATCTTCGGCCAGTGTCATGTCAGAACCCGACGTGCTGGCGTTTCCAATCAGCGCGGTAATGCCTTGCCGGATCGCCGCGGGCGTGTTCGGCATGGCCCGAATGATCGGTGTGCCAGCCCCCAGAACGCGCTCGAACGTGGCGATGGAAGTTCCAGCGGCGACCGAGATGAACAGGGTTCCGCCGCCCCCCAACGCCTGAATTGCCGGCAATGCCTCGCCCATCATCTGAGGTTTGACGGCAACCAGAACGACGGCAGGTCTTTCAGGAAGTGGGGTGTTGATATTGACCCCTTGCGCCCTGAGCCAATCGGAAGGGTTGGGGTCGATCACCCATACGGATGCGGATGGCAGGCCATGTTCGAGCCAACCGGCCAACATGGCCGACCCCATCTTGCCGCATCCCAGAAGCACCAGCCCCTGATCCGCGACGCGTGACATGTCCATGATTGCCCCTCCCCAGCTTTTGCGGTTTGGGGCAAAGCTTTACGCGCGGCCGTAAGCCTCTGCAATGGCGACTTGCATCGCATCCTCGGGCGTACGGTTGCCCCAGGTTACCAACTGGATCGCAGGATAGTAACGCTCGGCGCTCAGGACAGCGGCGGTGATCATCGTGTCAATCTGTTCGGGGCTGGCCGATTGCCCGCCGCTGAGCACCAGACCGTAGCGGTAGACCATCAGCTTCTGATTGCCCCAGTAGGTGAAGGCGCCGGCCCAGCACTGGTCATTCATGCGGTTCAGCAATTCATAGAGATCGGAAACCCGGTCCTCGGGCGGCTCCATCTCGAACGAGCAGACCATCCGCAGGGTCTCGTCATAGTTGGACCAGGCCAACGTGATCGAGTAGGTGCGCCACTGTCCTTCGACCGCCATGGCGATCTGGTCGTCACCGATCCGGTCGAAATCCCAATCGTGGTGTTCAGCCAGATGTTCGACAATATCAATCGGATGAATGTCTTCTTCGAAATACTGCTCGGAAAGTGCCATGGTGCCACCTCACTTAATACCTAGCATTTCGGGGCTGGCAGCGCCCCAGCGCTAGTTGCCTGCTCTACAAGCCGGGCTTCCCCCATAGGCCTGTACTAAATATGGTGCGCTGTGGCTGGGACTCTGGCAACCCCCATTCTTGGGGATAACAGCAATAAGTTGTGGACAGCTGGCAACGGCCACCAAAATATTGGCGCACCCTGCAGCTTTGCCTTGATTTATTTTTGCAATGCGGCGAGACTCCCCACACTGCGACACCCAGCGCGGGTTGAGCGGTGTAGGGTCTTGCCAAAAATTCTGAAATGCCGATCTGCGGCTGGGCTTATTTGTCCAGCTTGGCTTCAAGCGCGGCGATCCGCGCTTCCAGTGCCGCGTTTTCTTCGCGCGCTTTCTGGGCCATCGCGCGGACGGCATCGAACTCTTCTCGCGTGACAAAGTCGCGATCCGCCAGCCAGCGGTCGACCAAGGATTTCATCGCCGTTTCAGCCTCTTCTCGCGCACCCTGCGCCACGCCCATTGCGTTGGTCATCAACTGGGACATATCGTCCAGAAACTTGTTGCGGGTTTGCATGTGTCTACTCCGGAATCGCGAATGCCTTCTATATGGGGGATAGAGAGCCCAGTCTCAAGGTTGACTTGGTCAGCCAACCCCGGGCAATGAGACGCACATGCAAGCTGTTTTGAATTTCCCCGATCTGTCGCCCGAGCTGTTCTCGATTTCCGCCTTCGGGATCGAGTTCGCGCTGCGGTGGTATGCGCTGGCCTATATCGCGGGCATCCTGATCGCGTGGCGCATGGCGGTGATGGCGGTGCGCCGTCCCGCTTTGTGGCCGGATCAATCCCCTCCTCTGAGACCGGACCAGTTGGAGGACCTGATCACCTGGATCATCCTGGGGGTCATCATCGGCGGGCGGTTGGGCTTTGTCCTGTTCTATCAGCCCGAATACTACCTGTTCCACCCGCTTGAGATCCTGAAGGTCTGGCAGGGTGGCATGTCCTTTCACGGCGGCCTTCTGGGTGTGGTGACCGCAGCGCTGGTCTTCGCGCGACGCCATTCGGCCCCCTTGCTTTCACTGGCCGACTTGATCGCCCATACGGTCCCCCCCGGCCTTTTACTTGGCCGTTTGGCCAATTTCGTCAATGCCGAGCTGTGGGGCCGACCCAGCGAACTGCCCTGGGCGGTGATCTTTCCCGGCGCAGCAGCTCAGGACTGCGCCAATGTCGCTGCTGGGCTTTGCGCCCGCCACCCGTCGCAGTTGTACGAGGCTGCGCTGGAAGGCGTGCTGTTGGGCCTGCTATTGTTGTGGCTGGTCTATCGGCGCGGCGCATTTCATTGGCCCGGTCGCATCATGGGCGTATTTCTGGCGGGCTATGGCGCTTCGCGCTTCATCGTCGAGTTCTTTCGTCAACCCGATGCGCAATTCGTCTCGGTCGGAAACCCGCTGGGACTTGCGTGGCATGTGGGCGGCTACGGCCTGACGATGGGCCAGATCCTATCTGTACCGATGATCGCAGTCGGCTTGTGGTTTGCCCTACGGGCACGGCGGGCGGCATGAGCCTGCTTGGCCATCTGACCGACCGCATCCGGCAGGACGGGCCGATGAGCGTGGCGGACTATATGGCCGAATGCCTTCTGCATCCAACGCACGGCTACTACACCACCCGCGACCCATTAGGCACACATGGAGACTTTGTCACCGCTCCGGAAATCAGCCAGATGTTCGGCGAAGTGATTGGTCTTTGCCTTGCGCAGGGCTGGATTGATCAAGGCAGACCCGGCCGGTTTGCGCTGGTCGAGCTGGGCCCGGGGCGCGGAACACTCATGGCCGACATTCTACGGGCGACCCGGGGCGTGCCCGGGTTCCACGACGCCGCGCAGGTGGTATTGCTCGAAGCCTCGCCCGTTCTGCGCGGACTTCAAGCCGAGGCCCTGGATGCGCACGCACCGAAATGGATCGTTTCGGTGGGCGATCTCCCAGAGCTTCCGCTGTTTCTTGTGGCCAACGAATTCTTCGACGCCCTGCCCATCCGCCAGTTTCTGCGCGACGGCGACGGCTGGTGCGAACGTCTTGTGGGTCTGCAGGGCGATCAGCTGGCATTCGGCCTTGGCCCGAGGGCGACGCAGGCGGCCTTGGCGACGCGCCTCGAGGATACACGGGACGGTGATCTGGTCGAGCTGTGCGCGGCGGCCGTTCCCATCGTGACCGAAACGGCCCGCATCATCCGCAGCCACGGTGGTATGGCTCTCGTTATCGACTATGGCGACTGGCGTTCGCTGGGCGATACGTTGCAGGCCGTCAAGGGGCACGAATATGTCGATCCGCTCGCCACACCGGGTCAGGCCGACCTGACTGCACATGTGGATTTCGAAACGCTGGCATTGGCGTCGCGCGCGACGGGCTGCGCCCATACGCGGCTAACGCCTCAGGGTGTGTTTCTTGAGCGTCTAGGCATCACACAACGCGCACAATCTCTGGCCAGTGCATTGACCGGATCAAAACTGGAAACGCTGGTTCGTGCACATCGGCGGTTGACGCATCCCGAGGAAATGGGAAACCTGTTCAAGGTGCTGGGCCTCTACCCGAAAACTGCGATGCCACCATCGGGACTTGGGACATGACTCTGGAAATTCTGACCTCGGATTTGCTGTCACCGATTCGACACGGGTTCTTCAGTCGCAAGGGCGGCGCCTCTTCCGGTATCTTCAGCGGACTGAATTGCGGCACCGGCTCGTCCGACCTAAGCGAGGCGGTCGCGCTGAACCGGAGCAGAGTGGCCGAGGCCATGGGCGTTGAACTGGATGCATTGGTCGGCGTGCATCAGGTTCATTCCCCGCACGTGATCACCGTCGACAAGCCGGTCACAGGCGAGAAGCCAAGGGCCGATGCAATTGTCACCGCAACGCCGGGCCTCGCGCTGACGATCCTGACGGCCGACTGCCAGCCGGTGCTGTTTGCGGATCCTCAAGCGAAAGTGATCGGGGCGGCACATGCGGGATGGCGCGGTGCTTTGGACGGTGTCCTAGAGGCGACGCTGGACGCCATGGAGGCGCTGGGCGCGCACCGAAAAGACATCACCGCCGTCATCGGCCCGACGATCTCGCAGCGCGCCTACGAGGTTGGCCCCGAGTTTCTGGATGACTTCCTTTTGGACAGCCAAGACAACGCGCGTTTCTTTGCAAATGGGCAAGGTGACCGGATGCATTTCGACCTGCCGGCCTTTGGCCTTCACAAGCTGCGTCAGGCCGGCGTCGGACAGGCAGAATGGACGCGGCATTGCACCTATTCCGATCCCGACAAGTTCTATTCTTACCGGCGCGCGACCCATGCCGGCGAGGCGGATTACGGCCGCCTGATTTCCGCCATACGATTGTAAAGATCGGCCGAATTGAGGCGAAAGCGCCACTTTTCCGCCACATTTATTGTGTCTATCTGTCATCAGAATCGTTGTTAATTTTTGCCAGTGCTCAGATGGTTTTTCGTTCTCCGAACGTCTGATTTCTGGCATCCAAACTCAGGGGGTGCCGCAAGACTTCATCTTTGTCCTCAATTGATCCCGGAACAGCCACATCGCTGCCGCAAAGACGCGTCACATTGGCTTTACAAAGGGACAAGGGCTTAGCCCCGAACATCGAGCAGGACATGAATATGAAGTTGAAATCTCGCTTTCTTCGCGCCGTTGTCGCGGCCGCCAGGGACCAACAACCGGAAATGCCCTGGAAGCGGGTTTCCAGTCACTCTGCAAGGGTCGTGCGCCGGTTGGCCGCGCGACGCTGATACGAAACCCCTCTGGGGCCAGCTGCCGGTCTCAACAGGGCAAGACGCGCACCGGAAGCTGCTCTGGGCCGGTGCGTGAACCGAGGCTGGTATTCGCAGCCGACGTTTTCCAGGGCGTTTGTGTGCGGACAATTACGTTCGCAATGTACGAGTTTGTCTGGGGGGTCATTGTGTTGACCAAACGAATGCGAAATCCATTCGCCATGCGCGGCCATGTCGGCACCCGCATGGAGGTGGCGCACTTTTTTCAAGACAAAGAATCAAGCTGTAAGGCGGGCCTGCACGGGGATGTTTCCCGCCTGTTCGGCGTATTGGAAGGAACGGAATAATATGACTATTCCAAATTCACTGGCGCGTGCCGCGCAGAATGCCGTCGACACTTCGGCACTGCTGCGCGAAGCACCGCGTCCAGGCACCAAACAGAAGGCGCAACTGCGTCGATACGAGGTGAGTGCGCTGCTGAAAAACGGGGAAGTTTCGCAGACACGCCACATCGCACCGGCTCTGCCCGTTTTTGAAGACGCGTTCTGCGCCTTTACACGTGGGTCTCTGGTCGAGACGGAACACGGCCCGGTCGCCATCGAGGACCTGATGCCGGGCGACACGGTCCTGACCCAGACCGGCGCATCCGAAAAGGTGCTGTGGAAAGGCTCGGTCACTCTGGTACCTGGCCGCGAAGACTCGCGCGGGCGGACACGCCCTTTGACCCGCATCATGGCAGACACGTTCGGCATGCAAAAACCATTGTCCGGTGTCATTGCCGGCCCCGCAGCCCGCTTGCTGGCGACGCCGGCGCATCTGAGGCATCTTGGAGGTGGCCAGCCGATGCTGACACCCGTCGCCGAATTTCAGGACGGCATGTCCGTGATCGAAACGCAGCCGCCCACTCCGGTCGAGCTGTTCCATATCTGCCTGGAGCGCCACGCGGTCATCAATGTCGATGGGCTGCAGTTCGAAACCTATCATCCCGGCGTGAACGCGGTCCGGATGATGAGCCACTCGCTGCGCTCGATCTACCTGAACCTGTTCGCGCACATCCATTCCTTGCACGATTTCGGTCCGCTGCTTATGGCACGCGCCGGGGAGGGCGAGATCGACGCCATCACGGCGTGACAGCTTTAACCATCACCACTGCATTTTGGGGGGCAACATGCAGATTTTACTGAGTTGGGCCATTTCTCTGGCCATCGTGGCGGTGCTGCCGCCATGCGCATCGCAAACCAGACGCGTCGGCTTTACGCCGTCCGGTTCATCCGTTCTTCCAATACGTCGAACGGCACGCCGGGTTCGTCTTTTGCACCGCGGATGACAAGCGAAGTCTTGACGCTGGCCACGTTCGGCGTGGTCAGCAACTCACCCGTCAGGAACTGTTGAAAACTGCTGAGGTCGGGGGCGACGCATTTCAGGATGAAGTCGACCTCGCCGTTCAGCATGTGGCATTCCCGGACCAGCGGCCAGTCTCGGCAGCGGTCTTCGAACGCCCGCAGCTCCGCCTCGGCTTGGCTTTCAAGGCCAACCATCGCAAAGACCTGAACTTCGAACCCCAGTTCCCGGGCGTTGACCTCGGCGTGGTATCCTCGGATAAAGCCGGCCTCCTCCAGCGTGCGTACGCGCCGCAGGCAGGGTGGGGCCGAGATTCCGACACGTTTGGCGAGCTCGACATTGGTCATTCGCCCGTCTGCCTGCAGTTCTGCAAGGATCTTTCGGTCGATCTCGTCCAGCCGTGTCGTGACCATGCGGTGCTCCTGAAATTTTCGGTTCTTATATCAGCGCAGGTGCCATGCGCAATATTCTTTCGCAACAGCGCAATAATCTTTGTCTGTCGATCAGGCAAGCCGGCACCTTAGTACAACATGACGGACGCGTGAGACGAAGGGGCTTTAAGCTGACCGATGCTGTCGCTATATCGAAGCCCGGCGCCCACGACGGCGCTCAGGCAATAATCGAGTGGGGGTTCCATGGCGGAGACACGACACACCAAGGTTCTGATCATCGGATCGGGGCCTGCCGGATACACTGCGGGCGTCTATGCCAGCCGCGCGATGCTGAACCCGATTCTGGTGCAAGGCATCGAACCGGGCGGCCAGCTGACCACCACCACCGAGGTCGAGAACTGGCCGGGTGACACCGAGGTTCAAGGCCCCGACCTGATGGTGCGCATGCAGGATCACGCCAAGGCCATGGGCTGCGAGGTGATCGGTGACATCATCAACGACCTGGACCTGTCCAAACGGCCTTTCACCGCAAAGGGCGACAGCGGCACCGTCTACACTGCGGACGCGGTCATCCTGGCAACCGGCGCACGCGCCAAATGGCTGGGGCTGCCATCGGAGGAGAAATTCAAGGGCTTTGGCGTGTCGGCCTGCGCCACTTGTGACGGGTTCTTCTATCGCGGGCAGGAGATCGTGGTGATCGGCGGCGGCAACACCGCTGTGGAAGAGGCGCTGTTCTTAACCAATTTCGCCAGCAAGGTCACCCTGATCCACCGCCGGGACGAGCTGCGGGCCGAGAAGATCCTGCAGGACCGCCTGTTCAAGAACGACAAGATCGAGCCGCTGTGGTTCCACCAGCTGGAGGAAGTGATTGGCACCGATAACCCGCTGGGCGTCGAAGGCGTGCGGGTGAAGAACGTCAAGACGGGCGAAATCACCGAGATCCCTTGCAAAGGCGTGTTCGTTGCCATCGGCCACGCGCCAGCCAATGAACTGGTCAAAGACGTGCTGGAAACCCATATGGGCGGCTATGTCAAAACCAACCCCGGCACTACGCAGACCTCGATCCCCGGCGTGTTCGCCGCCGGTGACCTGACCGACCATGTGTACCGGCAGGCCGTGACCTCGGCCGGAATGGGCTGCATGGCGGCGCTGGATGCCGAACGGTTCCTTGCCGAACAGGAATGACCGCGACGCGCAGCGTTTCGGCGCTGCGCACCGCCCTCCTCTGGCACCTTGACCCGCACCGCGCGGCAACGCAGACTTGCCCCGAGCGCGGCAGATTTCAGGTGATCTTTTGAACACCCCCCTTTGGCAGGGCAGTTGGGCGACCCGTCTCAGGATCATCAGTGGTCTTGTGCTATTTGCCTTTGCTTTCTTCCATTTCATCAATATCGGGTTGGGGCTGTTTCACACCGACTACCTGCATGACATGCAGGACTCTCGGAAAACGGTCACGCGCCATTCGATTGGCAGCGCGGTCCTGTATCTTGCCCTGATCGTGCATGCAGGTCTGGCATTGGTGTCGATCGCCCAGCGCCGAACCCTGCGAATGCCCTTTCATACGGGCCTGCAGATCGTTCTTGGCCTTCTCATTCCCCTGCAACTGATTTCGCACATCGTCCAGACACGCTATGCGCATCAGGTTTTCGACGTGAATGACGAGATGGGCTACATCATCATTCTGATGTGGCCAAATTCGGCCATCTGGATGCAAAGCCTGCTGATGCTGATCGTCTGGATACACGGGTGCATCGGACTGCATATCTGGCTGCGACTGACCTCGTGGTGGCGCCAAACCGTACCCTATCTGATCGGAGTTGCCGTCTTCATCCCAAGCTTTGCCCTGGCCGGCTTGCTGACCGAAGGGCGGCGGATCTGGATGGATTTTTCGGACCCAGATCTACGCGAACAGTATATCGAACACTACAACTGGCCCGGCCCCGAAGAGTTCATGGTTTTGTTCAGCGTCAAGGACAATGCCTTGATGGCCTTCTGGATCGCGCTTGGCGCCGCTCTTGCGTTTCATTTCGGGGGCAAGCTTTGGCGCAGACGACACTCGGTGCGCGTCAGATATGTCGATGGGCCGGAGGTGACCTCAGAGAAAGGCATGACCCTGCTTGAGATGTCACAAGCCAACGGTATTCCGCATACCGCGCTGTGCGGCGGCCGGGGGCGCTGCACCACCTGCCGCGTCATCGTCGAGGATGGTGCCGAGTCACTGCCACCGCCCAGCGAGGTCGAAGCCCGCAGCCTGAAAGCCGTGGGGGCCACACAGCGCACGCGCCTTGCCTGCCAGGTCCGCCCCTCCAGCCCCTTGACGGTTTTCCGTGTTTTCCGGCCGGATGGCGGACGCCAGCGGGCGCATGCCAGTCAGGGGCAAGAGCGTAAACTGGCCGTGCTTTTTCTGGACATGCGCGGGTTCACCGCGCGCACAACTGGGCAACTGCCCTATGACATCGTGTTCCTGTTGAACCGGTTCTTTGACGCCATTGTTCCAGCCATTACCGCAGACGGCGGGGTCGTCGACAAATACATGGGCGATGGCCTTTTGGCCGTGTTCGAAACACCCGACACGTCCAGCTCGGCCCGTTCTGCCCTGAAAGCTGCGATCGACATCAGCCATGCGCTTGCGCAGTTCAACCAACAACTGTCTCAGGAAAACAGCCCCGAGATCCGCATCGGCATGGGCCTGCACCTGGGCGACCTTGTGTTGGGAGAGATCGGCGCTGCCGGCCACGCCGCCCGGACTATCATCGGAGACGCCGTGAACGTCGCCAGCCGGCTGGAAGGAGAAACCAAGGCGCTCGGGGCCGAGCTGTTGGTCTCGGAAGCCGTGCTGCGCGCGGCCGGGTTTGAGACCGATGGGCTTGACCTGCGTCTGTTCCAACTGCGGGGCGTAACCGAGCCCGTCCCTGCCCTGCCCGTCGAGCGCGCTCTGGATCTGGACCAACTTCTGGCCTCTCCAGAACAGATCGCCTCCGGTTGACGATATTGTCCCCATCCGGTGGGATTTTCGTCGCTTTTTTGGTTCAGGCCCGGAAAAACCTTCCATTCCGGGGAAAAACCGCGCATATCCTCCTTTGTTTCATGAATGTATATGGACTTCGACTGACGACCGGGGCACATGGCCCGGAAATGCACCTGAATCACTGACTGACCACACTGCCTCAAGAGTATTGCGATGACGATGTTGAGTAACCTGGCTCCGATCCCAGAACTGTATGTTTCCTATGAATCCGCCCAAAAGCTGAAAGTCGAAGCCGCCGACCTGACCAGCTGGGACCTGACCCCGCGCCAGATCTGTGATCTGGAGTTGCTGATGAACGGCGGGTTCAGCCCGCTCAAGGGCTTTCTGGGTCAGGAAGACTATGACAGCGTGGTCGAAAACATGCGCCTGGCCGACGGAAGCCTTTGGCCGATGCCGATCACGCTGGATGTCAGCGAGGGCTTCGCCGATCGGATTGAACTGGGTCAGGACATTGCGCTGCGCGACCAGGAAGGCGTGATCCTGGCGACCATGACCGTTACCGACCGCTGGACCCCGGACAAGTCGCGTGAGGCCGAGAAGGTGTTCGGTGCCGATGATGATGCGCACCCCGCCGTGAACTACCTGCACAACGTGGCAGGCAAGGTCTATCTGGGCGGTCCCGTGACCGGTATCCAGCCGCCGGTGCACTATGACTTCAAGGCCCGCCGCGACACCCCGAACGAGCTGCGCGCCTATTTCCGCAAGCTGGGCTGGCGCCGCATCGTCGCCTTCCAGACCCGCAACCCGCTGCACCGCGCACACCAGGAACTGACCTTCCGCGCCGCGCGTGAGGCTCAGGCCAACCTGCTGATCCACCCGGTCGTGGGCCTGACCAAGCCCGGCGATGTCGATCACTTCACCCGCGTGCGCTGCTACGAGGCGGTACTGGACAAGTACCCGGCTTCGACCACCACGATGAGCCTGCTGAACCTGGCGATGCGCATGGCCGGCCCGCGCGAGGCGGTCTGGCACGGCCTGATCCGCAAGAACCACGGCTGCACTCACTTCATCGTCGGCCGCGACCATGCCGGCCCGGGCAAGAACAGCCAGGGCAAGGATTTCTACGGCCCCTACGACGCACAGGACCTGTTCCGCAAATATCAGGACGAGATCGGCATCGAGATGGTCGATTTCAAACACATGGTCTATGTGCAAGAACGCGCCCAGTACGAACCCGCGGACGAGATCGAGGACCGCGACAACGTCACGATTTTGAACATCTCGGGCACCGAACTGCGCCGCCGTCTGCGCGAAGGCATCGATATCCCTGAGTGGTTCTCGTTCCCCGAGGTGGTCGAGCAGCTGCGCCGCCGCTATCCGCCGCGCAGCCAGCAGGGCTTTACCGTATTCTTCACCGGTTTCTCGGGCTCGGGCAAATCGACCATCGCCAACGCTCTGATGGTCAAGCTGATGGAGATGGGCGGCCGTCCCGTCACGTTGCTGGACGGTGACATCGTCCGCAAGAACCTCAGCTCGGAACTGGGCTTCTCGAAGGAACACCGCGACCTGAACATCCGTCGCATCGGCTATGTGGCCTCCGAGATCACCAAGAACGGCGGCATCGCCATCTGTGCCCCGATCGCGCCCTACGCCACCACCCGCCGCGCCGTGCGCGAGGAGATCGAGCAATTCGGCGCGTTCTGCGAAGTTCACGTGGCCACAAGCATCGAGGAATGCGAGCGCCGCGACCGCAAGGGCCTGTACAAGCTGGCGCGCGAAGGCAAGATCAAGGAATTCACCGGAATTTCGGACCCTTACGATGTGCCGGAAAACCCGGAACTGCGCGTCGAGACCGAGAATGTGGACGTGGACAACTGCGCCCATCAGGTTCTGCTGAAGCTGGAAAGCATGGGATTGATCGCCGGATCCTGAGCCACAGCCAACTGCTATCAACACGGACCCCCGGAGACATCTCCGGGGGTCTTTCATTTCCAGAACACTGCTTTGAACACCCCCCTTCCATCCGCGCAGATTTGCGGTAGTTCGACGTTTCATCCAGAAAATGCTACTATTTGACATATTTTGCGCAGACATAATTTATCTGCATCCTTTGGGAGGGTGAACATATGGCAACTCAGAAAAATACCGACGATGGCGGAGCCATGTTTGCGGGAGACAACCGCGCGGCGGTAATTGCCGACTACAAGATCGCCCAGTTTTCCCGGTTGCAACTTCCGGCGTTGATGGCTTCGCCGGCTGTGGCAGGGTGCCTGACACCATTTATCCCCATAGACTGGCTGCTGGACCTTCTGAAGTCGATCCGGACCTACGCGGATTGGGTGAAGGAATGCGACAAGATCAAAGCCAAGATTCAAAAGGCGCTGGATACACTGCAGCCGCCGCCCCAGGATCACCCTTTGGGGCTTGTCGTGCCACCGGTTCCGCCGACGCCCGGCACGACCCGTCTTCGCCAGATCCTTGAGGTCATCGATGCGGCCAAGACCGCTGCCGGCAACATGGAGCCAGACTCGGCGCGCGACAGTCTCAAAGAGGCCAAGGACATGATGCACCACGACTCGGTCAAAGCCGAGTTCCGCCGGCTGAACGACGTGGATGGCTGGTATGACATTCTGGAGGAATTGCAGGACGCGATCGATTACCTGGAACGTGTCTCGCGGCGCTGACCCACTCCGGCAGAGCCAAAGTGCGCGTGTTGCACAGTCAGCCTGTTGAGAGCTGATCCCGCAGGGCCTCGGCAGCCCTCAGTTCGAACTCTCCATAGATGGCGGCCTGTGGCTGCATCGCCCGCAGATACGGCAAGCGCTTTTCATAGTCTTCCACCGATAGCATCTGCACGGCCTGCTGGATGTCCGCCTCGGTTTCGCACAGGATCATCCCCTTGGTGTCGAGGAAGTCGCCGATATTAGGGCACCCCCAATAGATCGGGACTGTCGAACACAGAACGGCGTCGATCAGCTTCTCCGAGAAGTAGTTCCTCTCGCGCACGTTTTCGATGACGACCGAATAACGATAAGGTGCCAACCCGTCTGACTTGTTCTCGAACGGCTGATAGCCGCGGCCCATGATGTCGATGTCAGCGCCTGTGTCGCGGGCCCAATCGATCAGCCTGTGCCTCAGCTGGTGCCCCTCCAGATCGCGCTTCGCCGACGCGATCAGCGAGCATGACCGCGTCTTTACGACGCTCAGATCCTGCCACTCGGGGACTTGGGTCACGCCATAGGGCAGGAAAACCGCGTTGGGCAGGCTGTTCAGCAATACGTCGTGAAAGGTGAACACCCGGAAAAACCGTCGCCAGGTCCAGCGCAGCATCCGGTCGTGCTTGCCATGTATGGCCGATGGCTCGCCCATCATCAGCGATATCCGAGCCCGCGTGCCGCGTCGCATGCGCAGGTGTACGGTGGAATTGGGATACATGATCAGGTGGTCGGTGGGCGCGAGGTCACCTACGGTCTTTCCTGACAGGCGCTCGGGGCAGCCCAGCGGCCAATTCAGATCTGCCAGCGGAACCGAAGCGAGCTTTGGCCCCAAGCGGTGCCCATAGGGCAGAATCGCGATCGCAGGTTCGGTCATTGCAGGCTGTCCGGCAGGTCGGTCTGGCCACGCATCAGGACAAACCCGCGGCCGGCAACCTTGATGCCCGTCATCGCATCCGTTGGCCCGACCCGCGTTACAGTCGCCTGACCAGGGCGGCCCATGTCGTGGCCTTGTTCGGCGACAAAGCTCTCTTTCGGCATCAGCCCGTATTTCCACAGGTAAGCCGCCATTGCACCGGTAGCGGAGCCGGTGAACGGATCTTCCGGTGGGCTGGGCGGTGCCAGCAACAAACGCGAGAACGTATCCCCTTGAGCCGTAGCCCCCTGCAGGGTCACAAGGAAAGGTTCGGCCATGTCAGAGCCGGCATATCCGGCAGTTTCCGCCACCCGTTGCAGTGCATCCACATTCAGTTGTGCCGCGCGCAAGGCTGCATGATCCCGCAGAACTGTAATGCAAAATGGAAGCCCGGTCGAAACCATCTGCGGCGGCGAAATGATCGCGCTTGCAGGTAGGCCGATCGCAGCGGCAACAAGGTCTTCTGGCACCCGCGTGCCGAATTCGGGCGCGATCTGGGTCATCTCAATCTGGTCGCCATGCAGCTGGATTGACACGATTCCTGCTCCGGTTTCCAGCGTCAGTGCGTCACCAGATATCATTCCACGATGGCGCATGGCAGCCACAGTCGCAATCGTCGGGTGTCCGGCAAAGGGAATTTCACGGCTGGCCAGGAAGTACCGCACTCGAATATCCGCCACATCCGATGGTCCGGTAAATGTGCATTCGACCAAAGACGTCTCGCGGACAAACGCCGTGCAGACCGTTTCCGGCAAATGCGCGCCACCATGTACGACTGCACAGCCATTTCCGCCGAATGCCGTGTCGCTGAAGGCATCCACCCAATCGAAATCGAACCAGCTCATGCGCCCTCTCGTGCTTGCAGTCAGAAAGTGCCGGGAATGCAAACCCGCGGGTGGCATGTTTGACGCCTCACGCGCCGCTTGTCACGCTGAATCGGTCTGTGCCCGTGTCAGTGCACGGCCACCGGAGACAGGTCATGCTGCCGCGCCAGTACGAAGGCCAGCTTTCGATCGGCGACAAGCGCCAGTTGCTGCCCATCTGAATCGTGAACGGCATAAAGATGATCCAGATCACCCACCTGCGTGCGAACCTCGTGCGGCAGGTTGGCCACGTTCACGGCCTTCACATAGACGATCCGATTGCCTTCGGTGTTGATTTCATACGGTGTATTCATGGCTTACCCCTTCCTTATGTTGATCGTCTGCACAACGGTTTCGGGCACGGCGCGGGTCAGGTCGATATGCAGAAGGCCATTTTCCATGATGGCCTCGCCGACCTCGACACCGTCGGCCAGCACGAACATGCGCTGGAACTGACGGGCCGCGATGCCGCGGTGCAGGAACACGCGCCCCTCGCTGTCGTCGCGCTGACGGCCCCGGATCACCAGTTGCCGATCTTCGATGGTGATCGACAGGTCATCCTCGGCAAACCCGGCCACGGCCAAGGTAATGCGGTAGGAATGATCCGACGTCTGTTCGATGTTGTAGGGCGGATACCCTTCGTTTCCGGCCTTTGCAGACCGTTCCAGAAGGCGTTCCAGCTGCTCGAACCCCAGAAGATGCGGGTATGAGCCAAGAGTAAGTTTTGACACGTTTTCTCGTCCTTCATTGTCAAAGCGACGTGATGCGCGGCCCCGTAACGGCAGCTGCGCACAAGACAATATGGGATGAAACGTGTGTCTCCACAAGGTCTAGGCGGATTCACTTGAACGCACTATCTTGTGTAACACGCACCACCAGCCACACATGAGTCGCCCATGAATGCGCCCACCGACATTTCGATGAAAACCGACGAGGTTCTGCGCGTCGAACTGGAGGTGTTTCGCCAGCAGCACCGCGACCTGGACGAGGCAATCAAGGCGCTCGAAGCGACCGGCACCGCTGATCAGTTGACGGTGAAGCGGCTGAAGAAACAAAAGCTGCGCCTGAAGGATATCATCCGGCTGATCGAGGATCGTCTGACCCCTGACATCATCGCCTGATCCTGCGCGGTCAACCGCATTGCCACGCAAGCGGATTTCACTATAGTGCGCGCTTCCTAACGCACGCGGGGAACAGGGCGGATGAGCGAGATCAAGGTCGGAATCATCATGGGCAGCCAGTCGGACTGGCCCACCATGAAAGGCGCTGCAGAGATACTGGACGAACTGGGCGTGGCCTACGAGACCAAGATCGTCTCGGCCCACCGCACGCCGGATCGTTTGTGGGAGTACGGCAAGACCGCCGTGCAGCGCGGGCTGCAGGTGATCATCGCCGGCGCCGGCGGTGCCGCACATCTGCCGGGGATGATGGCGTCCAAGACGCGGGTACCGGTGATCGGCGTTCCGGTGCAGACACGGGCTCTGTCCGGTGTCGACTCGCTCTATTCCATCGTGCAGATGCCCAAGGGTTTCCCGGTTGCGACCATGGCCATCGGATCGGCCGGCGGCGCCAATGCCGGCCTGATGGCCGCCGGTATTCTGGCCCTGCAGGACGCAGCCCTGGCCGACCGGCTGGACGCCTGGCGCGCGGCGCTGTCGGACTCGATCCCCGAGGAGCCCCGCGATGAGTGACCCCTTGCAGCCGGGCGCGGTGATCGGAATTCTGGGCGGCGGCCAGCTGGGTCGGATGCTGTCGATGGCCGCGGCGCGGCTGGGCTTCGTGACCCATATCTTCGAGCCGGGCGCCAACCCGCCGGCGGGCCAGGTGGCGCATCGCGTGACCACCGCACCTTATGAGGATGCCGAGGCGCTGGCCGCTTTTGCGCAATCGGTCGATGTCATCACCTACGAGTTCGAAAACATCCCGACCGAGGCGCTGGACGTTCTGGAATCGCACCGCCCCATCCGCCCCGGTCGCGAGGCGCTGCGGGTCAGTCAGGACCGGCTGACCGAAAAGACATTCCTGCAAGGCCTGGGCCTGAACACCGCACCCTTTGCCGATGTGACCGACATGGACAGCCTGCAGGCCGCCATCGCACGGATCGGCACGCCGGCGATCCTCAAGACCCGCCGCTTCGGCTATGACGGAAAGGGGCAGGCGCGGCTGAAGTCGCCCGAGGACGCACAGGCCGCACTGGCCGACATGCGGGGTGCACCCGCCATCTTGGAAGGCTTCGTCAATTTCAGCCACGAGGTGTCCATCATCGCCGCCCGCGGGCTGGACGGCCAGGTGGCCTGCTTCGACCCTGGCGAGAACGTGCATCGCGACGGCATCCTGCACACGACCACGGTGCCCGCGCGCCTGTCCCCTGCCCTGCGGACCGACGCGGTGCTGCTGGCCGCGAATATCCTGAACGCGCTGGACTATGTCGGCGTCATGGGGGTCGAGCTGTTCGTGACGCCGCAGGGCCTGATCGTGAACGAGATCGCGCCGCGCGTTCACAACTCGGGTCACTGGACTCAGAACGGCTGTGCGGTCGATCAGTTCGAACAGCATATCCGCGCTGTGGCCGGCTGGCCGCTGGGCGACGGGCAGCGTCACGCGGATGTGGTGATGGAGAACCTGATCGGCGACGACATGGACCGCGTGCCCGAGCTTGCGCAACAGCGTGACGTGGCCCTGCACCTGTATGGCAAGGCCGAGGTCAAGCCGGGCCGCAAGATGGGCCATTTCAACCGGATCGAACGCTAGCGCGCCGCGGCGACGAACCGCCCGGCGATATCCCCCGACAGGAAACTGACCCGGCCGCCGGCGATGGTTGCCGCCACGCGCTGCGTTTCGGCGTCCAGAATGACCAGGTCGGCGCGTTTGCCGGGTTGCAGCGACCCGCGGTCCCCGAGGCCAAGCACCCGCGCGGGACCCGACGACACCAGTGCCCATGCACCCGCCAGATTCAGCAACCCTGAATTCATCAGCATCAGCGCCGCCCTGCGCGGGCTGGGATAGTGGTAATCCGACGCCAGCGCATCGCACAGCCCCATGGCGATCAGGTCCAGCGCGCTTACATTGCCCTTGTGCGATCCGCCCCGCACCACGTTGGGCGAGCCCAGAATGACGTGATCCCCCGCGGCCTTGGCCGCCTCGGCCGCCTCGAGCGTCTCGGGAAATTCGGCGACATGCACGCCGCGCGCGCGCCAGTGGGAACGGGCCTGTGCCGTCGCGTCGTCATGGCTGCCCAGACGCACGCCTTGCCGGACCAGCGCCGCGCACAGCGCATCAAGCGCGGCGGGAACCTCGGGTGTGCGGGCGTGCATGTCCTGCAGCATCTTCAGATGCGCCTCGGGGCTGCGACCGGCCTTGAGCGCCTGCCCTGTCAATCGCGGCGGGGTGCGCCCCTGCGCCAGACGGTCATGCGGTAGGTGATCGTTGAACACGACATAGGGCACCTGCCAGTCGGCGATGCGCCCCGGCAGGTCGGCATAATCGTCCAGCAGGTGGGTCTCGAACCTCAGCTGCGGGATCAGGTCGGTGACCACGCTGCCCTTCACCGCCGCGATCGCACGGAAAACGTCGGCGGCGAACTTGGGGCCGCGCACGCCGCCCTCCCAGCTGTAGAACTGCGCCAGCACGGCGGTGGTGATGCCATTGGCCGCCAGTTCGGCCTCGGCAGCGCGGATGCCCTCGTCCATCTGCTTCATTGCCCCCCGGCGCGGGGCGATGTGACGCTCGAACCCGTCGCCGTGCAGGTCGATGATGCCCGGCAGGACCAGATAGCCGCTCAGATCAACGACCGGCGTACCGCCGTCTTCTTGGATCAGGCCACCCGCGATCGAGAGGTCGTCACCGACAAGTCCACGGTCAGGGTGCAGAACCTGCGCCCCGGAAAAGGTCAGTTCCAATGTGGTCATCGCGTGGGTTCCGAGGCGGGTTCGGCGCAGTCCTCTCCGATGCAGATCTCATCGATGATGTCCATCACACCGTCCAGCCAGGTTATGTTGGGATCGAATTCGCCGAACTCGATGAAGTGCAAAGCCTGCGCCATGACCTGCGGGTTGTTCATCATGAACGTATGAGTCACCGGCAGCACGATGTGGTCGGCCATGCCCTGGACTTTGGTTTCTTCGACAGCGACTTTGCCGTCATCCGGCCCATCGACCAGCGACGAAAACACCGGATTCAGCGAGTTCTCACCTGCAATCACCCCCAGTTCGAAGTCGACCGGCGGCAGGCGACGCGGAATGCCTTCGGGACCCGTACCCAGCTGCAGGCCGGCGGGGCCGTTCAACAGACCAAACACTTCCCAATCACCCAGTTCATCGACCAATTGGCTGCCTTGGTTGGGCGGGCCAAGCATGACGACGCGGCCCAGATTCTGCGGATGGTGATCCTGCAGCCAATAGCGCAACAGGATACCCCCCATCGAATGCGCGACAACGTTGATGGTGTCATCTCCGCATGCCGCAAACGCCTCGGGTATGGTCCGGTCGGCCAGTTCCGGAATCGGAAGATCCGTCGAGCGATAACCCGGTCGCACAACGGTGTACCCGTGCACCTTGAACAACTGCTCCATGACCGAAAACGATGCTTCGGTCCGGGCAAGCCCATGCAGCAGGACAACGCATTTTGCCTGCGCGGCGATCGGCATCAGGCAAATTAATATGAAAAAGAGGATCCGCATGGCTGCCAGATAATGGCTAATCTTCAGAGAGGAAAGACCTAGCGCCGCCTCACGCGCACAACTGCCAATGCAATACCGCCCAAAACCAACCCTGCCCCGGCCATCAGCCGCAGGCTCAGTTGCTCGCCGAGCAGCGCCACACCAGCAATGATCGCAATCACCGGGACGCTCAGCTGAACTACGGCTGCAACGGCAGGCGCCAGTTGGGGCAGCAGACGATACCACAAGGCGTATCCCAACCCCGAGGTTACCCCACCAGATACGGCCGCCAGTCCCAAACCCGCCCAGGTCAAATGCCACGCCGGAGCGCCCGCGACCAAAATGCCAGCGGTTACCGGCAGGGCGACCACAAAGTTTGAGGCAGTTCCAGCAAGCGCATCGGGCTCGGACCGACCGGCAATTGAATACGCAGCCCACCCGACCCCGGCGGCGACCATCAAGGCTGCTCCGGTCGGGTCCACACGCACCTCAGCGCCAGGCCACAGCACCCACGCCAATCCGGCCATTGCAATTGCTGCCCCCGCCACCTGTCGAAAAGTCGGGATCGCCCCGGTCAGGGTGCCGGCCAGAAACATCGAGATCTGGACCACTGCAAACAGGATCAAGGCGCCCAATCCCGCATCAAGTGAGAGATAGGCCACCGAGAACCCGACCATGTACAGCGACAAGGACCCTGCTCCGATTACTCGGCGCCTGTCGAACACCCGCAGGGTGCCACCCCGCGGCACGACCAATGCACAAAGGACCAGCGCACCACAGAGCACGCGAACAACGGCAAAACTCGCCGGGTCGCTGGCTCCGCTCTCCACGGCCAACCTGTTCAGGATGGAATTCGCCGCAAAGGCACACATGGTCAGGGCGGTCAGAAGAAACAGATGCATGCCCCACCAATATCGTGTCCGCACACAATGGACACCCGGTTTCCTGCACTTCCGCGTGACCGGCTGCGGCGATCCCCAGCATTGCAAGCAACGCCGGCCGAAACCCTGCGGAACACCAAATAATACAAAACGGGGCCGCCCGAAGGCGACCCCGTTGAATTTTTTGGTATGACTTTCCCTTGCGGGTTGTCTGAATTCGCTGACGCGAACCCGGACAGTCTTACATCATGCCGCCCATGCCGCCCATGTCGGGCATGCCAGCACCGGCGCCTGCACCTTCTTTGGCGGGCTTGTCGGCAACCATGGCTTCGGTGGTGATCAGCAGACCTGCAACCGATGCAGCGTCTTCCAGAGCGGTACGCACCACTTTGGCCGGGTCGATCACACCGAACTTGAACATGTCGCCATATTCTTCGGTCTGAGCGTTGAAGCCGAAGGCGGTGTCCGAGGACTCGCGCACCTTGCCGGCAACGACGGCACCGTCGACACCTGCGTTTTCAGCAATCTGACGCAGCGGCGCTTCGATGGCCTTGCGAACGATGTTGATACCGGCGTCCTGATCGGCGTTGATACCTTTCAGATCGGCCAGAGCCTTGCCGGCCTGAACCAGGGCAACACCGCCACCCACAACGACACCTTCCTGAACGGCGGCGCGCGTTGCGTTCAGAGCGTCGTCCACACGGTCCTTGCGCTCTTTCACTTCAACTTCGGTCATGCCACCGACGCGGATCACGGCAACACCGCCTGCCAGTTTGGCAACGCGCTCTTGCAGCTTCTCACGGTCGTAGTCGCTGGTGGTTTCTTCGATCTGGGTGCGGATCTGGGCAACGCGTGCTTCGATCTCGGCCTTCTCGCCAGCACCGTCGACGATGGTGGTTTCGTCCTTGGTGATCGACACTTTCTTGGCGGTGCCAAGCATGTCCATGGTGACGTTTTCCAGCTTCATGCCCAGGTCTTCGCTGATGACCTGACCGCCGGTCAGGATTGCGATGTCCTGCAGCATTGCCTTGCGGCGATCGCCGAAGCCCGGAGCTTTGACGGCAGCGATCTTCAGACCACCGCGCAGCTTGTTGACAACCAGAGTTGCCAGCGCTTCGCCTTCCACGTCCTCGGCGATGATCAGCAGCGGCTTCTGCGACTGGATCACCTGCTCGAGCAGCGGAACCATCGGCTGCAGCGAAGAGAGTTTCTTCTCGTGCAGCAGGATCATGCAGTCTTCCAGCTCGGCAACCATCTTGTCAGCGTTGGTGACGAAGTAGGGCGACAGGTAGCCACGGTCGAACTGCATACCTTCGACGACGTCGGTCTCGGTTTCCAGACCTTTGTTCTCTTCGACGGTGATGACGCCTTCGTTGCCGACTTTCTGCATCGCGTCTGCGATCTGGCGGCCGATTTCAGCTTCGCCGTTGGCCGAGATGGTACCAACCTGCGCAACTTCGTCGCTGTCTTTGACTTCGCGGGCAGCGTTCTTGATTTCCTCGACGACTTTGGCGGTTGCCATGTCGATGCCGCGCTTCAGGTCCATCGGGTTCAGGCCTGCTGCGACCTGCTTGAGGCCTTCCTTGACGATGGCCTGAGCCAGAACGGTCGCGGTGGTGGTGCCGTCACCGGCTTCGTCATTGGTGCGGCTGGCGACTTCTTTCACCATCTGCGCGCCCATGTTCTCGAACTTGTCTTCCAGTTCGATTTCCTTGGCGACCGAAACACCGTCTTTGGTGATGCGCGGCGCGCCGAAGGATTTGTCCAGAACCACGTTGCGGCCTTTGGGGCCGAGGGTCACCTTCACAGCATCCGCCAGGATGTTCACACCCTTCAGCATGCGGTTGCGGGCATCGGTGTCGAACTTGACGTCCTTTGCAGACATGTCTTTTTCTCCTCGAGAAATGTTTTTGGAATGAAGATCAGAGCAAGCGCGTGCGCGTTACTCGATGATCCCCATGATGTCGCTTTCTTTCATCATCAGCAGCTCTTCGCCGTCGACGTGGACCTCGGTGCCGGACCATTTGCCGAACAGGATCTTGTCGCCGGGCTTCACAGCCATCGCGATCAGTTCGCCGCTGTCTTTCCGCGCGCCTTCGCCGGTTGCAACAACTTCCCCTTCGCTGGGCTTTTCTTTTGCGCTGTCGGGAATGATCAGGCCGCCTGCGGTTTTCTCTTCGCTTTCGGTACGGCGAACCAGCACGCGGTCATGAAGCGGTTTCAATGCCATCTTTGCAGCTCCTTGGGCTCAAAGGTTGTTTTCCTCCCCCCGCGGTCTTGCGGGGTGTTAGCACTCAGCTTGGTCGAGTGCTAACGACGCATAGCTAGGGGGTGATTTCCGGCGAGTCAACAATCGGTGATGATTTTTTTTGCGCCCAGCTGGCAGTGGGCCTAGTCAGGTCGGATCTTCCCAGCTGTAAGCCCAATGCTTCAGCCCTTCGGACCCGGAGGGCGACAGTTCATAGACGCCCTTTGCCACCTTTTCGAACCAGCCATAATGGTTTTCGCGCATGAGGCGCGTCGCCGCCGCAACGCCCGTGGCACTGGCGACCTCAGCGCCTTTGGTCGCCCCGTGTTCGGCCAGGTGCGCGGCACATTTCAGGGCATCCTGCCGATAGGCAGTGACGATACCGTGCCGAGTTGCCCCACCTGAGTTCGGATCCCCTTCCAGCCGCTCGAACTCGCGCAACAGTCGCGCAGCTTTGGCCTTGTTCTTTCGCGGCGTATAGGGGGCGGGGTCACAATGGACTTCAACCCGTCCATCCGCACGAACGGTGATCAACCCCAGCCCCAACCGACGACACAGGGACAGGTTGTCCCGCAGCGCCCGGCGCGCTGACCGGCCGGTGGGCTTGCAGACGGCCACATAGACCTGATCCGATACCTTCAACCGGGTCACAGCCTGATGGAACAAGGCCAGCGAAAACCTCAGCTTCAATTCAACAATCACTGGATCGCAACCGGGCTTGACGGCCACGATGTCGGCGGCGCCGACCTCTCCTTTCACGTTGTATCCTTGCCGCTGCAACAGCGCCTTGATCGGAGGATAGAGATCCTGTTCGCGGTTCATGACGCCATGCTATGGTTTTTTCAGAGAAACGCCATACGGATACACGGCTTGCGCGCGGTAGGCGGGCGTGGCTATCTGTTCCCAAGTTCTTTCAGCCACAATCGGAATGGTCTCGATGCGCCTGTTTCTTTTTGCCTTGCTTGCTGCTCTGCATCCAATTTTGGCCCATGCCGCCTGTGACGGGCGCGATTTGCGGCAAGACATGACGCCTGAGGCCCGGGCCGAGTTGAACGCGGCCACCAGTCAGATGGCATATCCCGAAGGCAATCACTGGATTGCACAGAGGGACAACACTGTTTTGCATCTGATCGGCACATTGCACGTCAACGATCCGCGAATGGGCCCGGTGGTGGAGCGGTTGGCACCGACGTTGAGCGAGGCCGACGCGTTTTACTTCGAGATCACCCAATCCGACATGTCCGCTTTCGAACAAGACCTGGCCAAGGATTTCAGCCCGGTCCTGATCAACTCTGGACCAACTCTGATCGATCTGATGAGCGACGAGGACTGGGCCGTGATTTCCAAGGCGCTTTCGGCACGCGGCATTCCCGGTTGGATGGCCGCGAAACTGCGCCCTTGGTTCCTGTCGATGATACTGGGTATGCCACCCTGCATGCTTCAGGTGCCAGATGCAGACCGGGGAATGGATGCGCGCCTGACTGAACTGGCCGAAGCTGCGGGCAAGCCGCAATATTCGTTGGAACAGATCGAAGATCTGATCGCGATCTTCGACAGCCACACGCTTGAAGAGCAGGTGCAGTCTCTGGTGCGCATGGTCGATGCCTTTGACGCCGGCGATGACCACATGGCGACCATGGCCAGCGCATATTTCGAGGAGAAACACGCAGAAATCCTGCAATTCGCCAAGATATATGGGCGCGAGGCTTCGGGCCTGGCGCCCGATGTGTTTGCACAGGAATGGGCCGCATTCGAGGACCAGCTTCTGGTTCAACGCAACAACAACTGGATGGAAACAATCCTGACCATCGAAAACCAGACGGCGGTGATCGCGGTTGGCGCCGGCCATCTGGGTGGAGACCATGGACTTTTGCAACAGCTGGAACGCGCCGGATATCAACTGAGCCGCGCACAGTTCTGAGCGGTCAGCGCTTCTGTCAGACCAACCGTCGCAGCGGTGTTTCTGCCGGGTGACAACGCCAATGGACCACCCTATAAGGCGCGCAAACTCCTTTTGTGCAGGAAACAGACATGACCATCCAAGTATTTGGCCACAAATCTCCCGACACCGACTCAACCGGATCGCCGATCCTGTGGGCCTGGTATCTGAACGAAGTTAAAGGCGAAAAGGCCGAGGCCGTCCTGCTGGGCGAGCCCAACACCGAAGCCGCCTTCATGCTGCAGCGCTGGGACCTGCCCAAGCCGCGCATCATCGAGGATGTCGAGACCGATGCGCCAGTCATCATCGTCGACACCAACAACCCGGCCGAGCTGCCTGCCAATGTCAACAATGCCGATATCCGCGCCATCATCGACCATCACAAGCTGGTCGGTGGGCTGGAAACCAAAGGCCCGATCGACATTACCGTTCGCCCGCTGGCCTGCACGGCAACCATCATGATCGACCTGATGGGCGACGACGCCGCCAAGATGCCCGAGGCCGTCAAGGGCGCGGCCCTGACCTGCATCCTGTCGGACACGCTGGAGTTCCGCTCGCCCACCACCACCGCGCATGACCGCGAAGTGGCCGAGAAGCTGGCCGCCGAGCTGGGTCTGGATGTTTCGGCCTATGCTGCCGACATGTTCGCCGCGAAATCGGACGTATCGTCTTTCTCGGACGCCGAACTGATCCGCATGGACAGCAAGGAATACGAGGTCGACGGCACCAAGTTCCGCGTATCCGTTCTGGAAACCACCGCGCCGGGCGTGGTGCTTGACCGCAAGGACAGCCTGGCCCAGTCGATGGTCGAGGTGGCCAAGGAAGACGGTGTGGACCAGGTGCTGCTGTTCGTCGTCGACATCCTGAACGAAGAGGCCACCCTGTTGGTGCCGAACGACCTGGTCAAATCGGTTGCCGAGAAAAGCTTTGGCGTTTCGGTGTCCGGCGACACGGTTGTTCTGCCGGGCATCATGAGCCGCAAGAAGCAGATCATTCCGAACCTCAAGGTCTGATCCCGTTCACAGTTCAGCGAAAGGCGCCCTCAGCGGGCGCCTTTTTTGTTTGCGCGTCGAAAGGTTTGCCGGATGGCAAATCATTGCTAGGCTGGACGCAGGGACAGGGTGGATCGGGACACGGTGGTCACACGGAAATACAGCACGACACGCAGCATTCTGCTGTTCGAAGGCGGCGACAGGCTTGCCTATTGGCGGCGCTTTGCCATGCTGCTGACCCTTTCCGTGATCATCGCAACCATGGGCCTGCTGCGCAACTCTGGCGCCGTGGTCATTGCCGCGATGTTGGTCGCGCCGCTGATGACACCAATTCTGGGCATTGCGGCTGCGATGGTCATGGGTTGGTTGAAACGCGCTTTCGTTCTTACCCTAACGGTCTGCATTGCGGCGGTTCTGTGTGTTCTGATGGCCTGGATCCTGGTTTATCTGGCCGATGTGCCGCGCGGCATCCTGATCCCCGATCAGGTCTTGGCCCGCACCGACCCGGGCACCGAAGACCTGATCGTGGCGCTGGCGGCCGGCGTGGCCGGCGCATACGTCCAGATCAACAAGGCCGAACTGAGCCTGTTGCCCGGCGCCGCCATCGGCGTGTCTCTGGTTCCGCCATTGTCCGCGTCCGGGATCCTGCTGTATTTCGGCGAACCCGCCGACGCCTACGAGGCGGGTCTTTTGTTCGCGACCAACCTTGGCGCGATCGTTTTGTCGGCCTGCGCGGTCTATATCGTCTATGCCGCAAGGTCGGTTGCATTCGGCAAGGGCCGGCGCAAGCTCAACTTTACTGCCGGTGTGGTCATAACCATGGCGTTCCTGGCCTTCGTCGTGGTCCAGTTGGGCAAATCGACCTACAACCGTTACCTGGAAACCCGTACCGAGGCCGAGGTTGCGCAAGCGATCCGCGACTGGGCGGACCCGGTATCGGTCGAGATCATCCGCATCGACGTGAATGCCAAGCGCAAACGGGCCGAGGTTTGGGTGATCGTCGATCTGCCGCCCGAGGCGCAATTCAAGGTCTCGTCCGTTGCCGGGCTGTTGCCCGAGAGTCTGCGGGAAACGTCGTTGGTCGACGTCCTGCAGGATGAACTTGGCCCCGGCTATCTCGCCGTCATCCGGTACCAGACCCGCATCGGCGCGCAGGTCATTCTTGGCACCGAAACCGTGCAACAGGCCCCGGATGTCGAAAAGCTGAGCGACGAGGAATGACGACCTGCACCCGGCTGCCTCTGGTCAAGTGGGGCCAGCTTTGCCATAGGTGGCGCAACGCCGTTTCAACAGCCCGAGGCCCGCATGACACAGATCATCTCCGCGCTTGACCAGATTTCCGACCGTTACAAGGCGCTGTTCGTGGATCTGTGGGGCTGCGTCCACAACGGCATTACCGCCTACCCCGAGGCTGTTGCCGCGTTGAAGGCCTATCGCGACCGAGGCGGCAAGGTGGTTCTGGTGACGAACTCTCCGAAGCCGCGTGCCGGGGTTGCCGAGCAGTTGAAACAGTTCAACGTCCCCGCGGACTGCTACGACACCATCGCGACCAGTGGTGACTCGGCCCGATCCGCCATGTTCCGCGGAGCCGTGGGTGAGAAAGTCTATTTCATGGGTGAATGGGAGCGCGACGCCGGCTTCTTCGAGCCGCTGAAAATCCTGGAACACCCGATCCACATCGAACGTGTGCCGCTGGACCAGGCCGAGGGGATCGTCTGCTGTGGCCCGTTCGACCCGATGGCCGATCCGGCCGTGAATCGGCCGGACTTCCTGTATGCCAAGCAGAAAGGCCTGAAGCTGCTGTGCGCCAATCCCGATATCGTCGTCGATCGGGGCGAAGTTCGGGAATGGTGCGCCGGTGCGCTGGCCAAGCTTTATACTGAAATGGGCGGCGAGAGCCTGTATTTCGGCAAACCACACCCGCCCATTTATGATCTGGCCCGGCGTCGCCTGCATGCGCTGGGAACGGACGTGCCGGATGACGAGATTCTGGCCATCGGCGACGGTCCGCATACCGACATCGCCGGCGGCATGGGAGAGGGAATTGATTCCCTGTTCATCAGCGGCGGTCTGGCCGCATCGGAAACAAAAACGTCGCACCAGCCGGATCCGGATGCTTTAAGCGATTATATTTCCAAGGAAAACATCAACCCAACCTATACGATCGGCCGTCTGCGCTAGGCAGAAAACGCTTGATTTTCTGCAGTTGCGAAGTAATAAAGTTGCCAACCTTGGGTCGTTGGTGATTTTTTGTTGCCGGGCCGATGCTTAGTGAGGGCAACATGTTGGACAATCTTCCGCGCGGAACGATCTGTATCGAAGACATCGAAATGGGCATGACCCGCTACCTGCGCAAAGTGGTGACGGACGAAGACATCGAGATGTTTGCCCAGGTCTCGACCGACCGGAACCCGGTGCATCTGGATGACGACTATGCCCGCGATACGATTTTCGAGGGGCGCATCGCCCACGGGATGCTGACAGCTGGTCTGATCTCGGCCGTGATCGGTGAACAGCTTCCGGGCCATGGTACCGTCTACATGGGCCAGTCGCTCAAATTCCTTGCACCGGTCCGCCCCGGCGACATGGTCTATGCCGAAGTCAAGGTGATCGACATCGACTTCGCCAAGCGCCGGGTCAAGCTGGATTGCCATTGCGCAGTAGACGGCAAGAAGGTTCTGGTTGGCGAGGCGATGGTTTTGGCTCCATCACGGAAATTCGACTGACGGCAGGTTTTGACGCCCTGCTGGGCGCTGGTCTGGAACTGCCGCTTGAACCCGGCGGACAGTCCCGCTAGGCAAGCCCCATGCAGATCATCCGGGATTTCCAGTTTGTAGACCCAGAAGACCGCGGCGCCAGCGTTGCGATCGGGAATTTCGACGGCGTTCATATTGGCCACCAGTCGGTGATAGATCTGGCCCGGAAGGCATGCCCCGATGCGCCCTTGGGCGTTCTGACCTTCGAGCCGCACCCGCGCGAATATTTCGCCCCGGACGCGCCGCCCTTTCGTCTGATGCGGGGCAATGCGCGCGCGCACCGGCTGGAGAAGTTGGGCGTACAGAAACTCTACGAACTGCCGTTCAACGCCGCGCTCGCCGGGCTGACGCCCGAGGAATTCGGCCGCAACGTGATCTGCCAAGGCTTGGGTCTGGCCCATGTGGTGATCGGGGCCGATTTCTGTTTCGGCAAAGGCCGCAGCGGCACGGCGCAGGACATGGTTCAGTTCGGCCAGCAGATGGGGTTCGGTGTCACCATCGCCCCATTGATGCAGCAATCCGATCACGTGGTCTCGTCCACCGCGATCCGGCAAGCCTTGAGCGACGGCCGCCCGCGGGACGCGGCGGCCATGCTGGGCCACTGGCACCGGATCGAAGGCGAGGTGATCGGCGGCGAACAGCGCGGCCGCGAATTGGGCTTTCCCACGGCCAATATGTCGATCGAAGGAATCCACCCGCCGAAATTCGGCGTCTACGCGGTTCTGGTCGACGTGCTGGATGGCCCGCATGCCGGCAGCTATCACGGTGCGGCCTCGGTCGGGGTGCGGCCGATGTTCCACGGCGAGGTGCCTAATATCGAAACCTTCCTGTTCGACTTCTCCGGCGATCTCTATGGTGCGACCCTCTCGGTTGGCCTGGTCGAATTTCTGCGCCCCGAGATGACCTTTGACGGCCTCGATGCTCTGATCGCCCAGATGACCGAAGACTGCGATCGCGCGTGCAAGATCCTGGCCGCGACATGAGCAAGGATCCCATCGACCGCGCCGGGCTGGCCCCGCGTTTCTGGGAGCGCAAGCCCTTGCAAAAGATGAACCCGCGCGAATGGGAAGCCCTGTGCGACGGCTGCGGCAAATGCTGCCTGAACAAGCTTGAAGACGAGGACAGTGGCGAGGTTGCCCTGACCCGTGTCGCCTGCCGGCTGCTGGATGACGCGACCTGCCGCTGCACCCAGTATGACATCCGCCACCAATTCGTGCCGGAATGCATCGTCATGCGCCCCGACAACATTCACGAACACGCCTACTGGCTGCCGCAAACCTGCGCTTACCGCCTGTTGTGGGAGGGCAAGCCCTTGTACGATTGGCACCCGTTGCTGTCAGGGTCGCCCGACAGCGTCCACGCCGCCGGCGTTTCGGTTCAGGGGCTTACCGTTTCCGAATTCGAGACGCCCGAGGAAGAGTGGGAAGACTACATTATCGAGGAGCCAACCTGATGCATTTCGCCTCTGACAATTCCGGGCCCGTCCACCCCGAGGTCCTGACCGCGCTGGCCGAGGCCAATCAGGGCTATCAGATGGCCTATGGCGCCGACGATCTGATGAACGAGGTGCGCGACCGGATCCGCGCCATCTTTGAGGCGCCCGGGGCGGCGGTCTATCTGGTGGCGACCGGAACGGCGGCAAACTCGCTGGCTCTGGCGACCCTGTCGCAGCCGTGGGAGACCGTATTCTGCTCGCCCGTCGCGCATATTCATGAGGACGAGTGCAACGCGCCCGAATTCTACACCGGCGCCAAGCTGACGCTGGTTCCCGGCGGCGACAAGATGCAGCCGGATGCACTGCGCCGCACCATCGCCGCCGAAGAGACACGCGGCGTGCACGGGCCACAACGCGGTCCGGTGTCGATCACACAGGTGACCGAGCGCGGCTCGGTCTATTCGCTGGCCGAGCTGCAGGCGCTGTGCGGGGTCGCCAAGGAGTTCGGCCTGCCCGTCCACATGGATGGCGCGCGGTTCACCAATGCGCTGGTCGCGCTGAATTGTTCCCCGGCCGAGATGACATGGAAGGCGGGCGTGGATGCGGTCAGCTTTGGCGGCACCAAGAACGGGCTGATGGGGGTCGAAGCGGTAGTCTTCTTCGACGAAAGCAAGGCCTGGGAGTTCGAGCTGCGCCGCAAGCGCGGGGCGCATCTGTTTTCCAAGCACCGGTATCTGTCGGCCCAGATGGCGGCCTACCTGCGCGATGATCTGTGGCTGCGCTCGGCCCGAAAGGCCAACGCCAACTGTGCGCGTCTGGCCGATGGGCTGCGGGCTGCGGGGGCGCAGTTCCTGCATGAACCCCAGGCCAACATCATCTTTGCCAGCTTTCCCCGCAGCCTGCACAAGCGGCTGCACGCGGCCGGTGCGGTCTATCACCTGTGGGGCGCCCCCCTGGACGGCCCGGACGAGGACGAGATGCTGGCCTGCCGGTTCGTCTGCGACTGGTCGACTCCGACAGAAGAAATCGACCGGTTCCTGGCGCTGCTTTAAGCGCTCCAGAAAGTGTCGATCTGCGCGGCCGTCTCGCCCGGGTGCGAGATGGGCAGCATATGCCCTGCCCCCTCAAGAACGCCCTGCCGCGCATTGGGCAAGCGGGCGCAAAGCCCGGCATTGACCACGGCCATGATCGGGTGCGAGGCCGATCCATGCAGCAGCAGGATCGGCATGTCCGCCCGCGCCATGGCCGTCGGGGCCAACAGGCCGGTGGTGTCGCGGAACAGCGGCCCCCCGACCGCGCCGACCACGCCAACACCCCGGATCATCGCATTTCGGGTTCGCTCGGGCAGGTCCGGCCAGCGCGGGCTGCGGTCGGTCGTGCCCCACATGCGGTTGAACAGACGGGCGGCCCGGGGCGCGTCGCCTTCGGCAAGGGCGGCCTTGTAGGGCTGGGATTCGGCCGCGTGCTGCGCCGCAAGCGCTGGGGCGTCCTGGTGGGCGACCGCAAAGAACACCGGCTCGATCAGAACGGCGCCGCGCACAAGGTCCGGGTATTCGATGGCCAGCCGCAGGGCAACCATCGCACCGAAACTATGCCCGATCACGTCCATCGGTTCGCTCAGCTGCGCCCGCGACAAAGCTGTGGTCAGGTCGAAGAAATCTCCCTGCCCGTCCCAATCCGGGCTGCGCCCGTGCGACAGCATGTCGGGTGCAGTCAGTGTCGCCTGGTCGTCCAAAGCGGCCGCCAGACCGGACCACGCACCAGAATGCGCAATCGTGCAATGCAGCGCCAGCACCTTTCGGGCACCCGCCCCAAGAGTGCGAACGTGGACGGGCGGCAGCACGGCCTTGGCCACGGTCATGCCTTGAGCGTCGCCAGATGCTCGTCCAGATCGTCAAGCCGGTCCTGCCCCCAGAACCGCTGATCGTCCTGCGTGATATAGAAAGGCGCGCCGAACACGCCGCGGTCCACCGCCTCTTCGAGGTTGGCGGCATAGGTCTCGGCCCCGACCAGCAAGCCGCTGTCGGCCAGCGCCGGATCAAAGCCCGCCCCGACCAGACAGTCGCGGATCACGTCGTCCTGCGTGATGTCCTTGTCCTCGGCCCAGCAGGCGCGCAGAAAGGAATGGCACAGTTTGCCCACATCACCCGACCCATCCTGAATGGCTGCGATGATGGCGTATGAGGACGGCGCTGCGTTGGTCGGCCAATGTGCAGGTTGCAGGTTGAACGGCAGGCCCGTCTTCTTGGCCTGACGCACCAGTTCCTGCGCCCGGTATTCAATGCGCGACGGATGGCGGTCCTTGGGGGGCACGCCGCCGGTGCGCCCGAACAGCGCAATGATGTCGACCGGCTTGTAGGCGATGGTGGCGCCATGCTTGGCCGCGATCTCCTCCAGCCGCAGTCCGGCGAGATAGGAATAGGGCGACAGTGTCGCAAAAAAGTAGTCAATGTCGGCCATGTGCACTTTCTCCACCCAGTTATCTTTGCGGAACCGTAAGGCCATGCTAAGCGGTGTCAACATCACGAATCTGTCACATTGCCACTGCTGCCCGGGGACCTCAGCCGATGCCGACACATCACGAACCCAAGCTTATTGCTGGGAACGCAAACCTTCCGCTTGCCGAAACCATCGCGCGCCGCATGAGCCTGCACCGCGGCGTCAACCAGCGTCTGGTCGATGCGCGGGTCGAACGGTTCAACGATGGCGAGATCTTTGTCGAGGTTTTCGAGAATGTCCGCGGCGAGGACATGTTCATTATTCAGCCCACCTCGAACCCGGCCAACGACAACCTGATGGAGCTTCTGATCATCGCCGATGCGCTGCGTCGGTCCTCGGCGGCGCGGATCACCGCGGTTATCCCCTATTTCGGATACGCCCGCCAGGATCGCCGCACCAAGGCGCGCACCCCGATCAGCGCCAAGCTGGTGGCCAACATGCTGACCGGCGCCGGGATCGAACGCATCCTGACGATGGATCTGCATGCGGCACAGATCCAAGGGTTTTTCGACATGCCGGTCGACAACCTGTATGCCTCTCCGATCTTTGCGCTGGACGTGAAGGACCAGTTCCGCGACCAAATGGACGACCTGATGGTGGTTTCGCCCGACGTCGGCGGCGTGGCTCGCGCCCGCGAGTTGGCCAAGCGGATCAGCGCTCCTCTGTCGATCGTCGACAAACGACGTGAAAAAGCCGGGGAAGTGGCCGAGATGACCGTGATCGGCGACGTGAAGGACAAGATCTGCCTGATCGTCGACGACATTTGCGACACGGCCGGAACGCTGTGCAAAGCGGCGCAGGTGCTGATAGACAACGGCGCACGCGAGGTTCACTCGTACATCACTCATGGCGTCATGAGCGGCCCGGCCGTTGAACGCGTCTCGAACTCGGTGATGAAATCGCTTGTTCTGACCGACACGATCATGCCGACCGAAGACATCAAAAAGGCAAAGAATATCCGCACGGTGCCGACGGCCCCGATCTTCACACAGGCCATTCTGAACATCTGGCAGGGCACATCGGTTTCGTCGCTGTTCGAAGACAAGACCCTGATCCCGATCTACGAATCCCTGTACCACACCGACTGAAGAAACCGGAAAGCCATTCCCATGACCGCCAACAAACGTCTGGTTCTTTCCAGCGATCACGCTGCCATCGACCTGCGCAAGGAAATTGCCGCTTTTGCAGCAGCACAAGGCTGGGACGTTCTAGATCTCGGCCCTGACAGCCCCGAAAGCACGGATTACCCCAAGCACGGCAAAGCCGCCGCCGAGGCCGTCGTCTCGGGCGAGTGCCAATTGGGCATTGTCCTGTGCGGCACGGGGCAGGGTATCATGATGGCTGCAAACAAGGTTCCGGGCATCCGCTGCGGCGTCTGTTCGGATGCGTTCTCCGCCCGCATGATCCGCCAGCACAATGACGCCAACATGCTGTCGATCGGCGCGCGTGTTGTTGGCACTGGATTGGCGCTGGATATTGTCGATGCCTTTCTGAGCACCGAATTCGAAGGCGGCCGGCACGCGAAACGCGTGGCAATGATCGAGCCCTAGGTCATTACAAAGGACCCGCTGGGAACGGCGGGTCAGGAAATATCCCAGTCGTCCTCGTGGGCCACTTCCCCGATCGCGGTCCATGCCACGCGGATCCGGGCGATACGTGTGTCCGACCATGTCCGGAACACCGCGTCAAAGCCCGTGGTTGTAACATTTTCGGACAGCAGCTCGGCACGCAAGGCCGATGAGGTATCGACATCCCACAAGGACACTCCAATCTGCACGACGGGCGGGGTGCGGAAGGGTTGGCTGAAGGTGACGGGCCGGCGACGTTCCCGCGGCCCCTCGCCCGTCCACATGTCTCCGCCATCTGCGAATTCCGAGAACAGAACCTCTTCACCTCGGTCAATTCCGATGGGGTGGGTCAAAAATTTCTTCATTGCGCATCAATTCCTATGAATTTCCGCAACTTATCCTGACCTTTCGGCGAAATCACGACAAAAAAACGGCCCCGCAGCAGCAGGGCCGTTTCCAATTCTGACAGTGCATCGGCCGTTACAGGCTCATATGCGTTCCCAGCGCTTCCATGTCGGCCAGCAGCTTGGCTGCCTCGTCGACAATGGTCTGTTCGCCGTTTTCCTTCGCCGCCTCGTGCGAGGCGCGGGCCTCGGCAATCAGCTCGTCCAGATGGGAGCGGGTCACTTCGTCAACCGGGATGGCCTTTTCGGCCAGTACCGACAGGGCATCGCCGTTGATCTGGGCAAACCCGCCGGTGACCAGGTATTCGCTGGACCCTTCGGGCGCTTCGACCTTCAGGATGCCCGGACGCAGCGTGGTGATGGTGGGGGCATGATCGGGCATCGCCGTCATGTCCCCGTCCGCGCCGGGAATCTGGACCGCGCTGGCCTGAAGCGAAGCAAGGCTCCGCTCCGGGCTGACGAGGTCGAATTGCATCGTGTTTGCCATCGGGGATACTCCTTAGGCAGCTGCTGCGGCCATCTTCTCGGCTTTGGCGATCACTTCGTCGATACCGCCAACCATCAGGAATGCCGCTTCGGGCAGGTGGTCGAATTCGCCGGCCACGACACGCTCGAACGAGTCGATGGTGACTTCCAGCGGAACCTGAACGCCGGGCGAACCGGTGAAGACTTCGGCCACGTCGAACGGCTGCGACAGAAAGCGCTCGATCTTACGGGCACGGGCCACGGTCAGCTTGTCCTCTTCCGACAGTTCGTCCATGCCGAGGATGGCGATGATGTCCTGCAGCGACTTGTAGCGCTGGAGGATCTGCTGAACGTCGGTCGCAACCTTGTAGTGACGCTCGCCGACGATGGCGGGGTCAAGCAGGCGCGAGGTCGAGTCGAGCGGGTCCACGGCCGGGTAGATACCCTTTTCCGAGATCGCACGGTTCAGAACGGTGGTTGCGTCCAGGTGGGCGAACGAGGTTGCCGGCGCGGGGTCGGTCAAGTCGTCCGCAGGCACGTAGATCGCCTGCACCGAGGTGATCGAGCCCTTCTTGGTCGAGGTGATGCGTTCCTGCAGGGCGCCCATGTCGGTGGCCAGCGTCGGCTGGTAACCCACGGCCGAAGGAATACGGCCCAGCAGAGCCGACACCTCGGAGCCCGCCTGTGTGAAGCGGAAGATGTTGTCGACGAAGAACAGAACGTCGGTACCGGACTGGTCGCGGAACTGCTCGGCCAGGGTCAGACCGGTCAGAGCAACACGGGCACGCGCCCCCGGAGGTTCGTTCATCTGACCGTAGACCAGGGCCACTTGGCTTTCCGACAGGTTGTCGGGCTTGATGACGTTCGATTCGATCATCTCGTGGTACAGGTCGTTGCCTTCACGGGTCCGTTCACCAACACCGGCGAACACCGAGAAGCCCGAGTGCACTTTCGCGATGTTGTTGATCAGTTCCATGATCAGAACGGTCTTGCCCACGCCGGCGCCGCCGAACAGGCCGATCTTGCCGCCTTTGGCGTAGGGCGCCAGCAGGTCAACCACCTTGATGCCGGTGACCAGGATTTCCGACTCGGTCGACTGTTCGTCGAACTCGGGCGCGGGCTGGTGGATGGCACGGGTTTCAGTCGCTTCGACCGGGCCTTTTTCGTCGATCGGCTCGCCGACAACGTTCAGGATGCGGCCCAGGGTGGCGTTGCCAACCGGAACCGAGATAGGTGCGCCGGTGTCGACAACATCCGCGCCACGGACCAGACCTTCGGTCGCGTCCATCGCGATGGTCCGGACGGTGTTTTCACCCAGGTGCTGGGCAACTTCCAGCACCAGGCGCTTGCCGTTGTTTTCAGTTTCAAGTGCGTTCAGAATTTCAGGCAACTGATCTTCGAAGTGCACGTCGACGACGGCCCCGATGATCTGTGTGACTTTGCCTTTTGCATTCGCCATGTTTCGTCTCCGGTTTGTCTCTACAGCGCTTCGGCGCCGGAAATAATTTCAATCAGCTCGTTGGTGATCACGGCCTGACGTGAGCGGTTGAACTGGATCGTCAGCTTGTCGATCATCTCGCCCGCGTTGCGCGTCGCGTTGTCCATCGCGGACATCCGTGCACCCTGTTCCGAGGCCCCGTTTTCAAGCAGAGCCGAGAAGATCGCCGTGGCGACCCCCTTGGGCAGCAATTCGGCCAGGATGGCCTCTTCGCTGGGCTCGTAATCGAACACGGCGCCGCTGTCGTCCCCTTCGGTCTCCTCGAACGAGGCGGGGATGATCTGCTGGGCCGTCGGGATCTGGGTCACGACGTTCTGGAACTTCGCGTAGAAGATCGTGGCAACGTCGAACTCGCCCGCGTCGAAACGCGACAGGATGTCCTTTGCGATGTCCTGCGCGTTGGCATAGCCGATGCGCTTGACCTCGCTCAGGTCGATGTGACCGACGAACAGATCACCATAGTCACGCTTGAGCGCGTCGCGGCCTTTCTTGCCGACGGTCAGGATCTTGACCGTCTTGCCCTTGCCGCGCAGCTCATCCGCCTTCGCGCGAGCCAACTTGGAGATGTTCGAGTTGAAGCCGCCGCAGAGCCCACGCTCGGCCGTCATGACGACCAGAAGGTGAACATCGTCGCTGCCCGTGCCGCGCAGCAGCTTGGGGGCGCTGTCGCTGCCCCCGACCGATGCTGCCAGCCCCGCCATCACGGCATTGAACCGCTCGGCATAGGGGCGCGAGGCTTCGGCAGATTCCTGGGCGCGGCGCAGTTTTGCAGCCGCGACCATCTGCATGGCCTTGGTGATCTTGCGGGTCGATTTGACCGACTCGATCCTGTTTTTAAGGTCCTTTAGACTTGGCATCGCCGCGTCTCCTTAAGCGAAGGTTGCGGCGTATTCGTCCAGCGCAGCCTTGATCTTGTCGGCAGCCTCGCCCTTGATCTTGGGATCTTCGTCGGTGATCCACTGCAGCAGATCGGCATGCTTGCCGCGCAGATGCGCCAGCAGACCGGCCTCATAGCGGCCAACGTCCGAAACGTCGATCTTGTCGAGATAGCCGTTGGTGCCGGCGAAGATCACGCATACGATTTCCGCGTTGGTCAGCGGCGAGTACTGCGGCTGCTTCATCAACTCGGTCAGACGCGCACCACGGTTCAGCAGCTGCTGGGTTGCGGCGTCGAGGTCCGAACCGAACTGCGCAAATGCAGCCATTTCACGATACTGGGCCAGTTCCAGTTTCACCGGACCAGCGACCGATTTCATCGCGTTGGTCTGAGCCGACGAACCCACACGCGAAACCGACAGACCGGTGTTCACGGCGGGGCGGATGCCCTGATAGAACAGCTCAGTTTCCAGGAAGATCTGGCCGTCGGTGATCGAGATCACGTTGGTCGGAATAAAGGCCGACACGTCGCCGCCCTGGGTTTCGATGACCGGCAGAGCGGTCAGCGAACCGGCGCCGAAGTCTTCGTTCAGCTTGGCCGAACGCTCCAGCAGGCGCGAGTGCAGGTAGAAAACGTCACCCGGATAGGCTTCGCGGCCCGGCGGACGGCGCAGCAGCAGCGACATCTGACGATAGGCGACGGCCTGTTTCGACAGGTCATCATAGATAATCAGCGCGTGTCGGCCGTTGTCGCGGAAGTATTCGGCCATCGCGGTTGCGGCATAGGGTGCCAGGAACTGCATCGGCGCCGGGTCGGACGCGGTTGCGGCTACGACGATCGAGTATTCGATGGCGCCGGATTCTTCCAGTTTCTTCACCAGCTGAGCCACGGTCGAACGCTTCTGGCCGATGGCCACGTAGACGCAGTACAGCTTCTTCGATTCATCGTCGCCAGCGGCTTCGTTGTAGACCTTCTGGTTCAGGATGGTGTCCAGAGCCACGGCGGTCTTGCCGGTCTGACGGTCGCCGATAATCAGCTCACGCTGGCCACGGCCGATCGGGATCATCGCGTCAACCGACTTCAGGCCGGTCGCCATCGGCTCGTGCACCGACTTACGCGGGATGATGCCCGGCGCCTTGACGTCTGCGACGCCGCGCTGCTTGGCATTGATCGGGCCTTTGCCGTCCAGCGGGTTGCCCAGACCGTCAACAACACGGCCCAACAGTTCGTCCCCGATCGGAACGTCCACGATAGAGTTGGTGCGCTTGACGGTGTCACCTTCCTTGATGTCACGGTCCGAGCCGAAGATCACGACACCGACGTTGTCGGCTTCGAGGTTCAGCGCCATGCCCATGATGCCGCCGGGGAACTCGACCATTTCACCCGCCTGCACATTGTCCAGGCCGTAAACACGGGCAATACCGTCACCGACGCTCAGCACGCGGCCGATTTCGGCCACCTCTGCTTCTTGACCAAAATTCTTGATCTGGTCTTTCAGGATTGCAGAAATCTCTGCGGCTTGGATACCCATTTATCCGACCTCTTTCATTGCATTCTGTAGGGAATTGAGCTTGGAGCGGATCGAACTGTCGATCATCTGCGAGCCCACTTTGACGACAAGACCACCGATGAGGCTTTCATCGACGGTCGCATTGATGGTCACGTCCTTGCCTACGCGCTCGGACAGTGTCTTGGACAGTTTTTCCAGCTGGGTCTTGGTCAGCGCCTTGGCCGAGGCAACTTCGGCAGTCACTTCGCCGCGTTCGTCGGCCAGCATTTCGCGCAGAACCTTGATCAGTTGCGGCAGCACGAACAAACGGCGCTTCTGCGCCATAAGAGCCAGCGTGTTGCGCATGATCGGGTGCAGGCCCATCTTGTCGGCCACGGCGGTGATGGCCGCCTGCTGGTCGGCCCGGGAGATCAGCGGCGAAGAGATCACCTCGCGCAGGTCCGCGCTTTCACCCAATGCAGCCGAAAGGTCATTGATGCCGGTTTCCAGACCTGCAAGGTCCTTGTTCTCTTTTGCGATCTCGAAGATCGCCGTTGCATAGCGCTTGGCTATGCCGGTCGAAATCGAAGCTGGTTCGGACACGTCCACCCTTCCGATATTTTGGGCCCCGATTTCGCGTGCGGCAGCTGAACCGGGGGCGTGAGGAAACCCCGTCCTGAAAGGGCGGGGATCAAAATCACCGGGGATGTAGCAGAGCCTAAGCCACCTAGCAATATGTTATGCCGGGGTCAGCTTTATCCACAAAATCTTTCTTTTCAATTGGTTACGTAAACTGCGACGGTTTGAACCCATTCGCCGGCGTGAAAAATGTTACCAAGTTGCCTGTTTTTGCGATTCCTGTGGCCTTTTTCCCTCATTTTTCCGGGGATCCCGCGCTCGTGGATGCGCGCCGGTTCACGCCGGCTTCAACAATCCGTCCAGCGCTTTGATGGGGCGTTTTTCGGCATCCTTGGTCACGCTGCCGCTTGGTGGCCGGACCAGCTTGCTGGCTTCGACCATCAGAACACCACCGGCCATGATGGTCGGGATCCGTTGCCCTGTCTTTTCGATCAACCCACCCGAGCGCAGCCAGAACCGCCGGAAGGAGGGCGGCAGGTAAAGCGCGGAACAGTGCATCTCGGGTACGAAATGATGTGCGCGCAGCTGGTTCTCCAATTGCGTTGCCGAATACGGATGTCCGTAGCCAAAAGGCGTTCGGTCCGTTCGGGACCAAAGCCCGGCCCGATTGGGAACGACAAACACCGCCCGACCGCCCGGCCCCAGAACACGCCAGCATTCTTCAAGCAGTTGACTGGGCCGTTCCGAGGTCTCGAGCCCGTGCATGACCACCAGCTTGTCCACATGACCGGTTTCGATCGGCCACTGAGTTTCCTCGGTCAGCACCGATACATTCTGCATACCGGCGGGCCAAGGCATCACCCCTTGCGGTCCGGGCATCAGGCCGATGACACGCCGCGCGTCAGCAAGATAAGGGCGCAACAAAGGCACCGCAAAACCGAATCCAGCCACCGTCTGGCCCTTGGCCTCGGGCCACAGTTCGATCAGCCGGCCACGAATGGCAGCCTGCGCCGCACGCCCCAGCGTGCTGCGGTAATAGAAGTTCCTAAGATCCTGCACATCAAGATGCATTGCAGATACCCGGTCGATCGGCTTAGCTGAGCGCAGTCTAACAACGAAAGGGCAAAAGGCCATGCCTCTTGAGATCGTCACCATCCCCTGCCTTTCCGACAATTATGCTTTTCTGGCACATGACCCGACAAGCGGACAGACGGCCCTGGTCGACGCCCCGGAGGCCGGGCCCATTCTGGCCGAATTGACCGCACGCGGCTGGCGCCTGAGCCATGTCCTTCTGACCCATCACCACTGGGATCACGTCGACGGCTTGCCGGGCATCCTCGAGCAGCACCCAGCACAGGTGATTGGTGCGGCGGCCGACGCTCACCGGCTCCCTCCCCTCGACAAACAGGTCGCCGACGGAGACCGGTTCGAGATTGGGGGCGAACCTGTCGAGGTCTTGGATGTCTCGGGGCACACGGTTGGGCATGTGGCCTATTACATGCCCAAAAGCGCGGTGGTATTCACGGCCGACAGCCTGATGGCGCTGGGATGCGGGCGCTTGTTCGAAGGAGACGCCGCGCAAATGTGGACCTCGCTTTCGAAACTCGCTGCTTTGCCCGACGAGACGTCGGTCTGCTCGGGTCACGAATACACCCAGTCAAACGCCCGGTTTGCGGTGACAATTGATCCTGACAACACAGCGCTGCAGCAACGAGTGAATGAGATCGATCAGGCACGGGCAGAGGGTCGCGCGACCGTGCCGTCTAATCTGGGCGAGGAAAAGGCGACCAATCCGTTCCTGCGCGCCACTGATCCCAAGATTCAGGCGCAGCTTGGAATGGTGGGGGCTGACCCGGTCGCGGTTTTTGCCGAGATCCGGGGTAGAAAAGACCGCTTCTGATGCCTAATTGGTCTTCTTCACGGCCACGGTCACATTAAATGTGACTGTCAAGTGAAAGAAAACCCTTGAAGCCGCGCCATGATCAACCAAACTCTAAAAGTATGAGGTCATGGTTGGGATGGGGATCCGGCCAATACTCGAACCCCTTCCGGCCCAATACAGAGGAGCACCCGCGTGCCTTCATTCTCGAGCACACTGGAACAAGCCATTCACGCGGCCCTGGCGGCTGCAAACGAACGGCGTCACGAATTCGCAACGCTGGAGCATCTGCTGCTGGCGCTGCTGGAAGAACCCGATGCGGTGCGCGTCATGAAGGCGTGCAGCGTGGATCTGGACGAATTGCGCAGCTCTCTGGTCGAGTTCATCGACGAGGATCTGTCCAATCTGGTGACAGACATCGACGGGTCCGAAGCCGTACCGACAGCCGCGTTCCAGCGTGTTATACAGCGCGCCGCGATCCATGTGCAAAGCTCGGGCCGAACCGAGGTGACCGGGGCGAATGTTCTGGTGGCCATCTTTGCCGAACGGGAAAGCAACGCGGCATACTTCCTGCAAGAGCAGGACATGACGCGTTATGACGCGGTGAATTTCATCGCCCACGGCGTCGCCAAAGACCCGGCATTTGGTGAAAACCGTCCGGTGACCGGCGCTGATCAGGGTGAAGAGGAAGCGCAGAACGCCTCCGGTGACGCCGACCAGAAGGAAAGCGCGTTGGGCAAGTATTGCGTGGACCTGAACGCCAAGTCCCGCGCCGGCGATGTAGACCCTCTGATCGGTCGCGCCGACGAGGTCGAGCGTTGCATCCAGGTTCTGTGCCGCCGCCGCAAGAACAACCCGCTGCTGGTGGGTGATCCGGGCGTGGGCAAGACGGCGATTGCAGAAGGCCTGGCCTACAAGATCGTTCAGGGCGACGCGCCCGAGGTTCTGTCGAACACGACCATCTATTCGCTGGACATGGGCGCATTGCTGGCCGGCACGCGCTATCGCGGCGATTTCGAAGAACGGCTCAAGGCCGTGGTGACCGAGCTTGAGGATCACCCCGACGCCGTGCTGTTCATCGACGAGATTCACACCGTGATCGGTGCGGGTGCCACTTCGGGCGGCGCCATGGATGCCTCGAACCTGCTGAAACCCGCGTTGCAGGGTGGCAAGCTGCGCACCATGGGCTCGACCACCTACAAAGAGTTCCGCCAGCACTTCGAGAAGGATCGCGCGCTGTCGCGTCGGTTCCAGAAGATCGACGTGAACGAGCCGTCGGTCGAGGACAGCGTGAAGATCCTGCGCGGTCTCAAGCCCTATTTCGAAGAGCATCACGACATCAAATACACCGCCGACGCGATCAAGACCGCGGTCGAGCTGTCTGCGCGTTACATCAACGACCGCAAGCTGCCCGACAAGGCGATCGACGTGATCGACGAGGCCGGTGCGGCCCAGCATCTGGTCGCGGAAAGCAAGCGGCGCAAAACCATCGGCGTTAAGGAGATCGAGGCCGTGGTGGCCAAGATCGCGCGCATTCCGCCCAAGAACGTCACCAAGGACGATGCAGAGGTTCTGAAGGACCTTGAGAACTCGTTGAAACGGGTGGTGTTCGGGCAGGACCAGGCAATCGAGGCTCTGTCCAGCGCAATCAAGCTGGCGCGGGCCGGTCTGCGCGAGCCGGAAAAACCGATCGGCAACTACCTGTTCGCTGGCCCGACCGGTGTGGGCAAAACCGAAGTCGCCAAGCAACTGGCCGATACGCTCGGCGTGGAACTGCTGCGCTTCGACATGTCGGAATACATGGAGAAACACGCGGTCAGCCGTCTGATCGGTGCGCCTCCAGGCTATGTCGGATTTGATCAGGGCGGACTGCTGACCGATGGCGTCGACCAGCACCCGCATTGCGTGCTGCTGCTGGACGAGATCGAGAAGGCCCACCCTGATGTGTTCAACATCCTGCTGCAGGTGATGGACCACGGCGAACTGACCGATCACAACGGCCGCACGGTGAATTTCCGCAACGTGGTGTTGATCATGACCTCGAACGCAGGTGCGCAGGAACAGGCCAAGGCCGCAATCGGCTTTGCCCGCGACCGGCGTGAGGGTGAAGATACCGCCGCAATCGAACGGATGTTTACGCCTGAATTCCGCAACCGTTTGGACGCGGTAATCTCGTTCGCGCCGCTGCCCAAAGAGGTCATCCTGCAAGTGGTCGAAAAATTCGTCCTGCAGCTTGAGGCGCAACTGCTGGATCGTGGCGTGACCATCGACCTGACTCCGAAAGCCGCCGAGTGGCTGGCCGACAAGGGGTATGACGACAAGATGGGCGCACGGCCGCTGGGCCGGGTCATCCAGGAACACATCAAGAAACCGTTGGCCGAAGAACTGCTGTTCGGAAAGCTGGCCAAGGGCGGTGTTGTGCGGGTCTCGGTCATGAAAGGCGATCTGGATCTCGAGATTGTCGGCCCGGACAATCCGCGGATCTCGGGCGACAAGCCGCCGCTGCTGACCGCGGACTAGACCTCGGTCCAATCAAACAAGTCTCGTCGCCCGGCAGCCAGTTCTGCCGGGCGATTTCGTGAGTGGCCGCCCCCCTCTCCTGCCAGTATCCTCCAAAAAGACAGTTCCCAGCGACGGAAACCGCTGCGCGCCACGTTTCAAACCAAAGCCTTTGGAGTGGAGCAGCACAGTGTCCAAAAAAATCGCCGTCATTTGGAGCATCGCCTTCGCGGCCTCGGTCGTCGGCGTTATCGCCTCTGCCCAGCATCGGTTTCGCTTTCATGACGAAACCCGCGCCCAGCCGTTGAACCTCGAACCGGCGACCGTCAACCCAGGCGTCAACAGATCAGAGATCACCGAACAAGGCCGGACCTTGTCGATTACCGGCAATGGCATCCCCAGTCATCTGGTCGGTCGCTTTCCGAACAAAGGCAACCCGCATCATATCGCCGAGCAGCCGGTCAAGTTGAGCGTGCCGGCCGTTCCGAGGGCGAATGCAACCCCGACACCTCTGCGCATGGGGTGGAACTTTGGCGTGACTCTGACTGGGGTCGTCTTTGACCCACTGGCCGCTGAATTCTGGCACGGCGATCCCCGGTCGGGCCGCTCCTACAATGCCTTGGGTGGCGCGATCGCCCTTGGGCTCGATGCCAATTTCGCACATGTCCAACCAAACGGAAAATATCACTACCACGGGGTTCCGACCGGCCTGATCGAACTGCAGGGCTTGTCACCGAAAGAACACTCTCCGTTGATCGGGTATGCAGCGGACGGGTTTCCGATTTACGCCCGAACCGGTTTGGTGGGCGGCAATGTCACGCAAATGACCTCTTCCTACCGGCTGAAGGCCGGCCAGCGCCCTGGCGGCGCCGCCCCTGACGGACGACATGATGGAACGTTCAACGAAGACTACGAGTTCGTGGCAGGACTTGGAGCGCTCGACGAATGCAATGGTGCCATGACCGTCTCGGCCGCGTTTCCTTCGGGCACCTACGCGTATTTTCTGACCGACGACTACCCGGTTGTTCCACGCTGTTTTGCGGGCACACCCGATCCCAGCTTCCGCTTCGGGCCGCGCTGACACTGGCTTAGCGTTCGGTCAGCTTCAATTCGATGCGACGATTCTTTGCCCGCGCTTCCGGAGTGTCCGCCGTATCTACAGGTTGAAACTCGCCAAATCCGTTCGCTGACAGGCGTTCCGGCGGAATGCCCAGCTGTTCGACCATGTAGCGCACGACCGACAGCGCCCGCCCTTGGCTGAGCTCCCAATTGTCGCGATAGCGTCCTGTTCCGTTCAGCGGGATATTGTCCGTGTGACCGTCGACCCGGATGACCCAGTTCAATTCGGGCGGAATGTCCGCCGCAATCCCACGCAGAATGCCCGCCACTTTCGCGACCTCGCGCCGGCCATCCTCGGACAGAACCGCCGAACCGGGTGGGAACAGCACCTCGGACGAGAATACGAAGCGGTCGCCCTCGATCCGAACGCCTTCCTGGTTGCCCAGTACGTCGCGCAGGCGACCAAAGAACTCGGAGCGGTACCTCTGCAGGTCTTCGGCCTGTGCCGTAAGTTCCTGATTCTGACCGGCCAGTTTCTCGGCCTCGGCCTCCAGACGGACGCGTTCAGCCTCTTCCAACAAGCGGCGGCGCCGTTCCTCGGAAGCGGCCCGGGCAAGGGCCGCGTTCAGGTCCTGCCCAAGGGTCTGAATTTGCACCTCGGCTTCGGCATTCCTGTCTTTGTAGTCATCCAGCAGCGCCTGCAACGACCCCAATTGGCCGCGCAATGCGGCGATCTGCTGGTTCAACAGGGCCGTCTGGCGTTGCGCCTTTGCGGACAGAGCCTTTTCGGTGGCGATCGTTTCCCGGGCAACGGCAAGCAAGGCGTCGCGCTGCTCGGCCAGCGTCCGCTGGCTTTCGGCCTCAGCCTCGGCTTCGGTTCGCGCCGCAAGGGCTGCTTCAAGCTGAGCCTTGAGCTCCTCGTCATTCAACTCACCGAATTGCCGCTCAAGCTCAGCCTTGGCCGACTGCGCGGCGGCCAACAGTGTCAGTGTTTCCTCGGCCTTCTTGCGCTGCTCCTCCAACGCCAGGGTCATGGCCGTCAATTCAGCATCCGCATTCTGCAATCTGTTGCGCAGTGCCTCAGCGGCAGCAGCTTCGGCGACGCGGGCGGCTTCCTCTTCGGACAATTGGCTTTGCAATTCCGCGATCTGCGCCGCGCGCGCGCTGTCCGCTTGCTCAAGGTCGGCCACCAAGGCCTCCAGCGCTTCGCGGCGTGCAGCCGCCAGCCGTGCAGCCTCGGCCTCGGCATCCACCTCCGCACGGGTTTGGGCCAAGGCTAGGTTCAATGCCTCCTGCTCGGACAGCAGTTGCTCGCGTTGGGATTCCAATTCGGCAATATCGCCCTGCGCACGCGCCTGATCAGCCAAAAGCGCGGCGACTTGCGCTTCGAACCCTGTGATACGAGTCTGCGCCTCTTCCAACTCGGCCGCGCGCTGGTCACGCTCCGAGGTGAGTGACGAGATCAAGGCCTGTGCCTGGCTCAGATCCTCTTCGGCTTGCGACAGCGTCGTGTTCAGAGCCCCCAACCGGGCCTGCAGGCGGCTGTTCTCGCGCTCTTCCAGGCCCAAAGCATCCGCAAGGGCGGCCACTTCGTCCGACAGAGCCGTCAGCTCGTCTTCCTGTCCGGAGATGGTTTCGCGCAGCACGAACTGCACGACCATGAAAATGGTCAGCACAAAGGTCATGACCATAAGCAGCCCCGTGATCGCATCAACGAAGCCGGGCCAGACCGAGCCCTGGAAACGCTGACCGGTTCGACGAGACAGGGCCATGTGTTATTCTCCGCCCGGTGTATGGCGCGCCGCCCCGCGCGGAAGCGTCAGCGCCTTGACCAGCAGTTCGAAATCCTTGCGCAGTTCGTTCATGCTGTCCTGGCGACCGGCCGAGATTTCTTCGAGAATGCGCAGAAGCTGCACGTCCATCGACCGCAGCCGCATCCGGCTTTCGGCGTCGATCCCCTCGCCCGCACCATGTTCACGCATGTGATCCAGCAGCGCGTCCTGCCCCAACGCGATCCGCTCAAGCGCGGCGGTGACCCCTTCGGTTTCCGCCTGTCGCTGGTTCATGTCCGCGATGACATCGACCAATGCACCCAGCTTGGCCGATACCTCGGCGCGATCCGACTCTTGGGCCGCGAACAGATCCTGCAGCGCGTCCATCTGCTCGGACATGGCATCAAGGACCGGGGTCAGCACCGCCAGTTCCGCACCACCTTCGTCTCCGGCGGCAAATCCGACGCGCGTGATCGACGACAGCCATTCCTCAAGCTCACGGTAGAAACGGTTCTGCCCGTGGCCGGCGAACAGTTCGAGCAAACCCACGATCAGCGATCCGGCAAGCCCCAACAGAGAGGACCCGAACGCCACGCCCATGCCTTGCAGCTGGGATTCGAGACCACTCATCAGGCGATTGAATACGGCCAGGCCTTCTTCGCCCTCTTGGGGGTTCAGGCTGCGAATGGTGTCGACAATTGCAGGAACCGTTGTTGCCAAGCCGAAGAATGTGCCCAGAAGACCCAGATAGATCAGTACGTTGGTGATGTAACGGGTGAATTCCCGCTCTTCCTCGACCCGTTCCGCGACCGAATCCAGGATCGACCGGGTCGATGTCGAGCTGATCTGCGATTTCGCGCCGCGTGCGCGAAGCAGCGACGCCAAAGGGGCCAACAGCTGCGGTGTACGAGCGTCTTCGCGCACGACGCCGCCCACGAACGCTTCGATCCAGCGAACCGAACCGATCAACTGGGTCACCTGATAGAAACAGGCCACCACGCCGATGACGAAGACCAGCAGGATGAATCCGTTCAGATAGGGGTTGGCATAAAAAACCGGCAGCACGTAGGGCAGAGCCATGAACACGCCCAGGCCCGACAGCCCGATGGCGATCAGCATCATCACGATTTGACGGATCGGTTGCGAGAAATGCGGTCTCGCGCCCTGCTGTACATGCGCCATGCGCGTCTTTCCCGGTTTTGCCTGCTCTTAGGCGAATCTATCGAAAATCTGGTGGCAAAGCCAAAGGTTTATGCGGTCAAGCTGCGCACCCGTTGCGCCAACCACTCAAGATCCGGGTCGTGCAACCCGATCTCGGACAGGTGTTCAGCGGTATTGTAAAGATACTCGGGGTTGGGGCCGCGGCCGCCCACGGCCTGCGCGATGATTTGCGCCTGCTCCTCCAGCGGCAGGCCCCCGCAATACTGCACGTGGTCGGGATCGATCACATAAGTCACTGCCGTCACCGTCTGGCCACTGTCCAGATGCACGTCCAGCATCTTCTCCACATAGGCTGACGAGATCAATTCGCGCTCGCGCAGTTCCTCAAGGGTGCGTTCCTCATGGCCTGGTTCGACCGCCAGCGCCAAGCCCTTGCAATGGGCATCCGGGTGTTCGTCCAAGGCCAGGACAAGTCCGGGGTTTTCCTCGGTTCCGCGGTGATGGATCGACCGCATGCAAAATGACCGCGCATAGCCGTGAAGTGTCGCCTGCTCGCGCCGGGCCACAGGAAAGCCCGGATTCCACAACAGCGACCCGTATCCGAATACCCACATCGTCATAGTTCTGGTCCTTGCCCGTTTAGGCCTATAAACATCAATTCCAAGGCAGGAAAAAGGGCCATTTGCGATGCGCCGACTGGTACGAGTGTTCATATTTCTGACCATCCTCTGGGGCGGGTATTGGGCCATAGCCGGGTATGGGCTGCGCAGCGCCATCACCGGTTGGTTCGCGCATCAGCAGGATCTTGGATGGCAGGCCGACTATTCCGACGTGGAAATCGCCGGGTTTCCGCTGCACCACGTGACCCGCTTGAACAGTGTCGCGCTGGCCGATCCGGTGAATGGAACAGCCTGGAGCGCGGATTGGATCGAATTCGAAAGCCCCGCCATCTGGCCCGGACGACAGATCTTGCGCTTTGCGGATACGCAGCAGCGGCTGTCCTATTTCGACCAGACCGCAATCATTCTGGCAGACAGCCTTCAGGCGGAACTGAACCTGCGTCCGGGCGTCGCGTTGGAGTTGGAGAAGATGGCCCTGACATCGGGCAACTGGTCGGTGACCCAGGACGGAACCGACATGGCTGCCGGTCAGTCACTTGCCCTGGTCATGGAACAAGGCACCCAGCCCGAGAGCTATGCGATCGGGGTCAGTTCGGATGCCTTCACGCCCGGTGAAGACCTGCGCGCGCTGATGCGAACGGCGGCTTCGCTGCCCCAAGCCTTCGAGACGCTTGAACTGGACATGAATGTCACCTTCGACAAAACCTGGGACCGCTCCGCGCTGGAAGAACGTCGCCCTCAACCTCGTTTGATCGACCTGCATCTGGCCGAGGTGCAATGGGGCGAATTGCGTCTGTTTGCAACCGGCGAACTGGAGGTTGATGAACAGGGCATTCCGGTCGGAGAGATTGCGGTCAAAGCCGAGAACTGGCGTGACATGATTGCCATGGCCAATGCTGCAGGTGCCCTGCCCGATCAGGCCGTTGATCCGGTCACGCGGGCGTTGAACCTGCTGGCCGGCCTGGGGGGCAACCCCAACGCGCTGGACCTACAGCTGAATTTCCGCGACGGATTCGTGGCTTTGGGACCGTTGCCGTTGGGGCCGGCCCCGCGTCTGATCCTGCGTTAGCGGCAGTAGGGTCCGCTGCGGTAACGGGCGGTATCAAGGTGGAAATGGTTCTGGTGATAGCGGTCTGAATTCGGGCCCAGCACCGTGCCGAAGGGCCCGCACGCCCCGCGCCAGATCTTGGTCAGCTGCTTCTTCGAGGGGTTCTTGCGCCAACCGTCCAGAACGGTCACCACCTCGCCATCGGCCATTTTGAACCCCGAGATATCAATGGCCCGACCCTTGCCATGCTCCGAGATCCTTGCACCTTTCCGGTTGTTCCGGGTACGGCAAGCGAAATGTGCGGCAACCTGCAGTTCGACCACTGGGCCGCGCCGTTTGAACGTCGGCTTGACGGTCTTGTCGACCCATTTGTTCAAGGCGATCGCCGTACCGCAATCCATCGTGGATGGGCGGCTGAGAACCACGCCCGACACCGATGTGATCTGGACGGCATCCTTGATCCCGCAGGCTTTGATCTTGCCCGGAACCGTGCCCACGGCCTTGCCCTGAATGGCGATATCACCGCACACTGATCCTTTGCGCAGTTTTCGCTTTTTGAACAGGACTTGCTGTTCCAACGCCTCGGGCCGCAGATAGGGTTTGAGCGAGGTATCCGGTCCAAGCAGCGGAAGGTCGGCCGGGCGCGCCGCCACGGCTAAGACCTGAGGGGATACAGGTCGCACCACGGGCCGCATCTTCGCAGGCATAGCAATCGGCGTCGCCGGACTTGCCGGGACATAAGCGACCTGCACCAGCTCTGCCGCCGGGGATGGCCGCGCAACCGGAACCAGTGATGTGTCGGGGGCCGATGCAGTGGCCGCGCCGGCCCAAACCACCGCAATCATCGACAAGGCTTTGCCTTTGATCAGTTTCATGACTTGGCCTTCACACGCCCGAAATCAGGAGCGTCGGTGTCCTGACCCGCGTCGATGATGCCGCGCCGGATCGCCCTGGTGTGGGTAAAGTAGTCGAACAGGTGCTGACCGTCGCCCGTACGGATCGCACGCTGCAGCGCAAATAGCTCTTCGGTGAAACGGCCGAGGATTTCCAGCGTCGCGTCCTTGTTGGTCAGGAACACGTCGCGCCACATGGTCGGGTCCGAGGCCGCGATCCGGGTGAAATCACGGAAACCGGCGGCCGAGTACTTGATGACCTCGGAGTCGGTGACGCGCCGCAGGTCGTCGGCGACGCCCACCATCGTATAGGCGATCAGGTGCGGCGCGTGGCTGGTGACGGCCAGAACCAGATCGTGGTGATCGGCATCCATCTCGTCGACATTCGACCCCATCCCTTCCCACAGGGCGCGCAGGCGGGCGATGGCCTCAGGGTCAGACCCTTCGACCGGAACCAGCAGGCACCAGCGGTTGTCGAACAGCTCAGCAAAGCCGGATTCGGGGCCGGAATGCTCGGTCCCGGCCAGCGGGTGGGCGGGCACGAAATGCACGCCTTTAGGAATATGCGGGCCAACCTCTTCAATGACGTGACGTTTGACCGAGCCTACATCCGAAACGGTCGCGCCGGGCTTGAGCACCGGCGCGATGTCCTTGGCGACGGAGCCCATTGCGCCCACCGGCACGCAGAGCACGACCAGATCGGCACCCTCGACCGCCTCTTGCGCGGTGTCGCAGACCCGGTCGCACAGCCCGATGCGCCGCGCAGTGTCGCGGGTGGCCTCGGACCTGGCATAGCCAGTCACCTCGCCCGCCAACCCGGCGCGCTTGATCGCCCAGTACATCGACGAGGCGATCAGACCCAACCCGATCAGCGCCACGCGGTCATAGATCTGGCTCATGCGGCGCCCCCTTTGAACGCGGTGATGGCCGCAACCACGCGGCGACAGGCCTTTTCGTCGCCCACGGTGATCCGCAGAGCGTTGGGCAGCTTGTAGCCCGCAACCCGGCGCACGATCAAACCTTTCGATTGCAGATAGGCGTCGCAGGCCTCGGCCTCGGCCTGATCCGCGAACCGGGCGAGGATGAAATTGGTGCAGGACGGATCGGACAGAACGCCGATCTTGGCCAACTCGGCCGACAGCCATTCGCGCAGGCGGGCGTTTTCGGCCCGGCAGAACTCGACATATTCCACATCGGCCATGGCGGCCTCGGCCGCGGCGATGGCCGTCAGCGACAGGTTGAAGGGCTGGCGCACGCGATTCAGCACGTCGATGATTTCGCGATGCGCATAGCCCCAGCCGACCCGCATTCCGCCAAGCCCGTAAATCTTCGAGAAGGTCCGGGTCATGATCACGTTGTCGAACCGGTCCACCAGACCGGCGCCGCCGTCAAAGCCCGGCACGAATTCCGCATAGGCGCCATCCAGAACCATCAGGCAGGTCTGCGGCAGGCCCTCGGCCAAGCGCGTCAGATCGGCGTCCGAGATCATGGTCGAGGTCGGATTGCCCGGGTTGGTCACGAACACGATGCGGGTACGGTCGGTCACCGCGGCCAGGATCGCATCGACATCGACCTTGCGGTCGCGCTCGGGCACCTCGACCGGAGTCGCGCCGGCCATGCGGGCGATGATCGGATACATCGAGAAGCCGTGCTCGGTATGGATCACCTCGTCCCCCGGCCCGGCATAGGCCTGGGCCACGAATTGCAGCACTTCGTCACTGCCCACGCCACAAATGATCCGGTCGGGGTCCAACCCGTGCCGCTCGCCGATCGCGGCGCGCAGGTTGTAGTGATCGGTCACCGGATAGCGATGCAGCAACGTGGCACTGTCGCGCACGGCTTCGATCGCCTTGGGGCTGGGGCCAAAGGGGTTTTCGTTGGAACTCAGCTTGATGACGTTTTCCACGCCCTCGACATGCGACTGACCGCCCTGATACAGCGCGATATCCATGATGCCGGGTTGCGGGGTGATCTTGTTCATGAGGGGCTCCGTTGGTTGCGCCCCTCATACAGGTCTCAAGGCCTTGGGAAAAGCGGCAATTCCGTCACGCCGCCTTGAAGCGGGCGGTTGCCGGATCGGCGGCGTAGAACGGGGCGTATTCCTGCGTGCGGCGCGACAGGTCATTGACGCTGTCGATGATGAACTGAACCGTGTCCTCGGTCATCATGTACGAGAAGTTCAGCCGCACCCAACCCGGTTTCTTCATCTCTTCACCGGCCGACAACGCCGCGTGCAGCGCCTCCGAGGCCGCCTTGTCGATGCCCAGCAGCCGATGCGCATAGGGGCCGGCGCAGGCACACCCGCCGCGCGCCTGAATGCCGTAGATGTCGCTGAGCATCCGGGTGAACAGCTGTTGGTGCACCGGTTGCCCTACAGTGTCGCGCACCAGGAAGGAAAAGATCGGCAGGCGGTGCGGGTGATCCACACCCAGCAGGGTCAGGTTCGGGTTGTCACGCCACCCATCCAACGCCATGCGGTTGTACAGCGCCTCGCGCCGGGCGATCTCGTCGGTGCCCACGGCATCCTTGACGATGAAGGCCAGGGCCGCGCGGATGTCGCCGATCACGTTCGGGGTTCCCGCCTCTTCGCGGGTGGCCAGATCGGTGCTGTAGTCGTGGCGCCAGGGCGAAACGAAGCTGACCGTGCCCCCGCCTGGCCAGCTGGGACAGGTGCGGCGCACGGCGCTCTGGTTCACGACCAGAACACCCGAAGCCCCCGGCCCGCCCGGAAACTTGTGAGGAGACACGACGATGGCATCCTTGCGCGCATCGTCCGGCCCCATGTCCATCGGCAGGTAGGGCCCGCCCCCTGCGTAGTCCCAGACCGCGCGCGCCCCGTGCCGTTTCAACAGTCGTGTCACCGGATCAGGGTCGGTGATCACGCCCGTGACATTCGACGCCGCCGAAAATGACCCGATCACCAGATCCGAATCCGAATGCTCGATCAGCGCCTTCTCCAGCACCGCCATGTCCGGGCCGCCCTCGGGGCCTTCGGGGATCTCGATGACCTGCGCCTTGCTCTCGCGCCAGGGCAGGATGTTCGAATGGTGCTCATACGGGCCAATCAAGACAACCGGCCGGTCAGCCTCTTGCACTCCCATCAAACTGACCAGCCGGTTGAGTCCCGCAGTGGCACCGGACCCGGTGAAAATCACCGCGTCATCTCCCCTCGCGCCAACGATGCGGGCTATTTCCGCGCGCGCCTCGCGGCGCAGTCGCGTCATGTAGGAACCGCAATAGGAGGCCTCGGTGTGGCTGTTCGCATAGAAAGGCAAAACATGCTGGGCCACAAAATCCTCGACCTGCCGCAATGCGCGGCCCGAGGCAACGTAATCCGCGTACACAAGCGGCACGTCCCCATGCAGACCCGGGATCAGAACGTTCTCTCCGATCAGCCCGTCGCGCAGGGTCGAATTGTGAGTGGCGGCTTGGATTTCTGCACGAAAATGGGACAGGGTCATGTCATTGGCTCCATATTGCATTTCCAATATGATCTACTTGAGCCGAGTAATCTTCACCTATCTTTGCTTGATTTGTTAACATTTTGGGTCATATGATCTGGAATGAATGAAAAAGTAGATCAAATTGACAAGCGCCTCCTGCGCGAACTGCAAAAAGATGCGACCCTTTCCCAGCGCGAACTGGCCGAGCGAGTCGGCCTGTCGCAAAACGCCTGCTGGCGGCGGTTAAAGGCGCTGAACGACGCAGGCGTCCTGACAGGGTCGACAGCCCGGATCGCACGCGAAAAACTGGGGCTGAACCTGGTGGTTTTCGTGATGCTGCGCACGCGTCACCACTCGGCCGAGTGGCTGCAGGCCTTTCGAAGCCATGTCCTAACCATTCCGGAAGTCGTAGATTTCCACCGGATCGGCGGCGACTACGACTATCAGCTACGGGTCGTGACGCAGGATATGGCGACCTATGACAAAGTCTATCAGCGCCTGATCGAGAAGGTCGAACTGGACAGCGTGACCTCGTATTTCGCGATGGAGGCGATCGCAGAAGACCGCCCTTTGCCGATCTGAGTGTGTGCCATGAAAAAGGGCCGTACCTTCGCAGGTACGGCCCTTTTTCTGAAACTGTCCGCGAAGATCAGTTCTTCGCGTAGAATTCGACGACCAGGTTCGGTTCCATCATGACCGGGTACGGCACGTCGCCCAGCGACGGGGTGCGCACGAAGGTCGCGGTCATCTTCGAGTGGTCAACTTCCAGGTAGTCCGGAACATCACGCTCGGCCAGGCCAACGGCTTCCAGAACGACGGCCAGTTGCTTGGACTTGTCGCGGACCTCGATCACGTCGCCTTCCTTGACGCGGTAGCTGGGGATGTTCACCCGCTTGCCGTTCACTTTGACGTGGCCGTGGTTCACGAACTGACGTGCGGCGAACACGGTCGGCACGAATTTGGCGCGGTAAACAACAGCGTCCAGACGGCGCTCCAACAGACCGATCAGGTTTTCACCAGTGTCGCCGTTCACACGTACGGCTTCGGCGTAGATGCGGCGGAACTGCTTCTCGGTCAGGTCGCCGTAATAGCCTTTCAGCTTCTGCTTGGCGCGAAGCTGCAGACCAAAGTCCGACAGCTTGCCCTTGCGGCGCTGACCATGCTGGCCGGGGCCGTATTCACGACGGTTGACCGGGGATTTCGGGCGACCCCAGATGTTTTCGCCCATCCGGCGGTCGATTTTGTGCTTGGCAGACGTGCGTTTGGTCACGGCTGATCTCCTTCTTAAGGTCGAGGCCCTGACAGGCCACTATGAAGGGCGTTGTCCTCTTGAGGTTTCCCCCATGACAGGCATCCCCTTGCGAGGGCCACCAACACCAATGAAGCCGCGCTTATATCTGCGGACAGACCAGAGTCAACACGCTGCGATGCGTGGACGAAGAAATAGTTCCTAAGGAATGGGCCGTTTATTCAGCGGCGGTGGCAGTCATGTGCGGCGCAAGAACCAGCGTTTGCTCCGTTGACCTGCGATGCTTGGGGAAGGAAACAACGTTGCCCGCACCCGATTGGCTTGCGTCGGCATATTCTTCGACGGCGCACACCCAGAAGTCCTGACCCCGCGCGGGGCAGCCATTTTCGAACAGAAGAACCGCGTCCTTCTGACCTTCGACCAACGTCAACTCGGCCTCGTAGGTCTGCGCCCCATTCGTCAATGAGATAACTGCAAGCGTGGCGATCGGCTTCAGCGTTGCGGCTTCGGGGCCATGCCCGGCCAACGCCATCAACGCCTGATCATGTCCAGTCTGTACGGAATATTCCGCGTCACAATCCGGCAAGCGTGTCATGCACCCATGCCACGACCAAGACGCTCCAATGGCCAAATCTGCCACAGGCGCTGCTTCAAGCCCGTCAATTTCCGTCTGAGACCAAAATACTGCTACGCGACCGTTATACCCGGCTGTCATCTGCCCGCCCGACCTTTCAAACTCATCACCCCGTACATTAGCGGTGTATCAACGATGAATCCGGCGGAAAAGAGACGGAATTGCAGCTTTCACGAGAATGTTGCCGGAGAGTCAAATCAAATTGAGACTCCGGCGAAACACAATACAACTTTAACGACAGTTATATGGCATTCGTCAACCGCATTTCGAGTGTCCGCAGCTGCGGCAGGTCATGCAGCCCTCGATCATCACCATGTCATACTGGCCGCAGGACGGGCAGGCCTTGCCGCGTGGTGCGTCCATGTTGACCACCTGCGCCTGCGGGTCGGATTTCAGCCCCATCCCTTCGCCTTCGAGAAACCCGATCGCGATCATGTGCTGCTCGATCACGCCGCCGATGGCCGCCAGGATCGAGGGGATGTACTTGCCCTGCACCCAGGCCCCGCCGCGCGGGTCGAACACGGCCTTCAGTTCTTCGACCACAAAGGACACGTCCCCGCCCCGCCGGAATACGGCCGAGATCATCCGGGTCAGGGCCAGCGTCCAGGCGTAATGCTCCATGTTCTTCGAGTTGATGAACACTTCGAACGGACGCCGCCGACCACCGATGACGATGTCGTTGATCGTCAGATAGATCGCGTGCTCGCTGTCGGGCCATTTCAACTTGTAGGTCGACCCTTCCAGAGATTGCGGGCGGTCCAGCGGTTCGGACATGTAGATCACGTCGCCGCCGTCCACCTCGTGCGGGGCATCGGCGCTTTCGCCCGGCACCTTGTCGTCGCTTTCCGAGACGGTCAGCACCGAACCCGTCACATCATTCGGGCGATAGGTGGTGCAGCCTTTGCAGCCCATATCCCAAGCCTGCATGTACACGTCCTTGAAAGCATCGAACGAGATGTCCTCGGGGCAGTTGATCGTCTTCGAGATCGAGCTGTCGATCCATTTCTGGGCGGCTGCCTGCATCTTGACATGCTCAGCCGGGGTCAGGGTCTGGGCGTTCACGAAATAGTCGGGCAGTTCCACGTCGCCGAACTTGTCGCGCCACATCTGAACGGCATAGTCCACCACCTCTTCCTCGGTGCGCGAGCCGTCCTTCTGCAGCACCTTGCGGGTGTAGGCATAGGCAAAGACCGGCTCGATCCCCGACGACACGTTGCCCGCATAGAGCGAGATCGTCCCCGTTGGTGCGATCGAGGTCAGTAGCGCATTGCGGATCCCATGGTCGCGGATGGCCTGGCGTACATCGTCATCCATCTGCTGCATGGTGCCGCTGGCAAGGTATTTCTCGGCATCGAACAGGGGAAAGGCCCCTTTTTCCTTGGCCAAGTCGACCGACGCCAGATACGCGGCGCGGGCGATCGCGTGCAACCAGCGCTCGGTCTGACGCGCCGCCTCGTCCGAGCCATAGCGCAGGCCCAGCATCAACAGAGCATCCGCCAGCCCGGTCACGCCCAGACCGATACGGCGCTTGGCCTGCGCCTCGGCGGCCTGCTGCGGCAGCGGGAATTTCGAGGCATCCACCACGTTGTCCATCATGCGAACGGCCGTTGCGACAAGTTCCTGCAACGCCGCCTCGTCCAGATGGGCCGCGTCTTCGAACGGCGCCGACACCAGCCGGGCCAGATTGATCGAACCCAACAGACAGGCGCCATACGGCGGCAGGGGCTGTTCGCCGCACGGGTTGGTGGCGGCGATGGTCTCGGCATAGCTCAGGTTGTTGGACTGGTTGATCCGGTCGATGAAGATCACGCCCGGCTCGGCATAGTCATAGGTGGCCTGCATGATCTTGTTCCACAGATCGCGGGCCTGCACCGTGTGATAGACCTTGCCGTCAAAGACCAGATCCCACGAAGCATCGGCCTTGACCGCCTCCATGAAGGCATCGGTCACCAGCACCGACATGTTGAACATGCGCAGCCGGGCCGGGTCGGACTTGGCGGTGATGAACTGTTCGATATCCGGATGGTCGCAGCGCATGGTCGCCATCATCGCGCCCCGGCGCGAGCCCGCCGACATGATGGTGCGGCACATGGCGTCCCACACATCCATGAACGACAGCGGCCCCGAGGCATCGGCGGCCACCCCGTGCACATCCGCGCCGCGCGGCCGGATGGTCGAGAAATCATAGCCGATCCCCCCGCCTTGCTGCATGGTCAGCGCGGCCTCTTTCAGCATGTCGAAAATACCACCCATGCTGTCGGGGACCGTGCCCATGACGAAACAGTTGAACAGGGTCACCTGCCGCGCGGTGCCTGCTCCGGCCGTGATGCGCCCGGCGGGCAGGTATTTGAAATCCTCAAGCGCCTCGTAGAACTTCTGTTCCCAATGTGCGGGGTCCTTTTCCACCCGCGCCAGATCGCGCGCAATCCGCCGCCATGTATCCTCGACCGACTTGTCGATCGGCGTGCCATCCGCCTGTTTGAAGCGGTATTTCATGTCCCAGATCTGCTCGGCGATGGGGGCGGCAAAGCGGCTCATTGGTGATTCCCTGTCTTGAAAGAGGCATCCAGATTAGACCAAATCCGCGCCGAACCACAACAGCTTGATAGCGCGCAACGGTAAGCTACAATATAAAGATAGTCCGTGGGACGACTCTGTGGGAAAGCTGTGGATAATTACATCAACCTCGTGAAACTCTCGGTCGGGTCCGAGAGCGTGGACAGCCTGATCGCCTGGCAGGACAGCTATCGCCAGCGGTTTCCGGACGGCCTGCCCCGCCACATCACCCGCATGTGGCCCAAGCGCGAGGCCGAGATTCTGAACGGCGGATCGATCTTCTGGGTCATCAAGGGTGTCATCCAGTGCCGCCAGCGGGTTTTGCGGTTGGACGAGGTGACGGGTGAGGATGGCATCCGCCGCTGCGCCATCGTGCTGAACCCGCAGGTCCACCGCACTCAGGGCGCGCAGAAACGACCGTTTCAGGGCTGGCGCTATCTGAAACCCGAGGACAGCCCCGCAGACCTGCCCGAAAGCCGCGCGCAGGACGACGCCTTGCCCGAGGATCTGAACCGCGCATTGGCTGAGATCGGCGTCCTCTGACCTCAGCCCAGACGGCGCATCACTTCTGTCAGAGCAGCCTTTTCGGTGGCCCCGTACTCCGCAACCCGGCTGCGCCAAAGAGTGGCCTGCGATTGCAGGATCAACCCGTCCGAGAGGATCTTGAGGTGGTTGGCGCGCAGGGTCTCACCGGTCGAGGTGATGTCAGCTATCGCCTCGGCGGTTTCATTCATCACCGTGCCCTCGGTCGCCCCCTGGCTGTCGACCAGCGTATAATCGGCGACCCCGGAAACGGTCAGGAACTCACGCACCAGACGGTGGTACTTCGTGGCGATCCGCAGGCGGTGTCCATGCGTGGCCCGAAAGGCGGCGGCGGCGGCGTCCAGGTCATCCAGCGTCTCGACATCGACCCAGCAGGCCGGAACCGCGATCACCAGATCGGCCTGACCAAAGCCCAGCGGCGCGATTTCTTCGACCTGCTGTTCCCAGCGTGGCAGTTTCTCGTGCACCAGATCGGTGCCGGTCACGCCCAGATGAATACGGCCGGCAGCCAGCTCACGCGGGATCTCTCCGGCCGACAGCAGGATCAGCGAGACATCCTCGATCCCGTCCACCTTGCCTGCGTATTCCCGGTCGGACCCGGCCCGCGACAGCTCGATCCCGTGGCGGGCGAACCAGGCAAAGGTTTTCTCCATCAGCCGCCCTTTGGACGGCACGCCCAGCTTCAGGGTCATTGGCCCGCCTCCTCGATTTCCAGCATCAGGTCGGGGCGCAGCACGCCACCCACCGCCGGGATCTCGGCCCCGTTGCCCAGCCGCCGCGTCAGCGCATCATAGCGCCCACCGGTGGCGATGGGCGGCAGGTCGGGGCGGCGCTCGGCGTAGAAGCCGAAAACGAACCCGTCGTAATATTCCATCGAGGTGCGCCCATACGAGGCTTCGAAATCCAGCCTGCCGACATCAACACCACGCGCCTGCAGGGCGGCGATCCGCGCTTCAAGCCGGTCCAGCGCGGGGATGATCTGAGGTAGATCGACGGCGATATCGCGCAGGTGCTCCAGCGCATAGGGCATGGTCTCGCGCACGCCCAGCAGCGAGTCCAGCCCGGCCATTTCCGTGTCGGAAATCGGCGGCGTGTCGCGGTCGGCGCGCAGGGCGTCGATACGAGAGGCGATCTCGGCCGGTCGGCGCTTGCCGATCACCGGCGCGTCGCAGGCCATCGGGTCAGCCACCGCAAGCAACGCGGCGCGGTGGTCCGGCTCGGGCTTGCGGCCCGCGAACCGGTCCAGCAGAGCCCGGAACCGGCGCGGCCGCCACAGGTGGCGCATCAGCGCGGCCTTACGTTGGTCGGAGGTGCGCAGGCCCTGAACGGCTGCGGTCAGAATGCCGATGTCTCCGGTCGCAGCGCGCAGCGGCAGACCCCGCAATTGCAGGGCAAATAGCGAGAATACCTCGGCATCGGCCCCTGCCGGATCGTCGCGATCAAAGACCTCGTAGCCCACCTGGATGTATTCATTGGCGCGGTCGGGGTCATGTTCCTGACGGCGGAACACCTCGCCCGAATAGGTGTACCGCGCCGGTTCAGCGCCGTCGCGCATGTGCATCTGCACCACCGGCAGAGTGAAATCCGGGCGCAGCATCTGTTCGCCGCGCAGCGCATCCGACGTAACATAAGCGCGCGCGCGGATATCCTCGCCATAAAGGTCCAGCAGCGTCTCGGCCGATTGCAGCAGCGGCGTGTCGACGACCTGCGCCCCGGCGGCCTCGAAACGCACGCGCATCATCGCGGCCCGGGCCTGGATCTGGGATCGGTTGGCCATGGCTCAGTCCTGACTGTCCAGAATCTCGCGCACCTTGGCGACCAGATCGCCGCGCGGTACCTCGAACTGGCTGGGGCGTTCCTTCCATTCCTCAAGCGTGGCGCTTTCGGCGATCTTGGCGCCCAGGATCAGGTCCTTGATCTGAACCACGCCGCGGTCCTTCTCGTCCCCGCCCTCGATCACCGCGACGGGCGAGTTCCGCTTGTCTGCGTATTTCAGCTGATTGCCGAAATTCTTTGGGTTGCCCAGATAGACCTCGGCGCGGATGCCGGCATTGCGCAGCTCGGCCACCATCGCCTGGTAGTCGGCCATGCGGTCCCGGTCCATCACGGTCACGACGACCGGCCCGGTGTCATGTGACTTGATCCGACCTTTCTCGCGCAGCGCGGCCAGCAACCGGTCGACCCCGATCGAGATGCCCGTCGCGGGCACTTCCTGCCCGGTGAAGCGCTTGACCAGATCATCGTAGCGCCCGCCGCCCGAGACAGACCCGAACTGCCGCTTGCGGCCCTTTTCGTCGAAGATCTCGAAGGTCAGCTCGGCCTCGTAGACCGGACCGGTGTAGTATCCCAGCCCTCGCACGACCGAGGGGTCGATCTGGATGCGATCGGCACCATAGCCGCCCGCGGCCAGCAGCTCGCCGATCTGTTCCAATTCCGAGATGCCTTCGGCGCCGATCTTGCTGTCGCCCACGGCCGCGCGCAGGTTGGCCAGCGTTCCGGCGGTGTCATCGGCCTTGGAGGTCAGGAAGGCGATCACCGGCTCGGCCTGATCGTCGGACAGACCCACACCCTCGATGAACGCACCCGAGGCGTCCAGCCGGCCCTTGGTCAGCAACTCGCGCACGCCCTGCTCGCCCACCTTGTCGAACTTGTCGATGGTGCGCAGAACGTCGTCGCGCGCCGCCGCGTCCGCGCCCAGACCCATGGCCTCGAGCACTCCGTTGAGGACCTTGCGGTTGTTGACCCGCACCAAATAGTCGCCGCGCGGGATGCCCACGGTTTCCAGCGTGTCGGAGAGCATGGCGCAGATTTCGGCATCGGCGGCCATGCTGGCCGTACCGACCGTATCCGCATCACACTGATAGAACTGGCGATACCGCCCCGGCCCCGGCTTTTCGTTGCGCCAGACCGGACCCATCGCATAGCGGCGATAGGGCGTGGGCAGGTCATTGCGATGCTGGGCATAGACCCGGGCCAGCGGCGCGGTCAGGTCATAACGCAACGCCATCCAGTCGCCGTTGCCGCCCTCGTCAAACTCTTGCCAGGCGAACACGCCTTCGTTCGGGCGATCGACGTCGGGCAGAAACTTGCCCAGCGCCTCGACCGTTTCCACGGCGCTGCTTTCCAGCGCGTCAAACCCATAGCGATGATAGACGTCCGCAATCGTCCGCAGCATCTCGGTGCGCTGCGTGACTTCCTGGCCGAAATAGTCGCGGAACCCTTTCGGCGTGACGGCCTTGGGGCGGGGCTGTTTCTTGGGCTTGGCCATGTGGGGCGTCCTTGGGATTTCATCACTTGCGCGCGCGGTCTATCCCATGGTCTGGGTCGGGGCAAGCCAGCGCTGGCATTGCGCGCGCCACAGCGGTATGACCGCACCAGATCACAGGAGCCCCAGCGATGCAGCATCTGGAAGAGAAAATTGCCCATCTGACCCGCACCGTGGACGACCTGAGCATGGTGGTCGCCAAACAGCAGGACGAGATCGATCGCCTGACCCGCCACGTCGCGATGTTGATGCAGCGCGAAGCCGAACGTGCGCAGGAAGGATCCGGCGGGGTGATTCTGGGCGACGAGCGCCCACCGCACTATTGAGCCCAGCCCCTACAGCCCAAGCGTTGATTTAACGGCATCGTCGACGACACCACCCAACAGGGCATCCTCATCGCCTGCGCAACCTTCGGTCAGCGCTGAAAGAAAAGCCTCACGCAGCTTGGCCTTTTCTTCGTCCGAGGATGCAAACTCTTCGATATCAACCTGACGGTTGTAGATCGAAAGAGCGGTCATCTTTCTGACGACGTCGAAAACGTATTCATCATTCCCATCAGCCTCTTCGATGACCGAAGCGCAGGTGTGGTACATCAGCGGAAGCGCGTCTTGCGCCATCTGGTCGGCGGCCTCGTCCGCCGTGCCGATGGACGGGAGAAGGATCAAGCCAGCCAGAACCGGTTTGAAATCAAGCAGTCGCATCAGGACTCCTTTCTGACGGCGGTCAGTCATGGACACCCCCGTCACTTGCGGTTTGCCCCAATGATGGCACCGACAACCGCACCTGCGGCCGCGCCTTTGCCATCTCCAATCAACGCTCCGACGCCGGCGCCGATCAGGGCGCCCTTCAGCGCGTCTTCTTCCTTTTTCTTGTCCGCCAAAGCGGCTGACGCAGGCAAGACGATCAGCGATGCCGCCAATATGCAGGCTGGCGCCTGCGCGCATTTCCTCAGGATCCACATTTGGTTGCCCTCCCGTGACCAAGCCCGAACCGGGTGGTCAGCGTAACCCGCTCCTGGAATTCTGGCAACAAAGGCCACTCTCAGGCTATTTGCGCCGAATGCCGATTGGTCTGCCGATCTGCGGCTCGGGGGGCAATGCGGCATGGTCGGACACCATTCGCGCCAGCCGCACCGCAGCCCAGTCCGGGTAGGGTTCCGACCGGCCTGTTGTGTGGCTGACATTCATGAACAGGGCCTCTTGGGTTGCACTGACCACGCCATCCTCGACCGACACCATCTGCGCAAAATAGTGACCACGCTTGTGATCGGCGTCCAGCATCCGAAACCGGAAAACCAATGCCTCGCCCTCGCGAACCTCGCGCAGGAAATGCAGATGCGACTGCAGGATGTACGGCCCCTGCTCCAGCGCCGCGACCTGCGGTTCGCCCAGGCCGAGATGATCGACCAGCAGCCGTTCAAAGGCCAGATCGAACACCACGCCATAATACCCCACATTCATGTGACCGTTATAGTCGATCCAGTCGGGCCGGACCGTGAAACCGGTGATTTCGACCGGTGCGGGGTACGGGCCGTCATGGCCGCCCAATGGCTCGGTTTGCCGGGTCATTCGTCGTCTTCCTCCTCGAAGATCGCCACCGCGCGGATGAACCCGGCCGAGGCACCCTTGATCTTGAACGGAAAGCACGAGATCTCGAACCCCGTGGGCGGCAGGCTTTCCAGATTGGTCAGCTTCTCCATGTGGCAATAGCCGATCTCCATCGACGCGCGGTGCCCCTCCCAGATGATCGAGGGGTCATGGGTTTCCGCGTATTCCTGTGCGGTCAGCGGGAAGGGCGCGTCCCAGCTCCAGGCGTCGGTGCCGGTCACGCGCACGCCGCGCTCGGTCAGGTACAGCGTGGCTTCGCGCCCCATTCCGCAGCCTTTCATCAGGTAATCCGGCTGGCCATAACAGGTGCCGGCCGAGGTATTGACCACGACGATATCCAGCGGTCGCAGGTCATGCCCGATCCGCTTCAACTCGGCTGCGACATCGGCGGCGGTGACGACGTAGCCATCCTCGAAACGCCGGAAATCCAGCTTCACGCCCGGGTTCATGCACCACTCCAGCGGCACCTCGTCGATGGTGATCGCCCGCTCGCCCCGGTTCATGGTCGAGTGGTGATGGTACGGCGCGTCCAGATGGGTGCCGTTATGAGTGGCGATCTGCAGACGTTCGATGGCCCAGCCCTCGCCACCCGGCAGGTCCTCTTTCTTCAGACCCGGGAAAAAGGCCATCACCTGCTCGGCCGTCTGGTCGTGGCTCATGTATTCGATCTGAGGCAGCATGATCGGCGGGTCCGACACGATGCCGGTTTCCAGCGGGACGGACAGATCGACGAAACGGCGGGCCATGAACTCCTCCGGGATTGCGCGGCTCAAGGGTTGGCTGGCTGCAAGCATCTGTCAAGCCAAGAAAAAGGCGGGCACGCAGGCCCGCCTTTTCAGGGTTTTGGTGAGTGGTGGCAGTCGTTACTCGGCCGCGATGGCGTCCTCGATCTTTTCGATACGGATAGCCGAGAACTTGAACTCGGGGATCTTGCCATAGGGATCGATGGCCGGGTTCGTCAGGATGTTCGCCGCCGCCTCGACATAGGCGAAGGGGATGAACACCATATCCTCGGCGATCGCCCGGTCGGCGCGCACCATGATCTCGATCGAGCCGCGCCGGGTGGTCAGACGCACCATCTCGCCGGGTTCGATCCCCATCAGCTTGAGCGTGCGCGGGTTCATCGAACAGTTCGCCTCGGGCTCGACCGCGTCCAGAACCTTGGCACGACGGGTCATGGACCCGGTGTGCCAGTGTTCCAGTTGCCGCCCTGTGGTGGCAATCATGGGGAATTCCTCGTCCGGGGCCTCATCCGGGGGGATGATGCTGGCCGGGGTGAATTTCGCACGGCCATCCGGGCGCGGGAAGCCGTCGCCGAACACGATGGACTGGCCCGGATCGGTCTCGGACAGCGACGGATAGGTGATGCTCTCGGTCTCGAGCCGCTCCCAAGTGATGTTGTCCAGCGAAGCCATGGTCAGCTTCATCTCGTTGAACACCTGCGAGACATCCGTGTAATCCCAGTTCAGCCCGATGCGCTTTGCCAGATCGACGGTGATCGCCCAATCCTCGCGCGCTTCGCCCGGCGGCGGCACCGCAGGGCGCACGCGCTGCACCTGACGGTTGGTGTTCGACACTGTGCCGTTCTTTTCATACAGCGCCGAGGCCGGCAGGATGATGTCGGCATAGTTCGCCGTTTCGGTCAGGAAGATGTCCTGCACGATCATCAGGTCCAGCTTGGCCAGCGCCTCGCGGGCGTGGTGCACGTCGGGGTCGGACATGGCCGGGTTTTCGCCCATGATATACATGCCCTTGATCTTGCCGGCATAGGCGTGGTCGATGATTTCGGTCACGGTCAAGCCCTTCTCGTTCGAGAAATCGCCCGAGTTCCAGACTTGACTGAACTTGGCCCGCACGGCGTCGTCGGTGACCGACTGGTAGTCAGGCAGGAACATCGGGATCAGGCCGGCATCCGAGGCCCCCTGTACGTTGTTCTGCCCGCGCAGCGGGTGCAGACCGGCGCCCGGCTTGCCGACATTGCCCGTCATCAGCGCCAGCGAGATCAGGCAGCGCGAATTGTCGGTGCCGTGGATATGCTGGCTGACGCCCATGCCCCAGAAGATCAGGCCCGCATTCGCATTGGCAAAGATCCGGGCCACGCGGCGCAGCTGATCCGGTTCGATACCGCAGATCGGGGCCATCTTCTCGGGGGTGAACTGGCGCAGGTGTTCCTTCTCGGCCTCCCAGTTCTCGGTCCAGCGGTGGATGTACTGGCTGTCATACAGCTCTTCCTCGACGATCACGTTCATGATCGCGTTCAGCATCGAGACATCGGCACCGGGCCGGAACTGCAGCATCTCGGTCGCGAATTTGCGCATGCCCACGCCGCGCGGGTCCATCACGATCAGCTTGCCGCCGCGCTTGGCGAACTGCTTGAAATAGGTCGCCGCGACGGGGTGGTTCTCAATCGGGTTGGCGCCGATGATGATCGCCACATCGGCATTCTCGATCTCGTTGAAGGTCGCGGTCACCGCGCCCGAGCCCACGTTCTCGATCAGCGCGGCCACCGACGAGGCGTGGCACAGCCGCGTGCAGTGGTCCACGTTGTTGTGGCCAAAACCCTGCCGGATGAACTTCTGGAACAGATAGGCCTCTTCGTTGGTGCATTTGGCCGAGCCAAAGCCCGCCACGCTGCGCGGATCCTCATCCCGCAGCTTCATCAGCCCCTTGGCGGCCAGGTCCAGCGCCTCGTCCCAGGTTGCCTCGCGGAAATGGGTGCTCCAGTCGGCGGGATCGACGTTCAACCCCTTGGGTGGCGCATTCTCGCGCCGGATCAGCGGCTTGGTCAGGCGGTGCGGGTGGTGGATGTAGTCGAACCCGAACCGGCCCTTGACGCACAGTCGGCCCTCGTTGGCGGGGCCGTTGATGCCCTCGACATATTTGACCTTGCCGTCCTTGACCTTGAGGCTGACCTTGCAGCCCACCCCGCAGAAGGGGCAGACGCTTTCGGTCTCGGAATCGTAATCCTTGCTGTCGCCGCGCTGCTGGTCGTCCAGCACGGTGGCGGGCATCAGCGCGCCGGTGGGGCAAGCCTGAACGCATTCGCCGCAAGCCACGCAGGTTGAGTCACCCATCGGGTCGTTCTGGTCGAACACCACCTGGGCGGTATGCCCGCGGCCGGCCATGCCGATCACGTCATTCACCTGCACGTCGCGGCAGGCACGGACGCAGAGGTTGCAGTTGATGCAGGCATCCAGATTGACCCGCATCGCCACATGGCTGTCATCCAGAAGAGGGATCTTCTCGGGCTCTTTCGCCGGAAAGCGGCTGTCGCTGACATCGTTCAGCTTGGCCATGTCCCAAAAATGGCTCGAGGCATCATGCGGCTGTTCGGGCTGATCGGCCACCAGCAGTTCCATCACCAGCGCGCGCGATTTCTCGGCGCGGTCGGTGTCGGTTTTCACGACCATTCCTTCAGCCGCCGGACGGATGCACGAGGCGACCAGCGTCCGCTCGCCCTCGACCTCGACCATGCAGGCGCGGCAGTTGCCGTCGGGGCGATAGCCCGGCGCAGGTTTATGGCACAGGTGCGGGATGACCAGACCCTTGCCGTTGGCCGCTTCCCAGATCGTGGTGCCCTCGGGCACGGTCACGTCTTCGCCGTTCAGGTTGAAGGTGACGGTCTTGGTTTCGCTTGCGTCAAGCATGGCTGTCTCCCTCAAATCTCGTCGGCGAAATGTTTCATGACCAGGCGGATCGGGTTCGGGGCCGCCTGCCCCAGCCCGCAGATCGAGGCATCGCCCATCACCTGGCACAGGTCTTCCAGCAGGTCGGTGTCCCACTTGTCAGCCTGCATCAGCTTGACCGCCTTTTCGCAGCCCGCCCGGCAGGGCGTGCACTGGCCACAGCTTTCGTCCTCGAAGAAGCGCAGCATGTTCAGCGCCGCATCGCGGGCCGTGTCCTGATCGGACAGAACCACCACCGCGGCGGACCCGATGAAGGTGCCCAACGGCTGCAAGGTGTCAAAGTCGAGCGGGACGTCGTCGATGCTGGAGGGGAGAAGACCTGACGACGGCCCGCCCGGTTGATACGCCTTGAAGACATGGCCCTCGGCCATGCCCCCGGCGGCATCAATCACGTCCAAAATGGTCGAGCCTGCCGGCAGCAGGTAGACGCCCGGCTTGGCCACCCGGCCCGAAACCGAATAGCTGCGCAGGCCCTTGCGGCCATTCTTTTCGACTGAGCTGAGGATTTCCGGGCCTTCCCGGCAGATCTTCGAGACCCAGTGGAGCGTCTCGACATTGTGCACCAGCGTCGGGCGGCCGAAAACGCCGACCTGCGCCACGAAAGGCGGGCGGTGGCGGGGCAGGCCCTTCCTGCCCTCGATTGACTCGATCATCGCGGATTCTTCACCGCAGATATAGGCACCCGCACCGCGGCGCAGGTCGATATAGCCTTTCTCGACGATCCCGTCCTGTTCCAGCGCCGCGATCTCGCGCCGCAGGATTTCCAGCACAGCCGGGTATTCATCGCGCATGTAGATGAAGCAGGTCTCTGCCTCGACCGCCCAGGCGGCGATCAGCATGCCTTCGAGGAAAACATGCGGCGTGCGCTCCAGGTAATAGCGGTCCTTGAAGGTGCCCGGTTCGCCCTCGTCGCCGTTCACGGCCAGGTAACGCGGGCCGTCATTCATGCGGACAAAGCCCCATTTCTTGCCTGACGGGAAACCGGCACCGCCGAGGCCCCGCAGGCCCGAGGCCAGAACCTGTTCCTGAACCGCTTCCCAGTCGCCGCCTTCGCGCAGTTCTTTCAGTTTGGCGTAACCGCCGCTTTCGACATAGGTCGCAAAGGTCTCATAGTCGGGCAGATGAGCGTGGGTGTCGCCCGCCGCGACGGCGGCCTGCACCTTTTCGGGGGTCGCGTGGTCGATTTGGTTGTGCCCGATTTCCAGCACCGGTGCGGTGTCGCAGCGACCCATGCAGGGCGCACGCAGAACGCGGACTTCGGACGGGTCCAGCCCGTCCTCCAGCGCCTTCTTCAGCTGCTGCGCTCCGGCCATCTCGCAGGACAGGGAATCGCAGACGCGGATCGTCAGGGCTGGGGGTGGAGTCTCACCCTCTTTCACCACGTCGAAATGGGCATAGAAGGTCGCGGTCTCGTAGATCTCGGCCTGACCGATCCGCATCTCGACGGCCAGCGCGGCGATGTGGTCGGCGCTGATATGGCCGTGCGTGTCCTGGATCAGGTGCAAAAACTCGATCAGCAGGTCGCGGCGGCGCGGGCGGTCGCCCAGCAGGCGCTGAATCTCGGCCTGCGCCTCGTCCGTGAACTGACGGCCCTTGGGCGTGTGCCGCCCCTTGCCTTTACCTGACTTCCAGACGCCCTTTGGCGCGCCTGATGGCTTGGTATCCAATGGTGCCATGATGCCCTCCGATCGAGCCTCGTCTCTCATCAGAGTAGCATATCGTCAAATCGCAAAAACCAATCGCACGATAACGACAGTTTATCACCGCAAAGACGTCACGACCTGCCGCAATGCCCCAACGGTGGGCAATTCTGGATCCCGCGCCAGCGTCGCCAGACAGATCGGCTTGCTGACCACAGGATCAACCAGAGGCAGGACACGCGTGCCTTTCAAATCGCCGAGCGCCCGTACCAGAACCCGTGGTACGACCGTCGCCGCCAGCCCCTCACGCGCCATGACCATCGAGGCAGTAAACCCGCTGGTTTCGGCCACCACACGCGGATGCAACCCCTGTTCGGCAAATATCCTGTCGAGGATGCGCCTGTTCTGCATCTGAGGCTCCAGCAAACTGAGCGGAAACTCGGCGACCTGCGCCCACGGGATCGGGCCCTTGCCCTGCGTCATATGCTCGGGGATGAGCAAAACATAGGTTTCCTCGTACAGAGGCTGCACATAGCGCAGGTCAGTGCCGATGCTGTCGCCATAGGTGATGCCGGCATCCAGGCTGCCTTCGTCCAGGCGGTGCTGGATTGCTGTGGCCGACATCGTCTCGATCCGCGACAGGATACGCGGATGCGCCTGCTGCAGCCGCTTGACCAAGCGGCCAGTAAACGCGATGGCGGTCGGGATCACGCCCAGGATCAGTGTACCGGTGATCTCGCCCTTGATCGCCTGCACCTCCTGCTCCAGCGCTTTGGCGTCATCCAGAATGCGGCGGGCGCGGCGGACGATCATCTCGCCCTCTTCGGTCAGGCCCTGAAAGCGGTTCGCACGGCGGACGATGGACACGCCAAGCCGATCCTCGAGGTTGCGGATCCGCATCGAGAACGCGGGCTGCGAAATACCGCACTCCTCGGCCGCCTTGGCAAAATGGCGATGACGCGCCAAAGCGCTGAGCAATTGCAGATCGCGGATTTCGAACACGTGCGGGCCTCGGGCGGACAGGAGCGATACCTCAAGATACCGCCAATGCCGGCCCAGAAAAGCTGTTTCGAGATCAAGTGTTGAAGAGGAAGTGCATCACGTCGCCATCCTTGACGACATAGCTTTTGCCTTCTGCACGCATCTTCCCGGCCTCTTTGGCGCCCTGTTCGCCATTGCACGCCACGAAATCATCATAGGCAATTGTCTCGGCGCGGATGAAGCCCTTTTCAAAGTCGCCGTGGATGACACCGGCCGCCTGAGGTGCCGCAGTGCCCCTGCGAATGGTCCAGGCGCGCGCCTCTTTCGGGCCAACCGTGAAATAGGTTTCCAGCTTGAGCAGGTCGTACCCCGCACGGATCAGTCGATCGAGGCCCGGTTCTTCGAGCCCCATCTCTTCGAGGAACATCTGCGCCTCTTCAGGCTCCAGCAGACTGATCTCTTCTTCGATCTTGGCGCTGATGATGACATGGGCATTGCCCTGCGCCGCGGCCATCTCGGCCACACGCGCGGAATATTCATTGCCTTCGGCCGCGTCTTCTTCCGAGACATTGCAGACATACAGGACCGGCTTGGTGGTCAGCAACTGCAGCATCTTCCAGGCTTTTGCATCCTCGTCGGACACCTCGACCAAGCGCGCGGGTTTGCCGCTTTCCAGCATCTCTTGCGCGGTGGCCAGCAACCGATCCTGCTGCTGCGCCTCCTTGTCGTTGCCCTTGAGCTTGCGTACGAGGTTGGCGCGACGCTTTTCGATGCTTTCCAGATCGGCCAGCATCAGTTCGGTCTCAATGGTCTCGGCATCGGCCACCGGATCGACCTTGCCTTCGACATGGGTCACGTCGCCATCTTCGAAACAGCGCAATACATGAGCGATGGCATCGGTTTCGCGAATGTTGGCCAGAAACTGGTTCCCCAGCCCCTCACCTTTTGAAGCGCCTTTGACCAGGCCTGCAATATCCACGAACGTCATACGCGTCGGGATGATCTGCTTCGATTTGGCGATCGCAGCCAACTTGTCCAGACGCGCATCGGGAACGGCCACGTCACCCACATTGGGTTCGATCGTGCAGAACGGGAAATTCGCCGCCTGCGCGGCCGCGGTCTTGGTCAACGCGTTGAACAGGGTCGACTTTCCGACATTCGGCAGACCCACGATACCCATTTTAAAGCCCATGACGGCCTCCTGATGCCATTCGCGGGCTGCTTCTATGCGGGTCCGGTGCAATGCGCAAGGCACCTGTGGCAGCTGGCCCTGAGTCCAATCTGCAACATCACGGAAATGTAGGGAAAACGTGTGCTTGTTGACATTGAACACGAGAGAATAGTGTCAAACTTTAACTTTGTAACGAATATCAACAGCGAACATCCCTATGAAAAACCTCCTTTCAAGCGCCGCTTTTCTGGCTTTTTCAACAGCCGCGCAGGCGCAGTCGGTGATTTTCGGCGCCGGCTACGCCGACTATTCGGAGAGCAGCTCGATTGACCAGGCGATCTTTTCCCTCGAATACCAGCACCGGCCATTTCACGAGGCCACCCGCTTCAGCGCCGCGCTCGGGGCCGCGCTGTCGGTGGACGAGGATGGAAACACACATATCGGCGCCGGGGTGATCGGGGTCTATTCCTTTGCCGACAGATGGTTCGTGGAAGGCAGCGTGATGCCGGGTTTCTACAGCGAAGCCAACGAATTGAACGACCTCGGCGGGAGCTTCGAAATCCGAAGCCTTTTCGGGCTGGGCTACACGTTGAACAACGGCAATGACATATCGTTGGCCGTGACCCACAAATCGAACGCCAGCACGCAAGAGGAAAACCCCGGCGTGAACGCGCTGTTGCTGCGGTATCACCTGAACTTCTGAAACTTCTGAACCCACCGCGCAGGACGGGATTGATTTTCGGCCAAAGTTTCTGCACATCAGGTCCAAACCTGTATGCAAGGATCGTCCATGACCCGTATCGACGCCAAGTTCGCCGCCCTGAAAGCCGAGGGGAAGAAGGCCTTTGTCGCCTATATCATGGCCGGGGATCCCAACTATGACACCTCGCTTGAGATCGTTCGCGGTCTACCGGGGGCCGGCGTGGACGTGATCGAACTGGGCCTGCCCTTCACCGACCCGATGGCGGACGGCCCCACCATTCAGGCGGCTGGTCAACGGGCCCTGGACGGCGGCATGACGCTGCAACGCACGCTGGATCTGGCCAAGGCATTCCGGGAAACCGATGACACCACGCCGATCGTACTGATGGGCTATTACAACCCGATCTACAGCCGTGGCGTGGACAAGTTCCTGGCCGACGCCAAAGAGGCCGGCATCGACGGCCTGATCGTCGTAGACCTGCCGCCCGAGGAAGATGACGAGCTGTGCTTGCCCGCGCAGGCGGCCGGGCTGAACTTCATCCGGCTGGCAACGCCCACCACCGATGACAAGCGCCTGCCGAGAGTGCTGCAGAACACCTCGGGCTTTGTCTACTACGTCTCGATCACCGGCATCACGGGCGCGGCCGAAGCCGAGGCAACCGATGTCGGCCCCGAGGTCGCGCGCATCAAGGCGGCGACCGATCTTCCGGTGATCGTGGGCTTCGGCATCAACACTCCCGAGAAATCACGCGCCATCGCCAGCGTTGCCGACGGGGCGGTGGTCGGCTCGGCCATCGTCAGCCAAATCGCCGCCGGCAAACCCGTGGACGAGGTTCTGGATTTCGTGAAATCGCTGTCAGACGGCGCCCACAGCGCCTGACGCCAAAACCCCAAACGGTTCTCAACCGCTGCAGGCCGCACGCCTGCGGCGGTTTTTCTTTGCGCCTTCGTCCCACCTGACCACTTGCGCAACTGGCCGTTGCGCCGCGGTGGAAGAATTGGTAAAGAAACCTAACCAATCTGCAGAAAGGCGCGGCCATGCCTGTCATTACCAATATCGACGACCTCAAGCGCATCTATGAACGCCGGGTGCCCCGGATGTTTTATGACTATGCCGAAAGCGGCAGCTGGACCGAGCAGACCTTCCGCGACAACAGCTCGGACTTCCACGACATCCGTCTGCGCCAAAAGGTTGCGGTGGACATGTCCGGCCGCTCGACCGCATCGCAGATGATTGGACAGGACGTGGCCATGCCGGTGGCCCTCGCGCCCGTGGGTCTGACCGGGATGCAGCATGCGGATGGTGAAATGAAGGCCGCCAAGGCCGCGCTGGATTTCGGCGTGCCCTTCACGCTGTCGACCATGTCGATCAACTCGATCGAGGATGTGGCCGAACATACCGGCGCGCCGTTCTGGTTCCAGCTGTACACCATGAAGGACGAGGACTATGTCCGCCGCCTGATCCAGCGCGCCAAGGATGCCAAATGCTCGGCCCTGGTTATCACTCTTGATCTGCAAATCCTCGGCCAACGGCACAAGGACCTGAAGAACGGCCTGTCCGCCCCGCCGAAACTGACGGCCAAAACCATCGCAAACCTGATGACGAAATGGGCCTGGGGCATCGAGATGCTGGGCGCCAAGAGGCGCGAGTTCGGCAATATCGTGGGCCATGTTCAGGGCATCTCGGACGCCTCGTCACTGGGCGCTTGGACCGCGGAACAATTCGATCCCAGCCTCGACTGGACGAAGATCGAGAAACTGATGGAGCAATGGGGCGGCAAGGTGATCCTGAAGGGCATCCTTGACCCCGAAGACGCGAAGATGGCGGCCAAGCTGGGCGCCGACGCCATCGTGGTCTCGAACCATGGCGGGCGGCAACTGGACGGCGCGCTCAGCTCGATCCGGATGCTGCCGCGGATCATGGATGCGGTGGGCGGCGAGGTCGAAGTGCATCTCGACAGCGGCATCCGCTCGGGGCAGGACGTGCTCAAGGCGCTGGCGCTGGGGGCCAAGGGCACCTATATCGGGCGCGCTTTCGTCTACGGGCTGGGCGCGATGGGCCAAAAGGGCGTGACCACCGCGCTGGAAGTGATCCAGAAGGAACTGGACACCACCATGGCCCTGTGCGGCGAGCGCAACGTGGCCGATCTGGGGCCGCACAATCTGCTTGTTCCGCAAGATTTCTGCGGCCGCTGGCAGGAATGACGCGGAAATCGTTTTTACCCCTTTCCAAATGGCCGGATTCGGTCTAAGGACGCCGCTTCACGCGGGGTGACAGCCTTGGAGGCACCCTGCCCTAACATTGGAGATTTATCATGGCTGGTGAGATTCCTGATCTCGTAGCTCTGGAACGGACGGGGACGGGCAAGGGCGCCGCTCGTCAGGCACGCCGCGACGGCATGGTTCCGGGCATCGTATTTGGTGGCGAGAAAGACCCGCTGCCGATCCAGATTCCGTTCAACGAACTGTTCAAGCGCCTGAAGGCAGGCCGCTTCAAGTCGACCCTGTGGAACCTGAAGGTCGAAGGCCACGAAGACGTCCGCGTCATCTGCCGCGACGTTCAGCGTGATGTCGTCAAGGACCTGCCGACCCACCTGGACCTGATGCGTCTGCGTCGCACGACCAAGATCGCCCTGTACATCCCCGTCGAGTTCATCAACGAGGAAGAAGCCCCCGGCATCAAGAAGGGCGGCGTTCTGACCGTTGTCCGTCCTGAGGTCGAGCTGGTCTGCACCGCCGGCGACATCCCCGAAAAGATCACCGTCGATCTGACCGGTCTGGAAATCAACGACGTTGTCACCATCTCGTCGGTTGACCTGCCCAACGGCACCAAACCGACCATCGACCGTGATTTCGTGATTGCGAACATCTCGGCACCGACCGGCCTGGCGTCCAGCGACGACGAAGAAGGCGAAGGTGAAGAGGAAGTCGCAGCCGACGAAGTTGAAGTCGTAGGCAAAGACGAAGAATAAATCCGGATCCTTCGGATTGGAATTTGAAGCGGGGCCTCGTCCAGGGCCCCGTTTTTCTTTGAACGACCGGCTGGCACAGGAAAGGCATCTCGTGCAATTCTGCGCCGGACCGAAACGCACAAGGAATTCGCGATGAAGCTGTTTGTCGGATTGGGCAATCCGGGCGCAAAGTATGCCCGCAACCGGCACAATATCGGTTTCATGGCGGTGGATGCCATCGCCAGGGATCATGGCTTTGGGCCATGGCGTTCGAAATTTCAGGGTGAAATATCCGAAGGAATGCTGGGCCGAGAAAAGGTCCTGCTGCTGAAGCCCATGACCTTCATGAACCGCTCGGGCCAATCGATCGGTGAGGCCATGCGGTTCTTCAAGCTCGCCTCAACCGATGTGACCGTTTTCCATGACGAACTGGACCTTGCACCCGGGAAGGTTCGCGCCAAGGCAGGTGGCGGCCATGCCGGGCATAACGGCCTGCGGTCGATCCACGACCATATCGGAGCAGCGTATGATCGTGTCCGGCTGGGGATCGGCCATCCCGGACGCAAAGAGCTGGTCTCGCCCTATGTTCTGGGCGATTTCGCCAAGGCCGACACCGACTGGCTGGATGATGTTCTGCAAGGCGTTGCAGACGGGGCGGTTCATCTGGCTGCGGGCGATGCGGCCAAGTTCATGAACGCCGTGGCGCTGCGAACAGCGCCACCGCGCAGTTCCACCACGACGCCCAAATCCGAAACCAAGACCTCTCTTGCCCCGAAAGCCGAGACGGTAACGCCTGATGACCGCACGGCGATGCAGAAGCTGTTGGACAAGTTCCGATAGCGGCAACAACCTTCCGCAACGTAGCAATTGCCGAATTGCAGTCATCACGATCCAATGCCGCCAAACGGGAGGAATATCATGAAAACTGGTCTGAAATGGCTGCTGCGAATCGTCCTGACGCTGGTCTTGGCCGCTGCAGTTGTCGGTTTCTGGAAGCGCGAGGAAATTCAGCGCCTTCTGGCGGTGAACTCTCTGTTTTCCGAAGAAAAGATCGTTCAGAATTTCTCTCACATGGACGCGGCGTTTCTGACTGTCGACCTCCCTCGCGGGAACGGTCCCACTTGGGACCTGCCCTATGGCGCTGAATTCGAACTGCCCGCCGAGACGCCGGACTGGATCGAAGAGCGTGCCGTTACATCCCTACTGGTGATTCAGGACGGGCAGGTCCGGTTCGAGGAGTATTTCCTGGGCACATCGCCGGAAGACCGCCGGATCTCGTGGTCGATGGCCAAAAGCTATTTGTCCGCTCTGTTCGGCATCCTTCTTGAGGAGGGCGCCATAGCCTCGCTGGATGATCCGGTCATCAAATATGCCCCCAAGTTGCAGGGCAGCGCCTATGAAACAGCTACGATCCGCAACGTGCTGAACATGGCCAGCGGTGTAACCTTTGACGAAGACTATCTGGACCCGAAATCCGACATCAACCGGATGGGTCGGGTCGTCGCCCTGGGGGGCGAGTTGGATGACTTTGCGGCCTCGTTGAAGGACAGTTTCGCGGCACCTGGCGAGACCTGGCAGTATGTTTCCATCGATACCCATGTCATTGGAATGGTGATCCGAGGGGCGACGGGTCAAAGCGTCGCCGCGTTGCTGGACGAAAAGATCCTGCAGCACCTCGGTCTTGAGCGGGACGGATACTATATCACCGACGGCGCCGGTGTAGCCTTTGTTCTGGGTGGCTTGAATTTCACGACGCGGGATTACGCCCGCTTTGGCCAAATGATCCTGCAGAACGGCATGAGCGATGGACGCCAGATCGTTCCGGCCGACTGGATCAAGGAATCCACCTTGCCAAGCGCACCGACCGAGCCCGGCAAGATCGGCTACGGATATCAGTGGTGGATCCCCGTCGGCGCCCATGATGGTGAGTTTCTGGCACGCGGCGTCTATGGCCAATACATGTATTTCGACCAGTCGCGCGGCGTTCTGATCGTATCAACGGGCGCTGATCGTCGCTTCCGGGAACCCGGGGTCAATGAGCAGAACATCGAAATGTTCCGCAAGATCGCGCAAAGCCTGTAAGGTAGCTGCATGCAAAAGCAGGACAGCATAAATGTTCTGGGCGGCGTGCTGGCTCCGTGTTCGCGAAAGCCCCTGACCGGCTTTTTCCGCGACGGGGCCTGCAACACCTGCCCTGAGGATCGCGGCAGCCACACGGTCTGCGCGGTGATGACCGCTGAATTTCTGGCCTATTCAAAATATGTCGGCAACGACCTGAGCACGCCACGGCCCGAGTTCGATTTCCCGGGCCTGAAGCCTGGCGACAGCTGGTGCCTGTGTGCCGCGCGGTTCATGCAGGCCCATGACGAGGGCTGTGCGCCAAAGGTTCATCTTGAGGCGACTCACCAGCGCGCATTGGAAATCGTGCCGCTGCACGTTCTGACCAGCCACCGCGCAGACTCTGGACAGTGAACCGGGAATGAAAAACCCGGCACGGTCGAAGCGTGCCGGGTCCGGATCTTTGGGCTGCCCTTAGGTTGCGTCGCGACCCTCGGTATCAGACATGTCGAAGTTCAGATACTTGGCGACCGTTTGAACATCCTTGTCGCCACGTCCGCACATGTTCATGCAGATGATGTGATCCTTTGGCAGCTCCGGCGCGATCTTCATGACATGCGCCAGCGCGTGGCTGGGTTCGAGTGCGGGAATGATGCCCTCGGTTGCGCAGCACAGCTGGAACGCCTCAAGCGCCTCTTTGTCAGTGATCGACACATATTGCGCGCGCCCGATATCGTGCAGCCAGGAATGTTCGGGGCCGATGCCCGGATAGTCGAGCCCGGCCGAAATCGAGTACCCCTCGAGGATCTGGCCGTCGTCGTCCTGCAGCAGATAAGTCCGGTTGCCATGCAGAACACCTGGTCGACCGCCCGTGAGCGAGGCGCAATGCTCCATCTTTTCGTTGACGCCTTTGCCGCCTGCTTCGACGCCGATGATGTTGACCGATTTGTCGTCGAGGAAGGGATAGAACAGCCCCATGGCGTTCGAGCCGCCGCCGATCGCCGCGATGATCGTGTCCGGCAGGCGACCCTCGGCCTTCATCATCTGTTCCTTGGCTTCCTTGCCGATGATCGATTGAAAGTCGCGCACCATCGCCGGATACGGGTGCGGTCCGGCCACCGTACCGATGCAGTAGAACGTGTCGCGCACGTTGGTCACCCAGTCGCGCAGCGCGTCGTTCATAGCGTCCTTCAGGGTGCCGCGGCCCGAGGTCACCGGAATCACCTCGGCCCCCAGCAAGCGCATACGGAACACGTTGGGCGCTTGCCGCTGGACATCATGTGCGCCCATATAGACCACGCATTTCAGGCCGAACTTGGCGCAGACGGTCGCTGTAGCGACGCCGTGCTGCCCGGCCCCGGTTTCGGCGATGATCCGGGTCTTTCCCATGCGGCGCGCCAGGATAATCTGGCCCAGCACGTTGTTGATCTTGTGCGCGCCGGTGTGGTTCAACTCGTCGCGCTTCATATAGATCTTGGCGCCACCCAGATGTTCGGTCAGGCGCTCGGCGTGATACAGGGGCGACGGACGGCCCACGTAGTTGGCCCACAGATCGTCCATCTCGGCCCAGAAGCTCGGGTCGGTCTTGGCCTTCTCGTATTCCTCCTCCAGCGACAGGATCAACGGCATCAGAGTCTCGCTGACGAACCGCCCGCCGAAAATACCGAAGCGGCCGCTTTCATCCGGGCCGGACATGAAGGAATTGAACAGATCATTGGCCATGGTGGTCTCCATCGTCGTGCCTGTTGTTATTAGGAGGTGCCGGCGGGATTTGCCATCGCAAATCGCACTATTCCGCCGCGGTACTGCCGTTCATCCAGATAGTCAGCGCCTGCTCCCGGGTCGGAATGGCGATGCAAGCAAAGTGACGGAATTGGTAGGTATTGGCCAAACGCGGGGCGGCTTGCATCACCCCTCGGTGCGGGTTCGACTGGGCAAAGGTCAGCATTGCTTCGACGTCGTGCCAAACGCTCAGCGAGAAATACGCGCCCTCATGCAAAAACACCTCGGCATGGAGGCACAAGGGATCGCCCTTGGCCTGGCGCAAGGCCTTCCCCGCACGCCAGAAAAACTCGGGCCCGTGGTACCATCGCTTCAGTGAAACCGCGCCAATTGCAGCCAGCATCCTTCATCCTCCCCTTTGAGAAGGATACGCAAGCGCGTTCTGGTCAGATCACCGTGCCGCTTCAATAAATGAGCGGATCAGGCACCGATCCTTGACACCCGGGGCGCTTTCCACGCCCGATGCCACATCGACCTGCCTTGCACCGGTCATACGGATCGCCTCGGCTACGTTGTCCGGGTTGAGTCCCCCCGACAGCATCCACGGCGTCCGCCAGTATTTGCGACCGGCGAGCAGTCGCCAGTCAAAAGGCAAACCGTTGCCGCCGGGCAGCTCAGAGTTCTTCGGCGGCTTGGCGTCAACCAACAACTGATCGGCCACGTCCGAGTAGAGGTCTATTGCGGCCAAATCCTCGGCTTCCGCCACTCCAATCGCCTTGATCACCGGCAAGCCGTAGCGTGATTTGACCTCGGCCACGCGCTCGGGGCTTTCGGCGCCATGCAGCTGCAACATGTCCAGTGGAACCCCCGCCACGATCTCATCCAACTGCGCGTCGGTGAAGTTTACCGCCAGGGCCACTTTGGCCACGCCGACCGGCACATCACTGGCCAGCGCCGCTGCCTGGGCAATCGGTGCATAGCGTGGAGACTTGGGAAAGAAATTGAACCCAATGTAACGCGCACCTGCTTCAACGGCTGCGCGCACATGCTCGGGTGCGGTCAAGCCGCAGATTTTTACGCTGATCTCGGCAGACATCGGCTCTCAGCTGGCCTCGTCCAGAAGGGCAAGCACATCGTCCTGACCTTCGTTCTGCTTCTTCTTGAGCTTCTTGACCTCGCGCTCGAGCTTCTTGACCTCGGTCTTTTTGACGGTGGCGTCCTTGCGGTGCTTGTGCTCGCGTAGCCACTCCCACAGAAAGCCGATGACAAGGCCAGCCACGATCCCGCCAAGAACCACAAGAAACAGCGGCAGCGAGGTGGCCAGATTGAAGCCAAGCAGGTCAGACAAAGCGTCCGGCATCAACTGCAACTGCACCATCTGGCGATTGGCCAGCGAGACCGAGACAAGGACGATCCCCAGGACCGCAAGAAAACCGTATCGAATGTAGCGCATCATGAGATCACGCTTTACCGTTCAAACGATCCCTTAGCAACTTGCCGGTCTTGAAAAACGGCACGCACTTTTCTTCGACCTGAACCGTCTCGCCAGTGCGAGGGTTCCGGCCGACGCGCGCATCCCGTTTCTTGACCGAAAAAGCTCCGAAGCCCCGCAGTTCGACACGGTCACCGCGCGCCATCGCGTCTGTGACTTCCTCGAATACGGTATTCACGATCCGCTCGACATCACGTTGGTACAGATGTGGATTTTCGTCGGCGATTTTCTGAATCAGTTCTGAACGGATCATGCGTGCTACCCTCCCAGGTCACCGTGTCATCTCGTCTACTGGTTTGGCCAGTATAGGAAAAAACGGTGCCGGGTGGAATGTAAACTCTGTGTGTCCGGGGTGCATTTTCCAAGAAAGCACCGGAAATTCGCGTGTACGGACGCGAATCCGGCGGTTCATGCCTGCACCTATCGCCGAATAACTCGCAAAACCGGAACACATTGATTCGCAAAAGAAACGGCCCCGCTCGGGATGAGCGGGGCCGTCTGAGTGTTCAAAACTGCAGGTCTGGCTTAGTCGCCCGACTTCAGCGCGGCACCCAGGATGTCGCCCAGCGATGCGCCCGAGTCCGACGAACCGTACTGTTGAACGGCCTCTTTCTCTTCGGCGATTTCGCGCGCCTTGATCGACAGGCCCAGACGGCGGGTCTTGCTGTCGACGTTGGTCACGCGGACATCGACCTTGTCACCGACCGAGAAACGCTCGGGGCGCTGTTCGGCACGGTCGCGGCTCAGGTCCGAACGGCGGATGAAGGACTTCATGCCTTCGTACTCCACCTCGATGCCGCCATCTTCGATCGCGGTCACTTCGACGGTGATAACCGAGCCACGCTTCACGCCGCCCACGGCTTCGGCGAACTTGTCACCGCCCAGAGCTTTGATCGACAGCGAGATACGCTCTTTTTCAACATCAACTTCCGAGACGACCGCCTGAACGACGTCGCCCTTGCGGTAGTTCTGGATGGCATCCTCGCCACGCTCGTCCCACGACAGGTCCGACAGGTGAACCATGCCGTCGATGTCGCCTTCCAGGCCGATGAACAGACCAAATTCGGTGATGTTCTTGACTTCGCCTTCGACCTGCGTGCCCTCGGGGTGCGTTTCTGCAAACACTTCCCACGGGTTGCGCTGGGTCTGCTTGAGGCCCAGGGACACGCGACGCTTGGCGCCGTCGATTTCCAGAACCATAACGTCGACTTCCTGGCTGGTCGAAACGATCTTGCCGGGGTGGACGTTTTTCTTGGTCCAGGACATCTCGGACACGTGCACCAGACCTTCGACACCGGGCTCCAGCTCGACGAACGCACCGTAGTCGGTGATGTTGGTGACGCGACCCTTGTGCACCGAACCCAGCGGGTACTTGGCGCCAACCAGATCCCACGGATCTTCCTGCAGCTGCTTCATGCCCAGGCTGATGCGGTGGGTTTCCTTGTTGATCTTGATGACCTGAACCTTGATGGTTTCGCCGATCGTCAGGATCTCGGACGGGTGGTTCACACGGCGCCATGCCATGTCGGTGACGTGCAGCAGGCCGTCAACGCCGCCCAGGTCAACGAATGCACCGTATTCTGTGATGTTCTTGACGACACCCTCGACGGTCTGACCTTCGGACAGGTTGCCGATGACTTCGGCACGCTGTTCGGCACGCGATTCTTCCAGGATTGCACGACGCGAGACAACGATGTTGCCACGGCGGCGGTCCATTTTCAGGATCTGGAACGGCTGCTTCAGACCCATCAGCGGGCCAGCGTCGCGCACGGGACGAACGTCAACCTGGCTGCCGGGCAAGAACGCAACTGCGCCACCCAGATCCACGGTGAAGCCACCTTTGACGCGACCAAAGATAGCACCTTCGACGCGCTGGTCGTCGGCATATGCTTTTTCCAGACGGTCCCATGCCTCTTCACGGCGGGCCATCTCACGCGAGATGACGGCTTCGCCACGGGCGTTTTCTGCGGCGCGCAGGTAGACTTCGACCTCGTCGCCAACAGCGATTTCAGGAGCTTCGCCGGGATTTGCGAATTCTTTCAGATCGACACGGCCTTCCATCTTGTAGCCTACGTCGATGATGGCTTGGCCCGCTTCGATCGCGATGACCTTGCCTTTGACAACCGAACCCTCCTCGGGGGTGTCCATTTCGAAGCTTTCGTTCAGGAGGGCTTCGAATTCCTCCATGGATGCGTTAGCCATGTGGCGTTGTTTTCCTTTACATAACGTTTTTGCTGGCCGAGCGGTTGTCTCCGCCGGTCTTGTTTCATGATGTCCTCTGGCGTGACCCGGTGCGCATCTGGCTAAACAAACACAAAGGGCCGAGGAAACCCGGCCCTGCTCAGATACGTCGCCCGGGCGTTGACCGCCCTTGTTCAGACAGCGCGCGTATAGGCGGATTCTGGGCGCAGCGCAAGCAGAAAGGCCCTTGTTGCAAGCCGACGCGGGATTCCGCCTGCGTTTTTCAGGCCAGCTACTCCTCCCAAATCCGGGCATCCCTCAGAAGCATGGCCTGCTCGATCGCATTCAAACGCGCCAGTGCGTCGGCCGGGGCCTTTGCCCCACCGGCTGCCTTCCAAATCTTGAGGGCAGAGTTCGGACTCCACGGCAAACAGGCATTCGCAAGCCACTGACGCAACTGAGGGGGAAGGGTGTCATAGGCCTGCATTGCGGGGCGTTGTCGTCTCCGGCGGTTCAGGCGGCTGCGCAGATTGCGTCTTTGAATGGTCATGGGCATCGACTGTACCAATGCGAATTTTCAGAGCTGGAACTGGACCGAACAGAATGGGTTGGGGAAACGCCCCAACTGAAATGGTATGTTATTACGTAACATACTTTTGGTGCGCAACCCCGGATTGAGGTCAAAAAAGGCAGGGTTCTGCAACCCTGCCCTCTACCATTCAGAAGCTCTCAATATTAGCCGAAGCCGGGAGACCTAGAACAGTTGCAGGTCTTTCTTGCCGCTTTGAATCTCGGCCAGATTCGGCATGTTCTGGATGACCACCGGTTCGGGTGCCGCACCCGGCATCGGAACGGTCGGCTGTGCCGCCTTGGCCATCGCAAAGGTGGGTTGCTTGAGCTCTCCGCGAATGTCGCGCAGCAGGGTTTTGTGGTCCGGCATCGCTTTCAGGATTTGCGCCAGGTCCACTTTCGCGCCCTTCCACCACTGGAACCAGATGTCCTTCCGCAATGGTCGAATGCGATCCCGAATTCCTGTGCCATATCCCGTGTCATAGACCTGCTTGCCCAGCAGAACCGTCTGATAGACGCGATGGTCAAACAGCGTTGCAAACTCGACATCGTGCTGCATCGGAAGGCGGTTTTTCCAAAGCTCGAGGTTTTCAGCCAGCCTGTCCGGCACCTTCATTTCGGTGCGCGCGTCGATCCAGTATTGATCATCGGTACGATTGTTCAGCTTGTAATGCAGGCAAATGAAATCCAGCACCTCGTCATAGAGCTTGTTCATCTGACGATTGTATCTATCCCTAAGCGAGGGTTCGATATCGCGGGTCGGCAGATGCTCGGCGAACCAGCGTACGGCATGGTCGACCATATGGATCGCAGTGCTTTCCAGCGGCTCGATGAACCCACCGGCCAGCCCGATTGCAACGCAGTTCTTGACCCACGCGTTACGGACGCGCCCGATCCGCATAGGGATCACCCGCGGCGTCGCGCCTTTGCCGCTATCACCCAGCCACTCCAGATATTCGTCTGCCGCTTGATCATCGGTCCGGTGCGCGGATGAATACACGTATCCCGTGCCCACTCGGTTGTAGAGAGGCACGCGCCAAGTCCAACCAGCGCCAAGTGCAGTGGATCGTGTAACGCTTTCGATCTTCCGGGGATTGGGGTGCTCGATCTGTAACGCCATGGCACGGTCGTTCGGCAGATAATCCGAATAATCCATGAACGGCTCGCCCAGCGCCTGATTGATGATCAGGCCGCGGAAACCGGTGCAGTCCACGACCATTTCAATATCGTGGCGGCCTGCGCGCTCAAGCATCAGGTGGCTGACATTGCCCTGTTCATTCAACTCGACCGACTGAACCTCGTCGCGGATATGTTCGACGCCACGCTGCGTACAGACCCTGGTCAACATGCCTGCGAATTTTACGGCGTCCAGGTGATAGGCATAACCAAACCGCTGCTCGAATTCGGGTTGCCCCAGAAGCCGCGCGCCTTTGCACAGCCGGGCCAGATCATCATGCGGCGAGATGGACTGAGTGAAATCCCGGTCCCCGTTGCCAAACCGAAGGAAGTATTCGGCGGCCTCGAGGCCTTCCAGCATCTGGCCATGGGCAAATGGGTTCACATAGTCGATGCGCTTTCCCTTTGCGTCCTTGTTCCAGTTGCAGAATTTGACGCCCAGCTTGAACGACGCATTGGTTTCGCGGAAAAAGTCTCGCTCGGAAATCCCAGCCTGCCGGAGCGTGACCGGCATACGCGGCACGGTCGCTTCACCAACGCCGACCGTGGCGATGTTCGGGCTTTCGATCAGGCAGATGCGTGGACGATCCTTGGGTGCCGACGTGCGCGAAAACACCATCTCGAGAAGCAGCGCCGTCATCCAGCCGGCCGTACCGCCACCCACGATGGAGATTTTTTGCAAACGATTTTTCATGTTTTTCTGTCCCTGTTGGCTGTGAGGATTATGCGGCCGCCTGCCCGTTTTTCCGGGCCTCGGTGGCGACCTCCCCTTATCGCTGAGGGAAACTATAGCAGCTTTCCGGCATCCAGCTAGGGCCAATGGCGGCATCAAGTGGGCCCAAACGGGCGCCTCTGCCAAAGCAACGCATGGTCACGACCTGTTTCCCCGGCACCGAACGGCCAGCGATGACGGATGAACCTTTCGAGGCAACCTCAGATGTCCTCGCCTTTCTTCAGAAGATCGTCGATCAGTTCGCGTTGCAGATCATGGCTGTCGCCACCGCCGAACTCCGCCGCACCCCCGGAATAGAGAGTGCCATAGGTCCGAGCGATATTGACGGTCTGTGCCAGGCCTGAGATCAGTTGATCCTTGTCCAGCCGTGACAGTGGGTGGATGAACACGGCCCACAAGGTTCCGTTGGCGATCGCATAGCGCGCGTCCAGCGTACTGTCGAAATTGGCCTGCATCATGCGCTGCAAGTCTTCGGCCGAAAGCTCTGAGGTGCCGCTGATCGCAACCATTGCCCGCATCCGGTCGGCATGCACATCAGTAACAACCAGCACCGGCACATCGGAAATCGTCATGGTAAAGCCCGGACCCTGCGGCTCGGCATCGGGGTCGAGGGCAAAGATGATCTTGCCCAGTCTCTCGTAGGTCATCGGTGGCTCGGCTTCCTGCGCCAATGCATGGCCGGCCATCAAAACCCAGATCAAGGCAAATCGGATCATCCGCTCTCTCCACCATAGACACGTTCAGCCTAAGCGGGGACTGATCAACTGGCCAAACACAGCTTGGTGAGCCGGTTTGGCTGGCTCTCGGCAAGTGCGAACGATCTGCAAAGTTTTCCGTCCGCCCTGCGATTACGCGTCCGCAAGCCGGCATTTATCTGTTCAGCACAGGTCGGCGCGAGTGCCGGCCACAACTGAACATGAAAGGAACACACAATGAAATCTGTTGTACTCGGCGCCCTTGTCGCCGTCCTGCCGATGATCGCCGCACCGGCTTTTGCGGCGGATGAGATCAATGTCTCGAACGGGATCTCGGCCGGCGGTGCGCCGCTGGCTGCTCACGGTGTCGATCTGGTGGCGCTGGTCACTGAAGGCAACCCGGTCGAAGGGTTCGCCACGCATTCGGCCACCTATGATGGCGCGTCCTACTACTTCACTTCGGCTGAGAACCGCGAAGCATTCGAGGCCAATCCCGAGGCATACCTGCCGCAGCACGGCGGCTTCTGCTCGTACGGTGTTTCCGTGGGAAAGAAGTTCGATGGCGATCCGGATCAGTACCTGCTGGCCGATGGCAAGCTGTACCTGTTTCTGAACGCGGCAACACGCGCCAAGTTCCTCAAAGACGTGTCCGGCACCGCCAAGACCGCGGATGACCAGTGGGCGAATATCAAGTCGATTGCGGTCGGCGAACTGTAATCGGACTGTCGCCAAGCGCTGTCCGCGGTCTCACCTTGCCGCGGGCAGCTTTCCTTGAATAACCGAGATCGCCTTTTCCAGCGCGGCCTCGATGCTCAGGTCCGAAGTGTCCAGAATTACGGCATCGTCGGCAGGTTTCATCGGGGCCGTGCTGCGCTCGGCGTCCCGCGCGTCGCGCTCGCGGACATCGGCCAGAACCTGCGCGCGGGTTACATCCGCGCCTTTGTCTGCCAGTTCCAGATAGCGTCGCTCGGCGCGCACTTCAGGACTGGCGGTGACGAACAACTTCACCTCGGCCTCTGGGCAGATCACCGTGCCGATATCGCGCCCGTCCAGCACCGCGCCGCCGGCCCGCCGGGCAAAGCTGCGCTGGAAATCGATCAGCGCTGTGCGCACCTCGGGGATCACGGCCACTTTCGACGCCGCTTGCGCGATTTCGGCGGTACGTAAGTCGCCCTGCTCCAACTCCTCGGCCGTCAGGGACCGCGCCGCCTCGACCGGGTCGGTGCCGTCCAGCGTGCACCGGCCGACCGCGCGATACAGCAGCCCCGTATCCAGATGCGCCAGCCCGAAATGAGCAGCCACGGCCTTGGAGATCGTGCCCTTGCCCGCAGCGGCCGGGCCGTCGATGGCGACGGTAAAGCTCATGTGCGTTCGACCTTGGCGCCAAGGCCCTTCATCAGCGGCTCGAAGATCGGGAACGAGGTCGCGATGGGGCTGCCGTCATCGACCGAGACCGCCTGTTGCGCGCCCATGCCCATCACCATGAACGACATGGCGATGCGATGGTCCAGAAAGCTTTCGCAGGTGCCGCCGCCGGGCACGCCGCCGATGCCCAGCCCGTCGACCGACCACCAGTCATCGCCCTCGTCAACCGTGACGCCGTTGGCCCGCAAGCCACGCGCCATGGCGTCGATGCGGTCGCTTTCCTTGACGCGCAGCTCCTTGACGCCGCCCATCATCGTCTTGCCGGTGGCGTTGGCCGCAACCACCGACAGCACCGGATATTCGTCGATCATCGAAGCCGCGCGTTCGGGCGGAACGTCGATGCCCCTCATGTCGGGCGAGTAGCGTGCGCGCAGGTCGGCGACCGGCTCGCCACCTTCCTCGCGCATGTTCTCATAGGTCAGATCGGCGCCCATCTCGCGCAGCGTGGTGAACAGTCCGGCGCGCGTGGGGTTCAGGCCGATGCCCGGCACCAGAACATCCGATCCCGGCGTGATCAGCGCCGCACAGACCGGGAAGGCCGCGCTGGAGGGGTCGCGCGGCACCGCGATCACCTGCGGTTTCAATTCAGGACGACCGGTCAGGGTGATGACCCGGCCTTCGTCGGTGTCCTCGACGGTGATTTCGGCGCCGAACCCGGCCAGCATCCGTTCGGAATGGTCACGGGTGGCTTCCTTCTCGATCACCACGGTCTTGCCGGGCGCGTTCAGGCCGGCCAGCAAAACGGCGGATTTCACCTGGGCCGAGGGCACCGGCACTTCGTACCACACCGGCACCGGATCGGCCGCGCCGACGATGGTCATGGGCAGGCGCCCGCCCGAGCGGCCCACGGCCTGCGCCCCGAACAGGGCCAGCGGATCGGTCACCCGCGCCATCGGGCGCTTGTTCAGGCTGGCGTCGCCGGTGAAGGTCGCGCTGATCGGGCTGGTCGCCATCGCGCCCATGATCAGGCGCACGCCCGTGCCCGAGTTGCCGCAGTCGATCACCTGATCCGGTTCGGCAAAGCCGCCCACGCCGACGCCATGCACAGTCCATTCGCCATTCCCGTGCGAGATCACCTCGGCACCGAAGGCGCGCATCGCCTTGGCGGTATCCAGAACGTCTTCGCCTTCCAGCAGGCCCGAGATCCGGGTCTCGCCCACGGCCATCGCCCCAAGGATCAGAGAGCGGTGCGAGATCGACTTGTCGCCCGGTACTTCGGCCGTGCCGGTCAGCGGGCCGCAGGGATGCGAGGTCATCGGGATGGGCGTGCCGTGTCCGGACATGAGGGCTCCTTTTGCGCTATCAGTGCCCCTGCCGATTAGCGAATTGACGCCGCAGCGTCCAGCCGCAATCACCCGTTGCGGCGGAAGGTCAGGTAGTGCGGCGTGCGGCCTTCACGCAGGGCCTTCTGCTCGTAGCGGGTGGAAATCCAGTCATCCCACGGCTTGCGCCAATCTTCGGGCCCCTCGGCCAGCCATTCGAAACCGGCGCCGGGTACCTCCTCGAGCGTCTGGCGGACGTAGTCCGGGATGTCGGTCGCCACGCGGAAAATCGCGCCGGGTTTCAACACACGTGCCAAGGGTTCCAGGTGCTCGGGCGTCACGAAGCGGCGGCGGTGGTGCCGCTTTTTGGGCCATGGGTCGGGATAGAGCAGAAACGCGCGCGAAATGCTGGCATCGGGCAGCACGTCGAACAGGTCGCGCACATCACCGGGGTGCACCGCCAGGTTGGTCACTTCGGCCCGGCGGATCTTGCCCAACAACATGGCCACGCCGTTGATGAACGGCTCGGCCCCGATGATGCCGATATCAGGGTTCTGCTGCGCCTGATGCACCAGATGCTCGCCGCCGCCGAACCCGACCTCAAGCCATACCGGCTTGCCGTCGAACAGCGCGTTCAGGTCGATCGGGGTGCGGTCGGGGTTGCTGTCCCAATCCACCGCGCCCGGCGACAGGGCGGCCAGGTCCTCGGACAGATAGGTCTTTTGGCTGGGCTTCAGGGTCTTGCCCTTGAAGCGGCCATAGAAGTTTCTGCGGGGGCGTTCGGGTGACTGGGTGCTCATGCCGGTGCCCTTACTGCGGTGGGGTTTGCGTTGCAAGGGTTGGAGCGCGCCTGATGGGGCCCATCAAAACGGAAAAGGCGCGCCACATCGGACGCGCCTTGCCGTGTTTGGTTCCCGATGCCGGCTCAGACAGCCTTTTTCAATGCCTCAACCAGATCGGTCCGCTCCCAACTGAAGCCGCCGTCCGCACCCGGTTCGCGACCGAAATGCCCATAGGCCGCCGTGCGCTGGTAGATCGGCTTGTTCAGTTGTAGATGTTCGCGGATGCCGCGCGGGGTCAGGTCCATCACCTGTCCGACCGCCTTCTCGATCTCGGCGTCGGCAACCTGTCCTGTGCCATGGGTGTCGGCGTAGATCGACAACGGCTTGGAAACGCCAATCGCATAGCTCAGCTGGATCGTGCAACGCTCGGCCATGCCGGCGGCCACGACGTTCTTGGCCAGATACCGCGCGGCATAGGCCGCCGACCGGTCGACCTTGGTCGGGTCCTTGCCCGAAAACGCCCCGCCGCCGTGCGGAGCCGCACCGCCATAGGTATCGACGATGATCTTGCGCCCGGTCAGGCCAGCATCCCCGTCAGGTCCGCCGATGACGAACTTGCCGGTTGGGTTCACATGCCATTCCGTCTGGTCGCTCAGCCATCCATCGGGCAGAGACTCGCGGATGTAGGGCTCGACGATCTGGCGAATATCGTCCGAGGTCAGCGCCTCATCCAGATGCTGGGTGGACAGCACGACCGAACTGACACCGACTGGCCGCCCGTCACGGTAGATCACCGACAGCTGCGATTTGGCATCGGGACCCAGAGCGGGTTCAGAGCCGTTCTTGCGCACTTCCGCCAGACGGCGCAGGATGCCGTGCGCGTATTGGATCGGAGCCGGCATCAGGGCCGGGGTTTCGGTGGTGGCATATCCAAACATGATGCCCTGGTCACCGGCGCCTTCATCCTTGTCAGCAGACGCATCGACCCCTTGGGCGATGTGCGCCGACTGTTCGTGCAGCAAGTTCGTCACCTCGACCGTTTCGTGGTGGAACTTGTCCTGCTCGTATCCAATGTCCTTGATGCAAGCGCGGGCGATCTCTTCGATCTTGCCCATGTAGTCGTGCAGCTTTTCCTGATCCGACAGACCGACCTCGCCTCCGATGACCACCCGATCAGTGGTGGCAAAGGTTTCGCACGCGACGCGCGCTTCGGGCTCTTCATTCAGAAAGGCATCCAGGACCGCATCTGAAATTCGGTCGCACACCTTGTCGGGATGCCCTTCGGAAACGGATTCCGAAGTGAAAATGTAGTTCTGTCGGGACATGAAAGCGCTCCATTAAGATTTCCCCGTCACGCCAGGAAGCCGTTGTGACAGGCATTCGACGGGATACGCCCGAAGAAACGGAGGGTCAATCGGTAATTATGCCCTGCCAAACCGAACGTTGCGCCCAAACGGCAGCAGAAGCACCAACAATAGCCCAAGCGTCAGCCCGTCGCCGGTTCGCGCATACAGTGTCGGAGGCAATGGCGCCGGAAGATGAGCGTCCACGAAACCCGCCTGTCCCAAAGGCAGGGCGGCGATTACGTTGCCATAGGGATCGACCATCGCCGAAACACCGGTATTTGCCGACCGCGCCAGCGGCAGACCTTGTTCGATGGCCCGCATCCTTGCCTGCGCCAGATGCTGGAATGGTCCTGTACGTGTCCCGAACCAGGCATCATTGGTTATCTGCAGAAGGAAATCCGGGCGCTGCGGTGCCGCCGAGACATCCTGCGGAAAGATCGCCTCGTAGCAGATCAGCGGCAGCGCCAGACCCAGCTTGCCGGCGTTCAGCATCGCCGCTCCGGGACCGGCACTGAAGCCACTTCCGGTGGTCGCAGCCATACCGTGTATTCCGAACCTGTCCATCAGATCGCCAAAGGGGACATACTCGCCAAAGGGCACCAGATGATGCTTGTCGTACAGGCCGGTCTGACGCCCCTGCTCGTCGAGGTAGATCATCGAGTTGTAGATGCGCGGCCCGTCTCCGCGTTGGATCCCGAGGATGACGGGCGTTCCCTGAGCGGCCTCGGCAATCGCTTCCAGATAGGGACCCGCACTGCCCAGCCAAGCCGGAACCGATGTCTCGGGCCATACGATCAAGTCCGGACGCGGATCGGCGGCAGTGAACTCAATCTGTCGAGCAAAAAACAGCGGGGCAAAAGACGGGTCCCATTTCTGTTCTTGCGGCGCGTTGGGTTGGACCAGACGAACGATGTGACCGGTCTCTGCAACCCCTGGGCGGTTGCTGGCTTGAACCAGCGCCAAACCGGCAAAGATGACAACTGCCACGACGGGCCAAAGTAACGCCGAACCATTGCGAGGATCGGCGACAGCAGCGCCCAAGGGCAGGGCCAGCAAAAAGGTCGCGGCCCCCAGCCCATAAGGACCAACCCAAGCAAGGAGTTGCCCGGCCGGGGCGTCCACCCAAATCTGCGCCATTCCCGCCCAGGGAAATCCGGTCAGAACATAGCCGCGCGCCATTTCAACCAGCGACAGGATCAGGGCCAGAACGATGGCCTGCCGCGGCCCCACCTCTCGGGTTCCGCGCGCGAACCAGAAAGCAAACGCCCAGAACAGGGCCAAGCCAGCAGCCATGAACACCAGCGCAAAAGGGGCCATCCAAGCATAACGCTCAGCGTCGATCTGAAAGGGCTCGATGATCCAGCTCAGGGCATTGGCGAAGTAACCGGTTGCGAAAGCCCAGCCCACCCATGCCGCGCGAACGCGCGTGGAACTGGCCAGAAACAACGGCGCGACGGATGCAAGCGCAATGCAGGTGATTGTCCAATAGCCAAACGGCGACAAGCCAAAGGCCGCCAACGCTCCGAACATCGCGGCCAGTACCACGTGCAGCCAATGCGGCCACCGCAAGGCAGGATTCATGCAGCCATATCCGGCAGCATCACCCGCAGGCGCTTGATGCGCCGAGGATCCGCGTCGATAATCTCAAATTCGGGGCCTTCGGGGTGCAAAACCACCTCACCGCGAGCTGGAACCCGACCCGACAGCATGAAGACCAGCCCGCCCAAGGTCTCGATCTCTTCCTCGTCCACGTCCTCGTGGCTGGTCAGCGACCGGCCGATTTCGGCCTCGAATTCTTCAAGTGGGGCCTTGGCCTGAACGATATAGCACCCGGGCTTTTCTTGCACCCACAGCTGATTTTCGTCGGCGTCATGCTCATCGGCGATTTCTCCGACGACCTGTTCGATCAGATCTTCGATCGTGACAAGCCCGTCGACGCCGCCATATTCATCGATCACCAACGCCATGTGGCGGCGCTCGGTCTGCATCTTGGTCAGCAAAACACCGATCGGCATTGAGGGTGGGACGAACAGCAGCGGGCGGAGCATCGAGATCAGATCGAATTCCGCCGACCCACCGTTGAACCCATGCGTCAGCGCAAAATCCTTGAGGTGGACAAAGCCCAGCGGCGTGTCCAGCGTACCCTCATAGACCGGTACTCGCGACAGACCGCTATCCCGGAAGACCTGGGCCAGTTCCTCTTTGGTGATGGTCGAAGGCACAGACACGATATCAGCGGAAGGAATTGCCACATCCTCGACCCGCATGCGCCGCAGATTGATCATGCCGCGTGGCTGAGGGGTCACAACCTCATTCCCGTTCACGACGACTTCGGCGTCATCCTCGGCGGAAGAAAAAGCATCAAGAATACGAGAGAAAAGCCCGCTTTTCTCTTTGGTTTCATCGCTGCTCTGCGAGTGCGCGCTCTGCGCCGCTCCAGAACTGCCGTCAATATCGCCCATTTTCCTGTTCCAATAGATCGGGCACCAAGGCCCACATTACCCATTATATGGGTCATCAATACCCATTTTGCCAAGTATCTCGACCTCGGCACGTTCCATCAAAGTGGCGTCAAGGTCACGAATGTGATCATACCCCAGCAAATGCAACACTCCGTGAACCAGCAAATGGGTCACGTGGTCATCCATGGATTTCCCGGCCTCCTGGGCCTCGCGCCAGCAGGTGTCGTACGAAATCGCGATGTCACCAAGCCCGATGTCGCCCGTGAAATCCGGCTGGGGCACGAGCGGTGTGCCGCCGGGCTGATCCGCCGCAAGTTCCTCAGCTGGCCAGCTCAGCACATTCGTCGGCGCAAGCTTTTCACGAAATTCAGCATTCAACTCGGCAATCCGGGTGTCGTCGCAGCCCAGCACGCTGACTTCGCACAAATCGGCATCCACGCCGCAATGCGCCAGCGTCGCGGCCACGGCCTTGCGCGCCAATGGCTCAAGACCCTGCCAACGCGGGTCTTCGATCGTGATCTCCAAGTTCATCTCGTGACGCTCCGAGGCCGATTTGCCCAGGTCCGACGGTTCAACCCGTTTCCCGGCCCGAGTCGGCCTCATACGCCTCGATGATCGCCGCGACAAGCGGATGGCGCACCACGTCCTTGGATGTGAAGTAGTTGAAGCTGATATTCGGGATCGTCTTCAGCAACCGCTCGGCATCCGCAAGCCCCGAAGCCACGCCACGCGGCAGATCCACCTGCGACCGGTCGCCGGTGATCACCATCCGGCTGCCCTCGCCCAAGCGCGTCAGGAACATCTTCATCTGCATCGTCGTGGCGTTCTGGGCCTCGTCCAATACAACGAAGGCATTGGCCAGAGTCCGCCCGCGCATGAACGCCAGCGGGGCAATTTCGATCCGCTTTTCCTCGATCAGCTTGGCCAGTTGCTTGCCAGGTAGAAAGTCATTCAACGCGTCGTATAGCGGCTGCATATACGGATCGACCTTGTCCTTCATGTCGCCGGGCAGGTAACCCAGCTTTTCGCCGGCTTCAACGGCTGGGCGGCTGAGGATGATTCGATCCACATGCCCGCCGATGAACATCGACACACCCACAGCCACGGCAAGGTAGGTCTTGCCCGTTCCCGCCGGGCCGATGCCGAAGGCGAGCTCGTTGTTGAACAGCGACTGCACATAAGCCTTTTGCGCGTCGGTACGGGGTTCGACCAGCTTTTTGCGGGTCTTGATTTCGACAGTTCCACCCTTGAACATTTCAAGCTGGTCGCCATCACGCGAGCCGGTTCCGGCCTCGGAATTGCCCATCCGCAATTCGCGATCAACGTCGGCAGCTTCGACGTCGCGCCCGCCTTCCAGACGGGTGTAAAGGGCCTGCAAAACCTCGATCGCCTGCTTCTGAAGCTCGTCTTCGCCCATGACGACAAGTTGGTTGCCGCGGCGCACGATCTGAACGGAAAGCTTCCGCTCGATCTCGGCCAGGTTGCGGTCGTATTCGCCGCAAAGATCAATCAACAGTCGGTTGTCAGGGAATTCAACAAACGCCTCGTTCGCGGGCATTTCATCTTGCGGTGGGGTAAGGGCACCGATGGCCAATCCGTTCTCCTGTCTTGGCGTTGTCACCCCAAGCGTAGACAACAAGAGTCGGTCGGCGCAAGCCACAGATTCAAAAATCTGAGCAACTGATCGCAAATCGGTCAGGCGGAAGGGAATTCATGGCCTGGCGTGGTGAAATCTCAGGCCGGAATCCGCCGGCGGGATCAGAACTTGTAGTTCAACCCGACGCGAATCCCCTGGTAGCTGGGCGTGGACTTGGTCGAGAAGCCCGAGCCAAAATCGACGACCTTCGACTGGAACTGCACATATTCGAATTCGCCGGTGACGGACCAATTGTCGTTCAACTGATGCTCGGCCCCGATGCTGGCCACGAATCCGTTGCGTCGGTCATCGCTTGCGAAAGACTGAGTGGTGCCGCCGCTGGACAGGCTGTTGGTCGTTTCGATTTCACCCTGAACGAACCCGACGGTAACGAAATACAGAACCGAACCGCTGGGGTTGGTCAGTCCGTTCTTGAACCGCAGCGACAGCACATCCGATATCTCGGAACCTCCCTGAACGGTCGTGGTGCCTATCTGCGTCGTGACACTGTCATCCAGCGAAGCGAAATCGTACCCGATCTCAAACCCGTAGACGTAATCGCGCCCGCCACGCGCAGGCAGCACACCGCGCCAACCGCCCCGTATCCCGCCATAGGCACCGCTCAGGTCAAGTTTGCCGATGGGAAAGGTGCCCGCATTGGTGGCCAGCCCGAACTGGTCTGTTCCGCCTGATCCATACCCGGCGCTGAACCCCAGATAGAAGGCGCTTACGTCTTTGGAGTAACGCTCCGGCCCCAACACGACCGGATCGGAAACGGCGCCGTCCAAATCCCCCGCATGAGTGGGAATACCTGCGCTTGCGGCCAGCAATAGGCCGGCCAGAACACGGCCCGCCCCTGTTTGTCGAATACCTGCCTGACGTGTCACTCGTACCCTCCATTGCGGTGCCCGGGCGACCCGAAGCCCCGCCGATGTAAAGCCCGAAGGCCACCTGAAACACGGCCCCGAGAATTCTGGCTATTCTCCGACCATAGTTCCAAGCGATAAATCAAGGGTAAATTTTGGAAACAAACGCCACGAGTGTTGCGTGAGCGGTGACCCGCGGCCCTGTCACAGCACCTCGCCGGCCAGTGAATTGGCGCCCGAGGCCGTGATCCGGACGTTGCGAAGATCTCCCGCCGAAAGATCGGCGCCGGAAACGTGGACAGCATGCAGATACTCGGACTTGCCAACCATCTGTCCGGCCAGACGCCCGGGTTTCTCAAACAGAACCCGGACTGTCCGACCAACCATCGCATCCTGGATCTCGCGCTGGTGCCGGGTGATCAGAGCCTGCAAGCGTTGCAGACGGTCGTCAGCTTCCTGCGGATCGACCTGCGGACGCTCGGCCGCAGGCGTGCCCGGCCGGGTCGAATACTTGAACGAATACGCATAGCCATAGCGGACCTGCTCGACCAGATCCAACGTGGCCTGGAAATCCTCTTCGGTCTCTTCAGGGAAGCCCACGATGAAATCGCCCGACATCAGGATATCGGGGCGCGCCTCGCGGATCCGCTCGATCAGACGCAGATAGCTTTCGGCGGTGTGGCTGCGGTTCATCCGCTTGAGGATCTTGTCCGAGCCGGACTGTACCGGCAGGTGCAGATAGGGCATCAGCTTTTCGCAGGTGCCGTGCGCCTCGATCAGGTCGTCGGTCATGTCGTTGGGATGCGAGGTGGTGAACCGGATGCGTTCCAGCCCGTCGATCTTGTTCAATTCCCAGATCAACCCGGCCAAGGTCATGTCGCCATCGGGGCCGGCCCCGTGATAGGCGTTGACGTTCTGGCCCAGCAGCGTGATCTCGCGCACGCCGCGCTCAACCAGGTCCTGCGCCTCGCGCAGGATGCGATCGGCGGGGCGGCTGACCTCGGCCCCACGAGTATAGGGTACGACGCAGAAGGCGCAAAACTTGTCACAGCCTTCCTGCACGGTCAGAAACGCCGTCGGGCCGCGTTTGGCCTTGGGGCGGTTCTTGAGTTTCTCGAACTTGTCCTCTTCGGGGAAATCGGTATCCAGCGCCTTTTCGCCGGCGCGCGTCTTGGCCTCAAGCTCGGGCAGGCGATGATAGCTTTGCGGGCCGACGACCAGATCGACCAGCGGCTGCCGGCGCATGATCTCTTCGCCCTCAGCCTGCGCCACACAGCCCGCCACGCCGATTTTCAGATCGGGTTTTTCGGCCTTCAACCCCTTGAAGCGGCCCAGTTCGGAATACACCTTCTCGGCCGCCTTTTCGCGAATATGGCAGGTGTTCAGCAGGATCATGTCCGCATCTTCAGGCGACTGCGTTTCCACATAGCCCTGCCCGCCCAACGCCTCGGACATGCGTTCGCTGTCATAGACGTTCATCTGACAGCCATAGGTCTTGATATACAGCTTTTTCGGTTCGGACATGGGCTGGGCCTTTTGCGTTCGCTGGACCGGCGTCGTCTATACGTATCGAACGCCGCTTGCAATGCTGGCGCAATTACCCGAATTTGACGGATATTTCCAGCAAGGCAGGCTACACGCGGGCAATGAAATACGAATCCCTCGACCACTTTCTGAAATCGGGCCGGGCAGCGTTGACCAAGGGGCCGGTCGCATTGGTTTTCGCCGAAGACGATGTCGAGCTTGATGGGACCCTGCGCCATCACTTGGACTTGGGGTTCAAATCCGTGATCGTATTTGCACCGGCCCAGTTTTCGATCCTGCCTGAAATCTTGGACCGGGTGCACCGGGTCACGATGCGCTGTTCGCCCAGAAATGTGGTGTTCGACACCATAAATCGCGTCATTCAGGCGGAGCCAAACATCTGGCTGTACTACTGCTACAACTCGGAATACCTGTTCTTTCCGTTTTGCGAAACGCGCACGGTCGGAGAGATGCTGGCCTTTCACGCCGAGGAGCGGCGCGACGCGATGCTCTGCCACGTGATCGACATCTACGCCGACGACTTGTCGGCCTATCCCAACGGCGTGGCCCCGGATCATGCGATGCTGGACAGCACTGGATACTACGCTCATTCCCGGCACGACCGGTCGGGACAACCGCTGGAGCGTCAGCTGGACATGTCCGGTGGCCTGCGTTGGCGGTTCGAGGATCACATCCCGTACGAACGGCGCCGGATCGATCGGATCGCGCTGTTCAAAAGCTGCAAGGGTCTGACCCTCCAACCCGATCACACCTTTAGCGAGCCCGAGTACAACACCTATGCCTGCCCCTGGCATCACAACCTGACGGCTGCCATCTGTTCGTTCCGCGCCGCCAAAGCTCTGAAAAGCAACGCGGGATCGACCTTTGATATTCCCAGTTTCCGCTGCCCCTCCTCGGTTCCTTTCCAATGGAATTCGCACCAGTTGCTGGACCTTGGCCTGATGGAACCTGGCCAGTGGTTCTGAGCGCGCCGGAACGGCTCAGCGATTGAGCAGAATCGGGAACCAGTCCTCGCGCAGTCGTTGTCCAGCCCGCATGTCATGCCCCGGAAACGGCGGCGACGTCCGGCCCGGACGCTCGACATACCGGGCGTCATCCCCGACCAGCCGCAGCGAGAAGGCGCGGCGCCGGCTGTCCGACTGGTTTCCTCGGGCACCGTGCAGGGTTCGGAAGTTGAAGGCGACCGCATCGCCGGGTTCCATGTCGAACTCAACGATCCGCATCCCTTCGGCCTCGGGGTCTGGCACCGCGATGTACTGGCCCTCGTCAGGAAAGAAACCCTCTTCCGAAACCCAGCGCGTCGGCAACACTTCCTTTTCCCACAGGTGCGACCCGGCCACGCACCGCAGAGTCGCCTGCGTCACCGGGTCGAGCGGCGACCAGAAGCTTATCGTCTGACGCCCTTCCACAAAGTAATAGGGCCCATCCTGATGCCACGGCGTGGCCATCGAGGTGCCGGGCTCCTTGACCAGAACGTGGTCGTGGAACATCTGGACCGAACGTGACTCCATCAGGTCGGAAGCGACCTCGGCAACCGGCGAGGCTTGAATGACCTGCCGAAACTCGGGGATGCGAGACCAGTTGCAGTAGTCGTCAAAGAAACGGCCGGTTTCGCCTTCTTTCTTGTTTTCCGACGCATATGGCCCGGGATCAGCCATGTTGCGTGCCACCCCTTCCCGCAAGACATCAACGTGATCGGCGAACAGGCCCTCGACCAGAACAACCCCGTCATTGCGATAGGTTTCGATCATCTCCGGGGAAACAAGAGGGTGTGGCATGTCGGTCTCCGTCATTTGCTGAGACCGATTTGCACCTGTCCGGCACCCCTGTTCAAATCATATCTTTCAAAATAAGCATTAATTCCATGTTATATATCACTTTGCGCCAGTATGAGTATGTTTGCGCCATTGGGCGACACGGAAGCCTGTCCGCCGCGGCACAGCACCTGAACGTATCGCAACCTGCCCTTTCAAACGCGCTGACCCGGGTCGAAGAACACCTCGGCCATCCGCTGTTCTCGCGCCGACGCGGCGCGGCAATGTCGCTGACGCCTCAGGGGCGCAAGTTCATCGACAAGGCCGAAGCCTTGCTGACGGGCGCTGCCCGGATCGAAGAGGCTAAAGCCCCGGTTGCCGGAACAAGCCGTTTGAAGTTGGGTTGTTTTGTGGATCTTGCGCCGTTCCTGCTGGCACGGGCAATGCAGACGATCAGGGACACCGTTCCCGATATCGTTCTGACCCACGGTGTTGACACTTTCGAAGGCTTGATCGGCGGATTGACCGACGGACGTTTCGATCTGGCGCTCACCTACGACCTAGGCCTTGATGCCGGTTTCTCACGCCACAAGCTGCAGGACAGTACGCCAGACGCGCTGGTTGGTCCTGCGCACCCTCTGGCCGGGCAAGGCAGCGTTTCACTTGCCGAGCTTGAGCAATACCCGCTCATCCTGTCCAAAGAAGGTCTGTCAGCGCAGCATGTCCTGGGCCTGTTCCGGCGTCATGGGCTGCACCCCAGCGTGTCCTACCGCGCGGAATCACTCGAGATCCAACGCAGTCTTGCGGCCCATGGTGAAGGGGTGGGCATCAGCTATGCCAGCCCGCAAAACGGCCTCAGCTATGATCGGATGCCGCTGCTGAGCCTGCCGATCACCGACCCCGATGCAACCGAGGCCGTGATTCTGGCTCGTCACGGCATCGGCCCTGCGGACACGACAGTCGCCGCTGCTGAACAGGCTCTGGTTAGGTCGCTTGGGAAACTGTGATCAGCGCTTTTTGCGCAGCCGGATGACAACGTCCACCGACGCGATCTCGACCCCGGCCGGTGCTTCGGGCAGACGCTGGATAACCAGTTGGTCGGACGGCGCATCGCTCAGGCGGCCCTCGTCCTCCCAGAAGAAATGCGGGTGGTCATGGGTGTTGGTGTCGAAATAGCTTTTTGAGCCGTCCACGGTAATTTCCTGCAAAACGCCGGCATCGCAGAAGGCACGCAGGGTATTGTAGACCGTTGCAAGGGAAACGGCGTCGCCCTTGGTCTTGGCCGACTCGAACAGGCTTTCGGCGGTGACATGTCGGTGGCGGCCATCGCCCACCAGCAATTCGGCCAAGGCAACACGCTGGCGCGTCGGGCGCAGCCCGGCGTCAACCAACCAGTTCGTAGCGATGTCCCGGCTTTGAGCTGTCATGAAACCATTACCCAATTTCCCCTGCCCCAATATATAAGTGCCGACCACCACCAATTTCAAATGAAATTCATTCGCAATCAACGGCTCCGGCGGGCCGGATGTGTTCGGGTGGTCTTGCAGGACCTTGCAAACGGGTGATAGACGAGGCCAGATTGAATAAACAGACCCCTGGCAGGAGACGCGGCAGAATGGCCCAATTCCCAAGCAGCTTTGACAAGGACGACCTGCTGAAATGCGCGCGCGGCGAACTCTTCGGCCCCGGAAATGCTCAGCTTCCGGCTCCCCCGATGCTGATGATGGACCGCATCACCGACATTTCAGGCGACGGCGGCGCGCACGGCAAGGGGCATGTCGTGGCCGAATTCGACATCACACCGGACCTTTGGTTCTTCGATTGCCACTTTCCCGGAAACCCGATCATGCCGGGTTGTCTGGGTCTTGACGGACTGTGGCAGCTGACCGGTTTCAACCTCGGCTGGCGTGGCTGGCAGGGTCGCGGCTATGCGCTGGGTGTGGGCGAAGTGAAACTGACAGGCATGGTGCGCCCCGACCGCAAGATGCTGACCTATTACGTGGACTTCACCAAGGCAGTCCAGACCCGCCGCCTGACTATGGGTGTGGCGGATGGCCGGGTCGAAGCGGATGGCGAAGTCATCTATCAGGTCAAGGACATGAAGGTTGCATTGTCGGAAAGCTGACCCCAGCTGACTGACAGTCAACAGGGAATGGAACACAGGAGAACGCAAATGCGTCGCGTCGTCGTCACCGGTTTGGGGGTTGTCTCTTCCATCGGGAACAATGCCGAAGAGGTTCTGGCCTCGCTCAAGGCGGGTAAGTCCGGCATCGAGGCCAGCGAGCAGATGGTCGAGCACGGCTTCCGCAGCCAAGTCGCAGGGACGCTCAAGATCGATGTGTCGGAACAAGTCGACAAGCGCACTTTGCGGTTCATGGGACCAGGCGCCGCGTATGCCCATATCGCGATGAGCCAGGCAATCGCTGACGCGGGGCTGAGCGAAGATCAGATCGTCAATCCGCGTACCGGTCTTGTTGCCGGGTCCGGTGGACCGTCCACCAGTGCCATGCTGACCGCACACCAGACTGTTCTGAAAACCGGCGCAACCAAGCGCATCGGACCGTTTGCCGTTCCGAAATGCATGTGCTCGACGATCTCGGCCAACCTGGCGACTGCGTTCAAGATCAAGGGCATCAACTACTCGATCACCTCGGCCTGTTCGACGTCGTTGCATTGCATCGGAAACGCGGCTGAGCAGATCATGCTGGGCAAACAGGACGTGATGTTCGCCGGTGGCGGCGAAGAACTGGACTGGACCTTGTCCTGCCTGTTCGATGCGATGGGTGCGATGTCGTCGAAATACAACGACACGCCCGAAAAAGCCTCGCGCGCGTTCGATCAGAACCGCGACGGGTTCGTGATCTCGGGCGGCGGCGGCATCGTCGTTCTGGAAGAGCTGGAACATGCTCTGGCCCGCGGCGCGAAGATCTATGCCGAGGTGACGGGCTATGCCGCAACCTCGGACGGGCACGACATGGTCGCGCCCTCGGGAGAAGGTGGAGAGCGCGCGATGCGCCTGGCCTTGTCCACCCTGCCCGAAGGCCGCAAGGTCGGCTACATCAACGCGCACGGGACCTCGACACCGGTCGGGGATGTGGGCGAAGTCGAAGCCGTCCGCCGGATTTTCGGCGAGGGCAATGTGCCGCCGATCTCCTCGACCAAGTCGATGACCGGCCACGCTCAGGGTGCTGCCGGCGCGCTCGAGGCGATTTTCTGCCTCTTGATGCTGCAGCATGATTTCATTGCGCCGTCGATCAATGTCGACACGCTGGCCGAAGGCATCCAGCCCGGCGAAATTGCAACTGAGGTTGTTGAAAACGCAGGTTTGGACAGTGTCATGACCAACAGCTTCGGCTTTGGTGGCACCAACGGTTCCATGATTCTGTCCAAGTATAACGGGTGATTATGATGTCGGATTCTATGAAGGGTAAGCGCGGGCTGATCATGGGCGTCGCCAATGATCGGTCGATCGCCTGGGGCATTGCCAAGGCCATGCACGAGGCGGGCGCTGAACTGGCATTCACCTACCAGGGCGAGGCTTTCGGAAAACGGCTGGAACCGCTTGCACAGAGCCTGGGCAGCGACTTCATGGTCGATGCGGACGTGACCGATGACGCATCGCTGGACCGGGCCTTCGACGAACTGGCCGCCCGTTGGCCAACGATTGATTTCCTCGTCCACGCCATCGCCTACTCGGACAAGACCGAGCTGACCGGGCGGTTCCTGAACACCACGCGGGCGAATTTCAAGCACTCGCTGGATGTCTCGGCCTATTCATTCATCGAAGTGGCCCGTCGCGCCTATCCGATGATGAAGGAAAACGGCGGGACGCTGCTCACCCTGACCTATCAGGGTTCGAACAAGGTCGTGCCGAACTACAATGTTATGGGTGTTGCAAAGGCTGCCCTGGAATCGGCGACGCGCTATCTTGCAAATGATCTGGGCCCCGACGGGATCCGGGTCAACGCCATCTCGCCCGGACCTATGAAAACCCTGGCCGGCGCGGCCATCGGGGGGGCTCGCAAGACCTACAAGTTCTGCGACCAGAACGCCCCGCTGCGATCGAACGCCACGCTCGAAGCGGTTGGCGGCACGGCCGTTTACCTTGCGTCGGACGCGGGGGCCTGCACCACCGGTGAAATCATTCGCGTAGACGGCGGTTTCCACATCCTGGGAATGCCACAGCCCGACTTCATGTGACGCGATCTTTCCCTGTCGTTGCCAAGATTTTACCAAACTTCCGCGGCAGGGATATCACATGAGCAAACTAGACCGGATAATCGCGACCAATTCGCGTGCATCTCACTCTCGTCGCAAGACCGGAGTGCTCAGCAGCCGCGCGCGAACGCTACTGCTGACCCTGACGACATTGTTGGTATTGTGGATCTTCTATACCCAACCGCAGCTTCGTGAGGCGGTTGGGTCATTGTTGGGCGGCTGAACGCGCCCTGATCAGTCGATCGAAACGACCTCGATGTCGAAGATCAGATCTTGGCCCGCCAGCGGATGGTTTGCGTCCAGGGTCACGGTTTCTTCGTTGGCGTCCACCACCGTCACAGGCAGCGCCTGGCCATCGGGGGTCTGCATCTGCAGCTGGGTGCCGGGGTCCAGTGGGATGTCGTCCGGGATGCCTTCGCGCGGAACGTCCTGGCGCATCGCGGGGTTGATCGGCCCATAAGCGTCCTGGCAATCCACTTCGACCCGTTTCTTCTCGCCGATTTCCATGCCCGGCAGAGCTGCGTCCAGACCGGGAATGATCTGGCCGGACCCCACGGCGAACTCCAGCGGATCGCGTCCTTCCGAGCTGTCGAAAACGTTGCCGTCCCGCAAAGTTCCAGTGTAGTGAATGCGAACCGTGTCGCCTTGTTTGATTGCGGTCATAACTGTCTCCGACCTGAGTTTAGAATGAGCGGTCAAACCTAGAGACTGACCCGCCAATGTAAACCCTTTTACGCTTTAACCCGCGCATGGCCTGTGCCAACCTGCCCCGGAAGATGGGGAGAGGCAGATGGCGATCACAACCTGCGTTTTCGATGCGTATGGAACCCTTTTCGACGTGGCCGCAGCCGCGCGTCAGGCGGCCGCCGAACCGGGCCAAGATGCGCTGCGTGACAAGTGGCCTGAACTGGCCAACCACTGGCGGTTGAAACAGCTGCAATACACGTGGCTGCGTGCTGTGGCGGACGCACATGCCGATTTCTGGGACGTGACGCAGGATGGCCTGGACTGGGCGCTCGAGGCGACGGGCCTGCAGGGGGACCCTGCGCTGCGGCAGAGACTGCTGGACCTGTATTGGGAACTGCAGGCCTATCCCGAGGTTCCCGCCATGCTTAAGGCGCTCAAGGACGGCGGGATGCAGACCGCGATCCTGTCAAACGGATCGCCGCCCATGCTGGAAGGCGCGGTCAGGTCTGCGGGTATCGGCGGCGTATTGGACGACATTCTGTCAGTCGAAAGCGTCGGCGTCTTCAAACCGCATGCGCGGGTCTATGATCTTGTGTGCGACCGCTTCGGGTGCGAACGATCGAACGTTCTGTTCGTCAGCTCGAATGGTTGGGACGCCGCCGGAGCCAGCGGGTACGGGTTCGTTACGGCCTGGGTCAACCGCGCCGGCGAGCCGATGGACCGATTGCCGTGGACTCCGGCGCATGTCCTGTCCGACCTGACCTCGATTCCGGAACTGGCAGGCGTTTGATGCCACAATTCACGACGTCTGACGGTCTGCGCCTGACCTACGAAGATACAGGCAGCGGCAAGCCGCTGCTTTGCCTTGCCGGCCTGACCAGAAACAGCCGGGATTTTTCCTTCTTCGCGCCGCACGCCAACGGACTGCGTGTCATTACGATGGACTATCGGGGGCGCGGCGACTCGGATTTTGATCCGGATTATCGCAACTATTCCGTTCCGCGCGAAGCGCAGGACGTGATCGAGTTGCTGGATCACCTCAAGCTCGATCGGGTCAGCATCCTTGGCACCTCGCGTGGCGGGTTGATTGCCATGACCCTCGCCGCAATTCGCCACGAATGTCTGAGTGCCGTCATTCTGAATGATGTCGGCCCCGTAATCGAACCGTCGGCCATCGGGCGCATTATGGATTATGTCGGCAAGGCTCCTGCCGCAACAACGCTGGAACAGGCCGCTGTTGCGCTGAAACAGGCAATGGACCCGCAGTTTCCGGGCGTATCGATTGAAACCTGGAGAAAGCAGGCCGCATTCCAGTACGAAGAAACCGGCACCGGCCTGCGGTTGCGTTATGACCCCGCATTGAGAACCGCGTTGCAAGAACAGATTGCAGCGGGCCCGCCCGCTGATTTGTGGCCAGTGTTCGAAGCCCTGAACCCGCTTCCCACCGGAGTGATCCGTGGAGCGAACTCGGACTTGCTGAGCTCCGAGACCCTTGCAGAGATGCACCAGCGTCATGCGAGGTTGATTTCGGCCGAAGTGCCCGACCGGGGCCATGTTCCATTTCTGGACGAACCGCAGTCCCTAACCGTCATTCGCAAGGTACTGGATTTGATATGAGCACAATTGACCTGATCGAAGCCGCTGCCGTGCGCCTGCAAGGGCACGCGCGCGAAACCCCGATCCTGACATCGCCGTTTCTGGACAAACTTGCCGGGCGGCGCGTTCTGGTCAAGCCCGAGTGCCTTCAACACACCGGAAGCTTCAAGTTTCGCGGCGCGTGGTCTGCGATTTCCGCCCTGAATGCCGAGGCTCGCAAACGCGGGGTCATCGCGTATTCATCAGGCAACCATGCGCAGGGCGTGGCGCATGCGGCTACACTTCATGGTGTTCAGTCCGTCATCATCATGCCGTCCGACGCACCGGCCCTGAAAATCAAAAACACTCGAGCTTTGGGCGCCGAGGTCATCCTTTACGATCGCGCCAATGAAAGCCGCGAGGAGATCGGCGAGGCGTTGTCCCGGGAGCGCGGTCTTACGTTGATCCGGCCGTATGACGAACCGCAGGTGATCGCCGGTCAGGGGACCGTCGGCCTCGAGGTGGCGCGGCAGGCGCGCGATCTCGGTGTGACCGACGCCGATGTTCTGGTATGTTGTGGTGGCGGTGGACTGACCTCAGGCGTGGCACTTGCCCTGGAAAAACATGCGCCAGGTCTCAGGGCGCGCCCCTGCGAACCCGAAGGATTCGACGATGTCAAAAGATCCCTGGCCTCGGGGTCCGTTCAGACCAACAACGCAGCCGCAGGCAATATCTGCGACGCGATCCTGACACCGCGGCCCGGTGATATTACCTTCCCGATCCTCCGTCGCCTCTGCGGACCGGGATTGGCGGTATCCGAAGACGAGGCTCTCCGCGCCATGGCCTTGGCGTTCCTGCGCCTCAAGGTCGTTCTGGAACCGGGCGGGGCAGTCTCGTTGGCGTCGGCGTTGTTCCGCAAGGACGATATCCAGGGCGACGCCGTTATCGTCGTGGCATCGGGCGGGAATGTCGATCCACAGGTCTTTGCCCGCGCGTTGGAATTCCTTACCTGACAACGGGTTAGGACAGATGCAATAAATCGCGGCATAAACTGTCAAAATTATCGCAGCAAAAGAGGCTGACCAGATGCACATCGCTGATTTCGGAGATGTTCAGATTCACTATCGCTTGGACGGTGACCCGGATGGTCCACCTTTGGTCTTTGCCAATTCGTTGGGCACCGACATGCGCTTGTGGGACCCCGTGCTGCCTCTGCTTCCCAAAGGTCTGCGCATCATCCGCTATGACAAGCGGGGGCACGGCTTGTCCTCGCAACCGGATGGCCCCTATTCGATGGGAAGTCTGGTGCGCGATGCCGAGCGGCTTCTGGACCTTCTCGAGGTGCGGGATTGCGTCTTCGTCGGCCTGTCGATCGGCGGAATGATCGCGCAGGGGCTGGCCGTCAAGCGGATGGATCAGATCCGGGCGATGGTCCTGTCCAACACGGCCGCCAAAATAGGGACGCCCTCTATGTGGGCCGATCGGATGGCAGCCGTTCGTACAGGTGGGATCGAGGCGCTGGCCGAAGCAACCATGGAGCGCTGGTTTTCGAAAGCATTTCGGGAAACCCCCGATGTCGAGCTATGGCGCAATATGATGGTACGCCAACCGGTCCAGGGGTATCTGGGCTGCTGCTCTGCCATCTCGGGCACGGATTTCTATACGCCAACCAGCGGGCTTAGATTGCCGACGCTGGGAATTGCGGGCTCGGAAGATGGCTCGACCCCTCCCGATCTGGTGCGCGAAACCGCCGACCTGATCCCCGGCTCCCGGTTCGAGCTGATCCGCAAGGCCGGGCACCTGCCCTGCGTCGAGCGGCCCGAGGTCTACGCCGAGCTGCTGAACGCTTTTCTGCGAGAAACCGGACATATCTGAAGGAGGTCACGGTGGCGGAATTTCTTCTTGTTCACGGGTCTTGCCACGGCGCATGGTGCTGGCGCGATCTGATACCGGAACTTGAGAATCTGGGGCATTCGGTCCGTGCGATCGACCTGCCCAGCCATGGATCGGACCCGACCCCAGTGTCCGAGGTCACGCTCGAGATGTGCCGAGATGCGGTTTTGAATGCCACGACCCCGCAAACGATCCTTGTCGGCCATTCCTGGGGCGGCTACCCGATCAGTGCGGCCGCCGAATTCGCCCCTGACCGGATGCGGGCCCTGATCTATGTCTGCGCCTACGTGCCGGTCTCCGGGCTGTCGATGATCGAAATGCGCCGGCGCGCACCTAGGCAGCTGATTGGCGATGCGGTCGAGAAATCGGCAGACGGACTGTCCTACAGCGTGCTGCCGGACCGGGTGCAATCTCTCTTCTACCACGACTGTCCGGCCGACGTTGTCACCTATGCCCTTGCCCGCTTGTGCCCGCAGGCGATCCGCCCGCAGGACACGCCGTTGGATCTGAGCGAGCGTTTTGACGGAATTCCCAAGGCCTATATCCGCACCATGGACGACCGGACGATTCCAACTGAATACCAGGAAGAAATGAGCCATTGCGCGCCGCCCGAATTGCGCCTGACGATCGACAGCTCCCATTCCCCATTTTTCTCGCACCCCGCAGATCTCGCCCGTCAATTGGACGCAATCGCCACCCGCGTCTGAGATCCGGCCCGGCCAAGGTTAACGTGCCATCAGACGAGAATATCGTCTCAATGACAAAAGACCGGGTTACAACACGACAGGCGGGCGACTAAGGTCCTGCAAAATAAGTCATTCGTTCGGTTTCATGCGTCTTCCTTTTCTTTTCGTACTGGGCACTGTCATGATCGATGCAATGGGCATCGGACTGGTCATGCCGATCATGCCTCAGCTGATCGTCGAGGTTCAGGGCGGCTCTCTGGCATCGGCAGCCATTTGGGGCGGCATCCTCAGCACGGCCTTTGCCGCGATGCAATTCCTGTTCGGTCCGGTGCTTGGCAACCTGTCGGATGCTTACGGACGCCGCGCGGTCTTGCTGGTTTCTCTGTTTGTCATGAGCTTGGACTACGTGGTCATGGCCATGGCCGGCAGCATCTGGCTGCTGCTGATCGGCCGCATCGTGGGCGGCATCACGGCGGCCACCCACTCTACCGCAGCGGCCTATATGGCGGATGTATCGAAACCCCATGAAAAGGCCGCCAATTTCGGTCTCATCGGAGCGGCTTTTGGTGTAGGTTTTGTCCTCGGCCCTTTGATGGGAGGATTGCTGAGCGAATACGGAACCCGCGCCCCGTTCTGGGCGGCCGCCGGATTGTCATTTGCAAATTTCCTGCTGGGCCTCGCGGTCATGCCTGAGACGGTCACGGACAAAAACCGCCGCGGATTCCGCTGGCACCGCGCGCGTCCTGACAGCGCATTGCGTGCCATCGCCGCCCTGCCCGGCATCCGACCGTTGCTGTGGGTATACTTTTTGTACTCGGTATCGATCTACGTCTATCCCGCCATCTGGTCATACTTCACGACCGAGCGTTTCGGTTGGTCGCCGCAGATGATCGGGTTGTCACTTGCGGTCTACGGATTGGGAATGGCTGCGGTTCAGGGCGGCTTGATCCGCCCCGCCACCCGCCACTTGGGAGAGCGGACCACGATCGTTTGGGGCATGATCTTCGAGATCGTCAGCTTTCTGGCTCTGGGTTTTCTCACAAACGGCACGATTGCCTTGATGCTGATTCCGATCACCGCACTGGGCGCCGTCGTGACGCCAGCCCTTCAGGCACAGATGTCACGCGCAACGCCGGATTCGCAGCAGGGAGAGCTTCAGGGGGTTCTGGCCGCTCTCCACGCGCTGTCGATGGTGATCTCCCCGTTGGTTATGACCACCGTTTTCGCCCAATTCGCGCGGGTTGATGCAGCGTTCTACCTTCCAGGGGCCCCGTTCCTGTTGGCATTGCTGCTGATGCTGGCCGGATTCGTCCTGTTTCTGCGCGCACATCGCAGCGAAACGTAACAACGACACGGGAATGACGGTTTCAGCCTTGCGGACCGCAGGTTCCCGCGTCACCGTGGCCCAAACCAAACGAGGGATCCATGCAGACCATCAAAGCCGCCGTATGCCGCGCCTTCAACGAACCGCTTGTCATCGAAGACATCCAGATCGCGCCGCCCGGCATGGGCGAGGTCGAGGTCACGCTGGATGCGGTGGCGATCTGCCATTCCGACATCACCTATGCCAGCGGCGCTTGGGGCGGGTTTCTGCCCGCCGTCTACGGGCACGAGGCCGCCGGTGTGGTCTCGGCCGTCGGAGAAGCCAGCGGAGGGTTCAAGGTTGGCGATGCGGTCGTGGTGACCCTGATCCGCGCTTGCGGATCGTGCCCGTCCTGCGCCAGCGGCAAGCCGGTGATCTGCGAAACGCCCTATGACACCGTCAAGGGTCCGCTGCGCACGGCGGACGGTGGGCCGCTGGAACAGGCGATGGCCTGTGGTGCCTTTGCCGAAAAGGTCGTGGTCAGCCACCGCCAGATCGTCAAGATACCCGACGCGATGCCCAAGGACGTGGCCAGCCTGCTGTCCTGCGGGGTGATCACCGGCGTGGGGGCGGCGGTCAACGCCGCGCAGTTGCGCCCGGGTCAGGATGTCGTGGTCGTCGGCGCCGGCGGTGTGGGCCTGAACGCCATCCAGGGCGCGCGGCTGGCCGGGGCCCGGCGGATCGTGGCCGTCGACATGACCGAGGAAAAGCTGGAAATCGCCAAGGAATTCGGCGCCACGCACGGGGTGCTGGCCACGCTGAAAGAACCGTGGAAAGCGGCCTACAAAGCCCTGGGCGGTCGGGGGGCCGATGCGGTTCTGATCACCGTCGGTGCAATCCCCGCTTATGATCAGGCGCCCCGCTATCTGGGTCGCGGTGGCAAGGCGGTTATGATCGGCATGCCGCATTCCGGTGCGCAATCCGGCTATGAGCCGGTCATTCTGGCGGCCCTAGGTCAGGGCATGGTCGGGTCGAAGATGGGCGACGTGGTGATCCAGCGCGACATTCCATGGATGATCGATCTGTATGAACAGGGGCGGTTGAAGCTGGACGAGCTGATCTCGGGGCGCTGGACGCTGGAACAGATCAACGAGGCCATCGAGGACACCAAGACCGGGTCGGCCAAGCGCAACGTGATCGTATTCAACCGGGGCTGACGGCCCAGGACTACCGGCGGGAGGAGACCGGATGAAACTGCAGGATCTCGACATCATCGTGACCGCTCCGCCCGCGCCGGGCTGGGGCGGGCGCTATTGGATTCTGGTGAAGGTCACCACCGATACCGGCATCACGGGCTGGGGCGAGTGTTATGCCTCCTCGGTAGGTCCCGAGGCGATGAAACACGTCATCCGTGACGTCTTCGACCGCCACATGGCCGGCGAAAACCCCGAGAATATCGAGCTGATGTTCCGCCGCGCCTATTCCAGCGGCTTCACGCAGCGCCCCGACCTGACCGTTATGGGTGCGTTTTCGGGACTGGAAATCGCGTGTTGGGACATTCTGGGCAAGGACCGGGACCGCCCGGTATACGCTCTGATCGGCGGCCGGATGAACGACCGCATCCGTGCGTACACCTATCTGTACCCGCTGCCGCAGCACAATCTGACCGATTTCTGGACCTCGCCCGAACAGGCCGGGGAAAGCGCCGCCGAAATGGTCCGGCGCGGCTTTACCGCAGTCAAGTTCGACCCGGCGGGCCCCTACACGATGCGCGGCGGGCATATGCCGGCCATGTCCGACATCTCGATGTCGGTGGCCTTCTGCAAGGCGATCCGTGACGCAGTGGGCGACAAGGCCGACCTGCTGTTCGGCACCCATGGCCAGTTCAACACTGCCGGCGCCATCCGCCTTGGGCAGGCGATCGAGCCTTATTCGCCGCTGTGGTTCGAGGAGCCCACCCCCCCGGACATGATCGAGGACATGGCCCGCGTCGCCCGCAATGTCCGCATCCCCGTGGCCACGGGCGAGCGGATGACGACCAAGGCCGAATTCGGCGCGGTTCTGCGCGCCGGCGCGGCCGAAATCCTGCAGCCCGCCTTGGGCCGGGCCGGCGGGATCTGGGAGATGAAGAAGGTCGCCGCCATGGCCGAGGTCTTCAATGCGCAGATGGCGCCGCATCTCTATGCCGGGCCGGTGGAATGGGCCGCCAACATCCATCTCGCGGCCTCGATCCCGAACCTGCTGCTGCTCGAGACCATCGAAACGCCGTTTCATGACCAGCTGATCAAGGGCTCGATCCGGGTCGAGAACGGCTTTGTCGAGCCGCCTTCGGCCCCCGGTCTGGGCATCGAGGTCGACGAGGAACTGGCCCGTGCCCACCCCTATTCCGGCGACGGTCTGCACCTGCAGATGCAGGAAGACCCCTGCGACTATGTCAATGGCAATGCGTTTCAGGGCGGGGCCCCGGCAACCGAGGGATGACAATTTCAGACAAGTTGGTGCATACTGCGTCCACCCCTTATTTTCATCCCCAAGGTACCACGTGACTTTCACTGACGCCGAATTGACGACCCCACAATCCGAATTGCCCTCGGAAATGGAGGAAAGCGCCGCGCAAGCTGCGGCTTTCCTCAAGACGCTGGCGCATCAGGGCCGCTTGATGATCCTGTGCCATCTCGCGGCCGGAGAACGCTCGGTGGGCGAGCTTGAAGCCTTGCTCAAGTTGCGCCAGGCCGCGGTCAGCCAGATGCTGGCGCGCCTGCGAACCGAAGGCCTGGTTTCAACCCGCCGAGAGGGCAAGACGATCTACTATTCGCTGCGCGACGGCAAAGCCAAGCAGGTGATCGAGTTGATGCATTCCCTGTTCTGTAGCCCGCAGGCCTGATCCTGTCAGCGTGATACATAGCCTGCGATTACCTGCAACAGCTTGAACGCGGTCGCAGCATCGTTTTCGACCACCGCAAGGAACTCTTCCTCGCCGATACGCAGACAGGTGAGATCGGTTTCAGCCACCATGCTGAGCGCACGGGGCTCTTTGCGGATCAGGCCCAGTTCGCCCACCAAGGTACCGCTGCCGACGCGGGTCACCAGCCGATCCTCCTCGGGCGGTTGCGGCAGGTACAAACCAGCTTCGCCGTCGATGATCATGTAGGCACCATCAGTTGGCTGGTCATCCTTGAGGAACACGACTTCGCCGGCCTTTGCCTCGTACCAGCGCGCACCAAAAGCCAGCAGTCGAAGCTGGCGACGATCCAGCCCCGAAAACAGCGGTGTCTGTTCCAAAGCACGCAGCTTTCGCGTGAGGTCCGCCGAGGCTGCACTGTCACCTTCAACATCCGACGGAACCTGATCGGACACTACGCGCCCCTGTCGGATCTCGACAAACATGTCGAAAGCGCCGGGGTTCTTGAACTGTTCGTTCAGGTAGATGATCGTGGCGTCCGGAAGCAGCTCACGCAGGTTCCTGAACACAGCCACCTGCGTGTCCATGCCATAACTCGCCAGTGCGTTTTCCAGTATCAGGATATCCGGCTTCTTGATCGTCGCGCGGGTAAAGGCCAAAGGCTCGGCCAGCGCGGCCGGCAGGTTCTGCCCGCCCAGCGCGACCGGTACATCGTAGATCAGTTCAACCACCAGCGGACGGGCTCCGTTTTCGGTCAGTACGTCTGCGATCACTTTCCGTACCTCGTCCGACCGCGCGCCCCCGATCTGGCTGACCTTGCCGAAAAGCGCATTCTCCATAACCGTCAATCCCGGCGCAAAGGTGGCCGGGTCCAGCGGCTCGAACACGTCGTTCAGGCGCTCCATCAACTTGTCGGAATGGCTGTGCCGTAGTTCGAGGATGCGGTTCTTGAGCTCTTCGGAAAATGCCGGCCCAATCTGTTCAGCCGAGATCACGAAAGGCACGGCCAGCAGGCTGGCCAACTGGTCATCGTCCAACCCTGACGCGCCGGTTTCCCGGGTCTTTTCCACCAGGTCGACAGCGGCCTCATAGGTGGCGGCCTCGAGTCCCAGCTTGCGGAACAACGGGTGATCCGTCCCGTCCAGACCAAAGATCTGACGCAGCATTTCGATCACGTCACGTGTCAGGCCGACCAGTGTTTCATCCAGACCCAACTCGCGCAACTGCCCGAGGAAAACGGTCTGCCGGGCCAGCAACTCTTGCGTCACCTGCACGCGTGGCACAGCAAACAGCAGGTTTTCGGCAACGGGCAGTGCAGCGTTGTACGTCATGCGGTCGAAAATCAGGGCTTGCGACTCCAGACCGGCCTTTTTGACGGCGTCCTGCACCAAGGGCCGCAGCTCGATCAGCTTGGCAGCAAGGTCGGGGTGCTTTTCAGGATCGAAACCCAACTCGGCCCCGCGCCGGAACAAGATGGGCCCAGAGCCCAGTCCGTCGATCAGCTTCAACCACCAATCGCGCAGCTGCTCGGCCGTTTCGAACCCGGCCAGGGAAGGGTCCAGCCAAGTGGCCCGGAAGGGATCGGGGCTGTTTCCCGCACGCAGCGTTTCAAGGTGGTCCGCGTCCTCCGGTGGAGCGGTCAGAGGCCTGAGCTGCATCGGCATCATCACGTTGCCGCCAACGGTTCCCTGAAACATCACCGGTCGCGATGTGGCATGACCGATCCGGGCCGCCACGACGGCCTGGTGCAGCGAGGACAGGTTAACACCCCTGATTTCGACCCGGCCCGAACTTGGCAGGATCTCCCGGGTCAATAGATCCGCCAAGGCCCGGCGGTCCTCTTCGCTGGGGGCGGCGATCCCTATGGTCTTACCGGCGGGGAAGGTCAGGTTCAGATCATCCAGAACCTGATTGCCATCCAGATCACGCACCGAGACTTGCTCCAACTCGATCGGGCCATTCAGGTGCGGTCGGCTGTCGGGCTCGCCTTCGAACAGGGTTTCATCCAGCATGCCACTCGGGGCGAACCGTTCGATGACCACCTCCCAGCGCAGCGACATGTCCTGTGTCTGGTTGTAGTAGGTCAGCAGTTCCTTCCAAGGCGAGCTGAGGTCTTTGTAGGCAGCGAGCGCTGCCACGAGAGCACCAAGCGAAACTGACCCCTGCAGAACCAGCAAACCCCCGACCAGGTAGAACAGGAACGGAGTCAATTGAGAGATGAAGTTGTTGATGAACTTCATGAAGAATTTTTTCTGGTAGATCTCGAACCGGATGCTGAACAGCCGGGACAGTTGATCTGAAATCAGCGCTCGGCGATGGCGCCAGCCGCCGTTCTGGCGCAGAGTTGCCGCGCCGGCCGCGTTCTCGCCGATCTGAGCCGCCAGTACGCGCACCTCCTGGATCCGGCGCTTGTTCAACAGGTTGATCTGGCGCTGCAATCGCGGGATCAGCCAGGCCTGCAATGGGATCAGCGCGACAGCAGCCAACCCGAACCAGACGCTTTGCAGGAATAGAAAGGACAGGATTGTCAGCATCTGCCCCGCCTGAAGGACAGGCTGGCTGATTGCATCGCCCATCAGCCCGCCCATCGGCTCGCTTTCGGCGGTGATCATCGAGACCAGTTCACCCTGACTGACGCGCTCGAAATAGGGTTGAGGAAACAAAAGTGCGCGGTTGATCAACTGGTATCGGAACCGGCGCAGCATTCGTTCGCTGAGAACGCCTTTCATCGTGTTGATGCGCATCTTCATCAAACCATGCGCCAACACCGCCGCCAAAAAGGCGAAGCACAAAATTACCAGAAACGTCGTCTGCGACAGACTGTATCCCCAGACATCCACAATCTCGCTGGATGCGCCGATTGCGTCGTTGATGATGCGTTTGGGCAATTCAAGCGTCAGGTACAGCAGCGGGAACAATGTTGCCGTCACGGCCAGCAGAACAAGCTGATCACGCTTGGAATACTTCCAAATAAATCCAAAAATTGAACGTTCTATGGCCCCTGCCCCTACTGGTGACCCGAAACTGTTTTGCAGCGATCCTGCCGCGGTCAAAGCAGCACGACGGTACTGCAATCGCGCTTGGATAGGCAAATGGTTTCCAAGGCGAAAACTATTTCGACTTGTGTGAACTAGTTCATTTGCGATCCTGCCTCATAGCCCTTAGTCTGAAGGTCAGGACGATATCGGGAGGGTAGTTTTTGCCTGCTACACTTGGCACTGTGTTGCTTCTGCTGTGTGCACTGCAGATCAAACACATGTTTGCCGATTTCTACCTTCAAACGCCCAAGATGCTGTCTGGACGGGGGGAGTACCTGCATGTCGGGCGCGCACAGCATGCCGCGGTGCATGTTGTGGGCTCAGTCGTGGTTTTCCTGATATTCGGCGCGCCGCTTTCGTTCATTCTGATCATCGGTGCGCTCGAGTGGATCGTGCATTTCAATATCGATTTCGCCAAAGCCAGCTATTCCGACAAGAAACAATTGCAACCTGATCAGGCCGCCTTTTGGCGGGCCGCCGGTTTGGATCAATGCCTGCACAACCTCACTTACATCGCGATGGCCTGGGCCTGGGTTGAATTCGTCGCGCGGTAGTCAGAACTCGACCGAACGATTGCGTTTGACCGCCCGTAGAACCACATTCGTCTGCGCACTTGCGACGGCCGGCAAACGAAACAGAAACCTCTCCAAAAAGACGTTGTAGGCGGCAAGATCGGAACACTGCACTCGCAGGTGATAGTCTGCCTGACCGGTCGTTGCGAAACATTCCTGAACTTCCTTGCAGGTTTCGATTGCCCGGATGAACTCCACGATCTTGTCGGGATCATGCCGCGTCAGATGCACATGTACGATCGCCTCGAACCCCAACCCCAGCGCGACCGAGTTCACAACTGCGCCGTAGCGTTCAATGATGCCGGCCTCTTCCAATGCGCGCACCCGTCTCCAAAGGGCCGAGGTCGACATCCCGACCGCATCGGCCAGGTCCGCATTCGACACGCGGCTGTCCTTTTGTAGCAGGGTCAGAATCCGGCGATCTCTGTCGTCCAGCTGCATCATTTGGTAAGCCATTTCGTGTTTTTCGGGTTTTGTGGGTAATTCTATCGGAGTTTTATCAGAATTTCGGATCCATTGGTACAACATTTCGTAAGTACCGAACTACAGTTGTTTATCTCAAAGCCAATCCGGGTCCAAGCCATGAGCCGCCACGACAGCAATCTTTGCACTTATCAACTCGCAGACCGGTACGAACAGACCGAAGGTCGCGTGTTCCTAACCGGCACACAGGCGCTGGCGCGGATCCTGATGGAGCAGGCGCGGCGCGACCGCGATGCCGGGCTGAACACGGGCGGGTTCGTCTCGGGCTATCGTGGATCGCCCTTGGGCGGGCTGGACCTGGAACTTTGGCGCGCGCGCGAGCGGCTGAAATCCGACCGCATCACCTTCATGCCCGCCGTGAACGAGGACCTGGGCGCAACCGCCGTTCTGGGCGCGCAGCAGGCGACTCTGGACCCGCAGTGCGAATTCGAAGGCATCTTCTCGATGTGGTACGGCAAGGGGCCGGGCGTCGACCGATCGGGCGATGCGCTGAAGCACGGCAATGCCTATGGCTCGGCCCCCAAGGGCGGCGTGCTGGTCGTGGCCGGTGACGACCACGGCTGCGTCAGCTCCTCCATGCCGCACCAGTCCGACGTGGCCTTCATGGCATGGTTCATGCCTACGCTGAACCCCGCCTCGGTCGAGGAGTATCTGGAATTCGGCGAATACGGCTTTGCGCTGTCGCGGTTTTCCGGCACCTGGGTCGGGTTCAAGGCGATCTCGGAAACCGTCGAAAGCGCCCGCTCGGTCGAGCTGCGCCCCGACCGGCAGTTCATCCTGCCCGAGATCGACCTGCCCCCCGGCGGGTTGCATGTGCGCGCCGCCGACCTTCCCTCGCCAGAGATCGAGACCCGTATCCAGCACAAGCTGCGCGCCGTGCGCGCCTTTGCCGAGGCCAACCCGATCGACCGGCGCGTCTATGACATCGACCACGCCAAGTTCGGCTTTGTCACCACCGGAAAGGCGCATCTGGACCTGATGGAGGCGCTGCGCCTGCTGGGACTGGACGAGGCCGCCTGCCGCCGTCTGGGTATCGACATCTACAAGGTCGGCATGGTCTGGCCACTGGCGCGCCGCAACGCGCTGCGCTTCGTGAAGGGCAAGGCCGAGGTTCTGGTGGTCGAGGAAAAACGCGGCATCATCGAAAGCCAGTTCAAGGAATATTTCTATGACTGGCCCGGCGACAAGCCGCACAAGATGGTGGGCAAATACGACAGCCACGGCGAGCCGCTGATCCCCTGGACGGGTGAACTTAGCCCGCTGATGCTGGTGCCGATCGTGGCCGACCGCCTGCACCGGTTTTTCCCCGAAGAGGACCTGCCCGCCAAAGCCAAGGCGCTGACGGACCAGCCGCCGCAACTGATCAACGTGCCTGGTGCAACCCGCACGCCCTATTTCTGCTCGGGCTGTCCGCACAACACCTCGACCAAGGTGCCTGACGGCTCGATCGCGGCCAGTGGTATCGGGTGCCACGTCATGGCCTCGTGGATGGATCGCCACACCGTCGGCTATGCCCAGATGGGCGGCGAAGGAGTGCCGCATGTGGTGGCGTCCAAGTTCAACGGCGGCAAGCACATCTTCCAGAACCTCGGCGAAGGCACCTGGTATCACTCGGGCTCGCTGGCGATCCGACAGGCGGTCGCGGCCGGGACCAACATCACCTACAAGATCCTCTACAACGACGCCGTGGCCATGACCGGCGGCCAGCCGGTGGACGGCCCGGTCAGCGTCGCCGGCATCGCCCAGACCTGCCGCGCCGAGGGCGTGGAGCGGATCGCCATCGTGTCTGACGACATCTCGAAGTTCCACCACGCGGATTTCCCGTCGGAAACCACGTTCCACAACCGGGCGGAGTTGGACACCCTGCAGCGCGAACTGCGCGAGATCCCGGGCGTGACCGTTCTGATCTACGAACAAACCTGCGCCACCGAAAAGCGCCGCCGCCGCAAGCGCGGCACGATGGAGGACCCCAAGCGGTTCGTCTGGATCAACGATCTGGTCTGCGAGGGCTGTGGCGACTGCTCGGTCGAATCCAACTGCCTGAGCGTCGAGCCGCGCGAAACGCCGCTGGGCCGCAAGCGCAAGATCAATTTGAGCTCGTGCAACAAGGATTTCTCGTGCCTCAACGGATTCTGCCCCAGCTTCGTGACCATCGAAGGCGGCGAACGCCGCAAACGCATGGCAAAGCTGGATCTGGCAACACTCGAGGACGGGCTGCCCGACCCTGCCCTGCCCCGCCTGGACAAACCGTTCGAGTTGCTGGTTACCGGCGTGGGCGGCACAGGCGTGGTGACGGTTGGTGCGCTGATCACGATGGCGGCCCATCTCGAAGGGAAAGGCGCCTCGGTCCTGGATTTCACAGGCTTTGCACAGAAATTCGGAACCGTTCTCAGCTATATCCGTTTGGGAGACACTCCAAACGCGCTGAACCAGGTCCGCATTGATCAGGGCGCGGCCGATGCGGTGATTGGTTGCGACGTCGTCGTCAGTTCGGCCCCCAAAGCCTCGGCGCATTACCGCAAGGGTACGCGCGTGGTCCTGAACCGGGCGGAAATGCCGACCGGCGATATCGTTCTGCACCGCGACGCTCAGTTGCAGGTAAAAGCCCGTGAACAAGCCATTCAGAACGTAGTCGGGGCGGAAAACCTGTTCGGTTTCGACGCCAACGCGGTGGCGGAAACCCTGCTGGGTGATGCTGTGTTCGCAAATGTGATCATGCTGGGTTTTGCGTGGCAGCACGGCCTTGTGCCGGTATCGCATGTCGCGCTGGGTCAGGCGATTCTGCTGAACGGCGTCGCTGTCGAGAAGAACCGTCTGGCTTTTGCAATCGGGCGCAACATGGCAGTTCGTCCGGACGTTCTGGCGCTGCCTTCCGACGACGTTGGTTCAGAAGAAACACTGGATCAGATGATTGCGCGCCGTACCGCCTACCTGACCGAGTATCAAAGCGCGAAATACGCGCAGGCCTATGCCGATCGTATCGCCGCCCTCCGCTCGGCGCTGCGGCAGGCTGACGAGACCCTGCTGCGCAGCGTCGCTCGCAACCTGTTCCGCTTCATGGCCTACAAGGATGAGTTCGAAGTCGCGCGGCTGATGACTTCGGACCATTTCGCGCAGGACCTGGCCAACCAGTTCGAGGGCGATTTTGCGGTCCGCTTCCATATGGCCCCGCCCCTGCTGAGCCGCAAAACGGACGCAAGGGGCCGACCGCTGAAAAAGGCGTTCGGACCTTGGATGCAGCCGGTTCTGCGGGGCCTGTCAAAGATGCGGGCGCTGCGCGGAACAGCTCTCAATCCGTTTGGCTATCACGCCGAAGCGCGCCTGCACCGCGATCTGCTGAATTGGTACCAAGGGCTGTTGGACCGCCTTGTGGCCGAGTACGGGGATCGGGATACCGAAACGTGGCAAAGCATCCTGGCCTGCGCTGACGAGATCCGCGGTTACGGCCCGGTTCGGATACAAGCGGCCGAGACCGCCAGACGAAAGGTCGATGACTTGTTGCGCGTGCCGCGCGCTCAGGCCGCCTGATCCAGCGCCGAGGCCTTGTAGGCCGCAAGCCAAGCCGCATCCAGCCGGTCGACAACGGCCGGATCGAACCGGCCTTCGACCTCCCAATACCGGCCGGATGGCACCACGTAACCTACCTCACACTCGGCCTGCAGCAGAGCATCGACGTGTTCGGTGCTCGGCAGGGCCTCGGGGATCAGTTCGGTATGCGAAACGGATGGATAGACCAGCCGGCTGGGGCCAGAGGACAACCGCACCATATTGCAATCCTGACGCGCCGCCAGCAGCGCCAGCCGTGCCGATTTCGCCTCGAGCGAGCGCAGAGTGACGTCGGCGCGCAAGGGATCGGCCGTTCCCTGGCCGTAGAAATGTGTGTTGCCCGAGCGCGGATAGACCATGTCGCAGCCAAAGAAGGCCATCACCGATGGTTTGAGAGCACCCAGCGCCCAGTACCCGGCGGTAAAGGCCATGGTGCCACCGGCATAGACGAAGCCGCCATACGCGTTCTGGATCGGAACATAATCCTGCGCCGTAACGATGCGTTGCGTCGCTGTCAGACAGTCGGGGCGGTTCTCGGCCGGAAAATCCTCGGGATGGATCAGGAAATCCCAATCTCCGCGGATGCGCCAGGCGTTGTTGATGGCCACGATATGAGTGAACGACCCACGCGCCCATTCCCGTGCCGCCAACGCCGCAGGCGCACTTCCCAAGATCAGAACTCTGGTGTCATTCTCCGCCATCGCGCCCGCCCTTTCTCAGTGTTTCCCGAGAGCTAGCGCATTTGTCCGGCATGGCTAGCCAAGGACCGAAAAACTGCTCTCGGCGTTGATCGGGCGCCTGCGGGAGTAAAAGCCCGCGTCGATGGTGCGTTTGATATGGGGCAGCTCGAATTGCAGGGGTTGGGCGTCGTGATCCGCCCCGCCCTCACAATACTCGACCAGCGCGGCCATCATCTTGCCCGCGATCGGCGCGTTCTTGTACTGGTTCCCGCTGGTGCCGCAGGCCATGTAAAAGCCCGGCAAGCTGGATTTGTCATAGATCGGGATCCAGTCGGTCGAGGCGTCGTACAGATCGACCACTCCCCGCGTTCTGGACGGAATGCCCAAGCTGGGAACGCGCTGCGCATAGCGCATGGCCTGCGTCGTCCACTGGTCGGTGAAATCGTGGTTGTAATGGACATCGGTCTCGCACCACTGATGCGGGTCGCATTCCGGATCCTCGGATCCTATCAGGATGTGGTTGCCATGTTCGGGCCGGCAGTAACAGGCGATATCGCTGTCCGACACGATGGTTCCCTGACGCTCGAAATCAAATCCTTCGGGCGCCGGAACATGCACCACCTCCTGCCGCAGCGGGCGGGTTTCGATGGTCATGTCGTCCAGCACCCCGGCCATGCGGTTGATGATCGACGATCCCGGCCCTGCCACGTTGATCACCACCGGCGCGTGAATCTCTTCGCCCGAGGCCAGCCGGACGCCTTTGAACTTGCCACCTTCCTGCAAGATTTCGACGACCTCGACCCCGGTCCGCACCTGCGCACCGCGCTGCGTCGCCGCCTGCATCAGGTTCTGCGCTGACAGGGCCGGATCGGTGACATAGCCAGCCTTGGGCCAGAACACCGCCCCCTGCATCTTGCTGCCATTGGGCTGACCAAAGGCTGGGTCGTCCATCCGTTTGGCCGGGGCGAAACTGTCCAGAGAATAGATCGGCAGGCGGTCGAGAATCTGTTCGGCCGACCATTCCTCAAACGGGCAATCCAACTCGGCGCTGTATTTCTTGTGTTTTTCCAAGTGGCCGTTGGCCTCGGTCTTCATGACCAGGCACCCGGTCTCGCGGAACTGCGCCAGATCGGCCCCGTCGGGCAGGCCCAGATAGTCGGCCCAGTCGCGCCAGTAATGATAGCCCTCCCACGCAAAGGCTGTGCCGTCGAAGGTGGAATAGTGCATCCGGATGATCGCGCAGGACCCGGCGGTCGAACCGTGCCCCACCTGCGCGTTGCGGTCCAGCGACAGGGTCTTCCAGCCGGCCTTGGCCAACTCGAACGCGATGGCCGCGCCGATCACGCCGGTTCCGATGATGATTGCGTCAGGCTGGCTCATGGCTTGATCCTCCCTCCCAGCAGCGCTTGGCATAGGCGCTGAATTCCTCGATTTCCTCGGGCCGCGGTTCGACCCCGGTAAAGACGTACAAGTAATGCGGCACCAGCAACAGGCGCGTCGCCAACGGCTCGTTCAACTGCGCCAGATCATAGCCGATCTGCATGTAGTACAGCACCCGCGCGCGGGTTTCAGCCTCGACCGCCTCATAACCAAAGCGCGCGAACATGGCGCGCAGCGCTGCCAGGCGGCGCGCGTCGGACTGGTCCAGCATCCGCCGCACCTTGCCCGACCTCCGCGCCCAGTCGCGCACGGCAAAGTCCAGCGCCGTGTCGAACAAGGCGGTGTTGACCACACAGCGATGCACGTTGCAGACGGCGGCGGTGATGGTCTCGGCCGGGGCCTCGGCCTGCGCGATCAGGGCGGCGGTGTTGGTGGCCTGCCAGCGATCCAGCAGCGCATCCAGCAGCTGCTGCCGGGATTTGAAATACCAGTAGAACGAGGACCGCGACACCGCCATGCGGTCGGCCAGGTTCAGCACCTTGACCTGCTCGACCCCGTCCGAGATCAGCACATCCATCGCCACGTTCAACCAGTCGTCGCGCGTGACCTTGACGTTGCCGACAAGCGGCTCGGCCTTGGGGTCGTCACGATGCAGGATGGGTTTGCTGTTCATCTCAACTCTCCGGGGGTGCGCCGCCCTCGGCGGTTCGGCGCGCGATGAAGTCGCGCATGGCGTCCAGCCCCGGCTGGTCCTGCGCGGGTGGTTCGAAATTGTTCAAGATGTCACGCCAAATCGCGGTGGCCCGGTGGCACGCATCGACCGATCCGCGTTCGGTCCAGGTGCCGAAATTGGCATAGTCATGCAGGTGCGGTTCGTAGAATTCGGTGGTGTAGCGCTCCATCGTCTGGCTGGCGGCAAAGAAGTGGGCGCCGGGCTTGACCTCGCGCAAGGCAGTGTCGAACCCGATCTCGGCCTGACCGGCCTGAGCCCCTGCGCACAGCTCGGCCACCATGTTCAGAACCTCGGCGTCGCAGACCAGCTTTTCGAAGGACACGGTCAGACCGCCTTCCAGCCACCCGGCCGAATGGATGATCACCGTGGCCCCCGCCATCAGGCAGCCCCACAGCCCGAACTGATTTTCATTGGCCGCCTGCACGTCATTGGCGTTCGACGCCGACCCGGCCGCCGACCGCCACGGCAGGCCCAGATGCCGCGCCAACTGCCCCGCCGCCAGCGAGGCCTGGAAATGCGAGGGCGTGCCAAAGGCCGGGGCGCCGGATTTCATGTCCACGTTGCTGGTGAACGTGCCATAGCAGACCGGCGCGCCGGGTTTTGCCAGTTGGGTCAGGGTCAGGGCGGCCAGCGCCTCGGCATGGGACAGGGTGATCGCGCCCGCAACCGTGATCGGCGCCATCGCTCCCATCAGCGTGAATGGCGTGATGATCGACATTTGCCCGTGGCGGGCGAAATCGATCAGCCCCTGTGCCATCGGAATGTCCAGTGTGCGCGGGCTGTTGGTGTTGATGATCGTGTAGCAATGCGGCCGTGCGCGGAATTCGTCGTCGGACAGGCCTCGCGCGACGGCCAGCATCTGGAAACAATCCATCACCTGCGGCGTCCCGCGCGAGAAGAAGAACGGGAACTTGTCGGTCAGCTCCATCTGCGCCTGCGTGGTGAAATAGTGACGCAGGTGGGTCGGCACGTCCTGCGGCTCGACTTGCGGCGAGATCATCTGGAACACGTCGAAATGATGGGTGAGTTTCAAGAATTCGAGGTAATCCTGTCCACTGGCCGGGCGGCGGCCGCGTTCCAGATCGGTGGCATTGGGCGCGCCTGCGCCGGGTTGAAACACCAGGCTGCCCAGTTCCAGCGTAAAGTCACGATGCCGCGCCCCGGCCCGGCAGTCGATGGATTTCGGGGCCGAGGATACCGCGGCCTCGACCAGATCGCGGCCGATGAATACCATTTCGCTGTCTTCATCCACCCGCGCGCCTGCAGCGGCAAACAGGCGCCGCGCCTCGGGCAGCAGGACCTTGACGCCCAGTTCCTCAAGCGTGCGCAGAGCGGTTTCGTGCATGTCAGCGATCTGGTCGGCGGGGAAGACCTCCATCACCGGAAACGGGTTGCGCAACTGGCGATAGTTCACATCGCGGCTGGTGGCCACCACTCCCCGGCCCCGCCGACGGCGATCCCTGCCTCGCGCCGCCACGATCAGCCCCGCATCGCCTTGCCCTCGGGGTCATAGGGCGATGGCGCGATTACCCGCACGGGCCGCTCGACCCCCACCACATGCACCGACAGTTCGGTGCCCGGCTGCGCCTTGTCGCGGTCCACCAGCGCCATCGCCAGCGACTTGCCGATATAATGGCCATACCCGCCCGAGGTCACGAAACCCACACGCTGGTCACCTGCCCAGACGGGTTCGTACCCGCTGGCGTCCGCGTCCAGCGCGTCGACCTCGAGCGTCACCTGAACCTGTGCCGGGCCGTTACCCTCACGCTCGGCCAGTGCCGCTTCTTTGCCGATGAAATCCTTGCTCCAGTCGATCCAGCGGTCCATGCCGGTCATGCCGGGGGTGTAGGCCTGGGTGAACTCGGCCGACCAGATGCCAAAGCTTTTCTCAAGCCGCGTGGACAGCATCGCGTTGAAGCCGCATTCGCGGATGCCTTCGCTGGCCCCGGCCTCAAGCAGCGCGCGGCGCAGGGCGATGTGGTCGCCATAGCGGCAGTTGATCTCATAACCTTTCTCGCCGGTGACCGACATGCGGGCCACGCGGGCGCGCACGAGGCCGATGTCATAGTCACCGCAACCCATGAATTTCAGGGTTGAAATGTCCTGCTCGGCCAGCTTCTCGACCACCGCCTGCGATTTCGGGCCGACCACGGCAAAGCCGCAGACCTCCTCGCCCAGGTCGCGTACGGTGCCCCCGTCGATCCTGTGATCGTCGAACCAGCGCATGTGCCAGGCCCGCAGGTAATAGCTGCCCATGATCCACCAGGTGCCGTCTCCCCAGTTCAGAACCGTCAGGTCGCCCTTGAGCCGCCCGTTCTCGCCCAGCATCGGCGCCAGTTTCGCGCGGCCCGGTCCCGGCAATTTCGAGGCCATCACCTTGTTAAGCCAGATTTCCGCATTCGGCCCCGAAACTTCGAACCGCGAGAACCCGGTGATGTCCATCAGGCCCACGCCTTCGCGGATGGTGCGGCATTCCTCGGCCACGATGTCGAAGGCGTTCGAGCGTTTGAGCGTCGGCGTTTCCTCGAACCCCTTGGGCGCGAAATAGAGCGGCACCTCGAGATCCCAACTGACGCCCCATTTGCAACCCGCTTCGGTCATCGCGTCATGGGCCGGCGACATTTTCAACGGGCGTCCGGCGGGCAGTTGCTCGTTCGGATAGGTCATCACGAAGCGGCGGGAATAGAACTGGCCGGTGGTTTCGCGGATGTAGCGCTTGTTCCGGGCAAAGTCGCCATAGCGCGCCACGTCCATCGGCCAGGCGTCGGCCTCGGGCTCGCCATGGATCATCCATTCGGCCAGCGTCTTGCCAACGCCGCCGCCTTGCAGAAACCCGGCCATCACCGCGCAGGCGGTCCAATAGCCGCGCTTGCCCGGGACCGGACCGACCAGAGGGTTGCCGTCCGGCGAGAAGGTGAAGGCGCCGTTCACCCATGTCTTGATGCCCGCGTTCTGGATCGCCGGATAACGTTCGAAGCCCAGCATCAGTTCGTTTTCGATGCGGTCCAGCTGCTCCTGAAACAGCTCCTCGCCATAGTTCCACGGCGCGCCGTCCATGGCCCAGTGCTCGTGATCGACCTCGTAGATGCCGACCAGAACACCTTTCTGGTCCTGCCGCATGTAGGTGAAGCCCTCGAGATCCACGGTCATCGGCATCTCGAAATCGGCCGCGGCGACCTCGGGCACCGTGTCGGTGATCAGGTAATGGTGCTTCAGCGGCGAGACCGGCAGTTCGACCCCCGCCATGCGCCCCACCTGCTTGGCCCAAAGGCCGGCAGCGTTGACCACGTGTTCGCAGGTGATCGTGCCCCTGTCGGTCACCACCTGCCAGCCATCGGCGGTCTGGATCAGTTCCTCGACCTTGGTTTCCTCGTAGTATTCCGCCCCGCGCTTTTTTGCGGCGGTGGCATAGGCCTGCACGGTGCCGGTGGTGTCGATATACCCCTCTCGGTCGGCCCACATCGCGCCCAGAATGCCGTCGGTGGACATGATCGGGCAGCGTCTCTGCGCCTCTTCCGGGCTCAGCAATTCGCAATCGTCGATGCCGATGGACTGGAAGATGCGGTAGTTCGCCTGCAACCACTCCCACCGTTCGGGGGTTCCGGCCAGCGTCAGACCACCGGTCATGTGCAGGCCGATATTCTGGCCCGATTCCTTCTCGATCTCGCTCAGCAGGTCGATCGTGTAGGCCTGCAACGCTGCCATATTCGGATCGGCGTTCAGCGCGTGGATACCCCCCGCCGCATGCCACGAGGACCCCGAGGCCAGCCGCCGCCGTTCCAGCATGACCACATCCGACCAGCCGAACTTGGCCAGATGATACAGAACCGAGGCACCGACGACGCCGCCCCCGATGACCACAACGCGATACTGCGATTTCATCCCGACCTCCCCTGGACGATTCCCAAAGGACGCTAGGGGCACTGTTCACTTCTGTCTAGACATTTCTGTACAGTGCTGTCAGGCGCTGGCGCTGGGCCGCGCCTGCACGCTGTCAAACCAGGCACGGGTTGCCGTGTTGCCCTCGGGGATGCGCATCTTGATGACACGGGCGAAATCCACGAACACGAAGGTCGAAATATCGGCCAGCGAGAACGCCTCGCCCGCGATGAAGGGGCTGTCTTGCAGGCGCTCTTCGAGCAGGTCGAAGAACGCTCCGACGCGCGCGATACCGCGTTCGGCCAGTTCCGGGATCTGAGCGTGGTTCTGCGGACCGGGAATGGCGCGGTCCTTGAAGGCCGGATGCGTGTTGCGCAGCGCGTCGGCGATGGGCGCCCCGCCCTGCTGTTCGACGATCGCGTTCCACATCAGCACCAGCCCTTTCTCGTCCGGTGTCCGCCCCATCAACGGGGGCTCGGGGAAGCGCGCCTCGAGATAGGCGGCGATGCCGAGGTTCTCGGTCAGAACGGTCCCCTCGTCGGTGACCAGAACCGGGATGGTGGCGCGGGGGTTCACCTTGCGAAACGCCTCGCTCATTTGCTCGCCCTTGGCGATCGAGATGTCGCGGGTTTCGATCTGCAGCCCCTTTTCGGCGATAAACATGCGGGCGCGGCGCGGGTTCGGGGCGGTCGAGCAATCGTAAAACAGCATGGGCGGTCCTTTGCGTGAGCGTCACGCGAAGGTTAGACCGCCCGCCGTGCCGGGATCGAGTCCCCGCGCAAAGTGACCCTGCGGAACGCCGGTCAGCGCCGGTAGATGAAGCAGCGACCCGGAACCGCATCTGCGGGAAGGGGCTGCTCCGCCAGCGTTTCGAAATACATCCGGTCGCTTGAGACCATCAGCCCACCCTCGGCCAGAAGCGGTTCGATCAACGGCGACACGAGGCGGGCGAAGGCATCGTTCTTTTCGCGGTTGTGGCCGCCCAGATCGGCATGAATCACGCTGGCGGTCGCGCCAAACCGATCAAGCGCGGCGGGCAGAGTCTCGCGCACGTCGCCCAGGATCAGGCGATCTTCGGGCGGAGTGGAATCGGGGTGCGAGGCCACAGCGCGCTCGAACACATAGACGGGTCGGTTCCGGACCCGGTTCATCATGTGATGATAGGTACGCCCGTTGCCCAGACCCAGTTCGAACACCGGACCGGCCAAGTCTGCCGTGTCGGCGATCGCGAAATCCAGACATGCCCGCTGCGAGACCATGCGATCAATGAACAGATCCAGTCGGCTTTGCGCGTCGGACATTGCGAAATATCTCCCTGATACCTTAACGACCACCAATCATGGTCAATCGCGGCTTTGATGACAAAAACTCAAGACTTTGTGTAGGCACAATGCACTGTTCGTCACGTTTCCGCGACATTTCAGCCCAAGAAGGTATTTGACTAGTCGCCCCCAAGCGCGCGAAACTGCGACAAAAAACCAGGGAGTTCAAAACCAATGTCACGCGGTGGCCACACGGGTGGAAAGCCCGAATGACGGCCTTGTTGTCTGTCCGAGACCTGACCATCGGTTTCGGCGCCGGGGAGCCCGTCGTCAGAGATGTGAATTTCGATGTCGAGGCCGGGCAAACGCTGGCATTGGTCGGGGAATCCGGGTCGGGCAAGACGATCTCTTGCCGGGCGGTGCTGCGCATTCTGCCCAGGACAGCCCAGATCCGCAGTGGCGTAATGCAGCTGAACACTTCCAAGGGCAGCGTCGCGCTGTCCGAAATTTCCGAACGTGAGATGCGTGGCATCCGCGGCAATCGAATTTCGATGATCTTTCAGGAACCTATGCGGTCGCTGTCTCCGTTGCACAAGATCGGCAACCAGGTCAGCGAGGTTCTGTGGCTCCATCGGGGCGCCTCCGAGTCTGAGGCTCGCAAGGAAGTGCTGTCGCAGTTCGAACGCGTGGGCTTTCCCGATCCGGCGCGTGCCTATGACTCGTATCCCTTCGAACTTTCGGGTGGGATGCGTCAACGCGCGATGATCGCAATGGCGATGGTGTCCAAACCGGAATTGCTGATTGCCGACGAACCGACAACTGCACTGGATGTGACGACCCAGGCTCAGGTGCTGGGCCTTATCAAGGATCTACAGAAAGAAACTGGAATGGCGCTGGTTTTGGTGACGCATGACTTGGGCGTGGTCGCCAATATGGCCGAACAGGTCGTCGTCATGCACAAAGGCCGGGTGATGGAGGCGGGTTCAGCCGAGCTGATCCTGAATGCCCCGGCCCATCCCTATACCCGCCAGCTATTTGATGCGGCCCCCGAGATCCCGGACAAGGAAGCCGTGGGAATTCCGATGCCGGACGAGGATCTGATCCTCGACATGAAGGATGTGTGCAAGACCTACACGATGCGGTCGTCGCGCGGTTGGAAAGCGGACAAGCTGATTTATGCCTGCCGGGGCGTCGACCTGAAACTGGCCCGCGGCAAGACGCTGGCCGTAGTCGGTGAAAGCGGATCGGGCAAGACCACCGCGGCCCGGATTGCGCTGGGGGCCGAGCTGCCAGACCCGGGCGGCGAGGTGCTTTTTCGAGCCGCGCCGGGCGAAGACCCGATACGCGTCCACCAGATGACCCGCGAGGAGCGCAAGGCGTTTCAGCGCAAGGCTCAGATGGTGTTTCAAGATCCCTACAGCTCTCTGAGCCCGCGCATGCGCATTCAGGATGCGATGACCGAACCGCTGGAGATCCACAATATCGGCACGACGGCCGAACGCCGCGACAAGGCCGCTGAGATGCTTGAACGTGTGGGATTGAACGCCGGGATGCTCAAACGCTACCCGCACGCTTTTTCCGGCGGTCAACGCCAACGCCTGTCAATCGCCCGTGCGATGATGCTGGATCCGTCCCTGATCGTCTGCGACGAGCCGACATCAGCTTTGGATGTTTCGGTCCAGGAACAGATCCTGACCCTTCTGGAGAGACTGCAGGACAGTCTGAACCTGTCCTATCTTTTCATTTCTCACGATCTGGCCGTGGTCGCCCGTATCGCGGACGAGGTCGCGGTCATGCGCCAGGGGCTGGTCGTCGAACAGGCTCCGCCCGAGACCTTGTTCTACAACCCGCGCCACCCCTACACCAAGGCCCTGATTGCCGCACAACCCGAACCCGATATCAATCGTCCCATCGATCTGAAACTGGTCGCCCTTGGCGCCGGCTCCCCGGACAGTTGGGATGACGCCTTTAGATTCTCTGACACCATGATACCTTCACTCGTGGAAATGGAGCCCGGCCATAAGGTACGTTGCCATGTTTAAGACCACTCGATTCAAGTTTCTGGCCGCCGCGCTGACGCTGGGCGCGGCGCTGCCCGCCTGGGCCGACACCCTTCCCGACCTGCAGGAAAGCACCTTCTGGAAAGCCGAGGTGGACATCGGAAACCTGCCCCCAGTGCAAGATCGCATCCCGCAGGAACCGCTGATCGTCGACCTGTCTTCGAAAGGGCGCGAATTCGGCAAACAGGGCGGAACCTTGCGCACGATGGTCACCCGGTCCAAGGATATCCGGCAGATGGTGGTCTATGGCTACGCCCGACTGGTGGGCTTCGATGCCCAGTACAATCTGGTCCCCGATCTGCTGGCGTCTTACGACAACGACGAAAACCGCAAGTACACACTGCACCTGCGCAAGGGGCACAAATGGTCGGACGGCACACCGTTCACCTCGGAAGACTTCCGATACTGGTGGGAAGACGTGGCCAACAACGAGCTTCTCAGCCCGTCCGGCCCCCCTGATTTCCTGCGGGTTGAGGGCAAGCTCCCCACGGTCACGTTCCCGGACGAAACGACGGTGATCTACGAATGGGACGACCCGAACCCGAACTTTCTGGCCTCACTGGCGCAGGCGCGACCGCCATTCATCTACCGCCCTGCTGCGTTCCTGAAGCGTTATCACGAGAAATATGCCGACAAGGAAAAACTGGACTTCGAGGTCAGTGACGCACGTGTCAAAAGCTGGGCTGCCCTGCACAACAAGTTGGACAACCTCTACAAGTACGACAATCACGAACTGCCCACTCTGCAGCCTTGGCTGAACGCCAGCTCGGGCAAGAAGATCCGGCACAATTTCGTCCGCAACCCATATTACCACCGCATCGACTCGAAGGGTTTGCAACTGCCATACATCGACGTAGTCGAGATGGAGATCGTGGCTCCCGGCCTGGTGGCAGCCAAGGCCAATGCCGGTGAGACCGACCTGCAGGGCCGTGGGCTTGATTTTCGGGATGCGTCGATCCTGAAAAAGGGCGAAGCCAACGGAAATTACAAAACTCTACTCTGGAAAACCGGTGTCGCGTCACAGATCGCGATCTACCCCAACCTGAACTTCGAAGACGAGGTTTGGCGCAATGTTCTGCGCGATGTCCGTGTCCGTCGCGCTCTTTCGCTGGCCATAGACCGGCAGACCATCAACCAAGCGCTGTACTTCAAACTGGCGCATCCGGCCGCCATGTCCGTTCTGCCTGCCTCGCCCTTCTACAGTGAAGAGAACGCGCAGGCCTGGGCGCAATACGACGTCGCACAGGCCAACGCCCTGCTGGACGAGGTCGGGCTGACGCAGCGCGACAAGAACGGCACACGCCTGTTGCCGGACGGCCGCCCCATGGAGCTGGTGATCGAGACGGCCGGGGAACGCCAAGAGGTCGAGAACGCGCTGCAGATCGTGACTGATACCTGGCGGGAAATCGGGGTGAAATTGGTCATGCGACCGCTTGACCGCGACATCCTGCGCAACCGCGTATTCGCCGGCAATACGATGGCTTCGGTCTGGTATGGCTGGGATGATGGCATCCCGCAGCTGCATACGTCACCGGTTTACCTGGCCCCGACCGACCAGGTGTTTCTGGCCTGGCCAAAATGGGGGCAGCACTATCAAACCGGCGGTGAAGCCGGCGAGCCGCCCGACCTGCCCGAAGCCCAGCGCTTGCTGGAGTTGAACCACATCTGGGAACTTGCAAAAACCGAGGATGAACGCCGGGCGGTCTGGGAGGAGATGTTGAAGATACACGCCGACCAGATCTATGGCATCGGAATTCTGAACGGCGCGCCTCAACCGATCGTGGTTTCAAACCGACTGCGCAATGTTCCCGAACAGGCCATGTGGGCGTGGGAACCCGGCGCGCATTTCGGAGTGCACCGCCCAGACGAATTCTTTCTCGCCGACTGACAGGAGCGGATAGATGATCATGCTCCGCTACGCGGTGTATCGCTTTTTCACGATGCTGCTGACCCTGTTGGTGGTATCGATGCTGATCTTCGTGATCATCAACCTGCCGCCGGGAGATTATCTCAGCAACCAGATTGCCGAACTGCAAGCTTCGGGGCAGTCGGCCGGTGTGGCCAAGGCGGAATTCCTGCGAAAGGAATACGCTCTGGACCGCCCGATGTGGGAACAATACCTGATCTGGGTCGGCTTCTTTCCCGGCCCTCATGGGTTTGAGGGGTTGCTGCAGGGCAACTACGGCTGGTCCTTTGAATTCGATCGTCCGGTGGCCGACATCGTCGGGGACACGCTGTGGCTGACCGTGGTCGTGAACCTTGCCGCGATCCTGTTCGTCTATGCCGTGGCCTTGCCTCTGGGCGTAATGGCGGCGGCCAAATCGCGGACCTGGGTGGACTATTCGACCGCCTTCGTGGGGTATCTGGGATTGGCGACGCCCAACTTTCTGCTGGCGCTCATCCTGTTCTACTACGGGCACCGTTACCTCGATTTGCCCATCGGCGGGTTGATGGACCCGGTGTACGAGGGGCAACCCATGAGCTGGGACAAGATGAAGTCCATCTTGGTTCATCTGATCGTGCCCACATTCGTGATCGGCACCTCGGGCGCCTCGGCCATGATGCAGCGCCTGCGCGCCAACATGCTGGACGAATTGGGCAAGCCTTATGTGGAAACCGCTATCGCCAAGGGTATGTCGCCGTCGCGGATGCTGACCAAGTACCCGTTGCGTGTGGCCTTCAACCCCTTTGTGGCCGATATTGGCAACCTGCTGCCCTCGATGGTGTCGGGATCGGTTCTGGTTTCGGTGGTGCTGGGTTTGCAGACCATCGGCCCCACGCTGCTGACGGCGCTTAAGACACAGGACCAGTTCCTGTCAGCCTTCATTCTGATGTTCGTGGCGCTGCTGACGCTGATCGGCACCATGATCTCCGACATTCTGCTGGTCATGCTTGACCCGCGTATCCGGTACGAGGGGCGCGAAGCATGAGCAAACTTCCCGACGGCCGCTTTGTCGACGACGCCCCGTTCGATCCCGAAGCATCTTTGCAGCAATTGGAGCGTAGGGATCTGGACGCCCCGAATTGGGTTCTGGTCTGGCGCAAGTTCAAGACACACCGGCTGGGTCTGATATCGGGCATTTTCCTGCTGCTTTGCTACCTGATGCTCCCGTTTGCAGGGTTCATCGCGCCTTATGGCCCGAACGAACGAAATGGCGAACATCTCTATGCACCGCCCCAATCGGTGAACTGGTTCCACCAGGGCGAGTTCATCGGGCCGTATGTCTACCCGATCGTGGCCGAGGCCGACCTCGAGACGTTTCAATGGAAATTCGTCCCTGACACCGAGGATCCGCGACCCGTACGGTTCTTCTGCGAGGCATCCGAGTACAAGCTGGCCGGACTCATCCGTTCAAACACGCATTTGTTTTGCGCCCCGGAAGGCACGACACTGTTCCTCTGGGGTTCGGACCGGCTGGGCCGCGATATCTTCAGCCGCATCCTATACGGCGCACAGCTTTCGCTGACCGTGGGCCTGATCGGCATTTCGGTCTCATTCTTCCTTGGCATCCTGTTCGGGTCTATGGCCGGCTATTTCGGCGGACGGATCGACTGGGTCATCAACCGCGTGATCGAAATCCTGCGGTCTTTGCCCGAACTCCCCCTGTGGCTGGCACTATCGGCCGCAGTTCCGTCGAACTGGTCGCCGGTTGCGGTGTTCTTCATCATCTCGATCATTCTAGGCATCCTCGACTGGCCCGGGCTGGCCCGATCCGTGCGCGCCAAATTCCTGTCGCTGCGCGAAGAAGAATATGTGCGCGCCGCCGAGATGATGGGCGCGAGTTCCGGCCGGGTAATCCGCAAGCATCTGCTGCCCAACTTCATGTCTCACCTGATTGCCTCGGCCACCCTGTCGATCCCCGCCATGATCCTGGGGGAAACGGCGCTCAGCTTCCTTGGCTTGGGCCTGCGGGCACCGGCGGTCAGCTGGGGCGTGATGCTGAACGACGCGCAAAACCTCGCCTCGATCGAGATCTATCCGTGGACGGCCATCCCGATGCTACCGATCATCGTGGTGGTGCTGGCCTTCAATTTCCTGGGTGACGGGCTGCGCGACAGTCTGGACCCCTATCAACAATGAGCCTGCTGGCTTCGCTTCCACCGACCGAGGCTTATCGGGTCGCCGGCTCCGGTGCGCTTCCCAGCGCATTTGCCGTATCCGAGCTGGCAACAGCCAGCTTTGCAGCCGTGGGCCACGAGCTTGGACGGTTCATGCAGGCCACCAATCTTGTCTCGCTCCCGCCCAAAGCAATGGTCGATCACCGCCTCGCGTCGCTGTGGTTCGGATACTCGTTCAAGCCCGAAGGCTGGGATATGCCAAGCCTCTGGGATCCGATCGCGGGCGACTATCGGGGAGCCGATGGCTGGATCAGGTTGCACACCAACCTCCCCCACCATAGGGAAGCGGCCCTCAAGGTTTTGGCGACCGAGGGGGATCGTGCGGCGGTGACGCAGGCCATCAAGAGCTGGTCGGTCTCCAACCTTGAAACGGATATCGTGGCGCAGGGTGGTGTTGCCGCCGCCATGCGCAGCCGGGCCGAGTGGCTGGACCACCCGCAAGGCCGCGCCGTGACGCGGGATCCGTTGATCGGCTGGCACGGTCCACGCCGGATCACCCTGCGCGACAGGCCACAGGCACGCGCGGATCGGCCTTTGGCCGGGCTTCGGGTTCTCGACATGACACGCGTGCTGGCCGGCCCGGTTTCCACCCGCACGCTGGCCGGGTTCGGAGCTGACGTACTGCGCATCGACCCACCGGGTTGGGATGAGCCGGGCGTGATCCCCGATATCTCGCTCGGCAAGCGCTGCGCGTATCTGGACCTCAAGACACCCGCCGGCCTGGAAAAGCTGCAAGAGCTGCTGGCGCAAGCGGATGTCTTTGTCCACGGCTACCGCCCCGGTGCGCTGGATGCCCTGGGCCTGACCAAAGAGGTGCGCGATACGGTCGCTCCAAACCGGGTCGAAGTTACGCTGGATGCCTATGGTTGGCAGGGGCCCTGGGCCACCCGTCGCGGATTTGACAGCCTCGTCCAGATGAGCGCGGGAATCGCTGACGCCGGCCGCGTTTGGGCCGGAGCCGACAAACCCACCCCGCTGCCTGTTCAGGCACTTGACCATGCCACCGGCTATTTGATGGCCGCCGCTGTCCTCTCGGCCCTGACAGAAGCGGCTTCGGGGCATTCGATCATGGATGGGCGCCTGTCGCTTGCCCGTACTGCCGAGTTACTGGCCAGCCTCGCGAAATCCGGGACAGGCGACCCGATCACCGCTGCCGAACCCGGGGACTATGCATCCCGATCAGAAGAGTCCGGCTGGGGTCCCGGCAAACGGTTGAACCCCGCGCTCAGCGTCGGTGAGGCACGGATGCACTGGCCCGTCCCGGCATCCCGGCTCGGCACGTCCGATCCCACGTGGCAAACCACCTGATCAAAGACCAAACCGCCGCGCGGAACGCGCGGCCCTGCCCAACGCTTTGAACGGCGGCGCAGGTCAAAGGGGCGGGAGCGCCCTAGCGGTCGTCTCCACCGGGGCCGATATCGTCCAGATACTCCTCGTCAATTGCGGCTTGCACCGCACCGGTGACTGCCTCGCGTTGTTTCGGAGACAGGTCTTCGGGGTCCTTGCCATCGGCCAGTCGTACCGTGACTTCGCGGTGGGCAAACTTGATGCCTTCGCGCGCGAACAACTCGCGGATTTCTTGATACACCTTCTTGCGCACCAGCCACTGGTCGCCCGGCTTGGTCATGAACTTGACCCGGATGATCATCGCGGAATCCTGCATCTCGATAACGCCCTGCGACTTGAGCGGCTGGATGAAGTTGTCCCCGATCACCGGATCCTCCAGCAACTCCTGCCCCAGTTTCTTGATCAGCTTGCGGACCTTCTCGACGTCCGTGTCATAGGTCACCCGCAGAGGCAGTTTCATGATCACCCAGTCGCGCGAGTAGTTGGTCAGAACCTTGATTTCACCAAACGGGATCGTGTTCAGTGCCCCCAAATGGTGGCGCAGCTGGAAAGACCGGACCGAGATTTTTTCGACAGTGCCTTTGACATCTCCGATGTCGATGTATTCCCCTTTGCGGAACGCGTCATCCATCAGGAAGAACGCGCCTGAGAAAATGTCCCGCACCAGTGTTTGCGAGCCAAAGCCCACGGCCAGACCGACAACGCCGGCGCCTGCAAACAGCGGGCTGACATTTATGCCCAGCTCCATCAGAACGATCAGCACGATGGTCACGACCACCACAGCCAGTATGGCGCCCCGAAACAGCGGCAGCAGCGTAGCAAGGCGGCTTTGACCGCCCTCTCCGCCCTCGTCACCCAACTCGGCTTCGGCGGCTCCATCATCGGTTTCTTCAGCGATCTTGGTGTCGATCCAGATCCGGAAGAAGTGGAACAGGATGTAGCCGATGAACAGGATCACCATCACATCCAAAGCCCGGCCAATGGGCAAATCCTCGCTCCAGCTGGCTTCGGGATTCCAGATGACGACCAGTGCATAGATGCCGACGACAAAGGCCAGGATGCCCGCGACACGCCGCGCAAGATCTTCGTAGGTCACCAATGTGTGCTTGCGCTGCTCCGCCTCAGGCGTCTCCGAGGTGCGAACGGCGTCCTCATCGGAATCGAGTTCGGCATTCAGAGCCTCGATCTGCCGATTGCGATCGAAGTACCGCTCGAGCAGATAGTTCATGGCGCCATAGGCGATGACGACCGACATGAAGATCATGTAGCTGCTTGCGACGATCGGCAGCGAGTCCTCGGTCTCGAGCACCAGATCCACCGCCAGCTTGAACCAGCTGAAGACCAGATAGACGATCAGGGCCGGGGCCCAGCCAAATGACACGAACCGCAGCAGCCAGGACACCTGGTCCGGCTGACGGCCGCCTCGGATCGCGTTCGAAATGGCCCGGGCGTTGAACAGGATCATCAGGATGTTTCCGACCATCCCGATCAGGGTCAGCCCGCCATAAACCATCGCGTAGACGTTGTAGTTCAGCCCGAAATCCGCCACCCAGGTGGAAAACAGAACAGCGGTGATGTCATAGGTCGCCAGCGCCGATGCCCAGATGTACAGCCGCTTGGCGTCACGGTCCGAGAATGGCGGCAACCTGTATTGGCTGAGATACGGCGACAGCACCATCCGCCATAAGTCGGATACCGTACGTGACAGGAAAAACGCGGTGAAAATCGCCGTGACGGTGAACTGGATCGAGATATCTTCGGCCTCGCCAAAGAACAGATACCCGACGATCAGAGCCATCAGCATTGCGAACACCGTGGCTCCGATTCCCATCAGGAACCGGAACACAAGGAACGGCATTTTCTCCCGATACCCCTGCGGGTTTTCCTTGATCCGGGCCACGACCCATCGTCGGGCAAAGCGCTTGCCGTACAGCTCGATCGACAGCCATCGACCAACCATCAGGAACAGAATGTTCCATCCCAGCACCTCGACATAGGTGAATATCCGGCCATCAGGACTGGTTTGCTCGAGGATGTAGCGCACCTCGAAGATCGAATAGGGCAACGCCTCAAGGCGGGATCGCACGGCTTCGCTGAACTTGGCAAAGCGCTCCTGCGCCTTCATCAACTGCGAACTTTCTGCCATCGGATCGTGGACGACGTCCTCGGGCTGGCCACCAGCCTGCCCAACCGAGGATACGACCTGCCCGGCGCTGTCGATAACGATCACGCTGGCGCCCGCCTCGGTCGCGGCTCGGATCGCGGCCGCAACATCGTTGTCCTGCGGAGCCTCTGTTTCACTGGACGCCCCGGGATACCCCGGGATCAGCGAGGTCTGCGCCGCCGCACCGGTCGCGCAGGCCAGAGCGATTGTCCACGTCAAGAACAGCACACGGACAAGAAAGTTCGGTTTCATAAGGTCTTGCATCCTGATCTCTTGCTGCACGACAGCCTATAGAAGGCACCGGCCTTGATCAAACGATCCACTCGTCGCTTCCCGACATCGTGTAGGACCGTGTTTTTGGCGCAAGCCCAAAGGCAGGATGTTTCCAACCCTCTGGAATTCCTATAAGAGCAGGCAGCATCCGGCAAATCCGGGTTTTGCCAACTTCGGGGAATGTTGCAGGCTTCGCGTTATTGGTGACTTGCGCAATGGCTGTTGCCAAATCGCAATGATTGACGCATTTGCGGCTTTGACACAGACCCTTTGGCAGGCGGCGTCAAAAAATATAAGATAACTGGTGCGAAACGCGCGGAAACTGCACCGTAACAAAGATACGAGCGAGGGCATGAGCCTAGGCATCGACGACAAACAGACCGGTCGCGCTCCGCGCATAATGTTCTACAGTCACGATACGTTCGGACTGGGTCATCTCAGACGCTCCCGAGCGCTAGCTGCGGCAATGACGCGGGCGAACCCGCGGGCCTCGGCCCTGATCCTGACGGGCTCGCCCGTTGCCGGGCGCTTCACTTTTCCGCGGCGCGTGGACCATGTACGCCTGCCGGGTGTGACCAAGCGGGCTGACGGCTCGTATGCCGCGCGCACGATCGGAATGGGGATTGACGAGGTCACCGAGCTGCGTTCGGGACTGATCCAGACCACCATGCGCCAATTCGACCCGGACGTCGTCGTCGTCGACAAGGAGCCAACCGGGTTCCGGGGCGAACTGCTGCCTACCTTGGAACAGCTGCATCAATCCGGGCGCGCCAAACTGGTGCTGGGCCTTCGCGACGTTCTGGACGAACCCGAGGTTCTGGCGGCGGAATGGGCCCGAAAGGATGCCGTCGCCGCGACCGAGAAATACTATCACGAAATCTGGGTCTACGGCCTGCGGTCCGTTTATGACCCGACAGAAGGATTGCCGCTCAGCCCGTCGGCGCAGGCCCGCATTCACTGGACCGGTTATCTGCGCCGCGATCTCGGCCCTGTCGGCGAACCTCCCGAGCAGCCTTATATCCTTATCACGCCCGGAGGCGGTGGCGACGGGAAGGCGATGGTCAACCTTGTCCTGTCCGCGTACGAAAAAGACCCTAAGCTGTCCCCCCGAGCCCTGCTTGTCTATGGCCCTTTCCTGTCCGGTGAGTTGCGCGAAGAGTTCGAGACCCGCGTGGCGGCCCTGAACGGTCGTGTGACGGCGGTCGGGTTCGAATCCCAGATCGAAACCCTGTTCGCCGGCGCGGCGGGTGTGGTCTGCATGGGCGGATACAACACGTTCTGCGAGGTGCTGTCCTTTGACAAACGCGCGGTGATCGTCCCGCGAACGACCCCGCGGCTGGAACAGTGGATCCGCGCCTCGCGCGCCGAGGAACTGGGTCTTGTGCGGATGCTGGACGAAACCCGCGACGGGTTGACGGCCGATGCGATGATCACGGCCATTCGCAACCTGCCGCAGCAGCCCCTTCCGTCGGAGGCGATCAAGGCAGGTTTGCTGGATGGCTTGGACTATGTCTCTGATCGGGTCGAGGCCCTGCTAAGCGTCGAAAAGGAACGAGCGACCGGATGACCGACGCAGAGCCGAGACTGGCGGTGTTGGTCAAAGGTTGGCCGCGCCTGTCCGAGACGTTCATCGCTCAGGAACTGGTTGCTTTGCAGGATGCCGGCCACGCTTTCGACATCTGGTCATTGCGCCACCCGACCGACACCAAACGCCACCCCCTGCACAACCGGTTTCAGGGGCGGGTGCATTATCTTCCCGAATACCTGTACCAGGAACCCCAACGCGTATGGGCGGCGAGACGAACCGCACAGGCGCTTCCGGGTTACGCACAGGCCTACCGGGTGTGGCGGCAGGATCTGCGTCGCGATCCCACGCACAACCGGATCCGCCGCTTTGGGCAGGCTTGCGTTCTGGCCGCGGAATTGCCCGGCGGCACACGCGCGCTGTATGCCCACTTCCTGCATACCCCGTCCTCGGTTGCCCGCTATGCTGCAATCATGCGCGGCCTGCCGTGGAGCTTTTCGGCTCACGCCAAGGATATCTGGACGTCGCCCGAGTGGGAAAAGCGCGAGAAACTTCATGCCGACACCTTCGGAGCGGCATTTGGCGCAACTTGCACCGATATCGGCGCGCGGCATTTGCGCGATCTGGCCGATGACCCCGCCCGTGTCGATCTGATCTATCACGGGTTGGACCTGACGCGATTTCCTGAGCCGCCCGTACGAAAGCTGCGATCCGCCGATGACCCGTTCCATATGGTGTCCGTCGGACGACTGGTGGAAAAGAAAGGCTTTGATCGCTTGATCCACGCCTTGGCCATGCTCCCCCCAGAGATTGACTGGCACTGGACCCACATTGGCGGCGGCACCTTGTCGGACAACCTGCGCAGCCTGGCGGAAAACCTGCGCCTACAGGATCGCATCACCTGGAAGGGCGCCTGCGATCAACCCGAGGTCATTGCGGCCATGCGCGAGGCGGATCTGTTCGTGCTTCCCAGCCGCATCGCCGCGGATGGGGACCGGGACGGCCTGCCCAATGTCCTGATGGAAGCCGCGTCGCAAAAACTGCCGATCCTGTCCACTCCGGTCTCGGCCATTCCCGAATTCATCCAGACCAACGTGCACGGCATCTTGTCCGATGACGAACCCACAGCGCTTGCAGAAGCCATATCCACCCTGGCCGCCGACCCGCAGAAAGCGGCAATCATGGCCGATGCGGCTTATGACCGCTTGCTTGCGAATTTTCGCATGGACCCCGGCATTGCACGCCTGTCCCGCCGCCTGAAAGCCTTGTGCGCGGAGGGAGCCTGATGGTTCGGGTCGCCTTCTATGCGCCGATGAAAGCCCCAGACAGCCCGGTACCATCCGGCGACCGCGAAATGGCTCGTAACCTGATGGCTGCAATCGGGGTCGATGGGCATCGCGTTGATCTGGTCTCGCGGCTGCGCATCTATGACAAGACCGGAGACCTGGACCTCCAGAACCGTCTCTACCGCGAAGCCGCGACCGAGGCCACCCGACTGAGCGCAGAACTACCTGCGGATACAGGCCTCTGGGTGACCTATCACAACTACTACAAAGCTCCGGACCTTTTGGGGCCGACAGTCTGCCGGGCGCGCGGAATACCCTATGTTCAGCTTGAGAGCACCCGCGCCATGTCGCGCCTTTCCGGGCCCTGGGCCGGTTTTGCCCAAGCTGCGCACGATGCCTGCGACGCCGCGCAAGTGATCTTCTACCACACAGCAAATGACTTGATCACACTGGAACGCGAGCGGTTCGGTGATCAGTCATTGATTGAACTCCCACCCTTCCTGCCCCGATCGGAGCTGCCTCGGCCCTCTCGATGCGCCGGGCCGATGCTGACAGTGGGAATGATGCGTTACGGAGACAAGCTGGAGTCCTTCCGCATTCTGGCCGATACACTGGCTTTGCTGAAGGGGGATTGGACGCTGAACATCGCCGGCGACGGACCAGCCCGCCCGGAAGTCGAGGCTTTGATGTCCTCCTTCGGCACACGTGTCCGTTTTCTGGGCCTGCTGAGCCGCGATGACCTTGAAACGATCTACTCCGATGCTGCTCTGTTGGTTTGGCCCGGCGTCAACGAAGCCTACGGGATGACCTATCTCGAGGCGCAGTCCGCGGGCGTCCCCGCTGTCGCCCAGGATCGCCCAGGTGTGCGCGACGTACTGGCGCCTGCCAATCATCCTGCCCCTGAATACGGCGCCGCCGCGCTGGCCGAGCGAATTGACCGGCTGCTGTCCGATCCCGAACTGCGTCGGAGCGAAGGTCAAAAAGCGCGCGACTATGTGGCCGGCCGTCATTTGATGCCAAACGCAACACGGACGTTCTGGTCGGGAGTTTCTTCGCTGGTAGGGGAGATGTCATGACACGTCTGGCCCTTCTGCGCCACGGTCATACCGCCTGGAACCGCGCAGGACGCATTCAGGGGCGCAGCGACATCAGCCTCGATGACCAGGCAAAGGCCGAACTGGCCGGATATTGCTTGCCAACTCCTTGGGACCGAGCCGAACTATGGTCCAGCCCCCTGACCCGCGCCAGCGAAACTGCGCAGCTGGTCGCCGGGCGCGAACCCGCAACCTCGGCCGCTTTGGTCGAGATGAATTGGGGCGACTGGGAAGGCCAACGCGGGGAAGACCTGATTGCAGATGCCAACACTGGATACCGGCATATCGAGGATTGGAGCTGGGAATTTCGCCCCCCCAACGGCGAAAGCCCGGCCGACATTCGCCGCCGCCTTATGCCATGGCTGTCCAGCCTGACTGGTGACAACGTAGCTGTCTGCCATATCGGAATCATGCGGGTCATCCTGGCGCTTGCCTGGGGGTGGGAGTTCACAGGCCCCGCGCCGTTCCGCATCAAACGCAATCGCCTTTATGTGGTCGATTTGGAGCAAATGCGACCGGAGGCAGAGCCCGTCCGGCTTATCCCGCGCGAGGCCGGTTCATGAGGACCATGATCGTCGTCACCCATCTGCTGGGGACCGGGCATCTCAGCCGCGCCTTGACCTTGGGTCGGGCTTTTGCGGATGCCGGGCACGACGTGACCGTCGCATCTGGCGGGATGCCTGCACCACAACTGAACACGGATGGAGTTTCCCTGCTGGCGCTGCCACCGCTGCGTTCGGATGGTACCGATTTCACGCGGTTGCTGACGGCCGACGGAAATATTGCAGACGCGACCTATCTGAACTCCCGCGCTATTGTCCTGACCGAGGCTGTTCGACGGGTAAACCCTGATGTCCTGATAACGGAACTCTTTCCCTTTGGGCGCCGAAGCCTGGCCGACGAATTTCTGGCCCTGCTGTCCACTGCGCGGTCACTGCCGTACAGACCCGTTGTTCTGAGTTCGATCCGGGACATCCTCGCGCCACCGTCGAAATCCGCCAAGGCTGTGCGGACCGAAGAAATCATTACGCGTTTCTATGACGGAGTACTGGTCCATTCCGACCCCGAAATCACGCCGCTGGATGCCAGCTGGCCGGTTACAGACAATTTGGCCGGACGCCTGTTCTATACCGGCTTTGTTGCCCCGCCTGCGCCGGGCCCTCATGAACAAGGGGAAGGAGCGAATGAAATCTTGGTCAGTGCTGGCGGCGGATCGGTCGGACAACCGATCTTTCGCGCGGCCATCGAGGCCGCCCAAAAGATGCCCAGCAGGCGCTGGCGCCTGCTGGTCGGCGGTCAGGACGCCGAAGACCGGATAACCGAACTGAGGCGCATGACACATGGCGAAAATGTCATTCTGGAGCCCGTACGTCCGGATTTCAGACAAATGCTACCGCTGGCCGCGGCCTCGGTCAGCATGTGCGGGTACAACACCGCCATGGACTTGCTGCAATGCGCGATCCCGGCCGTTCTGATCCCATTTGACGATGGCAAGGAAGTGGAACAGACCCTGAGGGCAAACAGCTTGGCACGCCTGCCTGCCGTCGACGTGCTGCCCAGCGCGAAGCTGACCAGAGAGACATTGGCCCAAGCACTCGACCGCGTCCTACATCAAGGCCCGCGCAAACCATTGGATGGCGGGTTTGACGGAGCCCGCAAGTCGGTAGAGATTACCACTTCGCTTTGGGAGGCTCGGCAATGACAACCGATTGGACACCGCTGCGATCCGAATTGCAGGTGTGGCGAGAGGCTGGGCTTACGCTTCCACTGTGGTGGCGGGACGATGACGCGATCGCGCCCAGCCGGCAATTGGACCGTTTGGTGGACCTGTCATCCCGAACCGGGCTGCCGGTTCATCTGGCCGTCATTCCACGCGATGCCAGTCAGGGTCTGGTCGACCAGGTCGCCGAACAGCCCAGCTTGGTTCCGGTGGTTCACGGCTGGGCGCACCAGAACCACGCACCAAAGGGCGAAAAGAAATCCGAGTTCCGCCTGCATCGTCCGCTCGCCTCAATTGTGTCTGATGCACGCCTTGGCTTCATGCGTCTGCAGGAGTCCTTCGGTAATCGTCTGTGCCCGATGTTCGTCCCCCCTTGGAACCGCATCGCTCCCGAGGTGACGGCAGAGATTGCGGAAATCGGCTATCAGTTCCTGTCCACGGCCACGCCCAGAACGCGCAGAGACGCCGCACCGGGCCTGACTCAGGTCAATACCCATCTGGATCCGATCGACTGGCGCGGTACGCGAGGGTTGGCCGATCCGAATGCGTTGATCGCCAAAACCGTCTCGATGCTGCAGGATCGCCGCGAGGGACGTGCCGACCCAACCGAACCTTTTGGCGTGTTGACCCATCATCTTGTCCATGATCAACAGATCTGGGACTTTACCGAGGCGCTGTTGGATTGTCTCATGGCTGGCCCCACACGCGTCTGGTCCGCAGGACCACACTGATTACCCGAGGAGACCTTGATGAGCCGACTGGATTCCATGCTGCGACGCCTGACCGCCCAGCGCGACGGGCTGAACTGGGCTGCGGCGCGGATCAAAGGGCTGAAAGGCGATGTGCTGGACATGGGTTTGGGCAACGGCCGCACCTATGACCACCTGCGCGAGATACTGCCCGACCGCCGCATCTGGGTCATGGACCGGGTTCTGCAATGCCACCCGGACAGCACCCCGCCGGCCGAGGATCTTTTGCAAGGCGAGGCCGAACCGATGCTGAAAAAGCTGGCCAAAGACGGCCCGCGGATCGCATTGGCGCATTATGATTTCGGTCGCGGGATCAAACATGAAGACGTGGCCGAAGCGGCGAGGCTCAGCAAGCTGATTGGCTCGGTCATGGTCCCAGGCGGGTTGCTGATCTCCGGCCAACCGCTGGAAGGGTTCGAGCAGATCAACGGCCCGGACTCCATCGCGCCTGACCGCTATCTGTTCTACCTCGCCTGATCAGGCCACGCGCTGTCCGCGCGACCAGACGGCAGTCAGGGCCGGGACGTCACCCCGCATTCGAAAACGGATCAGGTCTGCCCGCAACCCCGGTTCCAGAGCACCGCGATCCGCAAGGCCCGCCGCCTGTGCCGGAGCCTGTGTGACAGTGGCGATGCCACGCGCCATGTCATCCCAGATGCGCCCAAGGGTAACAGCTGACAACAACAGGGCTGACGGCACGTAGTCCGACGACAGAATGTCCAAACACCCCAAGTCGGCCAGTTCCCGTGCTGCCACATTCCCAGAATGTGACCCGCCCCGGATCAGGTTTGGCGCGCCCATCATGACCTGAATGTCATGAGCGTGACAGGCCCGTGCGGCCTCGACCGTCGTTGGAAACTCGGCCAGCCGAATGCCATGGCGGGCGGATATTGCTACTTGCGCCTCGGTCGTGTCGTCGTGGCTGGCCAGAACCGCTCCGAAGCGACGCGCAGCGTCCACGGCCTCCTGCTCGTGGCGGTCTCCATGGCGGTCCCGCAGCCCCCGCAACTGGTCGACGTGCCGTTCGAACATGTCGTCATCCATTGCGTACTTGCCTTTGAGATAGGCTTCAAACTTGGACAGGTCCCGAAACTGGCGCTGGCCCGGCGTGTGATCCATCAACGAAACGATACCCACCCGGTCTTCTGGACCGAATTCCTGCAGTTCCTCGACCAGCGTCTCAGAACAGACTTCGGCGCGCAGATGCAGAAAGTGGCTGATCTTGAGTGCGTCCTGCTCTCGCAACTCCCACAGCTCGCGCGACAGTCCGCGCGCGTATTTCAGATACCGTCCAGCACCGGACGGGATCGACCCCACGCGCATAGCGTCAAAGACGGTCGTGATCCCGGTGCTGGCCAGTTCCGCGTCATGCGCAAGAATGGCTGCGGCATGGGGCCAGTCCACCCTGGGCCGCGGCTGGATGTGGCGTTCCAGGTTGTCGGTGTGCAACTCGACCAGGCCGGGCGACACATAGTCCCCGTCACAGTCAATCGCGCCTTTCGGAACAGCCGCGCCGGTGTCTATGTCAGCGATCATCTGGCCAACGATACGGACACACCCCCGGACAGTCTCATCCGGCAGAACAAGCAACGCATTGGCAAGGGTCAGTTCATCTGTCATCGGAATTTCACGTGGTTTGAGGTAAGGAGAGGCCACGCAACAGGAGGCCATTGTGAATTTTGCGCGATACGCGATCTATTTCGTTCCCCCAGCCCAATCCGACTGGAGCAGGTTTGCAACTTCGTGGCTGGGGTGGGACATCGATGCGGGACGCACCGTCGACCATCCGATCATCGACGGGTTGGACGTCGCCTCGGTAACACAAGTGCCGCGCAAATACGGGCTTCATGCCACGATGAAGCCGCCGTTTCGCCTGCGTGAAGATCAGTCGCTGTCCGCTTTGCAGGATACCTGCGCCCGTCTGGCCGGTAAATTCGCCCCCGTTTTGCTGGACAGGCTCGAAGTTGCCCGCCTTGGTCGGTTTCTTGCTTTGCGGCCCGTGGGCGACACACGGGACCTGAACGCGCTTGCGGCGGCTTGTGTCCGCGACCTGGACCCTTTTCGTGCCCCGGCATCGGAAACCGAGATGAACCGGCGCCGAGCGGCCGGGTTGACCATGGAGCAGGACGCAAATCTGACGAACTGGGGCTACCCATACGTTCTGGAGGCTTTCCGTTTTCACATCACCCTGTCCGGTCGCCTGAGCAAGCCGATGCTGGCAAACGTGCAAACCGTGCTGAACCAACGGCTTGTCCCATTGCTGCCAGCCCCCTTTGACATAAGGGACCTGGCCCTTGTGGGCGAGGCTGAAAACGGGCGGTTCCATATGCTTCAACGGTACGCCCTTTCGGGTTGAAGGCCGGACAAGATGGTTTCAACGGTCGCATCCAGTGACCCGGAATTGTCGACCTCGATCACGTGGTTCAAGCCTTCGGGCAGAGCTGCGGTAGCGCGCCCCAAACGCCGGGCTTGATCGGCCGCGCTTTCCCGGTCACGCACTGCCAGACGTTGTGCCAGAACCTTTGGGTCGGCCGTCAGGGATATCACGATCAGCTCACGAAATTCCTTCTGCGCCTCGGGCAACACAGCCCTTGAGAGGTTGACCAGAACCGCATCGGCCCTTTGGCGTTGTTCCGTGATCGCAACGGGTATGCCGTAGTGCAGCCCGTGCGCGGCCCAGTGCAGAACAAAGCCGCCCTCTTGGACCATTGTTTGAAACGCCCGGTCGGACACGCGGTCAAAATCCTCGCCGCCTTCGCCATGGGGACGGGTGATGACTCTACGCACCCTTTCGAAGTTCGGCGCGCGCGCCAGCAGTGCTTGGATCACGCTGTCTTTTCCAACACCCGAAGGCCCGACAACCGCAATGACCGGGGCCATCTTCATGCCGCGGCCCTTGGCGAAAACTGAGTGACGTCAACCACGCGGTTGCAGACCCGGTCACGGGCCTCTTGGTCGTGGAATATCCCGATGATAGCCGCACCGCGAGCCTTTGCCTCTTGGATCAGGGACAGCACGGTTTCGCGGTTCCGTGCGTCAAGGCTGGCCGTGGGTTCATCCAGCAACAGCGCCGGATAGTCATGCGCAAAACCACGCGCGATATTCACCCGTTGCTGTTCACCGCCCGAAAATGTCGTGGGGCTGAGGCGCCAAAGCGGTTCCGGAATGTTGAGACGCTGAAGGAGGCCCGCTGCCTTTTCCAGTGCGGTCTGCCGCTCGCACCCCTGAACCAGAAGCGGTTCGGCCACGACCTCCAGCGTCGGCACACGCGGCACCACGCGCAGAAACTGGCTGACATAGCCCAGAGTTTCGCGGCGCAGCTGCAGTATCTCGCGCGGTTGGGCCCGGGCGACGTCCAGGCCGCCCACCCGCACCTGCCCCGAGGCCGCCAAGTAGTTGCCGTAGATCACCCGCATCAGTGTGGACTTCCCGGCCCCGCTGGCCCCGGTCAGGGCCACGCATTCTCCGGCCCCGACCTGCAGCGACGCGCCCGCCATCACCGGGATCACGGCGCCGCCCTGATTGTGCAGGGTAAAGCTCTTGCTCACGTCGATCAGTTCAATCATCGGATTTCATCTTTTCTGTTGCATTCAAACCTGCAGCACGCTGGACACGAGCAGTTGCGTATAGGCATGCTGCGGGTCGTCCAGCACCTGATCGGTCAGCCCCGCCTCGACCACCTCGCCATCCTTCATAACCATCAACCGGTCCGCCAGCAGCCGGACCACGGCCAGATCATGGGTGACGATGATGGCGCTCAGCCCCATCTCGCGCACCAGACCGCGCAGCAGGTCCAGCAGCCGGGCCTGCACCGAGACATCCAACCCGCCGGTCGGTTCGTCCATGAAAACCAGCCGCGGACCGGTCACAAGGTTGCGCGCGATCTGCAACCGTTGCTGCATGCCGCCCGAAAACGCGCTGGGTCGGTCGTCCACGCGGCTTTCCGCTATCTCGACCCGGCCGAGCCAATCCAGAGCCTGCCCGCGGATCTGGCCATAGTGCCGGCTCCCCACGGCCATCAGCCGCTCGCCGATATTGCCGCCGGCGCTGACCGACATGCGCAGCCCGTCGCGGGCATGCTGATGAACAAAGGCCCAGTCGGTGCGCCCCAGCATCCGGCGGGCCGGCTCCGACATCGTGACCGTGTCCACCGGCCCGTCGGTGCGGGTATTAAAGATCACCTGCCCGGCATCCGGTTCCAGATTCCCGGCCAGACAGTTCAGCAGGGTCGACTTGCCCGACCCGCTTTCGCCGACGATGCCCATCACCTCACCGGGGTAGAGGTCGAAACTGACATCCCGGCACCCGATCCGCGCGCCATAGCGCTTCTCGATGCCTTTGACCTGCAAGAGCGGGGTCATGCCGCATCCTCCTGCGCCAAACGGCCTTGGTGTCCGGCCTCGCGGCGGGAACGGCAGTAATCGGTGTCCGAGCACACGAACATCCGGTTGCCTGCATCGTCCGTGATCACCTCGTCCAGATAGCTGTCTTCGGCCCCGCACAGATCGCAGGCATGATCGGCCTTGGTGGCCTCGAACGGGTAGTCCTCGAAATCGAGACTGACCACCCGCGTATGCGGCGGCACCGCATAGATCCGCTGCTCGCGCCCGGCCCCGAACAGCTGGATCGCGTCCATTTCCAGTTTCGGATTGTCGAATTTCGGGATCGGAGACGGGTCCATCACATAGCGGTCGGCCACCCGGACCGGATAGGCATAGGCCGTGGAAATCGCACCGTGCTGGCTGATGTCTTCGTAGAGCTTCACATGCATCAACCCGTATTCCTGCAGGCTGTGCATCTTGCGTGTCTCCGTCTCGCGCGGTTCCAGAAACCGCAGCGGTTCGGGGATCGGCACCTGATAGACCAGGATCTGATCGGCGCGCAGCCGGGCCTCGGGGATGCGGTGGCGGGTCTGGATGATGGTCGCCTTCTCGGTCTCTTCGGTCGTGGCCACGCCCGCCGTCTTTTCAAAGAACTTTCGGATCGACACGGCATTGGTCGTGTCATCTGCTCCCTGATCGATCACCTTGAACACATCATCCGGGGTCAGCGTCGCGGCCGAGACCTGAACCCCGCCCGTGCCCCAACCATAAGGCATGGGCATCTCGCGGCTTGCAAATGGCACCTGATAGCCCGGCACCGCCAAACCCTTGAGAATGGCCCGGCGGATCATCCGCTTGGTTTGTTCGTCCAAATATGCGAAGTTATACTCATTCATTTGATGTATCACTTTCGGTTTTTGGTGTTGTTGTGGACGGTTATCTGGTTACCTCGGCCTTCGCGGTCGTGATGCTGTACTTTCTCTGGCGCAGGATACATTCCCGGCGACGGCGCCGGGCCATGCGATGCGACCAACATGGCGAATGGGCCGCGATCGGCGCGGACGCGCCACGCCGGGCTGCGGCTGGCAGGGCATCTCGGCCGGCGGACAGGATGCAGGAAGGGCACTGAAGTCATTCGGCGGCCTCGCGCGGTTCCAAGCGTCCTTCGGCCTCGCGGCGCAATTTGCGCACCAGTTCCAGTTCGGACTGGAAATCGACGTAGTGCGGCAGCTTAATATGCTCCAGAAAGCCGGTCGCCTGAATGTTGTCGGCATGGCTGAGGACGAATTCCTGATCCTGCGCCGGAGCGCCCAGATCGTCTTCGCCCAATTCCTCCCAGCGCAAGGCGCGGTCCACCAGCGCCATCGCGATGGCTTTGCGCTCGGACTGGCCGAAGACCAGCCCATAGCCGCGTGTAAATTGCGGCGGCTCGGTCTTTGATCCCTTGAACTGGTTCACCGTTTCGCATTCGGTCAGGGCGATCTCTCCGATCTCGATCGCGAAACCCAGTTCGGGGATCTCCATCTCGACCGCGACGGTGCCGATGCGCAGCTCACCCACGAAAGCGTGGTTGCGGGCATAGCCGCGCTGGGTCGAATAGGCCATGCCCAGCACGAACCCCTCGTCCCCGCGCGTCAGTGCTTGCAGGCGCAGGGGGCGGTCGGCCGGGAACTCCATCGGTTCGCGCGTCAGGTCGCCGGGCGGTTCATCGCTGGCGGGTTCGTCTTGGATCAGGCCTTCGTCCTTGAGGAATTCGGTGATGTGCGGGGTCGGCTCGTGACGCGGCGCGGCGGTGGGGGCCGCGGGCACCGCGCCATCGGCGGCCAGCTTGAAATCCAGCAGACGGTGCGTGTAGTCGAAGGTCGGGCCCAGAACCTGCCCGCCCGGTGCATCCTTAAACGTGGCCGAGATCCGGCGGTCGCAGGCCATGCCGCCTGTATCGACCGGGGTCGAGTAACCGAAACGCGGCAAGGTGGTACGGTAGGCGCGGATCAGGAAGATCGCCTCGATCAGATCACCGCGCGCCTGCTTGATCGCAAGTGCGGCCAGATCGGGATCGTACAGAGAGCCCTCGGCCATCACGCGGTTCACCGCAAGGCTGAGCTGTTCGCGGATCTGCGCCAAGGACAATTCAGCCACGCCAAGATCGCCCCGGCGTTCCTCGGCCAGCCAGGCATGGGCGTTTTCGATCGCCTTTTCGCCCCCTTTGACGGCTACGTACATGGCCTAACCCTCGGGCTGGATGCGGGTGCTGCGCGGCAGGGCCGCGACCGTATCGCCGCAGGTAAAGAAGAAATCGCACCCCAACGGATACAGGTCCGAATTGGCCTGCAGCGCCGCGACATCGGGCACGGAAAGGCGTGCAGTGTCGCGAATGCCCGGCCCTCGCAGGACGGCACCGGAAAGGTCCAACGCGTCGCACTCCACGATCAGGGTGGCGGATCGGTCCGGGTATTCCGGCGTTCCGATCCGGTATTGGTCCAGCGGCACAAGATCCTGCCAGCAGCCGACGGCGAAATCCGCCTGCGCGGCGGGCACGAGGGGCGCACCGGTGTGGAAAGTCAGCCACTGGCGAATGGCCGAACTATCGGCCCCGCCCGCCAAATAAACGCCCGTGTCCGGGTCGCACAGCGTCAGCATCAGCGTTCCGGCGGCGACCGACAGGCCGTCGGGCGGGGTCGCGCCGACCAGCTGCCGCAACTCGCCCGGCCGCGCCATCACGGTCATGGCCGCACGAAAGGCGTGGGCCGCCTGAACCGGCGCGTCGGTGAAGCCGCCTGAAAAACGGGTCTGTGGGGTCATTGATCCTCTCCCCGTACCATCGTGAAGAACTCGACCTTGGTGGCCGCGGCCTTGGCGGCACGGGCCGATCTGGCCGCCTGAACCTGACGGGTCAGCGGCTCCAGGATTTTCGCACGCACCGCGTCGGCGTACCCGGTCTGCATCAGCGCGTCGATCAGAGCGGCGGTTTCGGCATGGGTCTTGTCGCGCCCCTGCACATATCCGTGGCCCTCGGTTCCGTCGGCCAAGACCAGAGCGCAGCGCGTAACCGTCATCTCGCCCAGGTTGAACGGTGCGCCGATGCCGCCTGCCCGCCCCCGCACCATGACGCCGCCGATCTCGGGCGTGCGCAACCACTGGAATTCGGGGCGCGCGCCATAGCCGGACCACAAGGCCGCCAGCGCCTCGGCCGGCGCACGTGCCAGAAGGCCCAGCCAGGCCCGTCGATCACCTGTCGCAATTTTTGTCTGTTCCGCCATCAAAGCCTCTTGGCCAAGTTGTCTACAACTACTATACAACTAGACAAATAATAGCAGGACAACGGGTGACTCGCAACGAATATGCTGTGAAGTTTTGATGACATGAGCCAAACACCGATCTGGAAGACCATCGCATTGGCGCTGACCGCCGACATTGCCGAGGGGCGCTTTGCCACCGGCGACCGCCTGCCGACCGAGGCGCAGTTGGCCGCAACCCACGGCGTGAACCGCCACACGGTGCGCCGGGCCCTGGCCGAACTGGCCCGGCAGGGGCTGGTGCATCCGCGCCGCGGGGCCGGTGTGTTCGTTTCGGCAGCAGCGACCGATTATCCGATCGGCAAACGGGTCCGGTACCACCAGAACATCTCGGCCAGCGGCAAGATTCCGGGCAAGCGGGTGCTGTCGCTGATCACCCGCGCCGCCGACAAGACCGAGGCCGAGGCGCTGAACCTGACCCCCGGCGACCCGGTGCATGTCTATGACGGGTTGTCGCTGGCCGATGGCCAACCGATCGCGGTGTTCCAAAGCGTCTTTCCCGCCGCCCGCCTGCCCGACCTGCCCGAGGCGCTGGCCCAGAACGGCTCGGTCACGCGGGCGCTGCGGCACTGCGGCGTGGCGGACTATACCCGGATCTCGACCCGCCTGACCGCCCGCGCGGCCGATGCGGTTCAGGCCCGGCACCTGCAACTGATTGAGGGCGCGCCGGTTCTGCATTCGGTCGGCATCAATGCCGATCCGCAGGGGCATCCGGTTGAATACGGCAAGACCGTCTTTGCCGGTGAGCGGGTCACTCTGACGCTGGATGACGATCACGGGTGATGCCGGTCAATCCTCGTATTTCTCCAGAAAAGCCTCGGCGGGCAGCGCGCGGAAATCCGGCAGCGCCGCGCGCAGGCGGGCATTGTCCCAATCCCACCAGGCCAGAGCCATCATCCGCTCGGCGACGTGCTCGGGGAACCGGCGGCGGATGGGTTGGGCGGCGACACCCCCGACGATGGTATAAGGCGGCACGTCCTTGGTCACGATCGCCCCAGAGGCGACGATTGCCCCGTGCCCGATCGTCACTTCGGGCTTGATGATGGCCGCGTGGCCGATCCAGGTGTCATGCCCGACATGCGCCAGCCGCCCCGCGCGCAGGGCGAACCAGTCCGCGTCGTCATCGGCATCGTCCCAATAGTCGGCCGAGCGATAGTGGAAGTGATGCAGCGACGCTTTCTCGATCGGATGGTCGGTGGCGCCGATCCGGGTGAAACTGGCGATATTGGCGAATTTTCCGATCCGGGCATTGGCGATGTCGCAGGTCCGGTCACAATAGGAGTAGTCCCCAAACACCGAATTCGTCACCCGCGTTCCGGCACCGATTTCGACAAAGGCGCCAAAGCTGCTGCCGGTTATCTGGCAATCCGGGTGAATGAAAGGCTGATCCGGCCGCAAGCGCGCCATGGTTTGCAAGTCCTCGTATTCGGTTCAAGGCAACATCAGGGGTTTGGCCTGCGGGTCGCGCGGTTTGCGCGCCTTGGGCGGCCCGCCCTGGATCAGTCGCCTGCGCAGCCAGCCCGAGAACCAGTCCATCAGCATGACCATCAGGATGATCAGCACGATGTAATAGGCGACCTCCTCCCAGTCTTTCTGGGTGATGATCGCCTGTGTCAGCAACAGACCGATCCCGCCCCCGGTAATCGCCCCGATCACGGTCGCGCTGCGGGTGTTGGATTCCAAGAAATACAGGAGCTGACTGAGCAGAACCGGAGTGATCTGCGGGATCACCCCAAAACGATATTTCTGCGGCGCATTGGCCCCGGTGGACTGCACCCCTTCGATCTGCTTCTGATCAACATTTTCCAGCGCCTCGGAGAAGATCTTGCCGAAGGTGCCGGTATCGGTGACCAGGATGGCCAGCGCCCCTGTCAGCGGCCCCGGCCCGAAGGCGCGTGCCAGAACCACCGTCCAGATCAACGCATCAACACCGCGCACGAAATCAAAGATACGACGGGTGGCAAATCGGACCGTTCTAAACGGATTGAAATTTCGTGTCGCCAGAAATGCGAGGGGCAAAGCGATCATCCCCGCCCCCAGAGTACCTAGAAAAGCCATCAGAAGCGTTTCAAAGATCGCCCACGCAACATCCTGATGGCGCCACATTTTGTTGGTCCAGAAATCGTCAAATATTTCCGCGGCCTCGCCCGATGCGGCACGCCCCATCAACTGGCTGAAAGACTGACCGTGATAGGGGCTGTCCAGTGTGAACCAGAACAGTTCCCACCCGTTGAAATACCGGAACACCTCGGCCCGGTTGCGTGTCACGGTCAGCCGGCCCGCCGGCGTGGTGATCGCCAGGCGGTTCTTTGACATGTTGATCCAGTCCGGCACCTCGGCAGTCGGCAGCTCGGCCTGCACTCCGGCAGACCGGCTGGGCGTTGCGCGCACTGTTCCGTAACCGGGGATGTCATATTCCACGGTTTCAGGTCCAAAACGAACGATATGGCCATCTTCCAGGTCAATCACCGTGGTTTCGCCCAAAGCGACCCATTCCGGCGCAGTGCCATCCGGGTAAGCACCCTTGCGCTCTCCCTCGATCGCGACGGACACTTGTCCGTTTCGATTGTCCCGGGTCACATGAGTCTTGTAGCTGTAGCTGTCGGATACAAGCGTCTTGCCGTTTTCCCAGTTGGCCCGCTCGGTCAAGCCGGGCACGTCAAAGGCAAAGAAAACATAGACCAGGTATAGAATGACCAGCCCCGGCAACCCGAAACTCACAGCCCGTTTGTGCCGAAAGATGTGGTCGGCTTTGGCTTTCAAGTCGTTGATCGGCAGATCAGTGGCAAAGGTGCTCATGCTGCGGCTCCTTTGGCAGAACCGTGTGTCAGGCGGTCACGCAAAATGCCGGACAGCTGATCCACGGCCACGATGGTGACGAACAGAAGCAGAAAGATGGCCGCCGCCTCGTCGTAACGCCCCTGCCCCCAGGACATGGCGTTGCGCAGTTCGTACCCCAAGCCACCTGCCCCCACAAAACCAAGAATGGCTGAGGCGCGGATGTTGATCTCGAACCGCAGCAGGGCGTAGCTGACATAGTTTGGCCCGACCTGCGGGATCACGCCCAAATACATCCGCTGCGACCAGTTGGCGCCAACCGACTGCAGCCCCTCTACCGGTTTCAGAGAGGCGTTTTCATTCACTTCGGAAAACAACTTGCCCAGAGCACCGGCAGTGTGAATGGCGATGGCAATCATTGCAGGCACAGGCCCGCCGCCCAGAACAAAGATCAGTACCAACGCGATGACGATTTCCGGAACGGCCCGGCAAATATCAGAAATACGGCGAAAAACGGGGATCAATGACGGCCACAGCGCCATGCCGCGGGTGGACATCAGCGCCAGAAAGGTGCCGCCCAGAGTGCCCACCAGCGTGGCCGCGGCGGCGATATTCAGTGTTTCGATCAGCGCGGGAAAGAACTCGACCAAATTTGCGGGCAATTCCCCGATCTTCTCCCAGGCCTCAGTCAGAACCTCGGCAGGGTAATCGAAAATGCGGTTCCACCCATCGGCAAAACTACCGGCGTTTCGCATGTCGGCGGTCCGGAATCCGGCCGCCATAAGAGCCACGAACAGGATCAGGAGTATCCCACCGTAAACCCGTTTGCGACGGGTCATGATGGTGTAATCCTCCCGAATCCGGTCGAGTCCGGCGGTTCCCGCGGTCAGGTCGGTCATGAAAGGCTCCGATGGGGATAGTGGGGTCCGGTTCACCGCCGGACCCCGAACAGAAGTTGCGCAGGCTTAGTTCGACTTCAGCTTGCGGGCTTCAATGATGATTTCGTAGGCCTCGTGGGTGATCGGCTCGAATGCTTTGGCTTCACCTGCGGCCACGCCATAGAAACACTCACGGTCTTTGTCGGCCAGCCCGGCCATCAGAGCCGTCATCTTCTCTTTGACATCTGCCGGCAATGCCTTGCGTAGAACCACCGGACCTTCGGGGATCGGCTTCGATTTCCAGATTTCGACCATGTCGTTCATGTCGACCAGTCCGGCATCCACGGCGCGGCGCAGCGCGCCCGAATTGTAGCCGTCTTCCCAGTTGCCCAGACCATCGGCCCAGGTCACGCCACCATCCACGTCACCGTTGTTCACGGCGACAATTGTCTGCTCGTGGCCACCGGTGAACTTCACTTCACCGAAGTAGTCGCCCGACTCCATCGTCGCACCCGTTGCCTGAGGGATTTCGATCGAGGGGATCAAATAGCCCGAGGTCGAGTTCGGATCACCAAAGCCAAACACCTTGCCTTTCATGTCATCAAGCGAGGTGATGCCGCTATCCTTGCGGGCGAACCCGACCGAGTAGTAGCCATACCCGCCATCTACGTTCACCTTGACCAGAACCGGCTCAACCGCCTCGGGGTCGCTGAGATAGGTTTTGGCATAGGCGGAGGCGCCCAGCCAAGCCATGTCGATCGTGCCGCCCAGCAGGCCCTGGATCACGCCGTTGTAGTCAGCCGGGGCGAACAGCTTGGTTTCGACACCCAGCGCGTCCTCGGTGTATTCACGCAGACATTCGTTGTTGTTCAGACGGTCCTGTGCGTTTTCTCCGCCCAGTATGCCGATCCGGAATTCGCTGATCTCCTCAGCCATGGCAGGCGCGCTCAGGGCAGTGGTCGCGACCAGGGCGGCAACAAGTTTCTTCATCTGTCTCTCTCCAGGTTGATTGGCCCACCCCATTCATCGGGCCGGGCGATGAATGAGGTGTTTGGGGCTCAGATTGTGGCCTCGGCTTCCATCAGAGCCTTCCGGGTGGCATCCAGCGTTTCGATCTCGGTCGAGGTCGCGGCCTCAGAGAAGCTGGCATCAGCGCCGTAGATCTCGCGGGCGACGCCGGTGGTCAGCTGCTCGGGCAGGCCGTCGAACACGATGCGTCCGTCGCGCATCCCGACCACGCGGTCGCAATAGCGGCGCGCGGTGTCCAGCGTGTGCAGATTGGCGATCACGGTACGGCCGTCCTCTTCGTGGATGCGGCGCAGGGCCTGCATCACGACTTGCGCGTTCATAGGGTCCAGCGAGGCGATGGGCTCATCGGCCAGGATGATCTTGGGGTCCTGCATCAGCGCCCGCGCGATGGCGACACGCTGCTGCTGCCCGCCCGACAGCGCCTCGGCCCGTTTGGGGGCATGTTCGGCGATGCCAAGACGGTCGAGAATGTCGATGGCGCGATGGATGTCTTCCATCGGGAACAGGTTGAACATTGTCGCCAGCGTCGAGTGCCGGTTCAGCGTTCCATGCAGGACATTCGAGACCACATCCATGCGGGGCACAAGGTTGAATTGCTGAAAGATCATCGCGCAATCGGCCTGCCACGCACGTTTTTCGCGCCCTTTCAGCGTTGTCACGTCGCGACCGTGAAACAGGATCTGCCCGGCGCTGGCATCGGTCAGGCGGTTGATCATACGCAGCAGGGTGGACTTGCCCGCGCCCGACCGCCCGATGATCCCGATCATGCATGGCTTGTCGACGTCCAGCGTTGCGGTGTCGACGGCGGTATTGTCGCCGAAGCGCTTGGTCAGTTTTTCGATGCGCAGCACGTGCCACCCCCAATTCGTGATGGAGGTCGTCTACAGCTGGTGCTCAACGGTGATGTGTCGATCCGGTGAAGCTTTTGTAACGGGCTGAAAGCCGATGGCCTGTGCAAGGGCTGGGCAATGCCGCTCGTCCCGTCTATACGCGGGCTCAACACCTAAACCATCAGATCTGTCACATGAGGCCGCCATGAGCTTTGACCGCAAGATCAAGATCGCACCGTCGATCCTGTCCGCCGATTTCGCCAATTTCGGACAGGAAATCCAAGCCATCGAGGCCCAAGGCGCCGACTGGGTCCATGTTGACGTGATGGACGGTCATTTCGTGCCAAATCTCACCTTCGGCCCGCCGGCGGTCAAAGCGTTCCGCCCGCATGTCAAGACGGTGATGGATGTGCATCTGATGATCACGCCGGTCGATCCTTACATCCAGGCCTATGCCGATGCCGGCGCGGACTATCTGACGGCCCATGTCGAGGCCGGTCCGCACACGCACCGCACGTTGCAGGCGATCCGCGCGGCCGGAATGAAGGCAGGCGTGGCGCTGAACCCGGGCACTCCGGCCGACGCGGTCGAGCACCTGCTGGATCTGGCCGATCTGGTCTGCGTGATGACGGTGAACCCCGGCTTTGGCGGGCAGAAATTCATCGACATGACCACGAAGGTCCGCCGCCTGCGCGAGATGATCGGCGACCGTCCGGTGCATATCCAAATCGACGGGGGAGTCGATCCCACGACCGCCCCGTTGGTCGCAGCGGCCGGTGCCGACGTTCTTGTTGCCGGTTCAGCGGTCTTCAAGGGCGGGTCGGTTGCGAACCCCGAAGTCTATGGCCAGAACATCCGCGCCATTCGCGCCGCAGCCGAAGACCACGCGGTCTGACGGCGGCTCCCGCCCGTCGTCGACGTTTTTTCGCAAAACGTCTCCTCCTGTTGGGCCCGGCATCGCGCATGGCGCGATGCCGGGCCCAAGGCCGAAAGCGGGATCGGCGCAGCCGATGTCGCGGGGGCGCGGGAGCCTTTTGCGGATTGCGCCCCTAGACCAGTTGATCCGCGAAATGCGTCAACAGCCTGTGTTTGAGGATCTTGCCCGTGGGCGCGGCGGGCAGTGACTTGGCCAGCACGATCCGGCTGGGCCGTTTGTAGCCCGCAAGACGTTCCGCCACGAACACCGCCAACTCTGCCTCGGACACAGCGCCGATTTCAGGCACCTGAACAAAGGCCAGCACCTGTTCGTCGCCGCCCACCCGATGCCCGATCACCGCAGACTGGATCACCTGCGGGTGGTCGTTCAGCGCGGCCTCGACCTCGGGCGGATAGACGTTGAAGCCGCCGTGAATGATCAGTTCCTTGGCGCGGCCGACGACGTGCAGATTGCCCTGCGCGTCCAGACGGCCGAGGTCGCCCGTGCGCAACCATCCCTGGGCCAGAACCCGGCCCGTTTCTTCCGCATTGCGATAGTACCCTTTCATCACATGCGGGCCGCGCGTCAGGATCTCGCCCACGCCATCTCCGCCGCCGGGTATTGTTTCGTCAATGCGCAGATCGACCCCCGGCAAGGGCGGGCCGACCGAGATATCCGGATCCCCGATCCGGTTGTGCGAGGCGCAGATCCCCGCCGTGCTTTCGGTCATGCCATAGCCGTTCTGCAGCGCGACGCCATAGAACGCCTCGGCCTTGCGTTTCCACGCCGGATCCAGCGGGGCAGCCCCGGACGAAGTGTAGCGCAGGGCGCCCGAGGGCAACCGCTCCAACCCCTGTTCCTTGGCATATTGCATCAGCAGCGCATGCATCTGCGGCACACCCGAAAACACCGTGACGCCCGCGTTCAACGCGGCAAAGGCGCGGTCCGCCGCGAACCGGGCATCCAGCTGGACGAAGGCCCCGGCCAGTGCCGACCCGGTGACGATCGAAGCCAACCCGAAGATGTGCGAAATCGGCAGCACGCCATAGACCACGTCATCCTGCGTCAGCCCTCGGAAATTCGCCGAGGTCAGCCCGCCGAACCGCAGGTTTTCGTGAGTCAGCATCACGCCCTTGGGCGTTCCGGTCGTGCCGGTGGTGAAAAGCATCGCCGCGACATCCGCCAGATCGGGGTCGGGCGCGCTCGGGTTCGGCGCGGCCAGGTGCATCTGCCCGAAGGCCCCGGACACTGGCCGAGCCCCGGCCCTTTGCGCATGGTCGCGCGCCTCCGGCGACGCCGCCGATGTGAACAGGATCACCGCCGGAGTCACGTGACCCACGATGCGTGCCAATTCAGCCTCGGTCTGGCGGGCGTTCACCGGCACCACGCAAGCGCCGATCCGGGAACAGGCAAACAGCGCGGCCACCGCCGCATTGCAATTCTCAAGCACCAGCATGACCCGATCGCACGGGCGCACCCCCGAGGCCAGCAGGATGTCTGACAGCTCGGCAATCGCGCGGTCGAGGTCAGCAAAGCTCCAATCGGCGCCGAACCCGTCGGCAAAGGCGCGAGCCCGCGGGCGGGCCCGGATCTGGGCATCCGGATAGTCGTGCCATTTGTTCATGTTCCTTCGCCCTCCCCTGCACCGGAACCGGTTTTGCGCTCAGCGTTTCGTGGTGCGCTTGAACACTCCAGCCGCCGTCGCGATCAGGGTTCCGTCGTCGCCGTGCAACTCTCCGGTCACATAGGCCAGCGTGCGCCCGCCACCCGTTGCGCGCCCCGTGGCCGTCACGCGCCCCTGACGCACCGCCGCCACATAGCTTGTGTTCAGTGACAGGGTCAGAACCAGCGGATGTTCGTCCCGGTCGAACCAGGCCGAGGCGGTGTTGCCGCAAGCCACGTCCAGCAGCATGGCGATGATGCCGCCATGCAGGATGCCCTGGCTGTTCAGGTGATCCACCCGGATGGTCAAATGGCACCGTGCCCGGCCGTCGAGGTCGGACAGATCCACCTCGAACCCGATCGCGTTCTGACAGCCCGACCGCCGGACTCTTGGGTCGTCTTCAGGCTGCGCCGAGTGCAATGAACCGCTCCAAATGATAATCCGCGTCGCCGAACCTGTGATCCGACATGACGATCCGCTTGGCAATATGCGCCAGCTCATATTCCTGCGTCATGGCGATGCCGCCATGCATCTGGATCGTTTCCTCGGCCGCCAGCCGGCCCACCCGCGACACCAGGTTGCGGGCCGCGGCAATCTGCCGGTCACGATCGGGTGCTTCAAGGTGCCCTGCCGCGTTGATAACCGCCGAGCGCGCCTGCTCCAGCTCGATCAGCATGTCCGCGAACCGGTGTTGCAGGGCCTGAAAGGTCCCGATCGGGCGGCCGAATTGCTTGCGCGTCATCAGGTATTGCCGCGTCAGTTCCACCGCGCTTTCCATCGCGCCCAAAACCTCGGCCACCAGCGCGACATTGGCTGCGGCCACAACGTTCATCAGCGGATCGAACCCCTGCCCCGCGGCGCCCAGACGCGCGGTTTCCGGCAGGCGCACATCGTCCAGAGTCACCTCGGCCGCGCGGCCTCCGGCCAGCATCGGATACCCGCGCAGACCCAGCCCCGGTGTATCAGCGGGCGCCAGGAACAGCGAAATGCCGTCCAGATCGAACGGCCCGCCCGTTTCACGTGCGGATACGATCAGCTGCCCGGCGGCCTCGGCATTCACGACCACGGCCTTGCGCCCGTTCAGGATCAGGTCCGTGCCGTCGGTCCGCACGGTGGTCTCGACCCGGCTCAGGTCATACCGGCTGGCAGGCTCACCATGCGCCAGAGCCAGATGCAGCGCGCCCGAGATCACCTGATCCAACAGGGTCCGCTGATCAGGGCTGCCCACCTGCGCGATCAGCCGACCGCCCAGAATGCAACTGTCCAGAACCGGCTCGACCACCCCGGCCCGGCCCAGTTCCTCGAACACGGTGGCGATGTCAAAGCCCGCCCCGCCGAACCCGCCATCCGCTTCGTCGAACAACGCGCCCAGAACGCCCAGATCGGCCAGTTCGCGCCAGATGTCGGCGCTGAACCCCGCCGCGCTGTTCAGAATGTCGTTGCGCACCGGAGTCGTGTAGCGGTCGGCCAGATAGCGCCGCAGCGTGTCCTGCAGCATCTGCCGTTCTTCGGTCAGGTTGAAATCCATCTCAGCCCCCCATCTTGACCTTGGCGATGATCCCGCGCTGGATCTCGTTCGACCCGCCGAAGATCGACAGTTTCCGGTTGTTGAAATACTGGGCGGCGACCGGCGCGGCATAGTCCGGCCCGATCGGGTCGTTGTCGCCCGCCACCGCCTCGGAGGCGAAAGGCATCGCATAAGGCCCCACCGCGCGGCGGGCGAGGTCGTTGATCTCCTGCCGGATGATCGTGCCCTTGACCTTCAGCATCGAGCTTTCGACCCCCGGTGCCTGTCCGGCCGCGGCCTTGCTGATGATGCGCATGTTGGTGGTGGCCATTGCCATCAGGTCGATCTCGACCCGCGCCAGCCGGGCGGCGAAATGCGGGTTCTCGATCAGGGGGCGGCCATTCGCGGTTTCGATCCGGGCAATCCGTTTGACCATGTCCAGCCCCGCCTGGCTGAAGCCGACACCGGCGATGTTGGTGCGTTCATGCGTCAGCAGATACTTGGCATAGGTCCAGCCCTTGTTCTCCTCGCCCACCAAGTTTTCGACCGGGACGCGCACATCGTCAAAGAACACCTCGTTGACCTCGGGCGTTCCGTCCAGCAGGACGATGGGGCGCACCTCGATCCCCGGCGTGTTCATGTCGATCAGCAGGAACGAGATTCCTTCCTGTGCCTTGACCTCGGGGTCGGTGCGAACCAGGCAGAAGATCCAGTTGGCGTATTGCGCCAGCGTGGTCCAGGTCTTCTGGCCATTGACGACATAGTGGTCGCCGTCCCGCACCGCGCGGGTCTTCAGCGAGGCCAGGTCCGACCCGGCACCCGGCTCGGAATAGCCCTGGCACCACCAGTGTTCACCATTCAGGATGCGCGGCAGGAAATAGTCCTGCTGCGCCTTCGAGCCGAATTTCTGCAGCACCGGGCCCAGCATCGACAGTCCAAACGGCACGATGCGCGGCGCATAGGCGGCGGCGCATTCCTCCTCGAAGATATGGCGCTGAACCGCGTTCCACTCGGCGCCGCCAAACTCCTTCGGCCAGTTGAAATTCAACCAGCCGCGCTCGTTCAGCGTGGCATGCCACCATTCATACCCTTCCTTGCCGATGTTCCGGCCAGCCCGGATCTTGTCCGAGATCTCCTTGGGCAGTTTCTCGGCCAGAAAGGCGCGAACCTCGTCGCGAAAGGCCTTCTCCTCGTCCGTATAATTCAAGTCCACAGCCGCCCTCCTCCTCGACGCGATCGGAACCTTGCCTGCTCGGCCCCACGGGCCGGGCTGCGCCGGGCCGGCCCTCGATGGGCTGGCTCGGCGCCCCTTTCTTCAATAGATCTCGAACAAACCGGCCGCGCCCATGCCGCCGCCGATGCACATGGTCACGACACCCAGCTTGGCCCCGCGCCGCCGCCCTTCGCGCAGCAGATGCCCGACCATCCGCGCGCCGGTCATGCCGAACGGATGCCCGATGGCGATCGAGCCGCCGTTCACGTTGCATTTCTCGTCATCGATTCCCAAACGGTTGCGGCAGTACAGCGCTTGCGAGGCGAAGGCCTCGTTCAGTTCCCACAGGTCGATGTCCTCGACCCTCAGACCATGCCGTTCCAGCAGGCGCGGCACCGCAAAGACCGGACCGATGCCCATCTCGTCGGGCTCGCACCCCGCCACGCAGAACCCCTTGAACGCGCCCATTGGCTCCAGTCCCCGACGCTCTGCTTCGGCGCTGTCCATCACGACTACCGCGGCTGCGCCGTCCGACAACTGGCTGGCATTGCCGGCGGTGATGTAGTTTCCGGGGCCCCGCACCGGCTCGAGTGAGGCCAGCCCTTCCAGGGTCGTGTTCGGCCGGTTGCATTCATCCCGGTCCACGGTGACCTGACGGTGCGATATCTCGCCCGTCTCTTTGTCCTTGACCGCCATGGTGGTCTGAATCGGCACGATCTCGTCGTCGAACTTGCCCGCCGCCTGCGCCGCCGCGATGCGCTGCTGCGACCGCAGGCCGTAGGCGTCCTGTTCTTCGCGGCTTATGCCATAGCGCTCGGCCACGATGTCGGCGGTCTCGATCATTGTCATGTAGATCGCCGGCTTGTGCTCCTGAATCCACGCCTCGGGCACGGGGCGGGTCTTCGGCTGGACCAGCGAGATGCTCTCGACCCCGCCGGCCACGATGGGGCCCGCGCTGCCCTCGGTGACGGCCTGCGCCGCCAGCGCCACGGTCTGCAGCCCCGACGAGCAGAACCGGTTCACGGTCATCCCCGAAACGCTGACCGGCAGCCCGGCCCGGATGGCGATCTGGCGGGCGATGTTGCCGCCGGTCTCGCCCTCGGGGAAGCCGCAGCCGATGATGCAATCCTCGATCTCGGTGCCGTCCAGCCCCGAGCGCGCGACCGCGGCCTGAACCGCGTGGCCGCCCATCGTGGCGCCGTGGGTCATGTTGAACGAGCCCCGGAACGACTTGGCCAGCCCGGTGCGTGCGGCGGATACGATTACGGCTTGTTTCATCACTGAGCGTCCTTGTTCAGATCGTCAAAGCTGCGGCCCTCGGCCACGAGTTTTTCCAGCAGCGGCGCGGGTTGCCAGAAATAGTCATCCTCGGCCGACCAGGCGCGGATGTCGTCCAGAATACCCGGCAGACCCTGCAGATCGGCCCATTTCAGCGGCCCGCCGCGATAGCGCGGGAACCCATAGCCATAGAGCAGCACCACATCCACGTCCAAGGGGCGGCGCGCGATGCCCCCGCCCACCACCTTGGCGGCCTCGTTGACCATCGAGACCATATATCGCCGCACGATCTCGTCATCCGTGAACGTGCGCGGGGTGATGCCCTGCGCTGCGCGGTCGGCCGCGATCAGGTCCAGAACCTCGGGGTTGGGCGTGCCACCGCGCTTTCCCTTTTCATAGACATAGAAGCCCTGGCCGGTCTTCTGTCCGAAATGCCCGGCCTCGCACAGTTTGTCGGCATAGCTGCTGTCGCGGGCGCGTGGATCCAGCCCCTCGGCGCGTTTGCGTTTGCGCACCGCCCAGCCGATATCCAGCCCGGCCAGATCGGACACCGCGAACGGCCCCATGGCAAAGCCGAAATCGGTCAGCGCCTTGTCGATCTGGAACGGGCTTGCCCCGTCCAGGACCATGTGGTCGGCGCAGGTGCGATAGGTGCTGAGGATCCGGTTGCCGATGAACCCGTCGCACACCCCTGCGCGCACCGAGACCTTTTTCAGCCGATGCCCCAGCGCAAAACCGGTGGCGACCACCTCGGGCGCGGTCTTGTCAGCCACCACGATCTCAAGCAGCTTCATCACATGGGCGGGCGAGAAGAAATGCAGCCCGATCACGTCCTGCGGGCGCGTGGTGGTGGCGGCGATTTCATTGACGTCCAGATACGAGGTGTTGGTCGCCAGAACCGCCCCCGGTTTGCAGACCGCATCCAGCTGGGCAAAGACCTGTTTCTTGACGTCCATATCCTCGAACACGGCCTCGATTACCAGATCGACGGCGCTCAGCGCGTCATAACCGGTGGCAAGCTGCAACTGGTCCGACAGGATCGAGTCGTACTGCTGCTGGCTGATCTTGCCGCGCTTCAGGGCCCCTGACAGGTTTCCGGCGATCCGGTCCTTGGCCGCATCGGCGGCCTCCTGCGTCATCTCCAGCAAGGTCACGGGCAGACCTGCCAACAAGGCGGCGGTGGCGATCCCCGCGCCCATCGTGCCGCCGCCGATGACCCCGATCTGATGCACCGGACGCGGCTCGACACCCTTCAGTTCGGGCAGCTTGCCCACGGCGCGTTCGGCAAAGAAGGCGTGAATCAGGCCCTTGCGCTGATCCGATTCCATCAACTGCATGAACAACTCCCGCTCGCGCGCCATGCCTTCGGCAAAGCTGGGCGCCTCGCAGGCGGCTTGCACGGCACGCACGGCGACAGCTGGGGAAAGCTGGCCCCGGCCCTTCTTTAGAACGGCCTCGTAGACCGCATCGAAATCGACAGGGTCCGGCGCGGGCATCTCTCCGACCGCGCGGCGGGGCGCGCCCGAGTCAAGCAGCTCCTGCGCATAGGCCAGCCCGATCTCGCGCGGGTCGCCATCCTGCACCTTGTCGATCACGCCCAGCTTCAGCGCCTCGTCGGCGCGGACATGGCGGCCGGTGGTGATCATGTCCAGCGCGGCCTCGACCCCGGCCACGCGCGGCAGACGTTGGGTACCGCCGGCACCGGGCAGAATGCCCAGATTGACCTCGGGCAGGCCGACTTTGGCCGAGGGGACCGCGACACGGTAATGGCTGGACAGCGCAACCTCGAGCCCGCCGCCCAGCGCCGTGCCATGCAGCGCCGAAACCACCAGCAGGGGCGAGGCCTCGATCCGGTCGCACAGGCCGGGCAGCCAGGGCTCCTGCGGAGGTTTGCCGAACTCGCGGATGTCGGCCCCCGCGAAATAGGTCCGGCCCTTGCCGTAGATCAACACCGCCTTTGCTCCCTCGGCCTCGGCCCGTTCGATCCCGGCCAGCAGGCCCCGGCGCACGTCCACGCCCAGCGCATTTACCGGCGGGTTGTTCGCCGCCAGCACCGCGATATCGCCAATCCGTTCGTATTCCACCGCCTCGGACATCAGACTTGGTCTCCTCTTGCCAACCAGAGCTTGTTCCGCATTGCGGAACAATATTCCGCAACAGATTGAACCCGTCCGCGCGCGGGTTCAACCCCTTATACCCGACTGCGCCGCCGGGCCGCATTTCTTGCCGGCGAGCGGGCCCCAAACAACTTGTGAACCGGATCGCGGAAAACCGTGCTAGGCTTTGCCCACCCGGCCAATGAATTCGGCCAGGAACGAAAACAGATTGCAGAACAGGGAGTTTTGAAATGTGTGACGTTTGCGTAATGAACGCGGTGAAAGACCGGATGCTGTCGCGCCGGTCCTTTTTCAAGGCTGGCGCGGCGATGGCGGCAGGCACGGCGCTTGGGACGGTAGCAGCCCCGCCGGCGCTTGCGGCCGGCCATGGCGAGGTGCTGGACATGACCCATGTCTACGATGCCGATTTTCCCACCTATTTCGGCCAGCCGGGGATCGAGGCGACGCAGGCCTTCAATTTCAAGGAACATGGCTTCAACCTGTTCAACCTTGCCGTCAACGAACACACCGGCACGCATGTCGATGCCCCGCTGCATTTCTCGGCGGATGGGCAGTCGGTGGACGAAATCCCGGTCGCGAACCTCGTCTGCCCTCTGTGCGTGGTGGACATTGCCGCCCGCGCGGCCGAGAGCCCGGATGCCCAGGTGACCCCCGATGACCTGAAGGCGTGGATCGCCGCAAATGGCGACATCCCCGATGGCGCCTGTGTCGCCATGCATTCGGGATGGGCCGCCAAGACCGCCACGCCCGAGTTTCGCAACGCCGACGGCGACGGCAAGATGCATTTCCCCGGCTTCCATGTCGAAGCGGCGCAGATGCTGATCGAAGGTACCGGCGCCGTTGCGCTGGCCGTCGACACGCTGTCACTGGATCACGGGCCATCGGCCGATTTCGTGACGCATTACGCGTGGCTGCCCACCAACCGTTACGGCATCGAAAACCTGGCCAATCTCGACAAGGTGCCCGCCAGCGGAGCGACGCTGGTGGTCGGCGCGCCAGCCCATCGTGGCGGATCGGGCGGACCGGCGCGTATCTTTGCGATGGTCTGAACATGGCCACGGTCCGCCTGTTGACGGACGAGGAGGTCAGCGCCGAGGCGCTGGCCGTCTTCGATGACATCCGCGCCACCCGCAACACCGATTACATCAACAATTTCTGGCGCGCTCTGGCCCATGACCCGGCGCTGCTGAAAGCGACGTGGGAGCGGCTCAAGACCGTCATGGCCCCCGGCGCGCTGGACCCGTTGATGAAGGAGATGCTGTATGTGGCGGTTTCAGTCGCCAACAATTGCGAATACTGCGTGCACTCCCATTCGGCCGCGGCCCGCGCCAAGGGCCTGACCGATCAGATGCAGGCCGAACTGCTGGCGGTGATCGCGATGGCCAGCCAGACCAACGCCCTAGCCACCGCTTTGCAGGTGCCGGTGGACGACCAGTTCAAGGCCTGAGCCTGCGCCTGTCGGGCCAGACTTGCACCAGATGCACAGCGGCTATTCCCTCAAGTGCCTAGCTGCACTGCAGCATCAGGTCTAAATCTCTTTGGTCACATACAGACCAGAGAGGCTCCGCTCATGGCAGAGACAAGCACGCACCGCCCGGCAATCCTGAACCTGTTTTCGGCCGTCGCCGATGTGTTCAGCGGCATCTATGATGCTTTGATCCGCATGGGCGAAGCAAATGCCAAGGTCATCAAGATCAAGCAACTCAGCGAGTTGACCGACGAAGAACTGGCTGTGCGCGGCCTCAAGCGCGAAGACATCGTTCGCCTGGTGATGGCGGGCGTCTACTAAGACACGCCCGCACTCTGCATTTCGGCCACGGCCTGCGCGGCCTTGGCATAGGCGGCTTTGCACAGGTCAAAGTCCGCTTCGGTCAGCGCCAGGGAGGGATAGGTCTTGCCCGGCGACTTGAACATCCCGTTCTGCATCAGAACTGCATTGAACCGGGTTGCCTTGGCCGTGTCCGCGCGGACCACATCGCGATAATCCCGCACCTTTCCTTCCGTGAACACGATTTCGAACAGGGTCGGATCGCCGATGACGCGATGGGCAACCCCCCGCTTGGTCAGCGCGGCCGAGGCCATGTCTATCAGACGCTGACCATTGGCGCGCAGCCGGTCGTACTGACCGGGACGGCGCAGCACCTCCATCGTCTTGAGCCCGGCCACCGCGGCCACCGGATTGCCCGACAGTGTCCCCAACTGCATCAGCCACTTCTCTGGCCCAACGGCGGATTTGTCGAAATGGGCCATGATCTCGGCCCGCCCGGCGATCGCGGCCAGGGGAAAGCCGCCGCCGATGATCTTGCCCAGCGTGGCGATGTCGGGGGTCACGCCATACAGCTCCTGCGCGCCGCCATAGGCGAAACGAAACCCGGTCACCACCTCGTCGAAGATCAGCACGATGCCGTACTTGTCGGCCTCGTCCCGCAGAAGCTGCAAGAAACCGGGTTCGGGCGGGATGATGCGTTGCAAAGGCTCGACGATGATGCCCGCGACCTGGTTGCCGTGCTCGGCCAGCAGCGAGCGGATGTAGTCCGGGTCATTGAACGGCGCGATCAGCATTTCGGCCTGAACGCTGGCCGGTATGCCCGCACTGTCGGGAACCGCCTGCGGGAAATTCACCATCCGCGACGGGGCCAGGCTCATTTGCGCCTCGGCGCTCATGCCGTGATAGCCGCCTTCGAACTTCACGATCTTGTCGCGGCCGGTAAAGGCGCGGGCCAGCCGGATCGCGTACATGTCGGCCTCACCGCCGGACGAGACATAGCGGATCTGATCGGCGCAGGGCACGGCGGCGCAGATCTCCTCGGCCAGTTCGACCGCGCGCGCGTTGTTGGCGAAAAACGTCATGCCCTTGGGCATCTGTTCGGCGACGGCCTCCAACACCTCGGGGTGGCCATGGCCCAGCAGCATCGGCCCCGAGCCGATCAGCAGGTCGACATATTCCGTCCCGTCTTCGTCCCAGACGCGGCTGCCGCGGCCCTCACGGATGAAAACCGACGGGTCGAAATTGCCAAAGCCGCCGCCGGGCAGCACCGCGCGGGAGCGTTGGCCCCAATCGGATTGGCTGAGATGTCGCGGCATGGTCGCCTCCCTAATCCAGTATCACGTCCGGCGCGCCCAGGTATTCGCGGTCGGGCGTGACGCCCAGGCCGGCCCCATCGGGCGGCGCGATCCGACCGCCCTTGCGGGCCGGGCCATCCGGCGCCAGCCGCGGCGCGACATAGCCCGACAGGTCGCACACGTTCATCAGGCGCGCGGGTTCAGTGGCCGCGCCCAGATGCAGCAGAGCGGCTGTGGTGATGTCAGACCCCCAGGTGTCTTCGACGCACATCTTCGCCCCCAGATGCAGGCACAGGTCACGCGCGCGGCGCGCTACCGACAGCCCACCGAATTTCGACAGCTTCACCGCGACCGCATCCATGCAGCCCAGCGCATGCGCGGCCAGCAGGCTGGCGGTGTCGTGTGCGCATTCGTCCAGCTTCATCGGCAGGCCGGTGGCAGCGCGCACGCGGGCGCAATCTTCAATCGTGGCACAGGGCTGTTCCAGCATCACATCCAGATCCGCGACCGCCCGCCCCACCCGGCTGGCGTACAAAGACGTGGCGCCGCAGTTCCAGTCGCCATAGACCAGCGGCCCATCGCCCACCGCCTCGCGTACCAGACGCAGGCGTTCGACATCGGCCTGCCAATCGGCATCCGCGCCCAGCTTGACCTGGAACTGGGTGATGCCCTGTGCCTTTGCCTCGCGGGCGATGCGGGCCATCTCGGCCGGGGCGATGCAGGTGATCGAGTGATAGAGCGGCATCGTCTGCGCCCGCCGACCGCCTAGCAGCGCATGCAGCGGCAGCCCTGCCACCTGCCCCGTCAGATCCCACAGCGCGATGTCGATCGCCGATTTGGCATAGACATGCCCCGGCAGGTGCCGGTCCAGCCGCGCCATCAACGCCTCGGGTCCGATCGGGTCGGCGCCCAGCAGAACCGGGGCCATGTCCTGAACCGCCGGGGCCACGCCGCGCGCATAGGCGGGCAGGTAATGCGGAATCGGGCAGACCTCGCCCCAGCCGGTCAGATCGTCATCGGTGTCCAGCGCCAGAACCACCGTTTCAACCGTGTCACAGGCCTTGCCGTCGGCCATGTAATAGGCCTGATGGCTGGTCAGCGGCACATGCCAGAGCGAGATGCGGGTGATGCGGGTCATTGGTACACGGCCTTTTGTTCCCCCAGTGCATCTTCATCCGGGGCTACGCCGAGGCCGGGGGCCTCGGGCAGTTCAAGATGGCCCTGACGGTTGCGTGGACCGCGCCCGCCCGCAACGTCCAGCGTCAGCATGTCCTGACAGGCCCAGACGCCCAGGCGGTTGTGATCCGGGATGGTGGCGGCCAGATGCAGCGCCTCGGTATCGGCCAGAACCGAGCCGCCGGTGGCCATCACATACATGTCGATGCCATGCGCCAGCGCGATGTCCCGAATCCGCGTGGCCTTGGTCAGGCCGCCGACACGGTTAAGCTTGATCCCGAAGACCTCGGCCAGCCCGTCGCGGGCAATGCGCGTGGCATCCTGCAGGGTGACCAGGCTTTCATCCACGCTGACCGGCGCGGAATGCAGGGCCCGGATGGCGGCAATGTCGTCCAGCGTCTCGCCGGGTTGTTCGAACATCACGCCCAGATCCTCGGTGGCTTTCATCACCCGCAGCGCCTGTTGTCGTGTCCAGGCGCGGTTGACGTCATAAAGGATGCGCTCACCCGCTGGGCGGTGCGCCTCGACATCGCGGATGCGTTCTATGTCACGCTCCACGTCGCCACCCACTTTGACCGAATGTACCCAATAGCCGCGGTCACGATAGCGATCCATCACCGCGCGGGTTTCCTCGACGGTCTTGGCCCCGACTGATGAGGCGATCGGCGCGGGGCTGCGCGACCCGCCGCCCATCAGATCGGCAATCGGCAGCCCGGCCGCCTGTCCGGCAATGTCCCAGCAGGCCATGTCGATCGGCGACTTGGCATAAAGATGCCCGGGCAGCGCGTGGTCCATCGCCCGCTCGACCTCTAGAACCCGGCGGGGGTCCAGCCCGAGGACGAAGGGCGCCATGGTCTCGATCCCCGCCCGGATGCCCGCCCCATGCGCGGGTACATAGGTGTGGCCCCATGGCGTGCCCTCGCCCCAGCCGGTCAGCCCGGCATCGGTTTCGATCTTGACGAAGGTGGCATCCAGCACCTCGAATTTCAGACGTCCGCCGGACAACCAATAGGGATGTTCAAGCGGCAGATCGACGTGAAAGACCGAGATGCGGGTGATCTTCATGCGGCGTCCATTCTGGGCAGGTCGTTCAACCCCTCGCCCCGCCAAAGTACGAACGTGAGGATCGGCTGATCCCCTGTGGACATGGCGTGGCTTTGCCAACTGGCGTGCCAGCGCGTGCCCTCAGCGCCCACAAAGGCCCGATCTCCGCCAACCCTGAAGACCGCGCCGCCCGCCAGCGTCAGGTACAGCTCCTCGGCCTGGTGGCTGTGCCAGTCATAGTCCAGCCCGGCTCCCCAATAGGCGACATAGCCCCGCAGCTGGGTCGAATGGAAATGACCGGTTGGCCCGAACAGTTCGAAATACCCGTACCGATTGCGGAAATCGGCGCCGACCTCTGCCTCGGTATAGGTTCGTTTCCAGTGGGCAAGATGCGCCGCCGACCGGACCGCCTGAACCAGCCCCGTTGTCCGGGGGGATCCGGGTTGATCCAGCGCCTGCACCAGTGGCATGGCGGGGATCGCCCGCGGTTGCAAACCGGTCGCGGTCAGGTCGGTGGGCCAGTTGCCGAATTCGGACAGCGCCGGCAGGCTCTGATGCAGGTGCCGCGCGGCTTCGAGAACGTTTTCCAGGGTCATGGGATCACCACGATGTTGCCGGTATGACGCTTGTCGATGAAGGCCTGCTGGGCCTCTCGCAGCTCAGTCAACGGGTAAGTGGCGGCCAAAGCTGGCTTGATTTGCCCATTTTCTATGTATTTCACGACATCAAAGAAGTTCTGCGGCGTGTTCACGGTCGACCCGGTGAAGGTCAGATCGCGCAGATAGAAGGTGCGCAGGTCGAATTGCACGATCGGACCGGCAATCGCGCCCGAACAGGTATAGCGCCCGCCACGCTCCAGCATGTCGATCAGTTTGGGCCACATCTCTCCGCCCACGACATCAGCGACGACGGTGATCCGTTCGCCTTTCAGCTCGGCCCGGAGGTTCCTGGGGTTGCGCGGCAGGATGCGATCCGGGCCCAGTTTGGCGACCTCGGGGTGTTTGGCTTCGCTGGCCATGGCGATCACGCGTGCGCCGCGCAGCTTGGACAGCTGGATCAGCGCCCCGCCCACACCGCCCGAGGCGCCAGGGATCAGAACCGTGTCGCCCTCGCCGACCTGCGCCCTGTCCAACATGCCCTCGGCCGTCACGTAGGAGCAACTGAAGGTCGCCAGTTCCGCATCGCTCAGGTCGGAGTCGATCGCCGCCACGCCGCGGATGTCGGCCTTGGTGTATTCGGCAAAGCCGCCGTCACATTCCGAGCCGAAATACCCGGCCTTGTCGCGGTTCATCGGCTCGGACCAGTCGCGCAGCCAGCCCGCCACGATCACCCGCCGGCCGATGATCGCAGGATCGGCCCCCTCGCCCACGGCCACGACTGTTCCGACCGCGTCCGCGCCCTGGATGCGTGGGAAGGTCAAAGGTGCGCCGCCCCAAGTGCTGTCGTCGTCATCCACCTCGGAATAGGCGCCGCCGGTGGTGGCCTCGTCCACCGCCTTGGAATACCAGCCGGTGCGGGTGTTCACATCCGTGTTGTTCAGCCCGCAGGCGCCGACCTTGATCAACACCTCCATCGGGCCGGGTGTGGGCGTGGGCCAGTCCTCGTGCCATTCGTATTTGTCCAGATCGCCATGCCCCGTCAGGACCATGGCCTTCATGGTCTTCGGGATCATTCTGCAGCCTCCATCGCGGTATCGGTGCGGGGCCGGAGGCTTTGCGGGTCATAGGCGGGCGCACCCAGGATCCGCCCGGGACGCGGCGCGCCGGCGATCACCACCTGCACTTCGGTTCCCGCCACATTGGCCTGCGGATTGACATAAGCAAAGGCAAGGATCTTGCCGACCGTGTGCCCGTAGGCCACCGAAGCGGTGGAACCCACGACCTTGCCGTCCAGCAGGACCGCCTCGCCGCCGTGCCCATCGTTCTGGCCATCCGGTTCGATCTCCAGATAGGCGCAGACCCAGCGCAGATCGGGGTTCAGGGTCCGGTCTTTGCCCAGGTATTCCTTGTCGGTGCGGGCAAAGCGCAGCACGTCGGCCTCGGCCAGGGTGACCTCGTTGGTCAACTCGCCCGCGCCCTTGAAGGCCTTCTCCATCCGCAGCGCGTTCATAGCGAACGACCCGTAATCGGCGATGCCCAGCGGCGCGCCCGCGGCCCAGAGCGCATCGTAGACGGCCAAGGCGCTGTCACGCGGCATATGCAGTTCCCATCCCAATTCACCGGCATAGGACATGCGGAAAGCCCAGAGCCGGTGACCCGCCACGTCGATTTCCTGCGCGGTCAGCCACTTGAAACCGGCATTGCTCAGATCCGCCTCGGTGCAGGCGGCCAGAACCTCGCGCGCCCGGGGGCCATTGAGGCTGAGCGCGGCCCAGTCGTCGGATCGCAGGGTGATATCGACGTTTTCTTCGTCGCGATGCTGGGTCAGGTGATCCAGCATGCGCTGCTCGAAGAAGGCGGCACAGACGAGGTAGTACCGGTCCTCGGCCAGTTTCACGACCGTGGTCTCCAGCTCGATCCGTCCACGGCGGTTGAGCATGTGGGTCAGCGCGATGCCGCCCACCTTTTGCGGCAGGCGGTTGGCAACCAGCCGGTTCAGCAGGGCCCGGGCATCCGGGCCGCTGACCTCAACCTTGGTGAAAGCCGAGATATCCATGATGCCGACCGCCTCGCGCACGGCCCTGCATTCGGCGGCGACCATGTCGTGCACCACATTGCGGCGGAAGGAATAATGGTCGCGCTGTTCAACGCCATGCTTTGCGAACCAGCGGGGGCGCTCGTGGCCATAGGCCTCTTCGAACACCGCCCCCTTGGCTTTCAGCCGGTCATACAGCGGGGACGGCTTGATCGGCCGCCCGGCAAGACGGTTGAAATGCGGAAACGGAATTTCGTGGCGCAGCTTGTAATCTTCATGCGCCTTGGTGACCTGCCAGTCTTTGGTGGCATAGGCCCCGAACCGGCGCGGATCATAGTCGCGCATCGAGATGTCCGCCGCCCCATGCACCATCCACCGCGCCAGTTCGCGCGTCAGGCCCGGGCCCCAGCCGATGCCGATCTGCGTGCCGCAGCAGCACCAATAGTTTCGCACCCCCGGCGCCGGGCCGATCAGCGGATTGCCGTCGGGCGGGTGCGAGATCGCCCCGTGAACCTCGCGCTGGATCCCCAGATCGGCAAAAACCGGCATCCGGTTCAGGCTCTCCTCAAGCCACGGCATAACCCGGTCGTAATCGGCATCGAACAGCCAGTTTTCATAGTCCCACGGGCAATGGTCGTGCCAGACCGAATTCGAATTCTCCTTCTCGTAGATCCCGATCAGCCCGCGCTTCTGCTCCATGCGGATATAGCCCGAGACCTTGCGATCATCGCGGATCACCGGTAGCTCGTGATCGAGGTCCTGGAACTGTGGCACCGGTTCGGTCACGAAATAGTGGTGAGTCATCGAGGTCATCGGCAGTTGCAGGCCCGACCATTCGCCCATCTGTCGGGCATAGGTGCCGCCCGCATTCACCACGTGTTCGCAGCGGATCGTGCCCCGTTCGGACTGGACCACCCATTCGCCATTGGCCGCCTGGGTGATGTTGGTGGCCCGGCAGCGGCGGATGATCCGCGCGCCCAGCTGACGCGCCCCCGCCGCCATGGCCATGGTCACGTTCGTCGGGTCCACATGCCCGTCGTCCGGCGTATGCAGCGCGCCCAGAACCCCGTCGAGGTTGTAGAACGGGTGCAGTTCGGCCACGCGGTCGGCACCGACCAGTTCAATGTTGAAGCCCAGCGACCGGCCCACCGACAGGGTATGGCGCAGCCAGTCCATCTCGTCTTCGGTATAGGCCAGCCGGAACGAGCCGCAGCCGTGCCATGTCACCGCCTGCCCGGTCTCGGCCTCAAGCGCACCGGAATATAGCCCGATGTTGTAGTCCACGCATTTGCCCAGACCAAAGGAACTTGTCGAATGGGTGATCTGCCCGGCCGCATGCCAGGTGCTGCCGCTGGTCAGCTCGGCCTTTTCCAGCAGAACGACATCCGTCCAGCCCTCATGCGCCAGGTGATAGGCCAGACCGACGCCCATGACACCCCCGCCCACGATCACCACGCGGGCCTTTGACGGCAGTTCCTTCCCGGACATGATTTTTCCTCTCACCGAGTCGCTTTTCTTCTCGACAGGCTAAGGCCACATTTGTACCATCGTCAATCATGAATGACACAAATGTATCAAACGCCGTTCTTGACCGGCTGACCCGTGAATGGGACGCCCTAACGCCCGAGGCGCAGAAGGCCGCCCGCTATGTGCTGGAGAACCCGGCGGATGTGGGCGTTTCGACCGTGCGCGAGATCGCCGAGGCCGCAAACGTGAAACCCAACACCTTCGTCCGCATGGCACGGCAGGTGGGGTTTGAGGGTTACGAGGACTTCCGCGCGCCGTTCCGCGACGCCATCCGCCGTGGCACCGTGTCGTTCCCCGACCGCGCCCGCTGGCTGCAGGAAATCGGCAAATCCGGCGAGTTGGGCGGGCTCTATGCCGATATGGTCGGGGCTGCGATCCGAAATATCGAGGAAACCTTCGCCGGGATCGACGCCATCCGGTTGCAGGCCGCAGCCGAGGCGATCTGGACATCGCGGCAGGTTTTTACGCTGGGCGTCGGCGTCAACAACGCGAACGCGCGTAACTTTACCTACCTCGCCTCGACCGGGATGAAGCAGTTCCACGCCATTCCCCGCCCCGGCTCGACCCCGGTGGACGATCTGGCCTGGGCCGATGAACAGGACGTGCTGATCGCTATAACCTGCCACCCCTACCGGACCGAGGTGATCGAGGCGGTGAAGCTGGCCCGCGAACAGGGCATGACTGTGGTCGGCATTTCCGACAGCCCCGCCAGCCCGGTCGTTCTGAACGCGCAACATGGGTTTGTCGTCGCCGCCGACACGCCCCAGTTCTTTCCGTCATCGGTTTCGACCATCGCGCTGCTGGAGACACTTCTGTCCTTCGTGGTCGCCCTGTCCAGCGATGAAATCGTCGAGCGTGTCGAGCGGTTTCACCGCCGCCGACACCAACTTGGCCTCTATGCGGAGGAGCCTGAATGACCGCACCGCTGACCCGCTCGCTGGAAGCCCGCTATTACACCGACCCGGCGATATTCGAGCAGGAGAAACAGGGCCTTCTGGCCCGCACCTGGCAATTTGCCGGCCATGTGGCGCAGGTGCGCGAGCCGGGCGACTATTTCGCCTTTGAAATCGCAGGCCAAAACCTGTTCTGCATCCGCGGGCGCGACGGCGAAATCCGCACCTTCTACAATGTCTGCCAGCACCGCGCGCATGAGATGGTGACCGGGGCCGGCAACACCCGCGTCGTCGTCTGCCCCTATCACGCATGGACCTATGAACTCACCGGGCACCTGCGCGCCGGGCCCAACATCAAGTCGGTTCCGGGCTTCGACCGCAGCGCGATCTGCCTGACCCCGGTGCGGACCGAGCTTTTCAACGGCTTCATCTTCGTCAACCTCGACGACGATGCAGCGCCAATGGACGACTGGTACCCCGGCGTGCGCGCGGAAATCCGCGCCTTTGTCCCGCAGATCGACGATCTTGAGCCGCTGGAATGGGTCGAGATACCCGAGAACTGCAACTGGAAGGTCAGCATCGAGAACTACTCGGAATGCTATCACTGCCCGACCAATCACCCGACTTTTGCCACCGGCGTGGTCAAACCCGAAACCTATGACATTCGACCCGATGCAGGCGGCGGATACGTCCTGCGCCATACCACCGAGTGTCAGAGCCTCGACAAGATGACCTATCCCATAGACCTGTCGGTGCCCCATGCGGGCGATTACCAGTCGTGGTTTCTGTGGCCGATGTTCTCGTTCCAGTGCTACCCCGGCAATGTGCTGAACACCTATCACTGGCGCGCGCAGGATGCCGATCACTGCACCGTCTGGCGCGGATGGTACACCGAGGGCGGGTCCGAAAGCGCAGTGATCCGCCAACTGGCAGTGCAGGACCGGGAAACCACGGTGGAAGAAGACATCCGGTTGGTTGAAAGCGTGCATCGCGGCCTGAAATCGCGCGGCTATCGCCCCGGCCCGCTGGTGCTGGACCCGGCTTGCGGCGTAATGTCGGAACATTCGATCGCCCGCTTGCAGCAATGGATGCGCGAGGCGGTAGATACAAATGCAAGCGGAGTAGACGATGCCCGACATCTTTGACGAAGACCTGTTCCTGAAAGGACTGGCGCAGCGCAAGGCGACGCTGGGAGACGATTACGTGGAAAAGAACCTGGCCGCGGCGGACGATTTCACCCGCCCGTTTCAAGAGGCCATGACCGCCTGGTGCTGGGGCTTTGGCTGGGGGGACGAGGTGATCGACCCCAAGACCCGTTCGATGATGAACCTGTCGATGATCGGCGCCCTGGGCAAGATGCACGAGTGGGAGATCCACTGTCGCGGAGCTCTGAACAACGGCGTCAGCAAGGAGGAAATCCGGGCGATCATCCATGTCGTCGGCATCTATTGCGGCGTCCCGCAGGCGCTGGAGTGCTTTCGCGTGGCGCGCAAGGTTCTGACCGAGGCCGGTCAGCTTTAGCCGGTTCCTGCCCCGATGATCGAGATCGCCCGCCCCCGTGCGGGTTTTCTCATGTCAGCACAAATACGTTACTGAAATTCGATTTGATGCCCAATCGCGTTACATTTTTCTTGCCGCGAATCGCTTCCGGGCGTATTACCCGACCAAGCGGTCACTTATTGACCCGGACGCAAGACACGAGGTTCTGACGCATGGACGCTTTCATCTGCGACGCACAGCGCACCCCGATCGGACGCTATGGCGGGGCCCTGTCCCAGGTTCGCACCGACGATCTGGCCGCGATCCCGCTGGCTGCGCTGAAAGAGCGGAACCCGCAGGTGGACTGGGCCAGCCTGGATGACGTGATCCTGGGCGATGCCAACCAGGCCGGCGAAAGCAACCGGAACGTGGCGCGCATGGCCGCCCTGCTGGCCGGTTTCCCGGTTCAGGTGCCCGGCACCACGATCAACCGCCTGTGCGCCAGCGGCATGGATGCGGTCGGCATGGCCGCGCGGGCCATCAAGGCGGGGGACTATGACATGGCGATTGCCGGTGGCGTCGAAAGCATGTCGCGCGCGCCCTTCGTAATGCCCAAGGCCACCAGCGCCTTTTCCCGCTCCAATGCCGTTTACGACACCACGATCGGCTGGCGTTTCGTGAACCCGAAGATGCAGCAGATGTACGGCACGGATTCGATGCCGCAGACGGCCGACAACGTGGCCGAGGACTATGACATCAGCCGCGCCGATCAGGATGCCTTTGCCGCGCGCAGCCAGGCCCGCTGGGCGGCCGCGCATCAGGCCGGCGTTTTTGCCGAGGAAATCACCCCCGTCACCATCCCCCAGCGCAAGGGCGACCCGCTGGTGGTAGACACCGACGAACACCCCCGCCCCGGCACCACGGCCGAAAAGCTGGCAGGCCTGAAGGGCGTCAACGGGCCGGACAAGACGGTGACGGCAGGCAATGCCTCGGGCGTCAATGACGGCGCCGCGGCCATTCTGCTGGCCAACGAAGCTGCCGCGCAGAAGAACGGCCTGACCCCGATGGCCCGTGTCGTGGGCATGGCGGTCGCGGGGGTCGAGCCTCGGGTCATGGGAATCGGCCCGGTCCCGGCCACCCGCAAAGTGCTGGCCCGCACGGGGCTGAGCATCGAGCAGATGGATGTGATAGAATTGAACGAGGCCTTCGCGGCCCAGGGTCTGGCCACCCTGCGTGAACTTGGCGTGGCCGATGACGCACCCCATGTGAATCCCAATGGTGGTGCCATCGCCATCGGCCATCCGCTGGGCATGTCCGGCGCGCGGCTGGTCATGACGGCGGCCTATCAGCTGCGCCGCACCGGCGGGCGCTATGCCTTGTGCACCATGTGCGTGGGCGTAGGCCAAGGCGCCGCGCTTATTCTCGAACGCGTGTAAGGGAGGAGACCCGACATGTACGCTCAGATGATCAAGACGGCAGGAACAGGCGTCAAATCCCGCGAGGAAATGACCGAGCAGGAACGCGCCTTTCAGGACAAGATCGACGCCGACATCAAGATCGAGCCCAAGGACTGGATGCCCGACGACTATCGCGCGACGCTGATCCGCCAGATCGGCCAGCACGCCCATTCCGAGATCGTCGGACAGCTGCCCGAAGGCAACTGGATCACCCGCGCGCCCACGCTGGAACGCAAGGCGATCCTGCTGGCCAAGGTGCAGGACGAGGCCGGGCATGGCCTGTACCTGTACTGCGCCGCCGAAACCCTGGGCGTCAGCCGCGACGAACTGACCGAGATGCTGCTGGACGGGCGGATGAAATACAGCTCGATCTTCAACTATCCCACGCTGAACTGGGCCGATATCGGCGCGGTGGGCTGGCTGGTCGACGGGGCGGCGATCATGAACCAGGTGCCGCTGCAGCGCACCTCGTTCGGGCCGTATTCGCGCGCGATGATCCGCATCTGCAAGGAAGAAAGCTTTCACCAGCGCCAGGGCTATGACGCGATCCGCAAGATGGCCGAGGGCACGCCCGAACAGCGCAAGATGGCGCAGGACGCGCTGAACCGGTTCTGGTACCCGTCGCTGATGATGTTCGGCCCGTCCGACAAGGACTCGGTGCATTCGGCCCAGTCGATGGCGTGGAAGATCAAGATCAACACCAATGACGAGCTGCGCCAGAAATTCGTGGATCAGACCGTGCCGCAGGCCGAGTATCTGGGCCTGACCATCCCCGACCCGGACCTGAAATGGAACGAAGAGCGCGGGCATTACGATTTCACTCAGCCCGACTGGTCGGAATTCTTCGACGTGATCAAGGGCAACGGCCCCTGCAACACCGACCGCCTGGCCGCCCGCAACAAGGCCTGGGACGACGGCAAATGGGTGCGTGACGGTCTGCTGGAACATGCCCGCAAGAAACGCGCCCGCAAGGTCGCAGCCGAATAACCCACCCGATAGGAGGACATCTGATGAAAAACGAATGGCCCCTGTGGGAAATCTTCATTCGCGGCCAGCACGGCATGAGCCACCGCCATGTCGGCTCGCTGCACGCGCCCGATGCCGAAATGGCGATCAAGAACGCCCGCGACGTCTATACCCGCCGCAACGAGGGCGTCTCGATCTGGGTGGTCGAGGCCAACAACATCACCGCCAGTTCGCCCAGCGACAAGGGCCCGCTGTACGAGCCCAGCGAGAGCAAGGTCTATCGTCATCCGACCTTTTTCGACATCCCCGAAGAAGTGGGGGCGATGTGATGACCCGCGACGAGGCATTCCTGCAATTCCTGCTGCGGATGGGTGACAACACGCTAGTCCTGGGCCATCGCGTCAGCGAGTGGTGCGGCCACGCGCCGGTTCTGGAGGAGGACATCGCGCTGGCCAACACCGCGCTGGACCTGATCGGCCAGACGCAGATGTGGCTGGGCCTGGCCGGAGAGATTCAGGGCGAAGGCAAGTCCGCCGACGATCTGGCCTTTCTGCGCGACGCCTGGGATTTCCGCAACGTGCTGCTGGTCGAGGTGCCCAACGGTGATTTCGGCCGCACCCTGATGCGCCAGTTCCTGTTTGATGCGTGGCACTCGATCATGCTGGGCCGGCTGATGAAATCGTCCGACGACCGGGTCGCGGCGATTGCCGAGAAGGCCAGCAAAGAGGTCGCCTATCACCTGGAACGGTCCAGCGACACGGTTGTCGGGCTGGGCGACGGCACCGAGGAAAGCCACAGGCGAATGCAAGAGGCGCTGGATTACCTCTGGCCCTATGTGGGCGAGATGTTCGCCAGCGACGAGGTCGATGCCGAGCTGGCCGCCGCGGGCATCGCCCCCGATCCGGCCAGCCTGCGCGAGGAATACGACGTGCTGGTTCAGCGCGTACTGACCGAAGCCACCCTGACCATTCCCGACAGCCGCTTTGCCCACAAGGGCGGCCGCGACGGGCGCATGCATACCGAACATCTGGGCCATCTACTGACCCAGATGCAGTGGCTGCAGCGGGCCTATCCGGGCGCAACCTGGTAAAGGCCGATGAACCGTGCCACCGTAGAGCAGGTCTGGGAATGGCTCGACGCCGTGCCCGACCCCGAGATCCCGGTGATCTCGGTCGTCGATCTGGGCATCGTGCGCGATGTGGCCTGGGAGGGCGACACGCTGAAGGTTGCCGTGACGCCCACCTATTCCGGCTGCCCGGCGACCTCGGTCATCGCGATGGACATCGAAACCGCCCTCCGCGACCACGGCATCGACAAGATCAAGCTGGAGACCCGCATCTCTCCGGCCTGGACGACCGATTGGCTCAGCGACAAGGGCCGCGCGAAGCTTGAGGAATACGGCATCGCACCACCCCAGCCCGCAGGCGGACCGGACCGCTGCCCGCATTGCGGCAGCACGGCGGTGGAAAAGGTCAGCCAGTTCGGCTCGACCCCGTGCAAGGCGCATTGGCGCTGCACCGACTGCCTGGAACCTTTCGACTATTTCAAGTGCATCTGAGGAGGACCGGATGGCACGTTTTCACGATCTGGAAGTCACCGACATCCACAAGACCATCCGCGACGCGGTCGTGGTCACGCTGAAGCCGGTGAACGGCGCGGCCGAGGAATTCGACTTTGTCCAGGGCCAGTACCTGACCTTCCGCCGCGAATTTGACGGGGAAGAGCTGCGCCGATCCTACTCGATCTGCGCGGGCAAGGATGACGGCGTTCTGCAGGTGGGCATCAAACGGGTCGAGGGCGGCGCCTTTTCGACCTGGGCCAACACCGAGCTGAAAGTGGGCGACAGGCTGCAGGCGATGCCGCCGATGGGAGCATTCCACACGCCGCTGGACCCGTCCGCGCACCGGCAGTACCTGGGCTTTGCCGGCGGGTCGGGCATCACGCCTGTGCTGTCGATCCTCAAGACCACGCTGGCACGCGAGCCGAATGCGCGCTTCACGCTGGTCTATGCCAACAAGGGCGTGAACACGATCATGTTCCGCGAAGAGCTGGAAGACCTGAAGAACCAGTACATGGGCCGCCTGAACGTGATCCATATCCTGGAAACCGACGCGCAGGAGATCGATCTGTTCACCGGGTTGGTGACCAGGGAAAAATGCGCCGAACTGTTCCAGCATTGGATCGACGTCGAAAACACCGACACCGCCTTCATCTGTGGCCCCGAGCCGATGATGCTGGGCATTGCCGAGGCGTTGCGAGAACACGGGCTGGACGACAGCCAGATCAAGTTCGAGCTGTTCGCAAGCGCCCAACCGGGCCGCGCCAAGCGCAAGCAGGACGATGCCGCCAGCGCCGCGCAGGCCAATCAGACCCAGGCGCGGGTCACGCTGGACGGCGCCACCCAGACCATCACCATGCCCAAGGACCAGACCATTCTGGACGCGGCGCTGGAAAACGCGATGGACGCCCCCTATGCCTGCAAGGCCGGCGTCTGTTCGACCTGCCGCTGCAAGGTGATTGAAGGCGAGGTCGAGATGGTCGCCAACCACGCACTCGAGGATTACGAGGTCGAAAAAGGCTATGTACTCAGCTGCCAGGCCTACCCGTTGACCGACAATGTCGTCGTCGATTACGACCAGTAAAGGGAGAGGGACCATGGCCGAAGACATGAGCATCGAAAGCTACCTGGCCGCAGGCGGCGTTCTGACCAACCCGACCAACGTGCCACCCCGATACCGGGCCGAGCTGCTGAAGCTGATGGCGACCTTCGTCGACAGCGAACTGGCCGGTGCGGCAGGCTTTGCCGACATCATCAACCAGGGTCCGGGCATCAAGGAACGCATCGCGGCGGCGAAGATCGTTCTGGAAAAGACCGACAATGCCGACCGCGTCCTGAGGATCATGGGCGAGTTCGGCGCGGATACCGACCGCTACGCCACGCATCACCCGTGGACCGCGCGGCTGGACCGTTCCGCCGATATCGGGGCCACGCGCAGCGAACATGACATGCGCCTTGCGGTCTTCAACTATCCGATCGAAGGCTGGACCGATGCGGTGGTGATGAACCTGCTGATGAGCCGGGCCGTGGGCGTGCAACTGGCCGAGTTCGCGCTGGTGTCCTATCAGCCGCTGGCCGAGGCGTTCCGCGCCATCGCCCCCATCGAGGCGCATCATGGTGAATTGGCCTTGGAAGGCGCGGTGAAGCTGTTGGAACAGGGCGCGGCGCCGGCGATGCAGGACTCGGTCAATTACTGGTGGCCCCGCGTGGCAGCAAGTTTCGGCACGGGCAACCCCGAGCGGATGGAAAAGCTGCGCCAGATGGGCCTGCGCCGGGCCTCGGGGGTCGAACTGAAAAACCGCTGGCTGGCCGAGGCCGCCGAGGTCGTCACGCGGCTGGGCCTGCGCACCCCGTGATCACCGCCCGCTGGGGCGGCTGATCAGGCCGTACTTCAAGGCAAGCGATCGCAGACCGCGATGCCGTGGCCGGGCCACCTTGCACGTGCCCGCGCCACGCGCGCCGGCCTTGCGGTTGAATTCATAGACGTCGATGATGCGCTCGGCGCAGCCGCAGGCCTCGCCCATCCCGACCTTGGCGAAATAGAATTTGTCGAACCGCTCCGGTTTTTGCATGGCGCCCTCCGACCGCAAGTAAACGCCGGGACACCCGCAAAAGCCAAATCACATTGCCGGCGGGGCCGGTGCTACAGCGCCTTGACGCCCGACAGGGTCAGGTTGCTGACCAGCGCGGCATAGTCCCGGCGCGCCTGCGCATCGGCACCGGAATTCCACATGTAATACCAGTTCAGCATGCCGAAGACCGACATCGTGGCCGAGCGCAGCTTGGACCTGTTGCCGCGAAACACGTCCGGAGCGACTTCGGCAATGATGGAACTGAGGAAATTCACCATGTCACGCTGATACCCGCGCAACAGGCGCTGCTGATCCTCGGGCAGAGCCGACATGCCGCTGGTCTGGACCCGGTGTTCGTCATCCACGCCCTGATAGGCCAGCAGGATCTCGGCCACCACGCGGTGCAGCTTTTCGGGCGGGCTGAGACCTTCAATCTCAAGCCCGCAGATCAGGTCGCGCAGTTCCCGCAGATAGGTCTCGAGAATGTCGAACAGGATCGCGTCCTTGCTGTCATAGTAGTGATAGATGTTGGCCTTCGAGATCCCGCATTCGCGCGCCAGTTGGGTCATTGAGGCGCGGTCGAAGCCTTCGCGGGCAAAGACCCGCGCCGCCGATTTCAGGATCTGGGCGCGTTTCTGGTCGTGATCTTTTGCAATCGTACGGGCCAAACCTCACTCCTTGTCTCGGTTGTCAACGACGCGCTTGGCCTTGCCCTGGCTGCGCTCGACATCGCCGGGGTCCCCTACAACGATCTCGGTGGAAACGCCAACGATGTCCTTGATCCGCTTGGTCAGCATCCGCGCGGCAGCGGTCTTGCTGAGTTCATCGGCCGCGTCGGGCATTGCCTCGACAAAGACGCGCATCGCGTCCATGCGGCCGGATTTGTACAGCTCGATCTGGTAATGCGCGGCAATGCCGCCGGTGGCCATGACCTGTTCCTCGATCTGGCTGGGGAAGACGTTGACCCCGCGCAGGATGATCATGTCGTCGCTGCGGCCGGTGATCTTTTCCATCCGCCGCATCGAGCGCGCGGTGCCCGGCAGCAGCCGCGTCAGGTCGCGGGTGCGATAGCGGATCATCGGCAGGCCTTCCTTGGTCAGCGTTGTAAAGACCAACTCGCCCATTTCGCCGTCGGGTAGAACCTGGCCGGTCTGCGGGTCAATGATCTCGGGGTAGAAGTGATCCTCCCAGATGACCGGGCCGTCCTTGGTTTCCACGCATTCGTTGGCGACGCCCGGCCCCATGATCTCGGACAGGCCGTAGATGTCGACCGCGTGCATGTCAAAGGCCTGCTCGACCTCTTTGCGCATCGCATCCGTCCAGGGTTCGGCCCCGAACACGCCCACCGACAGCGAGCTTTCGCGCGGGTCCATCCCGACCTTGTGATACTGTTCGAGGATGTTGAGCATGTAGGACGGCGTGACCATGATGCCGTCGGGTTTGAAATCGGTGATCAGGGCCACCTGTTTCTCGGTCTGACCGCCGGACATGGGAACGACCGTGGCGCCCAGACGCTCGATTCCGTAATGTGCGCCCAAGCCGCCGGTGAACAGTCCGTAGCCATAGGCGTTGTGGATCATATCGCCCTTGCGCAGACCGCTGGCGCGTAGGCTGCGGGCCACCAGATCGGCCCAGTTGTCGATGTCGTTCTTTGTATAACCCACCACCGTCGGCTTGCCCGTGGTGCCGGACGAGGCATGCAGGCGGATGATCTGTTCGCGCGGAACGGCGAACAGGCCGAACGGATAGTGGTCGCGCAGATCGTTCTTGTAGGTAAAGGGGAACTTGGCCAGATCGCTCAGCGACTGCAGGTCGTCGGGATGCACCCCGGCCTCGTCGAACCGCTGCTTGTACATCGGCACGTTCTCATAGGCATGGCGCAGCGACCATTTCAGGCGTTCCAACTGCAAGCTGCGGATTTCATCGATCGACGCAATCTCGATCGGGTCAAGATCCGCTTTGTTCGGGGTCAGATCCTTCATGATGTCCTCCTCACCTCAGGTCTCGGGAAACAGGGTGCCGTTGATCGCGCGGGAAAAGCCCCGGAACTCGGCGATCTTGCGGCCGTCCTGGTTGGTCACTGTAACGTCATAGATGCCGCTGCGGCCGGTCAGGCTCTGCTCGGTCGCGCGGGCGGTCAGCCGGTCGCCCAGCCGGCCCGGCGCGACATAGCTGATCACGTTGTGCTGGGCCACTGTCGACTGGTTGCGGCTGTTGCAGGCAAAGGCAAAGGCGCTGTCGGCCAGCATGAAGGTCACGCCGCCATGGCAGATTCCGTGCCCGTTGCAATGGTGCTGCTGCACGGTCAGCGCCAGTGTCGCGGTGCCCTCATCGACCTCGACCAGTTCCATCCCCGCCCATTTCGACGCATGGTCCTGCGCCCACATCGCGGCGGCGGCTTTTTCGGCACGTTCTTTCGGTGTCATGCTCATTTGCCCCGAAACTCCGGGCTGCGCTTTTCCAGAAAGGCTGCGACACCTTCGGCATAGTCAGCGGATTCACCGCAGGTCTTCATGGCGTCGGCCTCGATCTCCAGATGATCGGTCAGGCTGTTGGTCGCGGCGGCCTGAATGGTCTGCTTGGTCAGTCCCAGGCCCAGCGTGGGGCCGTTCGACAGGCGTTCGGCCAGCGCGCGCGCCTCGGTCATCAACTCGGCATCGGGCAGGGCTTTCCAGATCAGGCCCCAGTCTTCAGCCGTTTTCGCCGCCAAGGGCTCGCCGGTCAGCGCCAGCCCCTTGGCACGCGCCTCGCCCAGAAGATGCGGCAGGTGCCAGCTGCCTCCGGTATCGGGGATCAGCCCGACCTTGGCGAAGGACTGGATGAATTTCGCGGACTCGGCGGCCAGCACGATATCGCAGGCCAGCGCCAGATTGGCGCCCGCGCCTGCGGCAACCCCGTTCACCGCACAGATCACCGGAAAGTTCAGCGACCGGATCAACCGCACCAGCGGCGCATAGAAGGTGCGCACCGTGTGGCCCAGATCCGGCGGGCCGTCCATTTTCGACGGGTCGCGATCGGCCAGGTCCTGTCCCGCGCAGAACCCGCGCCCGGCCCCGGTCAGCAGGATCGCCCGCGCGCCCTCATCGCGCGCGCTTTCGATGGCGCGGCGCAGGGCGTGGTGCATTTCCTCGGTGAAACTGTTCAGGCGATCAGGGCGGTTGAGAGTGATTTCCACATAATTTCCACGCCGCTGCGCAAGAATCGTATCGCTCATGGGCCGCTCGCTTTGCATTCGTTTCGATATTCTTCTTGCATTAACCGAACGGTTGGTCAATAAATTTCTCCGACGAAGCGCCGAATCCGGGCTTTCGGCCGGTTGATGGTTACAAAAAGGACCATTAACGCATTTATGACTCATGTTTTGGAGGAGGAAACCAGTCATGAAACTCAACGGGATCAAAACGCTGTTGGCGACGGCTGCCTTGGCAGTGTCGGGCAGCGTGGCATTTGCGGCGGATTACACCCTGACGATTTCCAGCTGGGCGCCGCCCACCCACGGGATCAACGCCAAGATGTGGCCCAAATTCGTCGAGATGGTCGAAGAGGCCACCGACGGCAAGGTGACCGCCGAGCTGAAGCTGGGCATCGCCCCGCCCCCGGCCCAGATGGACCTGATCATGGATGGTGCGGCGGATGCGTCGATCATCTTCCACGGCTATCAGCCGGGCCGCTTCGTGACGACCAAGCTGATCGAGCTGCCGGGCTATGAAGGCTCGGCCGAGGCCGCCTCGGTTGCCTATTGGCGCGCCTATGACAAGTATCTGAAGGCCGCCGACGAACATCGCGGCGTCAAGGTCATCGCCCTGCACACCCACGGCCCGGCCCAGCTGCACACTAGCAGCCCGGTGACCTCGATGGACCAAATCTCGGGCCTCAAGGTGCGGATCCCCGGTGGCGTCGGTGGCGACGTGGGCACCGCGCTGGGTGCGACCGGCATCCAGGTTCCGGCGCCGAAGGTCTATGAGACGCTGGCCTCGAAGGCCGCCGACGGCGTGGTCATGCCCCTCGAATCGCGCAAGGGCTTCAAGCTGACCGAGGTTGCCCCGAACGTCTATGAGATGCCGGGCGGCCTGTATCGCGGGTCGTTTGCCTTCATCATGAACGAAGACACGTTTGCCGACCTGCCGGAAGACATCCAGCAAGCGCTGGAGGAAAACGTGTTCGGCGAGCCGCTGAGCCGCGAAATCGGCAAGATCTGGGACGAGATCGACGCCATCGGCCGGGATGAGACCCAAGCCACCGAAGGCAACGCCATCCAAGAGGCCAGTGCAGAGGACATGGAGAAATTCTCGAAGATCGCCGAGGACGTTCGCGCCAAGGTGATTGCCGAAGTCAACGAAGCCGGCGTCGATGCGCAAGCCGCTTACGACATGATCAAGTCGGAAATGTCCTCGAACTGATCCCTGCTGCGGGGCGGCGCAGGCCGCCCCCACCCAGCCCCATTCGGAGCCACCCGATGACCCCTCTCATCCAGCTTGTACGGCGCGCCAGCGTCCTGCCGGTGATCGTCGCCTGCACGGCCCTGTTCATCCTGATGGTGATGACCTTCTGCGACGTGATCCTGCGATCGGTCTTCAACGCGCCGATCGAGGCCGCCACCGAACTGACGCGCATCCTGATGGCCATTCTGGTGTTCTCGGTGCTGCCCATCATCTCGGTCACCAACGGGCATATCGCCGTGGACCTGACCGACGGTATCTTCAACCGTTTGCGGTTGAGCCATGTGCGCGATGCACTGGTCTACCTGCTAAGCGGCGCCATGCTGTACTGGCCGATCCAGCGCGTCTGGATCCTGGCCGAACGCGCCCGCGACTATGGCGATGTCACTGAATATCTGAGCATTCCCACCTATCTGGTCGGCTGGTTCATCACTGCGTCAGTGGCGATCACCGCCTTGGTGATGATCGCTACCGGACTGCTACACCTGTTTGCCCCCAAAACCCTGACGGAAACCTCCCAATGACCGCTGCACTGATTGGATTTGCCCTTGTCCTGATCCTGGTGTTGATGCGCCTGCCCATCGTCTTTGCCATGGGGCTGGTCGGTACGCTGGGCTTCGCCTATGAACGCGGCGGCTCGATCTTTGACGAGCGCGGGTTGAAGGCCGCTATGTCGATGGTCGGCCGCCAGATCACCGATACCGCGCAGGATTACGGCCTGTCGGTCGTGCCGCTGTTCATCCTGATGGGCTTGTTCGTCAACAAGGGCGGCATGGCGCGCGAGCTTTATGCCGTTTCCAACGCCTTTCTGGGCCATATGCGCGGCGGCATCGCCATGGCCACCGTCGCAGCCTGCGGCGGGTTCTCGGCAATCTGCGGATCGTCGCTGGCCACCGCCGCGACAATGTCCAAAGTCGCGATGCCGCAGATGCGCCGTTATGGGTATTCCGACGAACTGTCGACCGCCTCGATCGCGGCCGGCGGCACGCTGGGCATCCTGATCCCGCCCTCTGTCATCCTGGTCATCTACGGGCTGCTGACCGAAACCTCGATCGGCAAGCTATTCATGGCCGGCATCATCCCCGGCATTCTGGGCATCCTGTTCTACCTTTTTGCGGTGCGCTGGACCGTGTGGCGCAACCCGGAGGCCGGCCCGACCGGTGAACGCGCCAGCTGGGGCGAGCGCATCAGCGCGCTGGGGTCCGTTTGGGCGGTGCTGCTGCTGTTCTTCCTGGTGATCGGCGGGCTGTATGGCGTGTTCGATTTCGAACCACTGAACCTGACCTTTTCGCCGACCGAGGCCGCAGGCATGGGCGCCGCCGGCGCCTTTCTGATCGCGCTGTTCCGCGGCGGGCTGACCGTGGGATCGACCTTTGAGGTGCTGAAGGAAACCTGCTTTACCGCCGCCGCGCTGTTTGCGGTGTTGATCGGCGCGCAGATCTTTTCGAATTTCATCAACCTGGCCGGCCTGCCCGAGGCGCTGATCGCAATGGTCACCGCCTATGACGTGGCACCCTTCGTGGTGATCCTGATGATTCTGGGCATCTACATCATCCTGGGCTGCGTGTTCGAATCCCTGTCGATGCTGCTGCTGACGGTTCCGATCTTCTTCCCGTTGGTGACCTCGCTGGGCTATGACCCGATCTGGTTCGGCATCGTCGTGGTGGTGGTGACCGAGATTTCGCTGATCACCCCGCCGGTGGGCCTGAACGTGTTCATCCTGAAGGGCGTGGTGGGCGACGTCTCGACTGGCACGATCTTTCGCGGCGTGACCCCGTTCTGGGTGGCCGACATCTTCCGCCTGGCGCTGATCGTCCTAGTTCCCGTCATCGTTCTGTACCTGCCGCAACAGATGGGCGCGCTGGGTCACTGAGCTCGTTTCGCCGCGCAAGGCGGCCCCAATACAGGAGCATCTCATGTCTCTGAAACAGATTTCCAGTTTCGCCGCGGGCCAGTGGGTTGCGCCCGGAGCCGGGGCCCGCACCATCGCCTCGGCCATCACCGGAGAGCCCTTTGCCACCGCCGGCAACGACGCGCTGGACGTGCAGGCGATGCTGGCCCATGCCCGCGACATGGGCGGGCCGGCCCTGCGTCGGCTGACCTTTCATGAACGCGCCAAGATGCTCAAGGCGCTGGCGCAGGCGCTGTCGGAACGCAAACAGGCGCTCTATGACCTCAGCTTTGAAACCGGCGCCACGCAGAAGGATCACCTGATCGACATCGACGGCGGCATCGGCACCATGTTCGTCTTTGCCTCGAAAGGGCGGCGCGAGATGCCCGACGGCCATGTCTTTCTGGATGGCGATGTCGAGCAGCTGTCGCGGAATGGCACCTTCCTGGGCCAGCATGTCTGCACCCCGCTGCAGGGCGTGGCCGTGCATATCAACGCCTTCAACTTCCCGGTCTGGGGCATGCTGGAGAAACTGGCCCCCACCCTGCTGGCCGGGGTTCCGGCGATCGTCAAGCCGGCCACCAACAGCTGCTATGTCACCGAGCTGGCCGTGCGGATCATTCTGGACAGCGGCATCCTGCCCGACGGTGCACTGCAGCTGGTCTCGGGCGGGCTGGGCGACATGCTGGATCACTTGACCTGTCAGGACGTGGTCAGCTTTACCGGATCGGCCGACACCGCAATGAAGCTGCGGCAGAACCCGGTGATCGTGACCAACTCGGTGCGGTTCGTGGCCGAGCAAGACAGCCTGAACGCCTCGATCCTTGGCCCCGACGCGGCACCCGGCACGCCCGAATTCGACCTGTTCGTCAAGGAAGTCGTGCGCGAGATGACGACGAAGGCCGGGCAGAAATGCACCGCCATCCGCCGCATCATCGCCCCCGAGGCGCAGGTCGAGCCGCTGATCGCCGCGATCTCGGCCAAGCTGGCGCAGACCACGATCGGCGATCCGCGGCTGGAATCCACGCGCATGGGCGCGCTGGTCTCAAACGGGCAGAAGGCCGACGTTCTGGCTAAGGCCAGCCTCATCGGGCAGGAGGCCGAACGCGTGTTCGGCGACCCGGATGCCTTCGAGGTGATCGGCGCCGATGCCGATAAGGGCGCCTTCGTGCCGCCGATGCTGTTCCACTGCGCCGATCCCGACGCCGCCCGGCACGTGCATGACACCGAGGCGTTCGGCCCGGTCTCGACCATCATGGGCTACCGCGATCTGGACCACGCCATCGCGCTGGCCAATCGCGGCCAGGGGTCTCTGGTCACCTCGCTGATCACCCATGACCCCGAGGTCGCGCGCCAGGTGGTGATGGGCGCTGCCGCTTTCAACGGGCGGATCTATATCAACGACCGCGACTCGATGCAGGAATCCACCGGCCATGGCTCGCCCCTGCCGCACATGGTTCATGGCGGCCCCGGCCGCGCCGGCGGCGGTGAAGAGATGGGCGGCGTGCGCGGCGTGAAGCACTACATGCAGCGCACGGCCCTGCAGGGCTCGCCCCGGATGCTGGCGACGATCGGCCGGAAATGGATCCCCGGCGCGCCCGAGATCCAAGGCCCCGCGCACCCCTTCACCCGCAAATTCACGGAACTGCAGATCGGCGAGACGCTATACACGGCGACCCGGACCATCACGCTGGACGACATCGAACATTTCGCCCATTTCACCGGCGACACATTCTATGCCCACATGGACGAGGACGCGGCGGCCAGAAACCCGTTCTTTCCGGGCCGGGTGGCGCATGGCTATCTTCTGCTGAGTTTTGCCGCCGGTCTGTTCGTCGAGCCGAACGAAGGGCCGGTGCTGGCCAATACCGGGCTGGACGGTCTGCGCTTCATGAAGCCGGTGGTGGCCGGCGACAGCATCAAGGTCCGCCTGACGGTCAAGCAAAAGACCCGCCGCACCGACGACTACGGCGAGGTGCGCTGGCATGTGACCCTGACCAATCAGGATGACGAGAAGGTCGCCGAATACGAACTGCTGACCATGAACGCCTACTGAGCGCACGGCAAAGTGTTTTTCTTGCACCGCCGGGCCGGATAGACTGGGCGCATGAGCAACGCGCATCCGTGGTTCACCCAGGCCGTGGCCGAACTGGCCGACCCGCAGAATCAGCGGGTCTGGTCGATCATCGTGTCGCTGTTCGGCGACATGGCGCAGGAGCGCGGCGCCAAGATATCGGGCGGGGCGCTGGGGCGCATCATCGAACCGATGGGCATCAAGCCCGAGGCGATCCGCGTTGCCCTGCACCGTCTGCGCAAGGATGGCTGGATCGAAAGCGACCGGGTCGGGCGCGTATCGATGCATTTCCTGACCGAATATGGCCGCACGCAATCGGCCCGTGTCACCCCGCGCATTTATGCGCGTGACCCTGCGCCGGATACGCCGCTGCACCTGCTGATCGCCGAGGATGGCACCGGCACCCGGCTGCTGGAAGACATCCTGCTCAGCCACGATTACACGCCGATCGGCCGCAACGCTGCGTTGGGACCGGGGGCACCACCCGTGGACCAGGACGAACTGCTGGTCCTTGAGGTCACCGCCCGCTCGGTTCCGCGATGGGTGCATGAAAAGCTGTTTCCGCCCGAATTGCGCGCGGCTTGCCGGTCCCTGCACGAGGCCGTGCGCCACGTGACCCAGAGTCGCCCGGGCAGTTGGGAGCCCACGCCCTGTCAGATCGCGACACTGCGCACGTTGATCGTGCATCGGTGGCGGCGCGTCGTTCTGCGTCTGCCCGACCTGCCCGACAGTTTCTGCCCGCCGGACTGGACCGGCCCGGCCTGTCGCGCGCAGGTGTTCCGCCTGCTGGACCAACTGCCGCGCCCCCTGCCCGAGGATCTGAACCAAGACTGACCCCACGGCAGGTTTTCCTGAAACGCAGTTTGACCCTATCCTGACCTTGTACCTTTGGGAGGAGGTGCAGGCATGACCCACGACACTGACATGCTGATCGTAGGAGCCGGGTTCTCGGGGCTGATCATGGCGATCGAAGCCCGCAAACGCGGCATCCACAACATCGCGATCCTTGAAAAAGCCGACGACATCGGCGGCACATGGCGAGAGAACACCTATCCCGGCGTGGCCTGCGATGTGCCCTCGCACCTGTATTCGATGGCCACCCATCCGAACCCGGACTGGACCCGAGCCTATGCAGGCGGGGCCGAAATCTGGGACTACATGCGCCGCGTTGCAAGTGACGAAAGGCTGTACGATCTGTGCCATTTCCACACCGAACTGAAGTCGGCCCGCTGGGACGGCACCCATTGGCAGGTCGAGACGACCGACGGCGCGCGATGGACGGCACGGTTCCTGGTGTCGGCCATCGGCGCCCTGCACATCCCCAGCGTTCCCGAGATCCCGGGAGCGGCGGGCTTTCCGGGTCCGGCATTCCACTCGGCCCAATGGGACCATACGGTGCCGCTGCAGGGCAAACGCATAGCAGTTGTCGGCACCGGCGCGTCCGCCGTTCAGTTCGTGCCGGAAATCGTCAAATCCGCCGCCCATGTCACCATCTTCCAACGCAGCGCGCCTTACGTTCTGCCGCGTCCCGACGGGCCGATTGCGCCCTGGGTCCGGCACCTCTATCGCCGCATTCCGCTGCTGCCGCGCATCCGCAGGCAGTTCATCTACTGGCTGTTCGAATTCCGCCACCGCGTATTTCGCGGCGAAAAACGCGCGGTCGACTTTGCCATGAAGATGTGGCGCAAAGGGCTGGAGGAGGCCATATCCGACCCCGGGATGCGCCGCATTCTGACACCGGACTACCGGATCGGCTGCAAGCGCGTCCTCAGCTCGAACGACTGGTACCCGGCACTGGCCCGCGACAATGTCAGCGTGATCCCGCATGGGGTCGAGCGGATCGAAGGATCCGAGATCATCGCGACCGATGGCAGTCGGACGGCGGCCGACATTCTGATCTGGGGCACAGGATTTCATGTGACGGACGCGGTCCAAAGGCTGGATATCCGCGGCGCGAACGGACTGAGCCTGCAAGACGCCTGGGCCGACGGCATGCAGGCCAATCTGGGCACCGCCATTGCCGGGTTTCCCAACTTTTTCATCCTGCTGGGTCCGCATACCGGGCTGGGTCACAATTCGGTCGTTCTGATGATCGAAGCGCAAGTTGCCCATATCGGAAGGGTGCTGGAGGCGATGCGGCGCGCGGGTCTGCCCGCGATTGTTCCAAACGCTGACCGGCAGGCCGACTTCACCCGCGAAATGCAGGAGCGTCATACCGACAGTGTGTGGCAGGCTGGCGGATGCACTTCGTGGTATCAAGACGCACAGGGGCGCAATACGACGCTGTGGCCCGGCACCGTTTCGGAATTCCGCAAACGTCTGGCGAAGGCCGGGCTCGAGCATTACCATCCCGTTGATCCCGCCCAGACCAAAGGACCGCCGACATGACCACCCTGCTGACCATTGCGCTGATCATCGGCGTCGCGTTGATCCTGATGCATCTGTGGACCCGGCGCCTGACGCGGATGGGAGTCCAATCCGTGCCTCAGCCCGGGCAGATCCTGCCGGTGAACGGCGGTACGATCCATTATGTCGAACAGGGCGATCCAGAGAAGCCGACGGTGGTGATGATCCACGGGCTGACCGGCCAGTTGCAGCACTTCACCTATGCCATGACCGACCTTCTGGCCGACGACTTTCACGTCATCGCGGTTGACCGGCCTGGGTGCGGGTATTCAACCCGCGACCTCGCGCGGCTGGCCACCTTGCCGGAACAGGCACGGATGATCCGCGAATTCCTCGAAGCCAAGGGCGTATCGCAGGCCATTCTGGTCGGACACTCGCTTGGGGGCGCGGTGTCGCTCGCCATGGCGCTGGACAATCCTGAACGGGTTCGGGCACTGGCCTTGCTGGCTCCGCTGACGCATCGGGTACCCAGCACACCCGCCATCTTCAAGGCGTTGGAGATCCGGACCGAATGGCTGCGCAGCCTGATCGCCAACACGATCGCTGTTCCCCTGGCGAAAACCACGGCGCCGCATGTGATCGGCGAGGCGTTCGCCCCTGAACCGGCCCCGAGTGATTTCCTGAACCGCGCCGGTGGCGCCTTGGGGCTGCGCCCGTCAGCCTATATCACCGGATCGCAGGATCTGGCGGGCGTGGACGCCAGCATCGATGCCCAATCCCAACGCTACCACGAACTGAAGGTAGGGGGCGGCATCCTGTACGGGGCCGAAGATCCGATCCTGTCACCCAGCCAGCAAGGCGCACCGATGGTGGAATACGGGCTGAGCTTTGAACAGCTCGAGAACCGCGGCCACATGATCCCTCTGACCGCGCCCGAGGCCTGCGCAGAGTTCGTCCGCCGCGTGGCCAACGCTTCGCAATCGCCGTCGAAACCCGCCAACACGGCCGGATGAAGAATCCCGCAATTTCGTGGCATTTCCCTCTTGACCCTCTTCGGCCCCTCCCTTAAATCGCCTCTCACCGTGGCGGAGTAGCTCAGTTGGTTAGAGCAGCGGAATCATAATCCGCGTGTCGGGGGTTCAAGTCCCTCCTCCGCTACCACTTCCTTGAAATCCTCGAGTTTGGCCTTTGGCCGCGTCCGCTTGGCCAGTCGCGGTTATCATCGACTGCCGCTTATGCCCTCATGCCACCCGTCTGCATCAAGCGGTTTGGCCAAACGGCCTGTTCCCCTCTCCAATTGTCGACCCCGCAGGTTTGACTTTGGATCGCCGGCCCTATCATATTCAAATATAGGATAATGATAGCCAAACAGGCACAAGCGGGAGGAACAGTGATGAAACGTCTATACCTTGGAGTGGTCTGTGCCCTCAGTTTCGCTTGGCCGGCGGCGGCCCAGGATGAAAAACCAGCTCAAACACTGTTCACCAACGTGCATGTCTTCGACGGCACAAGCGAACAACGCATCGAAAACGCCAGTGTGCTGGTCGAAGGGAACCTGATCAAAACGGTTTCGACCGAAGCGATCAACGCCCCAGACGCCACGGTGATTGAAGGCGAGGGGCGCACACTGACACCCGGGTTCATCGAGAACCACGCGCATCTCATGTTGATGGGGCCCAGTCTCAGCGCCATGGAAGCCAATTCGACATGGGAGGATTTCGGAATCCATGCGACGCGGATGGCCGAAATGTATCTGATGCAGGGGTTCACGACGGTCAGGGATGCCGGCGGGGCTAATGGTGGACTTCGACGGGCTATCGACTCGGGTCAGATTCCAGGGCCACGCTATTATCCGTCGGGCGCCTTTCTAAGCACGCGTGGAGGCCACGCCGACTTTGGCAACTTCACCGCACCTCCGGGGAGGGACACCAATTTCAGCCGCCTGAACATGGCACAGGAAATCAGCGGCGTTGACGACGTTTACAAATTCGGACGCAACAACTTCCGGATGGGCGCGACCCAGCTCAAATTCATGCAATCGGGCGGTGTCGTTTCGGCCTTCGACCCTTGGCAGTTGCTGGCCGGATCGCCAGAAGAGATCAAAGCCGCCGTGCAGGTCGCGAATGAATATGGCAGCTATGTCATGGCGCATTCCTATCGGAAGGAAGCAATTCTGGGTGCGCTCGACGCGGGGGTGATGTCCATCGAACACGGATTTTCGTTCGACTGCGAAATTGCTGAAAAGATGAACGAAATGGGCGCGTATATCACGACCAATCTCACAGCGTTCGATCCCGGCCTTTTGGATATTCCGGCGGTCAAGAACCAACCATCGAGCCTTGCCAAGGCAATCTCGGCTTCGGCGACCTTCGAGAACTACATCCCGAACATGAAGGAATGCCCGGTCAAGCGCGGGTTCCAGACAGATTGCGTAGGCACAGTCGAAGCCTGCAACATCCAGATCGCGTATGAAAAACACCTGAACAACGAATTCTTCGGCCCCTATCAGTCAATGGTCACACTGACCTCGATCGGAGGCGAGATCGCCCAGTTGTCCGGCGATTTTACCAATCCCTACACCGCCGGTAAGCTCGGAGTGATCGAGGAAGGCGCTTATGCAGACATTCTGCTGATCGACGGCAACCCGCTCGAAGATTTCTCGGTCGTGGGCACAGGCGATCAGTGGTTCGGCGCGGATCTGCGGCCTGACAGCCCCGAGACCATCCGCCTGATCATGAAGGATGGCGTGATCTACAAAAATACGCTCAACTAAGGCCATGATGAGGATTCGCGGTCGGGACCGCCATGACAAGCCCGCCTTTTTGAACTCCGTCCGAACTCTGCTGATTGCGGCGACGCTTAGCTTGGGTGCGGGCGCGCCGTCCTGGGCTGGCCTCTCGATTGGTTGGGACGATCTGCCCGACCCGACCGTCCAGACCTTCGAAGACCCCTATCGCGATCTCAGCCCCGAGCAATTCGACGACGTCCTGTTCGTCGTGCGACTGCGTGGCCGGCTGCAGCAGGATGTCGGAACGGACGAGGACCGCCAGAAGTGGCAGGAGCTTCTGCACGAGACCGAGGACGCGCTGGCCGCGGGCGGTGTCGACGTGGACTGGCTGTTGGGTCAACGCCAGGTCGTGACCGAACGTAGGGAAAAAGCAGCCACTCTTGGCAACCCCTTGTATGACGGGCAAGAGGTCACGCTGTCCGGTTTCGCCATTCCGGCCCCGGCGGACGCGGACGGGCGATCTGTTGTCTATCTGGTGCCCGAACGGGGCATGTGCAGTCATATGCCGCCGCCGCCGCCGAACCAGATGATCCGTGTGATGCTGGATGCCGACTGGGTTCCCAGCTATGTCCACGAACCCGTCCGCCTGACGGGGCGTCTGACGATTTCGCCGACCGATCACCAGATGGTGGTGGTGGACGGGCTGATGCCGATGCGCGCCACATTCCAATTGGAGGCAGACAAGGTCGAGACGCTCCAGAACCGCACCGACGGGCTGGAGTGGAGCGAGGATGCGACAGATCTTCTTGGGGCCGCGGGGCGGCGCAAAACCGGTGGTCAGGCGGCCTCGGAATGATCCGACGGATTGCGCTGGTGCTGGCGGCCTTTGTCTGGGCCTCGGGTGCGGTCGCTCAGGGATTGTCAGGTCCCTCGTCGGTGAATGCCGAGCTTGAACCCGGAGACGGCTTGACCGATCCGCAATTCCGGTCGGATTTTCCACGCAATATCGCGCCTGGATGGTTTGCCTGGAAGGATCGTCTGGCCGAAGACGGGTTCCGTTTCAACATTGACTATCTGGCCCTTGGGCAAACGACGGATGCCGACCTGGGCGCCGGAGAAGCCGCCAGCGGAATTGCCCGTTTCTATGGCAGCTGGCAGGCGACCGAACAGGGTTCGTTGACGTTCAAGGTGGAACACCGGCACAGCTATACCGATGTCGCGCCGCAGTTTCTGGGCCTGGACGGAGGCGCGCTTTCGATCACAGGAACCGCCTTCAACGACACGGGTTTGCTGCTGACGAACCTGTTCTGGTCACAGCGGGCCGCGGACGGGTCATGGACGCTGCAATTCGGTCAGATCGACGTGACCGACTTCGTCGACATTTATGGCCTTGTCAGTCCCTATAGCGGTTTCCAGAATCTGTCGTTCAACACCAACCCGACGATAAACGCCCCGAACCCCGGGCTGGGTCTTGCCGGGGGCGTGCGGCTGGGCAGCAATTTCTATGCTGTGGCGAGCGTCGCTGACGCAAATGCCGATCCGTCCGATCCGAACTTCGACGTTTTCAGCGACGGCAACCTCTTCAAATCGCTCGAGCTGGGCTACACGTCGGGATTTGATCGGATCTACTTCGACAACATCCACCTGACCCTTTGGCACGCGGACGCAGCCGATGACGGCAGCCGGGCCGAAGACTATGGCGCGACCTTCTCCGCCGCGTGGTTCGTGGGCAACCAATGGATGCCGTTCCTGCGCGCCGGCGCGGCAAAGGGAACGGCGGCGCTGTATGATCGGTCCCTGTCAGCCGGCATCGGGTACTACGGCCGGAACACCGATCTGGCTGGGCTGGGGCTGAACTGGGCCGAAGCCCGTGGCATCGATGGCGATCAGTTCACCCTCGAGGCTTTCTACCGTTTTTCGATTTCGCCCGGCCTGGAGATCACGCCGTCTGTGCAGTTCATCTCGAACCCACTGCTGAACCCCGGCCAGGACAACGTGGCCCTGTTCGGCCTTCGGACAAGGCTCGTGTTCTGACGCTGGCCGGGTCTGCTCGCTTGAGGCAATGCAACCCATGGAAGGACACTCGATGAAGCCACTGATGACTGCAGCCGCAACTGTCCTGACAATCGCCGCCCCTCTTCACGCCAGCGAAGAAAGCAAGACCTGGGACGCATCGGACCAAGCCAGGCAGTTCGTGCAGGACACGATCGTACTGGGCATGCTGGCCAGCCCCTACGGAACCGGCTGGACCGAAGACGAGCAACTGCACACCTACTTCCAACGCGCCCGGGACAACGGCATCACCGGCCATGAAATGACATTGGCCGCCGCTGACATGTCGTTCGATGTGTTGCTTGAACAGCACTATCATTTCCGCGCAGCCATGGCGCAGCAGCCCGAGAATTATCTGATCGTGAATGAAACACGCGATATCGAGGCCGCGCATGCTCAGGGCAAGACGGCTGTGATCTGGAACAGCCAAACGGCAACGGTTCTGGATGGAGACCTCAAGAAGATGGCCATGCTCAAGGACATGGGCATCAAAAGCATGATCCTGGCGTACAACGACATTTTCCGAACCGGATCAGGGCAGTTGGCAGCTTACAACGGTCGGGACATCGGTCTGACCCCATGGGGCAAATCCGTGATCGATGAGATGGTGCGCTTTGGCATCCTGCTGGACCTTAGCCACACCGGGTCGAAAACGGCCAACGACGCGATGGACTACATGGATGAGAACTATCCCGGCGTGCCCTATGTCTACACCCACTCGGTTCCGGCGGGGCTCTACGCGAATGAGCCCAACGCCACGACCAAGGGCTGTTACCGAGCCATCCCGGACGACGAGGCACTGCGGGCAGCCAAGTCCGGAGGTTACATTTCGCCCACATTCACAGAATGGATGATGGACGGGGTATGGCCCGAAGATATCTCACCCAAACAAGCCGCCGATATGATCGACTATTATGTCCAACTTGTCGGCGTCGACCATGTCGGGATCGCGACGGACGACATGTTTTCAACCGAACTTGTCGTTCAGTTCGCGACCGCGAATGCCAGCATGTATGACGACGGCGGCTACATGATTGATGCGTTCAACAAAGGCGCAACCGGGAATGGTGAATTGGCCAAGATCCTTGCCGCGATAACCGACGATCTATGGGCGCGGGGCTATTCAAACGAGGACCTCGCCAAAATCTACGGTGGCAACAAAATGCGCGTCTATGCCCAGGTCTGGGAGGGCAAGCCGCTCGAACGGTTTTTGCAGGAATACCCAGAACGCCTGCGGATGCGGCAGGAGTTCCAGAACCTGTTCCACGCGCGTTAGTCCCCGTCCGGTCGTTGGATATCCGACAAGGTGCTGACACCGATCTGGGCCATGGCGATGTCCATCTCCTCGGACAGCACCGCCCACAACCTGTGCAAACCGGCCTCGCCGCCCGCCGCGATGGCGAACTGCAGGATCCGCCCGAAGAACAGGAAATCGGCTCCTGCCATCAGCGCCTTGAGCGCATCTTCTCCGGACCGAAGGCCGCTGTCGTAGAACAGCGGATAGTCGTCGCCGACCGCCGCCCGGATCTGCGGCAGGACCGAGATCGGTGCGGGTGCGCTCTCCAACTGGCGGGCGCCGTGGCTCGAGACTTGGATGGCATCGACACCGGCCGCCTTCAGCGCAACCGCGTCTTCGACATCCAGCACGCCCTTGACCACCAGCTTGCCCGGCCACCGGTCGCGCAGCCGCGCCAGCGTGTCCCAATCGGCCTTTGCACGGCTTTCGGTGCGGTCGAACTCGAACCCCTCCATCAGGAAATTCGCCATCTGCGGTTTGCCCTGCAGCAGGGTCGAGATCGACCAGCGCGGATGCAGCGCGAAATCCAGGAACTGCCGCGGCCCGATCCGGAACGGCATGCGGAAGCCGTGGCGCAGTTCGCGCGGGCGGCGGCCGACTTCGGGCACGTCAACCGTCAGGATCAGGGTCTTGTAGCCCGCGGCCCTTGCCCGATCGACCAGCTTGAACGTGCCGCTGCCATCGCCGCTGAAATACAGCTGGAACCAGGCATGGCCCCGGGCCTCTTCGATCAGCGCCTCCATCGGTGTCGAAGCCACCGTGGAAACGCCCAGCGGCACCCCGTATTGCGCCGCCAGCCGCGCCAGCATCAGGTCGGCGCCCGGCGCGGACAGGTTGCACATGCCCATGGGCGCGATGCCGAAGGGCCTGTCGGCTGGTTGCCCGAACACGCGGGTCGCCAGTGACCGGGTACTGACATCGCGCAGGATCCGGGGCCGCAGGGGCATCGCGTCCAGTGCCGTGCGGGTGCGCCGGGCCCCGGCCTCGGACCCGGCGGCCCCGTCGATATAGTCGAACACCATCCACGGCAGACGCCGCCGAGCCAACCGGCGGGCATCTTCGGCGCTGTGGATGGCGCTTGCGCCCATCAGGCCTGAACGGCCTTCATGAAGCGATCGCGGATGACGACCGGGTCCATCGTGATCGGCGGCATCTTGGCGTTTCCGCTTTCACATTTGCTGACGATGATGGTCATCTGGCGAGCGTCCAGCGCCTCTTGCAGCACGCGGCCGGTCTCTTCGGCCTGGCATTCGATCACGCGCTCGCAGCCCGCCGCCTCGGCCATCTTGGCCAGCGAGGTCTTCTGCCCCGCATAGGTCGGCTGATCGCCGGTCGAGCCATACGAGCCGTTGTCGATGATCAGCAGGATGTAGTTGTCGGCCACGTTGTTGGCAATGGTCGGCAGCGTCCCCAGATTGGTCAGGATCGAGCCGTCGCCGTCGATGACGATCACCGGTTTTGGCTGGGCCAGCGCCAGACCCAGACCGATGCTCGAGGCCAGCCCCATCGTGCCCAGCATGTAGAAATTGGTGGGCTGATCGTCGATGGCATGCAGTTCCTGGCTGGGGATGCCGATATTGCACACGACCAGTTGGTCACGCAGGATCGGGGCGATTTCCTTCAGGATTTCAGAACGGATCATTGGTCGCCATAGCCTCCCCAGAAATTGGCGTCGGTCAGGATCGCGACGGGCTTGTTGCACATGAAGGTGTATTTCAGGATCGCGTCCAGTTCGGCAACGTCTTCCTGATGGTGGAAATGGTAGGTCGGGATATGCATCTGCGCCAGCAGGGCCTTGGTATGAACGGCCATCTCGACCTGGCAGGCGATGGGCTCGCGCAGTTCGCCCCGATACGAGATCAGCATCGGCAGCGGCATCCGGTAATACTGGATCAGCGTCGCCAGCGTGTTGATCGTGACCCCGATCGCGGTGTTCTGCATGATGATCGCGGGTCGCTTGCCGCCCATCCAGGCCCCGGCGCACAGGCCCATGCCTTCGTCCTCTTTGTTCGAGGGGATGTGGTAGATGGAGTCGTGGGCGTCGATCTCGGCGATGACGCCGGCCAGTTGCTTGCACGGCACCGTGGTGACGAACGAGATGTCGTTGGCCACCAGATCTTCGGTGATCTTCTTGTCTATGTTCATGTCGAAGCTTCTGTTCCTGGGTTGGGGCGCCGAGGGCGCGATGGACGGGTCAGGCCCTGCGGTGAACGTGGACGGCACATTTTGCATGCCGCACCACGCGCGACGCGGTGGAGCCGAGGAAATAATCAGTCAGTCCGGGCCGGTGCGAGCCAATGACGACGCAATCGAACCCGTGGTCGTTGGCATAGTCGATGATCGTGCGCGCGGTGTGGCCTTTGACCAGTTCGGGCTTTACGTCCGTAAGGCCTTCCAGCTTGTTCATCAGGACTTCGCGGGCGCGGGCAAAGCCATCGGCCACGGCATCCTTATCCAGATAGACGCTGACCGAGCCCTGCGGCATCTCATAGACATGCAGCGCGACGATCTCGGCGGATCCGCCGCCCAGAGCACGGGCGATCTCGAGCGTTTGGGGCGAAATGCCGTGGTCAAGCGCCATGGGGACAAGAATTTTCTTATACATGGTTACCTCCAGTTCCGGGCGGTCAGGCCCACGGGGACAGCACGATTTTCGGAACCGCGACCTCGCCCGAGCGTAGCTGGGCAAAGGCCCGGGCGCCATCGGCCAGATCGCGTTCTTCGATCCAGTCCAGAGGCCCCAGCGCGCCGTCAAAGATGGCTTGGGCGGTCTGACGGAAATCCTGCGCGGTATAGGTGTAGGTTCCGATGAAGGTGATCTCTTGCAGGGTCATGCGTCGCACGTCCAGCCCGCCGGCGTCCTCGCCCAGGCCCACATGCGCGATCACCCCGCCGGGTTGGGCCCGCTCCGAGGCAACCGCACGGGTGGCGGCAAATCCCACGGTGTCGACCACGATCGGGAATTCGCCTTGCGCTTCGGGTACGACCTTGGCGCAATCCAGCCTTTGCAGGAACTTACGCCGCAGGTCGTTGGGTTCGACGATGGTCACATCCACGACATCCATCGCCCGCAGCGCCAGCGCCGCCGCAAGGCCGATCGCCCCACCACCGATCACCAGCGCACGACGCTCCATCGCCGGGTGCAGCGCCTCGAGCGCGAGGCGCGCGGCATGCCAGCTGACGGCCAGCGGTTCGGCCAAGGCGGCTTTGGCGAAGGGCACGTGATCCGGCACCTCGACCAGATTGTCCCAAGGCATCGAAACATATTGAGCAAAAGCGCCTTCGCGCGGGGGCATCGAGATGATCTGGCGGTCGGGGCACAGGTTTTCCCGTCCCGCTTGGCAGGCCGGGCACTGCCCGCAATTTACAAGCGGATTGATCGTGACCCGCGTTCCGTCTTTGGGGCCGCCGATCACTGTGCCCGCTGCCTCATGACCCAGGATCAAGGGCGCCGGGCGGCGCGCATCATGACCCAAGTAGGCATGCATGTCGGACCCGCAGATCCCAGCGGCCTCGACCCGGATCAGGTGCTCACCGGGTTGCGGCGCGGCGTCCGGTACGTCGCGATAGACCAGCTGTTCGACGCCTTCATAAACCAGAGCTTTCATTTCGCCGTGAACCCCCCGTCAACCATCAGGATCTGCCCGGTTACATAGTCGGATGCCTGCGAGCACAGGAAAAGGATCGGCCCGTCAATGTCGTCCATGCGGCCATTGCGACCGATGCATGTCTGAGCCGCGTTGCGGGCCGCGCGGGCGGGGTCATCGAACACCGCCTGCGTCAGCTCGGTCGGAAAGAAGCCCGGGCCGATGGCGTTGGCGGTGATCCCGTGGGACGACCAGGCCTCGGCCATGGCGCGGGTCAGCTGTGCGATCCCGCCCTTGCTGGCCCCATAGGCGATCCCGCCGGGAAAGGCCCGCGTCGTCTGCAGCGAAGCAAAATTTACGATCCGGCCCCAACCACGCGCCTTCATCGCAGGCACCATGGCCTGACTGAGGAAGAACGGCGCACCGAGGTTCAGGCCCAGCGTCGCGTCCCAGCCTTCGGGCGTGACGTCATCGGCGACCTGTCGCGTGTTCACCCCGGCGGCATGAACCACGATATCCGGCGCGCCGAACGGGGCCGCGATTTGTTCGACCTGCCTTGGCAGGCCGCCCCGGTCGGCCACGTCACCTGCGACAACCGCAGCGCTTGAACCGATCTCGGCCTGCAACTCGGCCAATGCATCGGCCCGGCGGGCAACGCCCACCACCCGCGCGCCCGCAGCCGCCAGCACCTGCGCAACGCGCCGGCCAAGCCCCGAACTGGCGCCCGTGACGCAGGCCACCCGGCCGGTCAGATCGAACAGGTCGCGGGGGTCATTCATCTGCGGTCAGGTCGAAATTTTCGTCCGGGAAATACTTGGCCAGACGCACATCTGCGGCGCGGGCGTGGCCCTCCATCCCCTCCAGACGCGAAATCCGCGCGGTCGCCTCGGCGATGGGTTTCGAACCCACGCGCGTGGCCCGCTGCCAGGTGACGATTTTCATGTATTTGTGCACGCTCAACCCGCCGGTATAGCTGGCCGCGCCTGACGTGGGCAGGACGTGGTTCGTACCGGTGGCCTTGTCGCCATAGGACACGGTCGTTTCTTCGCCCAGGAACAACGAACCATAGCAGGTCAGCCGATCCAGCCACCAATCCAGATCCGCGGCCTGCACGGTCAGGTGCTCGGGGGCGTAGTCGTCGGAACACGCGGCCATCTCTTCGCGGTCCGCGCACAGGATCACCTCGGCATAGTCGCGCCAGGCGGCGGCGGCGTTGTCGCGGTTCAGTTCGGGCAGATCGGCGATCAGGGTCGGGACCATCTCCATCACCCGGATCGCCAGATCACGGTCATCGGTCACCAGCCAGACGGGCGAGTTGTAGCCATGCTCGGCCTGACTGACCAGGTCGGTGGCCACGACGAAGGGGTCGGCCGTGGCATCCGCCAGGATCAGGCTGTCGGTCGGGCCGGCGATCATGTCGATGCCGACCTTGCCGTACAGAATGCGCTTGGCCTCTGCCACGAACTGGTTGCCCGGCCCCACAAGGATGTTGGCGCGCGGCAGCCCGAACAGGCCATAGGTCATGGCGGCCACACCTTGCACGCCCCCCATGGCCAGAATGCTGTCAGCGCCGCTGATATTGGCGGCGTAGACGATCGCCGGAGCCACGCCCTCGCCCGGGCGGGGCGGTGAACAGGCGGTGATGTGACGGCACCCCGCCACTTTGGCGGTGGTCACGGTCATGATGGCGCTGGCGATGTGGCTATACCGCCCGCCGGGCACATAGCAGCCCGCCGCATCGACCGGGATGGCCTTTTGACCTGCGATGAAGCCCGGCACGATTTCCAGCTGCACATCCGAAACGGTGGCCTTCTGCGCCTCGGCAAAGCGGCGCACGTTGTCCTGGGCAAAACGGATATCGGCCTTGAGCTTTTCCGGCACCCGGGCGCAGGCGGCTTCGATTTCCTCGGGCGTCATCAGCACATTGCCCTCGAACTTGTCGAACTTGGCCGCGTATTCCATCGCCTTGGCGTCTCCGCCGGCCTCGATGTCGGCCAGTATGGTCTTGACCGTGTCATGCACCTCGGACGCGTGGGATTGTGCGGTCAGGGTAGCCTTCTTGAGGTATTCACGCGACATGTTCAGAAGATCCTATTGGTAGATTTCAGGAAGCAAAGTGGTCGACAGTGCCGGAACGTAGGCGATCAGGATGACGACGATCAGCATGGTCAGCACGAAGGGCACGGCGCGGGCTGCGATCTTGAGGATGGATTCACCCGTGATCCCCGATACCACGAACAGGTTCAGCCCCAGTGGCGGCGTGATGAAGCCAACGCCCAAGGCAGTGATCATCATGATGCAGAACTGGATCTCGTTCATGCCGATATTGTCCGCCAACGGTTTCAGGATCGGGGCCAGAATGACGATATTCGGTGTCGTCTCCATGACGCAACCGGCCGCAATCAGAATGCCGATCATCAGCAGGATCAGCAGGAACGGATCCTCGGTCAGCGAGGTCACCGAGGCCACGAAGCCCTGCGGCACGCCCATGATCGCCAGTGCCTCGGCCAGCGGGGCCGAGAAGGCGATGATCGGCAGGATCACCCCGTTCACCTTGGCCGAGCTGACCAGCATCGACGGGAAGTCTGCCAGCGTCAGCGTGCGCAGGATGAACCCCATGATGATGGTGACGACAACGGCGGTCGCGCCCGCCTCGGTCGGGGTCAGGCGACCCGAGAAAATGCCATAGAAGATGATGCCGGGCACGATGAACGCATACCAGCCTGATTTCAGCGCCTTCCCAAGGTTGGCCGCCCACTCGCCAAAGGTCATCATCCCGCCGCCCTCATAGGCATAGAGGCGGTTCATGATGATATTGGTCACGAGGATCGAGATCAGGATCGCCAGCCCCGGGATCAGAGCGGCCAGAAACAGGGTCGAGGCCGAGATGCCCAGCACGAGCCCGATGATGATATAGGCGATCGAAGGCGGAATCAGGATACCGGTACAGGCCCCCGCCGCCACCAACGCACAGGCATATGGGCGCGGATAGCCGCTTTCGACCAGTCGGTTGATCGTCATCCGACCCACTGCCGCCGCCCCCGCCGCGTCAGACCCCGAAATGGCTGCGAACATGCCGCAGACCAGAACCGTGGCCGAACCGAACCCGCCCTTGGCAAAACAGGTCAGCGCCTCGGCCACGTCCAGAAACTTGCGCGACAGCCCGGTGCGCACCAGCACGTCACCGGTCAGGATGAACAGCGGCACGGCGGTCAGGGCAAAGGCGTCGATGCCGGTGAACAGGCTTTCGCCCACAAGGCTTAGCGGCAGGTCCCCCGACATGATCAGCATCACGATCGCGGCCGAGCCGATTGCAGCCCAGACCGGAACCGCCAGCGCGATCACGCCGACGAACAGGATCACGGGCAGGTAGAAATCCCAGCCCAGTTCGACCGTTTGATTGAGGGTATTCCACAGCATCCGCCTGCTCCTCAGTCAAACAGCTTGTCGCCTTCAAAGACGGGCGTGCCGTCGCGAAGACTTTTGATATCGCTCATCAACGATTGGATCAGGCGCCAGATCATCAGGGCAAATCCCGTGGGCACCGCCATCAGGAACCACACCTTCGATACCCGCAGCCCGTCGGTGACCGACCCGAACTTGGCCGAGACATGCACCGCCTCGTAGGACCAATAGAGCGCGATGACCGCCACTGCGAACATCACCAGATCACCGAAGATATACAGCACCGCCTTGGGCCGCGGCCCGAGGTAATGCATGATCACGTCGATCCGGATATGGGCGCGCTCCTTGACCGCCGCCGCCGCGCCGATCCAGGCCAGATAGATGAAGGAATAGCGGACGATCTCCTCGCCCCAGATCGAGGAATAGGCGAAGATCTCGCGCCGCAGTACCTCGATGGCCATCGTGATGACCAGCATCACGTAGAATACCAGCAGCAGCCAGCGTTCGGCGTTGCGGTCTATGGTTTTGAGTAAGGACATCGCTTCCCTCGGCAAGGCTGGGGGGATGGGCCTGAAGGATCAGGCCGTGCAGGTCTGGAAAAGGCGGGCACGCGTCCGGCGCCCGCCCGGTCCGTATCAGGCGTCGTGGACGTAGTATTTGCCTTGGGTGCCGGCCGCCTCGACCAACTTTTCGAAGGCGTCCATCGACCCGGCCAGCTCGGTCTTGAATGGGTCCCATTCCGAGCGCTGATAACCGCCGGCCTCCTGCCACTCGGCCAGTTGGTCGTCGGTCAGCGAGTGGAACTGAACCCCGGCCTTGTTCAGTTCGGCCATTGCATAGGCGCGAGCCGAGGGAACCTTGGCGAGGTTCTGGTGTCCGGTCATCTCCGCGCCCCACATTATGGCCTCTTGCACGTCGGCCGGCATCGAGTTGAACCATTCCAGGTTGCAGGAATAGACTTGGCTGTCCGGCACCGCCTGAGTGAAGGTGACGTGAGACAGAATGTCCTTGAAGCCAAACACATACAGCGCGCCGACCGACGGGTCGAGCGCATCCGCCACGCCCTGCTTGATGGCCGAGGGGGTCTCACCCCAAGCAACCGGGGTCGGGTTGGCGCCGACCATGCGGTAGTATTGCTGCAGCATCTTGGACCCGGGCACGCGGAATTTGATCCCGCTCATGTCCGAGGGGGTGATGATGGCATTTCCGCCCTGGCGCACGGCCACGACGCGCGGGTCGATCACGACATAAAACAGCGCCTTGAAGCCTGCGGCCTCGACCTTGGGATGCACTTCGTTCTTCCAGGTGTCGGAATGCACGAGATTGGTGAACCGCTGGTTCGAGCCGCACAGATACGGCATGTTGATCAGGTCCACGGTCGAAGCGAAGGGTGCGAAGTTCGACAGCGAATGCTGCGCGGCCTGGATGGTTCCACCCTGCACCTTCTGCACCAAAGCGCCGCCCGCGCCCAGCTGCCCGCCCGGGGCCAGCTTGACATAGACCTTGCCGTTGGTTGCGTTCTGGATGTTCTCCTTCAGGTCCAGCTGCATGATCGGATAGCTGCGCGAGGCGCCCAGCACATAGGCCGTGGCCACCGTCATCACATGCTCGGCAGCTTGTTCGCGCTCTTTTTCCTCCTTGGCGGTCTGCGCCGCGGCCTCGGATGACCACAACACGCCTCCCGCGCCCGCCACGATTGCCGCCGTGAACGCGCCGCCGGCGCTCAGCTTCAGGAAATTGCGGCGTTCAGCTGACGCCAGTTCCATTTGATCTTTGTTCATTGATTGCCCTCCCATTGGAAAAATTCAGCCGCCGTTCTCCTCGCGCGCGGCCTCTTTTTTCAGAATTGCGACAACGAACAGGATCGACGCCGCGAACAGAACCAGCATCTCACCCACATCCCCAAGAAACGCGCGGCCTGCAAACGCACCCAGCGCCACGTTCGCGAAATAGACGACGAAGACGATGGCGGATGCGGCAAGGAACATGTTCGGGACTCCGGGTAGAATCGGCACTGATGCCATTTGTAAGCGCTTACATAGAAAATGCAAGCGCTTACATTTCGCCTTTCATTGCCAATCCGATCCGGTTAGAATTGAAGAGAACAAAGATTAGGTTTGGAAATGTCGAAGCTGAAGCCCGCCCCGACACTGGATGACGTTGCCAGAAGGGCAGGCGTTTCCACGGCTACGGTCTCGCGTTGCATCAACACCCCGGACAGGGTGGTCGAAGCGACCCGAAAACGCGTGCAATCGGCGATCGAGGCCCTGGGCTATACACCGAATTTCGCGGCTCGGGTCATGGCGGCCAAGCGCACGTTTACCATAGGCGCGATCATCCCGACGATGGAAAACGCCATCTTTGCGCGCGGCTTGCAGGCCTTTCAGGAAGAGCTGCACCAACATGGCTATACGCTACTGGTATCCAGTTCGGCCTACAAACCGGCAACTGAAGAAGAGCAGATCCGAACTCTGGTCGCCCGCGGCGCCGATGGCCTGCTGCTGATCGGTCACGACCGGGCGCCGCGCATCTACGAATTTCTTGAACACCGCGAAATTCCGGCGCTGGTTGCGTGGTCGTTTTCCCCGGACGGGCGTCTGCCCTCTATCGGATTCGACAACCGGGCGGCCATGTACGAGCTGGCGAAAAGGGTCCTCGACCTCGGACACAGACGGCTTGCGGTGATATCCGGCATTACCCACGGCAACGACCGCGCGCGCCTTCGACTGGACGGCGTGCGCGACGCTGTTCGGCAGCACGGGCTTGACCCGCAGGTGCTTCAGGTCATCGAGACCCCGTATGAAATCGAAAACGGCGCCGAAGCGTTCGCGCGTTTCATGTCGCAGGACACGCCGCCGACGGCTGTCATGTGCGGCAACGATGTCCTGGCCGCTGGCGCTTTGCTCAGGGCTCAGGACATGGGGCTGAAAGTCCCGGAGGATGTCTCGATCACAGGGTTCGATGACATCGAACTGGCCCGGATCCTGCGCCCGGCTTTGACAACTGTGCATGTGCCGCATCGGGAAATGGGCGGAAAAGCCGCGAAGGCATTGATCGAAATGGTTGAAAAAAGGACCCCGGCGGCCGGTGAACACCTGTACACGCATATTGTCGAACGGCAGTCCCTGGGTCCTGCCAACTCGCGGTAATCCGCGTGCCCGGGTCAGGCGGCCTGATCTTCCATCGTCCGGAAATCACCCTTCAGCCACAAATGCCGTTTGCACATCGGCTCGGTGAAATACTGCCGGATCAAGCTGCTGAGGGCCTTGTGGATCAGTTTAGAAGTGGTGTCCGGATAGACCTCGGTCGTGAACAGAGAAACGATCCTGACAAAGTTCCGCCCCGGAAAAGGCGTTGCCCGCACCGAGTCATGATAGCGATGCGCCCGATGGAAACACCCCGCCGTGGTGATCGCCCACCCGCTGCCTTCGGCGACCAGCCCCATGATCGACTGGTTGCATTCCAGCTCGAACCGGTTCGGCAGGTTGTACTTGTTGCGCGTCAGCTGGATCTCTATCTGCTTGCCGATCGTGTAGTCTCGCGAATACCGCAGCAGCGGCAGGTCGGAATGGGGCGAGAACAGGTCCTGCACCTCGCCCTTGAACTTTTCGGGCACGATCACGATGAACGGATCGCGCATCAAAGGATATTCGATCAGCCCCTGTGTGCCGCCGGGCGGTCGGGTCGCCACACCTGCGTCCAGCTTGTGCTCTTGCAACTTCTCGATGATCTCGTGGCTGGGCCGCGTGAAATGCCGGAAATTGCAGCGCGGCAGCGCATGGGCCAGGAACCGGATCAGTTCGGGCGCGATCTGGTTGTCGAAATCGTCCACCAGAGCCAGCCGCAGATCGGTGGCGTGGCGCCAGTTGCCAGACCGGATCTCAGCCTCGCCCCGCTTCAACACGGTCAGGCCATCCCGTACATAACGCGAAAATACTTCGCCAGCCGGTGTCAAGCTCATCGGACGACGGCCGTGATCCACCAATGCGATGCCAAGGGCGTCTTCCAGACTGCGAAGATGGTTGGAAACGGTGCTGATCGACAAACCCGTTTCCGAGGCCACTTGCTGAATCGAACCGGACTTGGCGATCAGGCGAAACACTTCCAACCAGCGCAGGCTCAGTGTTTTGGACACGGGGCAAAACCCTCCCGCAATTTCGATTTCATCGAAACTAGCGAAACAGAGTTTTGGCTTTCGGGCAATGGTGAATGTTGGTCACCCGCTTTAGCTGCGCATGTGGATGAAGTCGGGATCGTAGGGGCAGGCAGGAATAACCCGCGCCGGAACCCTGTCACCGCACAGGTCCAGCATCATCTCGCTGCCTTCTGCTGACAGGTGCGGCTCGACAAAGGCATGCGCAAGGTTCAGCCCGGTACGATGCCCCCAGTCGCCCGAGGTCACCGTTCCCACCACCCGATCCCCTGCCATCAGCGACGCACCGGGATGCGCGGGCGCGTGCGCGGCCTGCACCTGCAGGGCAACCAACTTGCGTGACGGCCCTTTGGCCTGCCGTTCGATCAGCGCCGCGCGCCCGATGAACTCCGGTTTGTCCAGCCGAACAAAGCGGCCCAACCCGGTTTCGAACGGGTCGAACTCGGTGATCAGGTCCGCCTTCCAATGCAGGAAGGTTTTCTCCATCCGCATCGACTCGACTGCCCGCGCGCCGAACAGTTGCAGGCCAAAGGCCTGTCCGGCCTGCCGCAGCGCAAGATAGGCCGCATGGAGCGAGGCGTTGGGCACATGGATCTCATAGGCCAACTCGCCCGAGAAACTGACGCCCATCACGGTAGCGGGCGCGATCCCGACAAAGCACTCGTGTACGCTGAGCCACGGGAAGGCGTCCCGCGACCAATCCCCGCGCGAGCAGGCCGACAACACGTCACGCGCCCGTGGTCCGGCCAGAACCAGGATGGTCTGGTCGTTGGTCAGGCTGCGCAATTGCACGTCCTCGTCGGGGGCGATGTGTCGGGACAGCCAATCCATGTCGTGCAGCTCGGCCGCGGCGGCCGAGCCGTACCAGACGCGATCCGGCCCCCGGTTGCTGGCGGGCAGATTGGCGATGGTCGCCTCGGCCTTGACCATGCCCTGATGGTTAAGCAGATAGGCCAACCCCACCCGACCCGGGCGACGGGGCAGCGCGCCGCAGATCATCCGGTCAAGGAACGCATGCCGGTCGGCGCCGGTGATCTCGATCCGGTTGAACCCGTTGACCTCGGCCAGCCCGACATTCTGCTGCACGTTGGCGACCTCGGCGGCGATCACGTCGAAGGTTTCGTCAAAATCGAAACTGAGCGTCGGCGTGAAATCGGGCGTAGGCTTGATGTACTCGACCCGCTCCCAACCATTCACCACGGTAAACTCCGCGCTCTCGGCGGCCAGAACCGGGGTCAGCGGCGTTGTCCTGGCGGGCCGCCCGGCGGGGCGGTGCTCGTGCGGAAAATGAAAGCGGAACTCGTTCTGATAATCCTCGATCGCCTTCAACGCGGTCAGCTCGACATTGGCATGCCCGGCGAACCGGCGCGGGTCGAGGCACCAGGTGTCATAGCAGGCCTCGCCATGCACGATCTGCTGGGCCAGAAGCCAGCCGTGGCCGCCCCCCTCGCCCAGCCCGGCCCGCAGCCCGATGATGCAGAATGCGTTGCGCTTGCCGGGAATCGGCCCGACCAGAGGCGCGCCGTCGATCGTGTAGGTGATCGGGCCGTTGACGACCGTGTGGATCCCTGCCTCCATCAGCGCGGGCATGCGGGCAAACGCGCCTTCCAGCACATCGGTCACCCGGTCCAGATCGTCCGGGCACAGCGCGTTGACGAAGTTCGGGTCGATCCCGTCTATGCCCCAGGTCTTGCAGTCCTGTTCGTAGAAACCCAACAGCAGCCCGTTCTTTTCCTGCCGGCAGTAGTAGTCGCTGATCGGGCAGCGCAGCAGCGGCATGCGGTGGCCGGCATCGCGGATCGCGGGGATTTCCTCGGTCAGGAAATACTGGTGCTCCATCGAGGCCACGGGATGGTGTACGCCCATCATCGCGCCCACCTCGTTCACGCGGTAGCCACAGGCATTCACCACGATGTCACAGTCGATGTCGCCGTGCTCGGTATGAACGGTCCAGGTGTCGTCCCCATGCTGGGTCAGGGCCGTGACCGGCGTGTTGCGATGGACCTCGGCCCCGGCCTTGCGCGCCCGCCGCGCCAGCGCCTGACACAGCTGTGCCGGGTCGATGTCACCATCTAGCGGATCCCACAGGCCACCCAGCAGGTTCTCGGTGGAAATCAGCGGGTGGCGGCGGGCGCATTCATGCGCGTCGATCACCTCGAAATGCACGTCCATCCCTCGCGCCATCGACGCGAAATGGCGATAGCCCTGCATCTGCGCTTCGGTATTGGCCAACCGGATGCCACCGTCGCCATGATGGTAGTTGATCGGATAGTCCGGGTCTTCGGCCAGTTCCTTGTACAGGCGGATCGAATGCGACTTGAGCCCCACCATCGTCTGGTTCATTCCGAAATTCGTCACCTGCGCGGCCGAATGCCATGTGGTGCCGGATGTCAGCTCGTTGCGCTCCACCAGAACCACGTCGCTCCAGCCTTCCTGCGTCAGGTGATACAGGGTTGAACAGCCGGCGATTCCGCCGCCGATCACCACGACCTTGGTGCGCGATTTCATGGGTGTGCTCCTTCTGAGGTTCTCCGAACCCTGCCGAACGGCGCAGCGGGCGGGCAATGGCGCAGTGGCCGGTCCCGAAAAATCGAAACGGGAATTGAGATTTCTCAAAACGGCATTTCCGCTTTGGCTGCACCCCGCGTTGCCGCATACCCTACAGGGCAGGATCGGATCAGGAGCCTTCGGAGATGCCAGAACAGGGCAAACGCGGCGGGCGGCGGGCCAGGCTGGCGCAACGGGCGGCCAAACCGGCATTTGACCCCTGCCCGCCCGGCCAGATCGGCGGGCAGTACAAACCCCTGACCTTGCCCGAGATCGCGGCGATCCACGACACCGCCCTGCGCCTGCTGGAAACGCTGGGCATGGGCGAGGTGCCCGACCGCCTGGCACAAGATCTGATCGCCGCAGGTGCGCGGCCAGGCCCGCCGGGACGGCTGGTCTTTCCTCGAGCGATGGTCGAAGGCGCGGTCCGGCGGGCCGCCAAGCGGTTTACCCTGCACGGGCGCGACCCGGCCCGGTCAATCGAAGTGGGCGGCGACCGCGTGCATTTCGGCACCGGCGGAGCAGCGGTCCAGACGCTGGACCTCGACAGCGGGCTCTATCGCCCGTCGACGCTGGCCGATCTGCATGATTTCACCCGCCTTCAGGACACGCTGGCCAATGTCAGCTGGTTCACCCGATGCTGCGTCGCCACCGACGTGCCGGACAATTTCGATCTGGACGTGAATACCGCCTATGCGCTGATCCGGAATACCACCAAACCGGTGGCGACCTCGTTCACGCTGGCCGAGCATGTCGCGCCCATCGTGCGGATGCTGGATATCGCTGCCGGAGGCCGGGGCGCCTTTGCGGAACGCCCGTTCCTGAAGGCGCATATCAGCCCGGTGATCTCGCCCTTGCGGTACGGCGAAGATGCGGTGGACGTGGTCTATGAATGCATCGCGCACAACATCCCCATGTCCTGCATCACAGCAGCCCAGGCCGGGGCGACCGCGCCCGCCACCATGGCCGGGTTTCTGACCCAGTCTCTGGCCGAAACTCTGGCCAGCCTGATCATGGTCAACGCGATCCGGCCGGGCTTTCCCATGGTGTTTTCCAACTGGCCCTTCATCATCGATCTGCGCACCGGCGCGTTTTCGGGCGGCAGTGGCGAAACCGCCGTGCTGAACGCGGCCTCGGCCCAGATCACCAACTGGCTGGGGCTGCCCTCGGGCGTGGCCTGTTCGATGACCGATGCCAAGGCCATCGACGCGCAATACGGCGCCGAAAAAGGCATCACCTCGCTGGCCGCCGCGCTGGCCGGGGGCAACCTGATCTATGAAAGCTCGGGCATGACGGCCTCGCTGCTGGGGGTCAGCTTCGAGGGGTTCGTGCTGGATGACGAGATGCACTCGCACACCTATCGCGCCCTGCGCGGGATCGAGGTGACCGAAGAAAACCTGGGTTTTGACGCGATCTGCCAGTCGGTTCTGGGCGAGGGCCATTTTCTGGGCAGCGCCCACACCCATGCGGCGATGGAGCGTGACTATTTCTACCCCGCCCTTGCCGACCGGGCCGAGCCGCGCAGCTGGCAGGACAGCGGCGCCCGCGATGCCTGGTCCACCGCCCGTGACCGCGCGCGTGAAATCCTGCGCACGCATCACCCGCAATACCTCAGCCCCGAACAGGAGGCCGAGATCCGCGCCATTTTCCGGATTCTGTCCTGATCCGACGTTGCTGTGTCGCGGACTGGGTGTTTTTGACGCGGGCTTGGCGCTAGGCTCGGGCAAATGACGACAAAGGGGGCCTCATGGCAAATGCGTTCTTTCAACCCGTCTCGGCGATGGAGCTGGCGCGCTTTGCCGGTGTCCCCACCTTCATGCGTCTGCCGGCCCTGACCGCGGACGACGACCGGATGGATCTGGTCGAGCTTGGGCTGGTCGGCATCCCCTGGGACGGGGGCACCACCAACCGGCCCGGCGCGCGGCACGGGCCGCGGCAGTTGCGCGACCAGTCCACCATGATCCGCGCCATGAACCCGGTGACCGGGGTTGCCCCGTTCGAACTGGTCAACTGTGCCGACCTGGGTGACGTGCCGCCCAACCCGGTGGATATCGAGGATACGCTGGATCGCGTCACCCGCTTCTACACCGACCTGATGCTGCGCGGCATAGTGCCCCTGACGGCGGGCGGCGATCACCTGACCACCCTGCCCGTCCTGCGGGCGCTGGCCAGCGACGGCCCGCTTGGGTTGATCCAGTTCGACAGCCATACCGACCTGTTCGACAGCTATTTCGGCGGCCACAAATATACCCATGGCACCCCGTTCCGCCGCGCGGTCGAGGAGGGGCTGGTCGATCCCGAACGTTTCGTGCAGGTAGGCATTCGCGGCACCGCCTACAACACCGAGGATATCGAATGGGGCGAGGCGCAGGGCATCCGCATCATCCGCATCGAAGAGCTGTTCGACCGCGGCATCGACGATGTCATGACCGAGGTCCGCTCCATCGTCGGCGACGCGCCCTGCTATTGCACCTATGACATCGATTTCGTGGACCCCACCCATGCCCCTGGCACCGGCACGCCCGAGATCGGCGGCCCCAACAGCTTTCAGGCCCAGCAGGTCATCCGCAAGCTGGAAGGTCTGAACCTTGTGGGCGCGGATCTGGTCGAGGTCTCGCCTCCCTTCGACCCATCGGGCGGTACCGCTTGGCTGGGCATTTCGCTGATGTTCGAGCTGCTGTGCGTGCTGGCCCAGGCGATCGACGCGCGGCGCTAGGCCCGCGCGACGTTCTCGGCGATCATCGCGATCATCTCGAACATGACCGCCGCCGCCGTCAGCGCGGTGATATTGTTGGGGCTGTCCTTGGTCGGCATCATGCAGACCACATCGCCGCCGACGATGTTCAGCCCCCGCGCGGCATGCAGGATGCCCACGGCCTCGTCGATGTCAAAACCCTTCTCGCCGGGTTCCAGGTTCGACACGCCCGGCGCGATGGTCGGGTCAAGGCAGTCGAGATCGAAGGTGATGTAAACCGGCCGGTCGCCCAGAACCTCGCGCGTTTGGGCCACCACATCGGCCAAGCCACGCTGGCGGAACTCGCGCATGGTGACGATGTTGTAGCCATAGTCATATGAAGGCTGCAGCCAGTCCAGGCTGCGCGGATGCCCCCGCAACCCGATCTGCATCGACCGGGCCGGGTCCACCTGCCCCTGATCGGCGAGGTAAGCTCCCCAATGCGCGGCCGACTTCTTGGCCCCCAGGAAATGATCGACCTTGGTGAACACATCCGTATGCGCATCCAGATGCAAAAAGCTGACCGGTTGCCCGCCCGCCAGTTCGCCTCGGCCCAGCGCCTGAACGATCCCGCCCGTGATCGAGTGATCGCCACCGATCGAAACGGGCCGCGCACCGGCCGCGTCTATGTCACGGTAGAAGGCGGTGATACGCTCGATGCAGTCTTCGTTGTCGTTGGCGCGCGGAAACGGCACGTCGCCCACATCGGCAATGCGCGCGCTCGACCACGGATCGATCTGGAACAGCGAATGCACCCGGCGCTGCACGGCCGAGACATGACGCAGCGCGCGCGGGCCCAGATGCTGGTCGCGCTCGGTGGTGCCGTTGCCGGCAGAGTGCGGCACGCCCACAAGGGCGATATCCTGGTCTTGCGGCCCCACATGCGGGCACCGGAACAGGGTGGGCACGCCCCACCAGTACAGGTTGTCCATCATGGATTGTTCATAGCGGTCCGCCATCATATCTCCCCGCCCTGAAATGAAACCGCCCCCACGGGTGATCCGGGGGGCGGCTGCCGTGTCAGATCTTTTCGTCTTCGCGTCGGAAGGCGCCCTGAACGATGCGGTCCATGACCATGGCCAGGAACAGGATCGCAAAACCGCCCAGCAGGCCCGGCCCCTTGGCCGCATATTGCAGCGCCTCAAGGATTTCCTTGCCCAGACCCCCGCCGCCGATCAGCGAGATGATCACGACCATCGACAGGCACATCAGGATGGTCTGGTTCACGCCGGTCATGATCGACGGCAGCGCCAGCGGGATTTCCACGTCCTTCAGCAACTGCCATTTCGAGGCGCCAAAGGCCACGGCGGCCTCTTTGATGCTTTCCGGCACCCCGCGCATGCCCAGCGCCGTCAGGCGGATCACCGGCGGCATACCGAAGATGATCGTGGCCAGGATGCCCGGCGGGTTGCCGGTGCCAAAGAAGGCGATGATCGGGATCAGATACACGAAGGCCGGCAGAGTCTGCATCAGGTCCAACACCGGCTCGGCCGCGCGATAGGCACGTTTGGATTTGCCGAACCAGATGCCCAGCGGAATGCCGAAGGTGACGCACAGCAGCACGGCCGCGCCCACCAGTGCCACCGTCTCCATCGCAACGCCCCAATAGCCCAGCAGCGCGATATAGGCCAGCGACGCGGCGGTGAAGATCGCCACGCGCGGACCCGCTGCGCGCCACGCGGTCACGCAGATCACCAGCATGACCACGGGCCAGGGCGACCCGATCAGGGCCACGGTCAGCCCGTCCAGAACCGAGCGTACACCGGCAACGATCCCGTCGAAAATGTCTCCGCCCGCGGCGGCGGCGGCGTCGATCCGGGCCTCCATCCAACTGGCCACGACCGAGAACAATGTGCCCTGATCAGGCCCGAGTATCATCTCGGACACTTGTTTTTCGGGGAAGGCATCCAGCAGCGGAAGCGAGGCGTTCACAGTGAATTTGTACACGATCAATGGCCCGATCGCAGTCACCAGAATCGCCCCCAGAACCGTGTTCCGGGTCGAGCGGCCGCTTTCGGTGCTGTCGGGGTCGATCCGCCAGTTCGAATACTGCTTCTCGTACACCCGATCGGCGTAGAGCCCCTGCACCAGCTTGAAGACCAGCAGCATCAAAAGGCCGGTGACCATGATCCCCAGCGCTTCGGACTGCGCGGCCTGCGCCTTGGCCAGGCTGGCATCGGCCGCCTTCTGGATATTTGCGGCCAACTTGTTGAACCGGTCGATGTCCGCCTTCTCGGTTGCATCCGCCGCGCGGGCCAGCAGCTCGTTCGCACGGTCCTGCTGACGGGCCGCGCGTTCGGCTAGGTCAGCCCCCGGATTGCCCCAGCCGCCGCGCCCGATCTGCACCCAGGCGATGATTTCCAGAATCAGGAAAGCCCAGAACATCCCCCAGATCGCCCGCGAGGCGGACCAGAAAGGCCCCAGCACCGCCGCCCACAGGTTGAACGTGTTCGGGATCGGACTGGTCGCATCGTGGATCTTGTGAAAGGCGTTGACGTAATAGTCGCCATTTGGGCCGGCGAATTCGCGGATCGACCGATCCAGCGCCTCGCGGTCCACCTCGATGTCGGAGGCGGCCGTGACTTTCAATTCCGTGGTTGCATCAGTCATTTTTGCCCCCCTGAATTCCGCGCAGCAGGCGTGGTTTGGTCACGACGCCGACATCCTGACCGCCATCGGTGATCACCACCGGAAGCTCGGTGTTCACGGCCAGGTCGATCAGTTGGTCGAGGTCTGCACCCTCATCGGCGCGCGGTGCGCCATCCAGCGGACCGGAGTAGCTCTCCAACGGCTCCATGATCGAATGCGCCTTGACCAGTTTCAGCTTGGATATGCCCTGCACGAACTCGCGCACATAGTCATCGGCCGGGTTCATCACGATGTCCTCGGGCGTGCCGACCTGGACGATCACGCCGTCCTTCATGATGGCGATGCGGTGGCCGATACGGATCGCCTCGTCCAGGTCATGGGTGATGAACAGCGTGGTCTTTTTCAGCTGCGCAACCAGAGCCTTGAACTGATCCTGCAACTGCAGCCGGATCAGCGGGTCCAGCGCCGAGAATGGTTCGTCCATCAACAGGATTTCCGGGTCCGAAGCCAGCGCGCGCGCAATGCCCACGCGCTGCTGCATCCCGCCCGACAGTTCCTTGGGCAACCGGTCCTCGTACCCGGTCAGGTCCACCAGGCCCAGCGCATGATCGGAGACCGCCCAGCGCTTGGATTTCGAGACTTTGCGGATCTCAAGCGGATAGGCCACGTTGTCGCGCACGGAACGGTGCGGCATCAGCGCCATGTGCTGGAATACCATTCCGATCTGCTGCGCGCGGATGCGGCGCAACTCGGACTCGGAGATCTTGGACACGTCCTGCCCCATGATCTCGATCTTTCCGGCCGTGGGCTCGATCAGGCGATTGACATGGCGCACAAGGGTCGACTTGCCTGAACCCGACAGGCCCATGATGCAAAAAATCTCGCCACGCGGCACCTCGAACGTGGCGCCTTGAACGCCGACCACGCAATTGAATCTTTCAAGAACTTCAGGTTTTCCAATACCTTCATTCCGGACCGCAGCCATGGCTTCTTCGGCCCGTGCGCCGAAAATTTTCCAGACATTTTCTAGTTTTACGACAGGTTCGTCCATTTGCCCCTCATCTACGGGGTTGCATCCCGGCAAACAGGCAAAGGGCCGCCGCGATCAGTCGCGACGGCCCCATGCGTTTGTGATTTAGTTCGTCAGCCAGCCGATAACGGTGTCTTCGTTTTCAGCCACCCACTGGCGGGCGAAATCGGCTGCTTCGATGTTGTCCACGGCCAGCGCCTTGCCCATCGCGCTCAGATCATCACCCTGCATCTGGTAGTTGCGGAACAGGGCCGCGACCTCGGGGTGATTTTCCTCAAGCTCTTTGGCGTAGTGCAGGTGCAGAGTTGCCCCGTTCCACGCGGTCGAGGCCTCGGACTTGTCCAGCCAGTCCGGGTCATCGGTGGGCTGAACGATCGTCCAGGTGGCCGGATCATGCGGCGGCTCTTCCAGCACGGTCAGTTCCTGGGTCACGAAGATGTAGTGCGGGCTGTAGCAGAACCCGATCCACGGATCGCCGGCCTTGGTCGCGTTTGCCAAATTAGCGTAGGCGATGGTTTCCTCGTACTCGGTCAGTTCGAAGATCTGGTCATAGCCATAGGACTTGGCGCGGATCTTCTCGACCACGGTCGACGCCCAACCGGGCGCGCCGATCCAAACCTCGGGGGTACCGTTTCCGTCAGTATCGAAGATGGCCATCTTGTCCGGATCGCTCAGGTCGTCGATGGACTTGATGTCATATTCCTCGGCAATGTAGGTCGGCACGCACATACCCTGCTCAGCCTGAACCGGGTTCTCGTTCATCACGACTGTGCCATTCTGTTTGACATAGGTGTCGTGCAGGTTCTGCTGGTTCGGCATCCAGACTTCCGGGTGGACGTGCATCGCGCCGGAATCCATCGCTTCGAACACGATGGGGTTGGTGCCGTTCTGCAATTCGACATCAAGGCCAAGGTTTTCTTCGATAACGACTTCAAGAATGTGCGCGGTGGCGTTCACCGACGCCCAGTTCGGGACACCGATCACGATATCGGCAGCAAAAACCGGGGCAGCGACCGCCATCGATGCGCCCCCCAGTAACGTAGCAAGTTTGTTCATGTTGCATCTCTCCATGTTGGTCGTCTTCGGCGCTGATTCTCGTTGATCGAAAGCGATCAGGCGGACGGGCCTGATCGTCGAGATCGGGTCAGCGTCTCGGGTGTATTGAGCGCGTTTCGCATGTGAACACGCCCCGCACTGAAAAAAGTGAAGCACCTGCCGTTTGACCCATCAAGCGCAACTTCGAACCGGGGTCACGGTTTCGAAATTCTCGCAGAATGGTTTCGCTAAATTCCGAATAGCGGTCCCACGCGTCGTGGTGAAACCCGTGAGACCGTGCGTTGGATTGGTACGCCTGCTGCATGAAATCTGGCTGCCCTGCAGTTTGGCTCAGTGGGGTTTGGGCCTCAAACCAGCGCCTGCGGCAAGACAAACGGAACGTCAGTTGCCGGCAGCGTGCTGACCGGCAGATCGATGCCGTAGACCTGCCGCATCACCTCGTCGGTCATGACGTCCGAAACCGCCCCGGTGCGCCAGACCTCTCCGTTCGACAGAACGCAGACCTTGTCGGCGAACAACGCGGTCAGGTTCAGGTCATGCATCACGACCACGACGCCCCCGCCCTGATCGGCGAATTCGCGCGCGATGCGCAGAACCGTGAACTGATGCGCGATGTCCAGGCTGGCGACGGGCTCGTCCAGCAACAGCCAGCGCGGCCGGTCGCGCCGCACCGAGCTCCAGACCTGGGTCAGAACGCGCGCAAGCTGCACGCGTTGCTGCTCGCCGCCGGACAGGTTCTGGTACGAGCGCGGCTCGAACCCCGCAAGATCGACATGCGCCATCGCGCGCGACGGCAGGGCGTCGTCGCCGTTGGCCAGGCCGCCGGGCAGGCCCAAGCGTACGACTTCCAGCGCGGTGAAGGGAAAGGCGACGGCCGAGGATTGCGGAAGAACGCCCCGCATCGCCGCCAGTTCCCAGGGCTGCAGGGCCGCGATGTCCTGGCCGTTCAAGGTGACCCGGCCAACGTTCGGGATTTCGCCCGACAGCGCCCTGAGCAGCGTGGATTTGCCCGAGCCGTTGGGCCCAATGATCGCGGTGAACTGTCCGGGTTCAGCCAGGAAATCCACTTCGCGCAGGATCTGCTTGCGCCCGATACGGACGCTGACATTTTCAGCTTTCATCATTCACATTCCCATCGATCCGTGGCGGCGCAGCAGGATCCAGAAGAACACCGGCGCGCCCAGAATGGCCGTGACGATGCCGATCGGCAGCTCGGCCGGGGCCACGATCACCCGGCTGATCATGTCGGCGGCCAGCAACAGGGCGGCGCCCAGCAAGGCCGCATTCACCAGCAGCCGGTGGTGATCGGGGCCGGTGCCCAGCCGCAGCAGATGCGGCACGACGATGCCGATGAACCCGATCCCGCCCGACACGGCCACGGCCGCGCCGGTGGCGGCGGCCACCGTCAGGATCGCGATGTTCTTGCTGCGCTGCACCGGAATTCCGATGTGATGCGCCACCGCTTCGCCCATGGCCAGGCCATTCAAGGCGCGGGCCAGACGCTGCGCGCACAGGATCGACGCCAGTATCAAAGGCGCGGCGGTGGCGACCTTGGTCCAGGTCGCGCCGGCCAGCGACCCCATGCCCCAGAAGGTCAGATCCCGCAGCTGCTGATCGTCGGCGATGTACACCATGACCCCCGACACCGCGCCCGACAGAGCCGCCAGGGCGATGCCGGCCAGCAGCATCGTGGCCACCGAGGTCTGCCCCTGACGCGTCGAAACGCGATAGAGGATCAGGACCGACGCCCAGCCGCCCAGAAAGGCGGCAACCGCGACCAGGCCACTGCCGACCCAGGCCAGAACGGCGGCGGGCAGAAGGTTGCCGAAGACGATGGCGGTGATCGCGCCCAGCCCCGCCCCCGCGCTTACGCCGACGATGCCCGGATCCGCCAGCGGGTTTCGGAACAGCCCCTGCATCACGACGCCCGACACCGCCAGCGCCGCCCCGACCAGGATGCCCATCGCCAGCCGCGGAAGGCGGATGTCCCACAGCACGATCCGGTTCAGATCCGACAGGCCCCGGCCATGCAGCAGATCTGAAACGGCCATCTTCAACGAGGCCTCGGACGCGCCGACCGAGATGCTGGCCATGCTGGTCACGGCCAGAAGGCCGATCAGGGCCAGGGTCACCCATGCAGCCCACGACCTGCGGGCCGCGGCGGTCGGGGGCGCGCCGTTATCCAGTGCCAGCGTCATGAGCCCCTGACGCCCCGCAATGCGGCCGACAGATCCATGACCGCGTCGGCGCTGCGCGGGCCGAAGCCCAGCAGATAGGCGCCGGGCATCCGGATCAGCGCCCGGTTCCGCCCCGCCGGAGTCAGCCGGACTGCGGGCAGCGCGAACAGCTCTTCCTCCGAGAGGATCGGCTCGCCCTGGCGCTCCATCATCAGGATCACGTCCGGCGCGGTGGCGGCCATGGCTTCGGGCGTCATCGTCTTGAAACCCGTCACACCCGCGGCCGCGTTTTTGCCTCCGGCCATCCGAATGATGGTATCGGCCTGGGTCTCGGCCCCGCCGACGACAAATTCGCTGCCCCGAGCCGAAAGCAGGAACAGCACGTTCACCGGCGCGTCCTGCGCGTCGGACGCCTGGGCCAGCGCCCGGTCCAGCCGGCGTGCGGTTTCGGCCGCCAGGGCTTCGGCCTCGGCCTCGACCCCCAGCGCGGCACCCACGGCGCGGATCTTGTCGATGACGCCATCGCGCGAGAATTCGTCGGCAATGGTGATGTAATCCACGCCGGCCTCTTGCAGCACCGCGATGGTCTCGGGCGGGCCCGACCCTTCGAGCGCAAGGATCAGGTCGGGCGCAACCGACAGCACGCCCTCGGGCGACAGGGCCCGGCGATACCCGACATCGGGCAGATCCGCCGCCTCGGGCGGCCAGGTCGAACTGCGGTCACGGCCGACCAGCCGGTGCTGCTGGCCCAGGGCATGGACGATCTCGGTCAGCGAACTGCCGATGGCGATCACGCGTTTGCTCTCGGCCTGCGCGACCGCCGCCGAAGCCAGCAAAGCGGCGCAAAGTGTCACCAGGCCCCGCATCATGCCGCTCCGGTATCGGCCGGACCGGGCAGCGCGGCAACCAGCGCGTCCCAGGCAGGGCGATGATCGGCCTCGCCGGTGCGGCGCCCGAAGATCTGCAAGATCAAAGCGCCGTCCGCGTCGAAGGCCTCGACCGAGATCGCCGGGCCGCGCTGGGTCGGCTTGTCGACGGCCCAGACCTCGGCGATGTGATCGCTGCGCAGATGCAGGTTGAAGCCCGGATCCAGCACGTTGAACCACGGCCCCATCTGCTGAAGATTCCGCACCGGCCCGCCGTGGATCTCGATGCAGCCGCGGTTGCCGACGAAGATCATCACCTCAATCTGCTGATCCCTCACCTGTTCGAACAGGCCGGTGACCGCCGCGGGATCAACCGCGCGGGCCAGCGGTTCGCCCGCGATGCGATAGGCGCCCAGCCGGTTCATCTTGAGCTTCGAGGTCAGGCGCAGGAACTGGTGCGTGTCCGTCATCTTTGCCCATTCGTGGCGCAGGTCGTCGGCTTTGTCGGCATTGGCTTTAGGCGCTTCGGCCGGTTTGCGCGGCGCGACCGCCATCGTCTGGCTCTGATCCTCGGCGGCCAGTGTCCGAACCAGCGTGCCCCAGTGGCCCAGATCCGAGCCATCGCGCAGAATGATCTTGTGAACCGCGTCCCCGGCCGCATCGAACACCTGGATCGAGCGGCGCAGACCGGCCTCGGTTTCCCGCTCGACCGCAAAGACATGGTGCCATTGCGTGGGGAACATGCGCAGGTCGATCTCTTCGGTCAGCACCATCGCGGCATGTTGGCCGCTGTGGTAATTGTCGTATCGCCCGATCTTTTCGATCACGCAGGACGGGTTGCGCGTCAGCGCCATGACCTCGCCCAAGCCGGCCAACTGGCCGAACAACCCGTCAAGGTCGGGGTTCAGCCGTGTCACGCCCTCCCCGGCAAAGGCCGCGACCAGTTGGCCCTCGCTCAACCCCAGCGATTCCGCTAAATCGCGGTCTCGCTGGCCTGTCTTCTGCGCATAGGCAGCACGAATATCCTGAGGAGCCATAAGCACCTGTTCCATAGCGGGTTTCCCGTCTTCATCGTGGTTTTAAGGGGGTGCTGGCCCGGGCGCTGATCGCAAACAGCGTCCTGCTGGCAGTGCCGAAATTAAAGGCACGAAACTATGTTGACTGTTTTAGTCACCTTTATTAACGAACACAAGTCGCCGCGAAAAGGCGATTCCAAAAAACAGCAAAAAACTGACCAGCGCCAGCGAACTGCAAGCATCTCCGGTCCTCACACTTGTTTCGAAGGGACAGAAATGCGTGCACGTACTCATATTGCAGGCCTGCTTGGGACTGCCTCTTGCTTTGGTTTGATGGCGTCCATGGTTTGGGCGCAGGAACAGGATGACGGGTTCCTCGGGACCCTGGAACTGGGCGAAAGCAAACGCGAGATCCAGACCGGCACCGCGGTTCCGGTCACGAATATCGACCAGGAAGAGATTGATGACCGTCAGGCCAACACGGTGGCCGAGCTGATCGATTCGGTTCCCGGCGTCACCTTGGTGAACGGCTCGACCCCGCAAGGATCGGGCATCAATATCCGCGGATACGGGGCCAACGGCACCTTCGGCACCGACCAGAAGGTTCTGATCCTGGTCGACGGCGCAACCACCGGCGCGGAAGAGCTGTACCGGATCGGCAACCAGCTGTTCACCGATCCGCAGCTGTACAAAAGCGTCTCGGTCATACGCGGCACGGTCGGGTCCTTCGAATACGGCTCGGGCGTCGTCGGCGGCGTGGTTCAGCTGGAAACCAAGGACGCGTCCGACTTTACCGGCGGCGAGCCGGGGTTCCGCTTCCGCCAGACACTCGAGGGGTATTCCAACGGCAGCGGCTTTGCCTCGTCGTCGATCCTTGCGTGGCAACCCAACCGGCAGACCGAATTCCTGCTCAACTACACCTATCGCGACCAAAGCGATCAGAAGGACGGGAACGGCGACACGATCGGCAACAGCGCCTTTACCCTGCCTTCGCTGCTGGCCAAGGGGAAATACAGCTTTGGCGACAACCGTGAACATTCGATCACCGCGTCCTGGAATCAGTCCACCTCGGAAGAGCGGGACGTGCCCTATGATTCCTTCGGCACGACGGCGGACGCCTTCGGCAACGTGGACCGCGACATCGAAACCCGGATCGCCGTTCTGCGCTATCAGTATCGGCCGGCCGGCAACGATCTGGTCGATCTGGACGTCAATCTCAGCTATTCCGAGCAGTCCATCGACAGCAGCTATGTGCCCGGTTCGTCCAGTTTGGAGGGAACGCCCTTCTTCCCCGGCATCCGGGCGCTGGCCGATGCCACGCACAATTACGAAACCACCAAGCTGACGATCAAGAACAGTTCGTATTTCCAGACCGGGGCGGCGTCGCATGATCTGCGGTTCGGGGTGGAGTTCATCGAGCGCGAGCGGCTGGATGCCCCATCGGCACCGGGCGGCACCGACCGTCGCGTCGCGCTGTTTGCGGTTGACGACATCCAGTTCGGCGACCAGCTGACCGTCACGCCCGCGCTGCGGTACGAAACGCAGGACATCAAGGGCAACGGCGACGCGGCCGCGCCCTTCAACGGCAGCTATGACAACGACGCGCTGATGGGCGGCCTGTCGGCCCGTTATGAATTCGCCAGCGGCTTCGCGGTATTCGCGGGCGGGGCCTATACCGAAAGCCTGCCGATCATCGACGATCTGGGCACACCGCTCTACATGACCCAGCCCGAGAAATCCCGCACCTGGGAGGCCGGCATTTCCTATGACAGCGGCGATATCTTCGCCGCCGGCGACGTTGTGCGCGCCAAGGTCAATGTCTACAGCACCGATCTGTGGGACATCACCTCGTACGTGTCGGGCACTCCGTCCCTGCCCCTGTCCAAGGTCGAAACCGAGGGCGTCGAGATTGAAGCCTCCTATGCCCATGCCACGGGCTTCTACGTCGATTTCAATGCCAACATCGTCAGCGCCACCGAGTTCAGCGCGGCGGGCATCGGATCGCCGTGGCGCAACGAGCCCACGGATTCGGCGCGGATCACCCTGGGCAAGCGGTTTGGCGAAACCCTGGATGTCAGCTGGGAGATCTTCGGCGCCAAGTCGGGGCTCGATTCCTCGGGCGATCCGGTGGGCGGGTACGGGGTGAACACCCTGCGCGCGACCTATCTGCCGCAAGAGGGCGCGCTGGCAGGCTTCGAACTGCGCGCCGGGATCGAGAACATCTTTGACAAGGCCTATCAGCCGAACCTGTCGACCCGCAATTCGCCGGGCCGGAATTTCAAGCTGACCGTGGCCAAGACCTTCTGAACCCCTCAGGGAAAGGACCCGTCATGACAAAAGCTGTGCAAAATCTTGTTCGGGCGGTCCTGCTGGCCCTGCCCCCCATCGCGGGGGCGGGGTTGGCCAGTGCCGAAGACACGCAGGGCGCGGGCGGCGTCACGATCGAGCTCAGCTCGGCCGTGAATCAGGATCATGGCTGCCTGCTGAGCTTCGTGGTCGAAAACGCCCACCCCGCCGATATCGGCGGCGCCGTCTATGAAACGGTGCTGTTCGGCGCGCAAGGCGAAGTGGCCCTGCTGACGCTGCTGGATTTCCAGGACCTGCCCGCCGGACGGCCCCGCGTGCGCCAGTTCAAATTCACCGGTCTGGCCTGCAATCAGATCAGCCGGATCCTGATCAACGGGGTGCAGGACTGCGCCTATCCCGGCGATCTGGCCGATGCCTGCCTGTCCGGTCTGACGCTGCGCAGCCGCCTTGAGACCGAATTGATTGGATGATCCGATGGATGCGTTTCTGCAAAGACTGACCGCAATTCTGGACCTGGGCGGCCCGGTCGTGGCGGTGTTGATCGCGACCTCGGTCGCGACCATGGCGCTGATCCTCTACAAGCTGTGGCAATACAAGGCCGCCGGGGTCGGGCGGCATGTCGAGCTGTCGCTGGCCATCGAAGCCTGGGACCGCAACGACCGGGCAACCGCGCGCGCGCATCTGGACCGAAGCCGCAGCTATCTGGCGCCGGTGGTCGCCATGGCGCTAGACGGGCACGGGCCGGAACTGATGGACCGCACCGATGCCGAGGCCGAGGCGCGCTTTGCCGGGCTGGAACGCGGGCTGAACGTGCTGGACATAATCTCGCAGCTTGCGCCGCTGCTGGGGCTGTTCGGCACCGTGCTGGGCATGATCGAGGCCTTCCGCACCCTTCAGGAGGCCGGCAACGCGGTGGATCCGGCGCTGCTGGCCGGGGGCATCTGGGTTGCGTTGATGACAACCGCCGCGGGGCTGGCCGTGTCCATGCCCACCTCGCTGGTCCTGACCTGGTTCGAGGCGCGCATGACCCGCGAACGGGTCTTTGCCAACCGCGCCCTGCGCACGGTGTTTGCCCCCGGCCACGCCGCCGCGCCACGCCCGGCCATCCCGTCCTCCGAGGCGCTGGCCCATGGCGCTTGAAACCCGCAAAAGGCGGCGCCGGCGCCTGTCGATGACATCCCTGATCGATGTCATCTTTCTGCTGCTGCTGTTCTTCATGCTAACCTCGACCTTCTCGAAATACGCCGAGATCGAGCTGACCACCGCCGCGGCGGGCGGGTCGCAGGCCCAGCGGTCCATCCGGTTCATCAAGCTGGAGCGCGACCGCATCCTGATCGACGGCACCGAAGTCGCGCCCAACGCCGTCGCCGCCCGGTTCGACGGCCGAACCGACCAGCTGGCCTTGATCAGCCTGGGCGGCGGGGCGACCTCGCAGCAGTTGATCGACTTGCTGACCGCACTTGAACCCGTGTCCCGCCTCAGCACGCAGGTCATTGGATGATCCGGCTGACCCCCAAAACGAAACCCGGCCGCGAGCCGACGATCGCCCTGATCAACGTGGTCTTTCTGATGCTGGTCTTCTTCATGATCGCGGGCACGCTGGCGCCGCCCCTAGGCCAGTCGGTGCAACTGGTGCGGACGGCGGATCTTGAAGGGCGCGAGCCCCCGGATGCGCTGGTCATCCGCGCCGACGGCGTGCTGGAATATCGCGGGGCCGAGCTGACGGATGTGGCAGCCTATGTCGAGCGCGCCTCGATCGACCTGCCATTGGACGCCGTGCGGCTGGTGCCCGACCGGGCCTTGCCGGCGGTGCGGCTGAAACAGGTCAGCGACGCCCTGCGGGCCCTGGGCGCCAATAGGGTCTTCGTCGTGACCGAACGGGGCCTGCCATGATCCCGCAATCCCGCACTATGGCCACCGTGCTGGTCGTGCTGGCCGCCGCGACCCACGCCGCCGCCCTGTTCGAATTCGACACGGACGAGGCAGTTCTCATCGAAGGCAGTGGCGCGGTTGCCCCTGCGGCGCTGGGGTCTTCGTTCCGGGACTATGCGGCCGGAACCGTGGCCACACCCCCCGCCGCCACCCGTCACTCACCCGTTGCCCCGACACAGACCGCGCCAGAGGCCCCGGCGGACCGTGCGCGCGCGCAGCCGGCCACCAGGTTACAGGCGCAGGCCCCGGCCCAGCGGCAGAACTCCCATACGCCGACCCTGCAAAAACCCGAGCCGCAGCAGGCCCGGCCTCCAAAACCACCCACCCCGACCGGCAATGCCGCGGTCAGCCGTAAAAAGGGCAGCGCCACCGGCAACGCGGCGACCGGGGCGGCCTCGGCGAAGCGGACGAACCGCGCCGCGCAGGAGCAGGGCAATGCCGAGGCCAGCACCTATGCCGGTCTGGTCAAGCGCAGGATCCTGCGGGCGCGGCGCAAAAGCGTGAACATCCAGGGCTCGGTTCGGGTGGCCTTTCGCATCGCCGACAACGGCGCGCTGGCTTCGGTCAGCGTTGCCCGCAGCTCGGGCTCGTCCCGGCTGGATCAGGTCGCACTGGCGCAGGTCCGGACCGCCGCGCCCTTCCCGCCGCCGCCGCCCTCGGCCCGGCGCGCCTATACCGTGGAAATCGTCAGTAAATAGAGACTCAGCCCGCGCTTGTCCGGCTACCTGGTGTCCAGCGGCTTCAGCAGGTCGAACACTTGTTGCCGCATCCATTTTGCCATCGGATTTGCATCCGATCGTCTGTGCCAGATAGCGATGATGTTGACGGGTTCGATTTCGAACGGCGGGGCAAGGACCTTCAGGCCGAACTCCGGCGCAAACTTCCTGGCCAGCTGAGAAGGCACCAAGGCCAAGAGATCGCTTGCACTGACCACTCGGCACACCCCTGAAAACACCGGAAGGGTCATCGCGACGTGCCTTTTCCGACCAACTTTCGCCAGAGCCGCATCACCCATCGCCGCCAGTTTTCCCTCAGGTGAGAACAGCACATGCGACAAGGCGCAGAAGGTTTCCATCGGAAGTTCGGTGCCGTCTTCGATCTGTGCAAGGAATGGGTTGTCAACGCGGCCGACGACCATGAAGGACGACCGGAACAGCACCTCTCGGCTGATCCAATCCGGTGTATCTGTATCCGGGATCAACGCGAGATCAGCATTGTAGCGCTCAAGACTCTCGACATAGTTCTCGGGAACAAGATCCACCAATTGCGCGACCATCTTCGGAGCCTTGCGGTTCAGAACGCCCCCAAGACCGGGCATCAGCAGCTCGGCGAAAAAGTCGCTGGCCGCAATCTTGAAAGTTTCGGATGCCTGCCTGGGGTCGAAGTCATCATTGCGGCTCAGCAGGCTTTCCAGTCGATTGAGTTCCTCACGCAGCCCGTCCTTGATCGAGACCGCAAAATCCGTTGGGACAAGCTGATTTCCCCGCCGCACAAACAGATCGTCACCCAAGGCGTGCCGCAGGCGGTTCAACGCATTCGACACCGCGGATTGCGAGACCCCAAGTCTTTCCCCTGCCTTGGTGGTGGACCCCGCCGTCAGGATCGCATCAAGAACACGGAGCAGGTTCAGATCAAGCGTTGCGAAATTCATGTCGGTAATACCGCGTATTATGAACTTTCGTTAGATTGATACCGCTTTTTGCGCCTACAAGTAAGGTACCGAAAGCGCTTTCGTTTCATGTCGGATCAAAGGACAGAAGCGATGCATGATCATCTGGTTGATGACACCACGCTCGAATGGCAGGGCGTTCGATACAAAACAATTCTGGACCCCGCTGAAACCGGGGGCGCCATGTCGATTGTAGACAGCCTTTCGCCGGTCGGAAGCGGACCGCCACGGCACATCCATCACGCCGAGGACGAAGTCTTCGTGATTTTGACCGGTGTCTGCAAAGTCTGGGTCGAAGGTATCGAAACACGTGTGGGCCCGGGCGAAAGCATCTTCATAGCCCGCGGAAAAGAACACACGTTCAAGGTCATCGGTGATGAGCCCAGCCGTCACCTTGTCATTCTCACACCGGGAGGTTTCGAGGGCTTCTTCCACGCCATGGCAACGGCCCTGTACAAAATTCCAGAAGACATGCCTGACATCGAGGCCGTAGCCGCCAAGTACAACCTGTCATTTACTGGCCCACCATTGGATTGAACGTCATGACCCAGCACATCGTCTACCATATTCCCGTGTGTCCCTTTTCACAGCGGCTTGAAATCTTACTGGCACTACGGGGGATTCGGGACCGGGTGGAGTTCCGCGTCGTGGACATCACCAAACCCCGCGATCCAGAACTGCTGACAAAAACGCGCGGAACGACCGCTCTGCCGGTTCTCGAGACTCCGGACGGGCAGATCATCAAGGAGAGCCTCGTGATCCTGCGCTATCTCGATGAAATGCTCGAAGGGCCAACGCTGCGGCGCACCGACCCGGCCGAGCATGCGGTCGAGTCGATGCTGATTGCCAAAGAAGGCGCCTTCACCATGACCGGCTACGTCTATGTGATGAACCAGGACCCCGCGCAGAAAGACGCCCACAACGAAAAACTGCTCGCGCTATATCGTGACCTCAATGACTTTCTCCTGACCCACAACCCGAACGGTGTTTTTCTGTTCGATCAGTTCGGGTTGGCCGAGGCGGTATTCACACCGATGTTCCAACGCTTCTGGTTTCTGGAATATTACGAGGACTTCGAACTCCCGCAAAACGGCGAGTACGACAGGGTCCGAGACTGGAAAGCCGCCTGCATGGCCCATGAGGCCACGGGGCAGGTGACACAAGAAGAAATCGTGAAACTCTACTACGACTATGCCTTGGGTGCCGGAAACGGAGCGTTGGTGGGCGGCCGCAAAGTGTCGAGCTTTGCGTTCGAGCCACATTGGAAGTCGAGGCCAATGCCACCGCGGGACAAATACGCCGGGACGGCATCGGACAAAGAACTTGGGCTGGTAGTCCCGGCATCTGATTGAAGCCAGAAGGCACCCGGGTCGATTGGCCCCCCTCCGCGGAGGACCGACGCCCACAACACGCATTCGGATATGGCCCGGTGGCGCACAGCCGGTCCTACGTCACGAGTACCGGCCGATGAAACCGAACCAATCCGAGGCTTCTGGGTGCGAAACTGTTGAACCTACAGCCGTCAGACGAACCTGTTGACGTAGTTCTCCAACCGCTCCTGCCTTCCGGATCGAGGCTCGGGATTGATACCTTCGGCCAACACCCGGGCCGCGATTTCATCCAGCGATGAGGCAAGCATGGATTGCGCCTCCGGGCTGTCCCATCCGGAATATCTGTCGGTCAACGCGGCATCAAGCCCGCCATCCTCGATCATCGCGGCCGCGGCCTTCAATCCGCGGGCACAGACGTCCATGCCGCCCACATGCGCCGCGACAAGATCCTCGGGGTCGATCGACTGGCGGCGGATCTTGGCGTCGAAATTCGTGCCCCCGGTCGAAAACCCTCCGGCCTTGAGGATGTAGTAGTAGGCCAACGCGACTTCTGGCACGTTGTTGGGAAACTGGTCCGTGTCCCATCCAGATTGATAATCGTTCCGGTTCATGTCGATCGAACCCAGCATACCCTCGGCCGCCGCCACTGCGATCTCATGTTCAAAGCTGTGGCCCGCCAGAATCGCGTGGCCCTGTTCCAGGTTCAGCTTCACTTCGTCTTCCAGCCCGTATTTCCTGAGAAACCCGATGCAGGTTGCGGCGTCATAGTCGTATTGGTGCTTGGAGGGTTCCTGTGGCTTCGGCTCGACCAGAATGGTGCCCTTGAACCCGATCTTGTGCTTGTAGTCGACCACCATGTTCAGGAACCGTCCCATATGGTCCAGTTCCAGCCCCAGATCGGTGTTCAGCAACGTCTCGTAGCCTTCGCGCCCCCCCCACAAAACGTAGTTCTCGCCACCCAGCTTGTGGGTCGCGTCCATACAGGATTTCACGGTTGCTGCGGCAAAGGCAAAGACCTCCGGATCAGGGTTCGTACTGGCACCCCCCATCCAGCGGCGATGGCTGAACATATTGGCGGTACCCCAAAGCAACTTGGTTCCCGACGCCTGCATCTTTTCACCGATATAGTCGGTGATTTCCTCGAGCGTGCGCAGGTTTTCGGCAAAGCTGCCCTGCTCGGGTCGAATATCCGCGTCGTGCCAGCAGAAATAGGGCTGACCCAGTATTTCAAACATCTCAAAGGCGACATCGGCCTTCATCCGGGCGCGCGCCATGTCGTCTTGCGGGTGCCACGGGCGTACAAGGGTCGGACCACCGAACGGATCTCCGCCCTCCCATGCGAAAGAGTGCCACCAGGCGACGGCAAAGCGCAGATGGTCCTCCATGCGCTTGCCCAACACCATTTCGTCCGGGTCATAATGACGGAACGCCAGCGGGTTCCGACTGTCTACGCCTTCGTACCGGACCTTTTCGATACCCTCGAAGAAACCGCTTGTCATACCTGCCCCCTATTCCGAGTTTTGCCCGGGCTGCTTACCCAGAATGATCATCGACAGCAGATCGTCGTCGGTCACGTCCGCGATATCGACCGTGCCGACCAGCTTGCCGTTCTTCATGACCGAGGCCCGATCACACAAATCCATGACTGCGTGTACGTCGTGGTCGATCAGGAAAATTCCGATCCCCTGCGCCTTGAGCTGGTGAATCAGATCGGCCACCATCTGCGTCTCGTGCGGACCCAAGGCGGCCGTCGGTTCGTCCATGATCAGGATGCGGGCGTTGAAATAGACAGCCCGCGCGATGGCCACCGACTGTCTCTGGCCACCGGACAGAGCCGAAACCGGATCGTTGAACTTCTGAAAGTTGGGGTTCAGCTGCGCCATGATTTTACGGCATTCGGCCTCCATCGCCGCGTCGTTGACCAGACCGAAAGGCGTCGTCATTTCGCGTCCCAGGAACAGGTTCGAGGTGGCGTCCAGATTGTCGGCCAGGGCCAAGGTCTGGTAGATCGTTTCGATATTGTTGGCCCGCGCGTCGCGCGGGTTGTTGATCTCGACCGGTTTGCCATCGATCAGGATCTGCCCGTGGTCCATCTGATAGGCTCCGGACAGGACCTTGATCAGCGTCGATTTGCCAGCCCCGTTGTGCCCCAGCAGTCCCACCACCTCGCCGGGATACAGGTCGACCGAGACTTGGTCGACGGCCTTGATCCCGCCGAACGAGATCGAAATGTCTCGCATCTCGACCAGAGGTGGTTGCCCGGATCCGCGACCGGATGCCGGCGGCGTTTTCTGAGTTCCCTGCGCTTGCGTCATTTTCCACCCAATCGCTTGCGATAGACGATGTCGATATAGACGGCCAGAACCAGCACACTGCCGACGACGATGTTCTGGAACGGCGCATCCACGCCGACCATGGCCATGCCCGATTGCAGTGCCTGCATGATCAGCGCACCAAGGATCGCGCCATAGATGGTGCCGATGCCACCAGACAGGGCGGTTCCGCCAATGACCGCTGCCGCGATCACCCGCAGTTCGTCCAGTGTTCCGATGTCGTTGGAATGGTTGGCCAGCCGCGCCGAGGCGACCACCGCCGAAACCGCGCAAAGGAAGCCCATCAGCGCAAAGATCTTGACGGTCAGCAGGCGGGTATTGATGCCCGACAGTTCGGCTGCGTCCGGGTTGCCGCCGGTCGCGAAGATATAGCGTCCGAACCGGGTCTTGCGGGCCACGACCGTCAGGGTCACGGCGACGATGATCAGGATCAGGACCGAGATCGGGATGCCGTATCCGACGATCAGGCCCTCGGGCATCGTCTCGCCGCGGGCTTCGAACATACGCTGCAACCGGCGGGTCGGAATGGCATAGCTGTTCAGGATGTACACATATCCAAGAATGCTCGCTGCAATGATACCGGCGAGCGTTGCTTCGGCCCAGACGGGTTTGACCGGGAAGCCATGCGCCGCCTTGGCCCGGCGGCTGCCCCACAGCGCCCAGATCGCAATGGCCGAAGCAAACAACCCGAACAGCCAGCTTGCCGTTGTCCCCAAGGTTCCGTTCGTTCCCCCGAACATCAGGAAATTGCTGTCCAGCGGCCCGATTGTCTGCCCGCTTGTCAGATACCAGGCGACGTTGCGCCAGACCAGAAAGCCACCCAAAGTCACGATGAACGCCGGAATGGTCAGGTAGCCGACCATCCAGCCGTGAAACGCTCCGATCAGCGTTCCGATGGCAAGACCGACCAGGATGGTGATGATCCAGGTGGCGGGATGGTCCAGCCCCATCCCCAACACGCGCGGCAACAACTCGGTCTGCGTCATGGCCATCACCGCCGAGGTGGTCGCCAGCAACGCGCCAACGGACAGGTCGATGTGCCGGGTTACGATGATGAACACCATACCGCAGGCCATGATCGCCACCGAAACCGATTGGATCGACAGGTTGAACAGGTTGCGGGGCGTCAGGAACCGTCCGTCAGTGACGATATTGAACCCGATGCACAGGATCACGAATGCGCCGATCATGCCCAAAAGCCGCATGTCCAGTTCCAGCTGTTGGAACAGGCTTGGCTTGGTTTTCTGGGGTATCGGCTGAGACGAAGTTTCGGTCATTTCCGATCTTTCAAATTCAGCAAGGGTCCCCGGCCCGCCCATGCAGGCCGGGGACTTTGGAATTTAGTTGCAGGGTGCTGGGCCGTTCTCGACGCCTTGGCACAGATCTTCCAGCGCGATCCAACCGGCATCCACAACAACCGACAGATTGTCTTTGGTAATCGGAACCGGAGCCAGGAAGACAGAACTCATCGTCGTTCCACCCGGCGAGGTCCAGCTGACCACTCCGTCGATTTCCGACGGGTCGGTGCCACTGCTGAGTGCGACGGCAATCTCGCCGGCGGCCTTGCCCAGCTCGCGTGCGTCCTTCCAGACGGAAACGGTCTGCGTACCCAAGGCCACTCGGTTCAGCGCGGCGTGATCGCCATCCTGACCCGACACTGGGATACCTTCCATGCCCTGCGCGGTCAGCGCCGCGACAACACCACCTGCAGTCCCGTCATTCGAGGCGACAACCGCATCGACCTTGTTTTCATTGGCGGTCAGAATCTGTTCCATGTTTCGCTGCGCATTGGCGGGCAACCAGCCATCGGTATAGGCTTCACCGACGATCACGATGTCACCACTGTCCAGCGCCGCCTGAAGGATTTCCTGCTGGCCACCGCGCAGGAAGTCCGCGTTCGGATCCGTAGGCGAACCCTTGATCATGACGTAGTTTCCCTTGGGCATCGCCTCGTACACGGCGCGCGCCTGCATGCGCCCCACTTCGACATTGTCGAAGGTCAGGTAGAACGCGCGGTCGTCCTCGATCAGGCGGTCGTAGGCGATGACGGGAATGCCCTCATCCGCGGCGGCCTGTACGGCCGGACCGATGGCCTGCGCGTCCTGCGCCAGAATGATCAGGGCGTCCACACCCTGTGCGATCAGGCTTTCGATGTCGGACAGCTGCTTGGCCGAGGACGACTGGGCGTCCGCCGAGATATATTCGGCCCCACCTGCCTCAAGCGCAGACTTGATTGCCGCTTCGTCCGTTTTCCAGCGCTCTTCCTGAAAGTTGGACCAGCTTACGCCGACGACCGGCTCGGCAAAGACAGCCGAACCAACCATGGCAACAGCAGCTGAAAAGCTGAGAATTCGTTTCATGATTTCCTCCCGTTGATGGGGCCATCGCGTCATGATTCGCGGCCCTCGTGTTTCTGCGTATCATATTTATTTCAGCGGGTAAAATATTCACTCTGTTCGCAGGCTCCAAATCCCAATAGATTGAGGCCAACAGAAGATTCGCGGAGACAAGATGCTGAAAAGCAAGGCTTCTCAAAACTCGCTGGACCAACGGAATGCCACGCGCCTTCGGGTGTTGGAGCATATCCGAACCAAGGGGTCGATTTCGCGGATCGATATCGCATCGGCCCTGCAGACCAGCCCGGCCACCGTCACCGCCGCAACCGCTGACCTGATTTCCGCCGGCCTGGTCCGAGAGACCGAGGGCGAGGCGCATTCCAGATCGGCCAAACGCGGGCGGCCGCGGGTTCTTCTGCAACTGGACGGGCCCTCCTATCTTGTGGCGGGCCTCAAGGTCGCGCGTCAGGTCATCTCGGTCATTCTGGTCGATTTCGAAGGCAACGAAGTCACCTCGCACATGTACGCCCTGCAAGATGCCAGAATGTCTCCACGCGATTTCGTCCGCACCGTGCGCCTTGCGCTTGAGGAGACCTGCGCAAAGATCGACCGTACGATCGACGGGCTTTCAGGTGTTTCCATAGGCATCGCCGGTTTGGTCGATGCCGAGAGGAATTTCGTGCACTGGTCATCTTCGATCACCGAGCGCAATGTGAACTTCGCCGCGTTTCTGGACGAAGGCCTGCCCTGCCCGGCCTTCATTGAAAACGATGCAAACCTGGTGGCCAAGGCCGAACAGCTCTTCGGCTTGGGCAAGGGCCTGTCGAACTTTCTTGTCGTCACGATCGAACACGGTGTCGGACTGGGCATCGTTCTGGACGGCAAGCTGTTCCGGGGCAACCATGGCTGCGGGGCCGAATTCGGGCACGCCAAGGTCCAGTTGGACGGGGCGCTGTGCCAATGCGGGCAACGGGGATGCCTCGAGGCTTATGTCGGCGACTATGCATTGATCCGAGAAATGACGGTCGCCGGGCAAAGCAGCGCGCTGGAAACCGTTTCCGACATTCACGACCGCGCGCACGCCGGGGACCAACGGGCGATTTCCGTTCTGGCCCGCGCGGGCCAGATGTTTGGCTTGGGCCTGTCCAACCTCATCAATCTGTTTGCCCCCGATTGCATCATTCTGTCGGGAGCCCAGGTCAGCTTTGAGCACCTGTGTTCGGACGACGTGATGGCGCGCATTCGAAACGGAGTTGTGAATGTCGACACCGCCCTGCCCGAGATCAAGGTACATCATTGGGGCGACCTCATGTGGGCCAAGGGCGCGGCGGCCTACGGGATCGAACAAGTGTCGATCCTAAAGGTGCAAGAGATCGCAGCCCATGCGAGCTGAACTCGCCTTGGTGGCGGCCTTCGCCACGACCGCCAGTGCCGATCCTGCCATCCCCCGATATCAACCGATCGACATTCCCTCTCATGTCTACGACGGCGGCTGGGAGCATTTCGTGGGTGGCGGCGTCGCGGTTTTCGACTGCAGCGGGGACGGCTTGCCGGAACTCTTCCTTGCTGGTGGGGCGAACCCATCGCAGCTGTTCCGAAACACCTCTCAGGCGCAAATCTCCTTTCAGGCAAACACGCCGGAGCCGCTGTCACTGACAGGTGTGACCGGCGCGTACCCGATGGACATCGACGGCGATACCATCCTGGACCTTGTGGTTCTGCGCGTTGGGGCGGACCTGTTGCTCAAAGGTGGGCCCGATTGCCAGTTCAGCCCATTCGCGGGGCTTGGGTTTGACTCCGATGACCATTGGACCACGGCCTTCTCGGCAACGTGGGAACCCGGGCAGACACTGCCCACTCTGGCCTTCGGAACCTATGTGGACCGCGACAATCCGAATGGCCCATTCGAGGCCTGCGGCCCCACTTTGCTGTACCGCCCCCTTGGCGAAACCTATGGCCCGCCCGCCAGCCTGGAACCCGGATACTGTGCGCTGTCGGCTTTGTTCTCGGATTGGGGGCGGACCGGGCGCGCGGATCTGCGGATCAGCAACGATCGGCACTACTATGTCCGAGACGGACAGGAACAGATGTGGGCGATGGAAGATACTCCGCGCCTGTATGATCAGGCCGAAGGCTGGCTGCCCTATTCGATCTGGGGCATGGGCATCGCGTCGCGCGATCTGACGGGGGATGGCTATCCCGATGTCTACCTGACCTCGATGGGAGATCAGAAATTCCAGATTTTCGACCCCGAAGCCGGCGGTCCCACATGGCGTGATGCGACCTATGACAAGGGCACGACCGCACACCGGCCGCACATCGGCGCGGACGGGCGACCATCGACCGGTTGGCACGCGCAATTCGCGGATGTGAACAACGATGGGCGTGACGACATTTTCGTCGCGAAGGGCAATGTCGAACAGATGCCGGATGCGGCGCAGGACGACCCCAACAGCCTGTTGCTGCACCTGGAATCCGGTCAGTTCTTCGAATCCGCGGCTGAGGCCGGTGTGGCATCGATGGCGAAATCTCGCGGCGCCGCACTGCATGATCTGAACAATGACGGCTGGCTGGACCTGGTTGTGGTCAATCGCGGATCACCCGCCGAAATCTATCAGAACCAGCCCGCCACAGGGAACTGGATCATGGTGGACCTGGGCCTGCACGACGTCAATTCTCAGGCCATCGGCGCCTTTGTCGAAGTCCGGACCGCTGCCGGAATTCAGACCCGCGAGATCACGATCGGCGGCGGCCATGCCAGCGGGATGGCAGGGCCGCAGCATTTCGGTCTGGGCAATGCCAAGACCGTGGACATTCGTGTCGTCTGGCCCGGCGGAGACCCCTCGGACTGGGAGACATACGACACCAACCGGATCATCCGACTGCGGCGCTGATCACTTGTCGACTGGCAGCCCACTGGGCACCCGCTGTGGTACACCCAGCCGTTCGGCGGGATCCTCCAGCGCGGCCAGAAAACTCAGGATGTCGTCAATCTCTGCATCTGACAGAGCAATCGGTTGCAACTCGTTGGCCGCAGCGATGGCATCGACCAAGGCCGGATCCTGTAGCGGCCGTTGATCATCGGCTCCGGGAAAGGCGGGCAGCTCTGCCATTTCGATCGAGTAGCGCCGCAACGCGCCTTCGGGGTCAAGGTGGTGCCTAACCACGTCCTCGAGCCGAGCATAGGCGCCATCGTGGCCATAGGGCGCAGTCAGCGTGACATTGCGCAGCGACGGCGTCCGGAACGCAAACGCATCTTCGGCTGCACCGGTTACGCGCAGTCGGCCATCATCTCGGACGTGGTTTTCAAACCGAGCAGCCTTTCCCGGGCCGATCTGCGGCATCGCGATCGCATAAAACCCGTGGTCGGTCTGAAACCACCCCGAATGGCACGATCCGCAACCGGCCTTGCCGTAAAACAGCTGCATGCCGCGCACCGCGTCGGGCGGCAGAGGTTCCTCTCCGCGCATCGCGCGATCAAAGGGGCTGTTGTCGGCACGCCATTCAAAGGCGATGAAATCGGCAATCGCGTTGGCGATGGCAACGAACGAGACCTCCTTTTCGGGGGTCACGTCGCGGAACATCCGTTGATATTCCGGAACCGCAGCCACCCGCCCGGCGATCAGGTCCCATGCACCACCCTGTTGCGTCAGAAGGCCCAGCCGTACCGCCTTGCTGATCGGGTTTTCCGAGTAATGTCCGGCCATCTCATCCGGCGACAGAACCGGGAACATGGCCTGAGCCGCCAATGCCGAGCGGAACCCCGGCCGCATATGCTGCCCCAACGGTGTTCTGATGCCGAAAGGTTGCTCTGGATCATCCTCTAGCCTGCCATCGTGGAAGAACGTCGTGAACTCGGTCGCGCCAAGGTTCCAAAGGGCCGGCGAATTACGCGGGATGCGCTGTTCGGGCAGGTTGTCGGGCCCAAGCCTGCGGTCGCTGCCCAGCCCCACCCCTCCTTCTCCGATGCCCAGCGACATCCCGTCCGAGGTCCCGAACCTTGGGTGGTGGCAGGTGGCGCAACTCATGTTTTCGTTTCCCGACAGGATCGGGTCGTAGAACAGCATTTGACCCAGCTCCACGATGGCAAGGTCGGGCTCGATGAACTCGGGAGGCGGGCCCAGGTTCTGGGCCGCTGTCCCGGTGGCAAAGCTGGCGAGAACAGCCAAGGCCGATAAGGAACGGATCACGCTCATGCCACTGCCTCGGATATCTCGAGCATCAGCGTCTGGTGATACGGCTTGTCGGGCGTGCATATGATCGAGGGGAACGCGGGGACGTTCGGCGCATTCGGATAGCCTGATGGTTCGATACAGACCCCGGCATGCAGCGCAAATGGCGCGGACAGATGGGCGGCAGAGTAGACTTGCGCCCCGGGCTGATCTGAATGGACCGTCATCGTCAGACCCGACGGCGCCGCAAGGGTGGCAACCGGTTGGGCCACCTTGCCGCCGGTGCCGAACAGGAAGAAGTGATCGAGGTCCGTGGCGACCTGCCCGATCGGCTGGGAGGCCGAGAAATCCAGCCCGACGGATGCAGAGTCGACGATCCCGCCATGCGGTATCCCCTGATCGTCCAGCTCCAAGTGACGATCCGACGCCAACTGCAATCGGTGCTCAGAGATGCCTTGAGCAGACCCCAACGTGTAGTAGTTGTGTTGCGCGATGCTGATCGGTGTCGGCCTGTCCGGCCAGGCGGAGATCGAATATGTCAGGCGAGGGAATTCCAACCGGACCCTGACCTCGAAGCGCACAGCCCCCGGAAATCCGCCCACGCCGTGAGGCGAGACATGGACCAGCACCGCCTCGCGCGGCGAGAGCTGCTCGACCTGCCAAAACTGGCGCGAGAGCCCTTCATGCCCCCCATGCAGCGTATTCGACCCTTCGTTCGCAATAAGCGCATGATGGGTGCCGTCCAAATCGAACCCTGCGTCGCCGATCCGGTTGGCGACCCGCCCGACGAGCGCGCCCAGATAGAACGGGTCGTTCAGGTATTCGGTCGGGTCGTCATAGCCAAGGATCAGCGGTTGGCCCTTGTACCACCACCCTTGCGTGATCGCCCCATAGCCCAGCAATGACACCCGCATGTCCCCGTCTTGCAGGACGATAACCGGGATATCAGTGCAATCAGTGCGACTTTTGTTCATCATCCAGCCAATGGCGCCAGGGCCGTGTAATACGCTTTGTATCGTCTGTAGGCGCTGTCATAGGCTTCGGTCAAATCACTCTGCGGTTCAATGATGGCGTCGATCTCTGGCGAGGTCATGACCTGTTCGGGCGTTGCGTCCCCGGCGGCGCACATGGCCAACCGCGCGGCACCAGTTGCAGCCCCGAATGCGCTCCCCTTGGGCAGGGCCAGCGACACATTCAGCGTGGTGGCGATGGTCTGAAGCCAATACCGGGACCGCGCACCGCCACCTACGGCAATCAACTGCGACGGTTCGGTGCCTGTGCTCCTCAGTGCCTCAAGGCAATCGCGCATTGCGAAACCGACGCCCTCCATCACCGCCTGCACCAGATCCGCCGGCCCCGAGGCGATGTCGAGGCCCAGAAAAGCCCCTCGGATGGCGCTGTCATTGTGCGGCGTCCGCTCGCCGGACAGGTAGGGCAGAAAGGTCAGCGCCGACGGCCCGCTTGGCTGGGCGGGAAGCGCCCCGGCCAGCGCCTCGACCGGCTGGCCGAGGTTGCGCGACAGCCAGTTCAGGCTGTTGGTCGCCGACAGGATGACGCCCATCTGTATCCACCGGTGAGGCACCGCATGGCAAAAGCAATGAACCGCTGTCTCGGGCGCCGGTGCATAGCTGTTCCGGGCCATCAGCAGCACACCCGAGGTGCCAAGGGACAAAAACCCGGCCCCCTCGTCGATGCTGCCGATACCGCAAGCGGCCGCGGCGTTGTCGCCAGCGCTGCCAGCGACCACAACCGGGCCGGACAGCCCCCATTCCCGAAGCAGTTCCTCCCGCAGCTCGCCACCGGGGTCGGTGCCCTCGACCAGCCGCGGCATCTGATCGGGCCTCATGTGACCCAACTCCAGCGCCCTGTCCGACCAGTCCCGCGCGCCGACATCCAGCCAGGACGTTCCCGCGCTGTCGGACATGTCACTGACATACTCCCCGGTCAGCCAGAACCGCAGATAATCCTTCGGCAACAACACCATGGCGGTCCGGGCGAACAGGTCGGGTTCATGGGCACGGACCCATTCCAGCTTGGGCGCGGTGAACCCGGGAAACACGATATTGCCCGTGATCTCGCGCATCCCGGGGGTCTGGTCCAATTCTTTGGCCTCTTGCGCGGATCTGGTGTCATTCCACAGAATGCACGGCCGCAGGACGGCGCTGTCCCGATCCAAAAGCGTTGCGCCGTGCATATGGCCGCTCAGTCCGATCGCCCGCAGTTGCGCCAGCGCATCGCCGTTCGTCTCACGCAGTCGGCCCATTACGGTTACACAGGCGTCGATCCAGTCCTGCGGGGCTTGTTCGGACCAGCCCGGTTGCGGGTTCGACGTGGCGATCTCAGCCTCGGCCTCGGCCAGAACCTGCCCGGCCTCGTCCACAAGAATTCCCCTGAGACCCGAGGTCCCCAGATCCAAACCCAGATACACGAGACGCGCCCTCACCCACATTATTTTAGTTGGTAAAATTATTAACCGAGATCAGAAAATGTCAACACCGGAATCCGGCGTTCATATTCATGCGACGCAAATAGGGCGGAATGCCCGGCCCTCACCCGGCTTCTTTGATCGGCAGCAGATCAAAAGGTTCTCCGCCAAAACGCTGTTTGCGCGCTGAAGACGTAGTTCGCTACAGGTTGCCAACTTTAGCGGATGCTGCCCTATATCTCCGAGATCAAGGTGGGTGTCTCGTTGCATGACGACGCCAGCATGCGGCATGTCTGAATTTCGACCAGCAAGAAAAACGCGCGCGTTCTTTGGGTTACGTCCATCAGGTTTGACGGATGGTGACATCCCCTTTCCCGGCGAGCAAGCCTCAAGGATCCAGGCGCAGGCACAGCCAGATCAGAAAACCCAAGTAAAGAAAGACGGTGACGTTCAGAACGGTATCCAGAAACTCGCCTGTCATGGCCCTTCCTCCCGCGCCAGCACCCGGAACAGACAGACCACCAGAACCGGAACGATGAAAACAAAGGCGATCGCCGAAATTGCGATGACAGATCGCACCAGCCCGATATCTCCGACAAAGACCATGGCAAGCCCCAACGCACCCAGAATTGCCCCCCACACCGTGCGGATCCGGGGAGACGGGTTTTCATCTCCACCGGTTCCGATCATCGCAAGGGTAAATCCGGCGCTGACAACGCTGGTGACCACAAACAGAAACGCCGCGACGATGGTCGCTGTCTGCGTTAGCCCCGACAGTGGAAACCGCTGAAGCAAAGCGAATGTGATCGCATCCAGGTTCTGCTGATTGACCACGGACAAGGAACCTTGCTGCCGCAGCGCGTCAAAAAAACCAAGCCCACCAAACACGCCAAACCAAAGGATCGAGAACAAGGTTGGTGCGACGATCACACCCAAAAGAAACGCCCGGATCGTTCGGCCTCGGGAAATCCGGGCAATGAAGATACCGACGAATGGCGACCAGGCCAGCCACCAGATCATGTAGTTCAGCGTCCAATCCTGAAACCAGTTGACGAGGTCGTCACCAAAGAACTGGGCCGTGGCAAACCCTGCGGGCAGAACGTGGAACACGTATCTCCCGAAGCCGCTCACGATACCGTTCATCAGGTATGAGGTGGGGCCAAGGATCAACAGGTAGATCATCATTGCCACGGCGATAAGCATCGCAGCATTGGACAGTTTGGCCATGCCGTCCCCCAGGTCCCGGCGCAGAGGGATGACAAAGGCCACACACATGGCGAAAAAGACCGGAAGCGTCAGAGCCGCCGAATCCGCCAAGCCAAGCAATCCGGCCAGCCCGGTTTGCACCTGAAACACCCCAATGGCCAGCGAGCCAGCCAACCCCACGGCAATGGCAACGATTGACAGAAGATCAAAGCCCCAGCCCATCGCCCGAACCCACGGGGCCGACCCCAGAGCGTCGTTCAACGGCGCGCTCAGCAGCAGAGTGCCCCCACGGCGGAACGCGAAATAGGCAATGATCAGACCGACCACCCCGTAGATTGCCCAGGCATGAAAGCCCCAGTTCAGGTAGGTTACGAACAGCGCGTATCCGGCGGCCCTCGGATCTGGCTCGTATTTTCTGAGCTCTTCGAAATGGGTCAGCGGCTCGGCCGCACCATAAAACAGCAGCCCAACCCCCATCCCGGCCGCAAACAGCATGGCGATCCATGCGGGAGTCGAAAACTCGGGCTCGGCACCATCCGGCCCCAACCGGATGCGCCCAAAGCGCGAAAAGGCCAGAAACAGCGCAACGAACAACAGACCGCTGGCCTCGAGCATGATGAACCAACCCCGGCTTACGAACTGCGTCGCAACCGCGGCAGACGCCAACCGGCCCAGCCCCGCCGGGTCGACAAGACCCCAAATCGCAATGCCTGCGCTGATCGCAAGCGCGATGACAAGCAGCGAGTTGGTAAATGTGCGGCGCATGGGCTTTGGTCCTTGGATTTGATCCAAAGCCGAGCGTAGAGACCCGCTTGCAACCTGTCCAGAAATCAACTCTTTCGAGAATTTTGTTTGAGAACAGCTGAATATCTGTGCCTAATGGCGGAACCGACCAACGGTGGCGGGCCGCAACGGCGCTGAGCCCGCAGGAGACGTGCATGGCAACTCAACCCAAGGCCGACAACCAGCGCGCGGGCAAGCTTGGGCTGACCTTCTGGTATCAGCTGGTTGTTCTGCTGTTTCTGACCATCGCGTCATTGGTGCTGGCGTCCTCGGTTCTGATACCGCTTTCCTTCGCCATACTGTTGTTTGTGCTGCTCACTGCAACATCTGACCGGATCCACCGGATCGTCATTCTGGGCCATTCCGTACCGAAATGGATGGCGCATCTTGGGGCCTTGTGCCTGATCCTGTTTGGATTGCTGATCATCCTGTCGATCCTGTCCAGCCAGGCCGGTCTGGTGTCCGAGGCTTTTCCGAAATACGAAGAGCGCCTGTCCGGTATTCTGGCAAAACTTGTCGCCCTCGTCGGCAACGAGAACTATGCCGCGGCCCAGAAAGCGCTGAGCCAGATCAACCTGTCGGGTTTTGCCGGCAGCATCATCGGGTCCGCTGGCGCCTTTCTCAGCGCCTTTTTCCTTGTGCTGCTCTATGTGCCGTTCATGCTGGTCGAACGCCTGCCGATGCAGACCAAGATTGACCTCGCGATCTCGGATCCAACGCTTGCCAACAAAGTTCGCAACGTGCTGCACAGCACGTCCGCCAGCATCCAGCGTTATGTCGGGATCAAGACTTTCGTCAGCGCGCTAACCGGGTTCGGCAGCTTTCTTGTCATGTGGGCGGTCGGGTTGGATTTCGCCGAGACCTGGGCGGTTCTGGCCTTTCTGTTGAATTTCATCCCCACGGTCGGATCCATCATCGGTGTCGCCCTGCCCTCTCTGGTCGCTCTTGTCCAGTTCGAGGAGCTTAGCCCGTTCCTGATGGTGCTGTTGGGGTGCGGGGCCGTGCAATTCTCGGTCGGCAATATTCTCGAGCCGACCTTGCTGGGCAAAAGCCTGAACCTGTCCCCGCTCATGGTCATACTGGCCCTGACATTCTGGACCGCGATCTGGGGCATTCCCGGTGCGCTGATGAGCGTTCCGATCACTGTCTGCATCATGATCATTCTGACCCACATTCCGGCCACCCGCCCCATCGCCATACTGATGTCGGGCGATGGCCGTGTGGGTCCCAAGGGCTGATCTCGATGCTGCCAATCCGGATTATCGGCCCATCGCCCGCGCGACTGGCCGCTTCACGAAAGGACAACGCCAATGGTTACCAAAGCGGAACTTGAACAGCAGGTCGCTGAGTTGAAGCGACAGCTTGAAGAGCAGGCCGAGGACAGAAAGTCGGGCGCGCGCAAGGCGGGCGAAAAGGTGAAAGAGGCCGTCCAGGACATTCCCGATAAGTTGTCGGCCGAGTTCGAAGACTGGTCCGGTGAGATAGAGACCGCGCTGGCCGAGCTGGATGCCATGCCACACAAGAAAGCCATCCTGTTCGCCCTGGGCGTTTTTGCTCTGGGCTACGTGATCGGTCGGTCCAGGTAGGAGACAGTCAGATGAGCCGTATTTCCCGAAACATTTCCATCATCCTGCGCACCGAACGGCTGATCGCTCAGCGGAACATGACCGTCTTGGCCAAACGCGCGGGCTTTTTCGCCGCAGCCGGATTGGCGGGCGGATTGGCCATAATCATGCTGAATGTCGCGGGCTATCTTGCTCTGGCGTCAGTGATGTCCAAGCCGTTGGCTGCCTTGGTCATCGCCCTGATCAACCTGATCGTGGCGCTGATACTCGCGGCCATCGCCAACTCGGTCAGCGCCGAGGCCGACACTACGCCAGTAGCAGAGCTGCGCGACATGGCGATCGGCGATATCGAGGCCGAGGTTCAGGACATGATGTCAGAGGCTCGCGAGACGGTTCGCGACCTGAAAACCGTCTCGCGCGACCCTCTGGGAACGATTGCCCCCGGGTTGGTGACAATGATCGCAAGCGCCGTTCTGAAACACCTGAAGAACCGCAAAGAGTAGGCGGCGACTGCCGCCCTAGACCGTCGCTCCTTTTTGGCGGATCAAGCAACCAATGCTGCTGGCGCACACACCGACCAAAACGCCGATGATCAGTTCCATGGGCTCGACCTTGGCAAAGGTCCAATGCGCAAAAGCCAGCGTTTCCAGTATTCCGATCACCGCGCCCATGGTCGCGGCCAACCACAGTTGGCGGGTCATCATGCCCACCGCAAGGCCCAGAATGCCGGGCAGGCTCAGGATGTTGCCGCCGATTGTTCCAAGAATCTCAAGCATGTCGTGCCACTCCTAGTCGGATGTGCTGTTCAGGAATGACCGGATCTCGGCCGCGCCGGTACTCTGCGCCACCTCGGTGCCGGTCACCGGATCCAGCGAGGCGACCACTTTCTGATACTCCTCCAGATAGCCCGGCGGCAGGCTGTGCGCGATGCCCTGGTGGCAGTCGATGCAGGTCATGTTCTCGTCGATCGCACGCTGGTGTTCGTTGGCGGCGCGCGTCTCCTGAATGGTGAAGTCCATGTATTCGAAATTGTGACAGTTGCGGCATTCGCGGCTGTCCGAGGCCTTCATCTTTTTCCACACGGCCGAGGCCATCTGCAGGCGGTGATCCTCGTATTTCTCGGGCGTGCTGATGGTGCCGACCAGCTCGTGATAGACGTCTTTCACCGCCATGATCTTGGCTTCGATTTTGAAGCTCCATTCCTTGGGCACGTGGCAATCGGAACAGATGGCCCGTACGCCGGAATGGTTGTTGTAGTGGATGGTTTCCCGGTATTCGCCAAGGTTGGTTTCCATCGTGTGGCACGAGACGCAGAATTCTTCGGTATTCGTCATCTCAAGCGTCCAGTGGAACCCACCCCAGAACAGGATGCCGGCCAGAAAGCCCGCCAGAACCAGAAAGCCTGCGCTGAACGCGGCGGCCGGTGTCCAGATCCACGCCCAGATGCGACCGATCAAGCCGCGCTTTTCAGGAGAGTCTGCCATATTCGGTGCTCCTTTCAGTCCAAAGCTGGATCAGTTTCCGGCCGAGGGCTGGAACAGGTTGTCGACCAGGGCCGGCGCATCCGCCTGCGGCACATGGCACTGGTTGCAGAAATACCGGGTGCCCGCGATCTGATCGAGCTCGTTGCCTTCGCGATCCAGATAGTGGGTCATCGACAGGGTCGGCGCGTTGCGCTCACCGGCCTTGGTCCAGTCGTGGCAGGACAGGCACTGATTGGTGCGGATGTCGATTTGGTACTGGTCGATCTTGTGCGGAATCAGCGGAGGCTGCTGGCGATAGTTGCGCTGCATGCGCCCTTCGATGTTGCGGTGCACATCATCTAGGATGGCCGGATCATCGATGTCCACGCCTCGCAACGTGGTCACGGACGCGGATTGCGCAAAGGCAAGCCCGGTCACAAGAAGAACAGGGATCAGGGCTATTGCGCCTGTCGCTATTGATTTTTTCATCTTGGCACTCCCTTAGGCAGGTCTGGCGGCGCGCGGTTCTGGCGCGGCGGCTGGATCGGGTGGCGCGACGACGGCGTCATCGAACCGGTGGGTAAGTTTGAAGACATCGACCGAGCACACATCGATGCAGCGGCCACATGTGGTGCAATCGGGCGACAGGATCAGCGGGCTGGATCCCGGCTTGCCCTTCAGTGCGGGCGAGATCACCTGGTTTTCCGGGCAGACCGCATAGCAATCCATGCAGTCGTCACAGGCGGCACGGTTGGTGGCGCTGACCCGCAGCAGGCTTTTGGCGCCGATCAGGCCGTAGAAGGCCCCGACCGGGCAGATATGGCCACACCAGCCATGCCGGGCCACGAACAGGTCAAAGACAAAGATCGCCACGACCATCGCCCAGACAAAACCCATGCCAAAGACCAGCCCGCGGTGCAGCATGGTGATGGGGTTCACCAGTTCCCATGCAATCACGCCGGTCAGGGCGGACACGATCAAAACGGTCGCCAAAATCCACAGCCGGGTGCTGCGTTTGGGCTGCCAGCCTTTGGGCAGATCCAGCCGACGGTGCAGCCAATGCGCGGCATCCGTGACCGGGTTGATCGGGCACACCCACGAGCAATAGACCCGCCCTCCGATCAGCGCATAGGCCAACAGCACGATCAGCCCGCCGATCAAAGCGGTCATTTCCGGCCAGTGGCCGGCCACCAGCCCCTGCAGCAGGATGAACGGATCGGTCAGCGGCAGCACGTTCAACGTCAGCGAACCGGCCAGCGTGCCCTTGACGATCCAGATGCCGAACCACGGCCCCAGCAGGAACAGGACCAGAAAGAACAGCTGACTGAACCGCCGCAGCAGCAGGAACCGATGAGCGCCGAACCATCCCTTGACCTCGCGGGCCTCGTGCCCGACGGGCATATGTGTCCGCGCCGTCATTGGCCTGCCCCCGGAAGGTTGTAGCCCGGTTCGTATCCGCCCGGCGCGGCAAGGTTGTCCGCGCCCGGTCCGGGCAGGCGATCGGGCAGATCGATGATGCCTTCGACCAGCGGCCCGCCCTTTTCGGCCTTTTCTTCCCATCCCTTGCGGTAATGTTCGGCCGAACTGCCGCGCGCCAGGCGGGCGGGCAAAACCTTGATCGCTGCCTCGGGCAGAACGCAGCTTTTCTCGCAGACGCCGCAGCCGGTGCAGCGGTCGGCATGAACCGTCGGTGCAAAGATCGCATGGTGGCCGGACCGGTCGTTGTGCGACAACTCCAGCGTGATCGCCTCGTCGATGACGGGGCAGACCCGATAGCACACGTCGCAGCGCAGCCCCAGGAAGTTCAGGCAGTTCTCCTGGTCCACAAGAACCGCAACACCCATCTTGGCGTCGTCAATGTCCTGCAACCCCTTGTCCAGCGCCCCGGTCGGGCAGGCCGCAACACAGGGGATGTCTTCGCACATTTCGCAGGGCACGTCGCGGGCGATGAAATACGGCGTACCGGTCGCCACCGCATCGACGCCCAACTCGGCCAGCTTCAGCGTGTCATAGGGGCAATCGCGGACGCAAAGCCCGCAGCGGATGCAGGCCCCCAGAAAGCCATCTTCGGGCAACGCCCCCGGTGGGCGCAAGGCCTCGGCTGGCAGGGCGCGGGCGTCGCGGGCCAGATAGGCCAGCACCGACCCGGCGACCAGACAGCCACCCGCCGCGCGCGCCGAGTCCTGCAGGAACCGGCGCCGTTGCGGCGAAAGAGGTTTGCCGACCAGAGACATCACACGCGACCTTTGCGCCCCCTGTCCTTACGCCCGCTCGACCTTGCAGGCGCATTTCTTGAAGTCCGTCTCTTTGGACAGCGGGCAGGTCGCATCCAGCGTCAGCTTGTTGGTAAGCTGGCCCTCGTCGAACCACGGCATGAACACGAGGCCACGCGGCACCTTGTTGCGCCCGCGGGTCTCGACCCGGCTGATCACCTCGCCGCGGCGCGTGGACAGCACGATCTCCTGCCCGCGGCGCACACCGCGTTCCTTGGCGTCCTCGGGGTGCATGAACACCACGGCGGCGGGGAAGGCGCGGTGAAGCTCCGGTACGCGGCGGGTCATCGACCCGGAATGCCAGTGCTCCAGCACCCGGCCGGTGCACAGCCACAGATCGAACTCTTCGTCCGGCTCCTCTGCTGCCGGTTCGTAGGGCGCAAAGATGATTTTGGCCTTGCCGTCTTTGTGACCATAGAATTTGACGCCGGCACCCTCAGGCACATAGGAATCGTAGCCCTCGCGGAAGCGATAGAGCGTCTCTTTCCCGTCCACGACCGGCCAGCGCAACCCGCGAGCCTGATGATAGGTTTCGAAGGGCGCCAGATCGTGCCCGTGGCCGCGGCCAAAGTTGGCATATTCCTCGAACAGGCCCTTCTGGACGTAGAAGCCGAAATGCTCGGACTCATCGTTGTGGAACCCTTCGGCGGTTTCCGACAGCGAATACTGGTCGATCTTGCCGTTGGCAAACAGCACGTCGAACAGGGTCTTGCCGCGATGCTCGGGCATCTTGGCCAGCAGCTCTTCGTCCCAAACCTCCTCGACGGTGAAGCGTTTCGAGAACTCCATCAGCTGCCACAGGTCCGACTTGGCCTCGCCCGGGGCCTTGACCTGCTGACGCCAGAACTGGGTGCGGCGTTCGGCGTTGCCATAGGCGCCTTCTTTCTCGACCCACATGGCGGTGGGCAGGATCAGGTCGGCCGCAACGGCAGTCACCGTTGGGTACGGATCCGATACGACGATGAAGTTTTCTGGGTTGCGATAGCCGGGATAGCCTTCCTCGTTGATATTGGGCGCGGCCTGCATGTTGTTGTTGCACTGCACCCAATAGACGTTCAGGTCACCATCCTTCAGCTTGCGGTTCTGCAGAACCGCGTGGAAACCCGGCTTGGGCGGAATGGTGCCTGCGGGAATGTTCCACTTGGTCTCGGTGATCTTGCGGTGTTCATCATTGGTCACCACCATGTCGGCGGGCAGACGGTGTGCAAAAGTGCCAACCTCGCGCGCGGTGCCACAGGCCGAAGGCTGACCGGTCAGCGAGAACGGCGAGTTGCCCGGCTCGGAGATTTTGCCCACCAGCAGGTGCACGTTGTACATCAACGAGTTCACCCAGGACCCGCGGGTGTGCTGATTGAAGCCCATGGTCCACAGACTCATGACCTTGCGGTTCGGGTCGGCATATTCCTTGGCCAGTTGCTCAAGCTGGTTCGCCGGCACGCCCGACAACTCGGAGACGTACTCCAGCGTGTAGTCGGCAACCGAGGCGGCGTATTCCTCGAACGAGATCGGCTCCAGCTTGCCCGAGTCCGGGTTCGCAGCGGCCTGTTGCAGCGGGTTGGTCTCGCGCAGGCCGTAACCGATGTCGGTAGCGGTCTTGGTGATGTTGACGTGGTTCTTGACGAACTCCTCGTTCACCGCGCCGGTCTGGATGATGTGGTTTGCGATGTAGTTCAGGATCGCCAGATCGGTCTGCGGCTTGAAGATGATACCGTTGTCGGCCAGCTCGAACGAGCGGTGCTCGAAGGTCGACAGCACATGTACCTGCGCGCCCGGCTTGGTCAGGCGCGTGTCGGTCAGGCGCGACCACAGGATCGGGTGCATCTCGGCCATGTTCGAGCCCCACAGCACGAACGTGTCGGCATGTTCGAGGTCGTCATAGCAGCCCATCGGCTCGTCGATGCCGAAGGTACGCATGAAGCCCACCACGGCCGAGGCCATGCAGTGCCGCGCGTTCGGGTCGATGTTGTTCGTGCGGAACCCGGCCTTCATCAACTTGGCCGCAGCGTAGCCCTCCCACACGGTCCACTGTCCCGAGCCGAACATGCCCACGCTGGTCGGGCCTTTCTTGGCCAGCGCCTCTTTCCACTTCTCGGCCATCACGTCGAAGGCTTCGTCCCAGCTGACAGGTTCGAAGTCACCGTTCTTGTCATAGACGCCGTTAGATTTGCGCAGCAACGGGGTGGTCAGACGGTCCTTGCCGTACATGATCTTGGACAGGAAATAGCCCTTGATGCAGTTCAGCCCCCGGTTCACCGGAGCGTCCGGGTCGCCTTGCGTGGCAACCACGCGGTCTTCCTTGGTGCCCACCAGAACCGAGCAGCCCGTGCCGCAGAACCGGCAAGGTGCCTTGTCCCAGCGGATGTCGGCATTGGCGACTTGGGCGGCAGCTTGGCCAGTCGCCAGCGGGATACCGGCCGCGGACGCTGTCGCGGCGGCGGCGGTTGCTTTCAGAAACGTACGGCGAGATTCGGAAATGGTCATGACAAGGGCCTCCGGCTGGAATCTTGGCTGGGAGTTTCGGGACGCGGACGGGTCTCCGCGAGATCTTCGAAATGGTGATAAGTCAGGGTCAGTGAAACGACCCCGGGGATCTGATGCAGGTCCATGATGATCTCGGACGCTAGCCGTGTCGGCGTGTCCTCGACGACGACAACGAACCGGCTGTCGTCGGATTCGGCATGGATTTCGACCCCGTCGAACGCGGTCATCGCCGACCGTGCCGCTGAGGTCTGGTCCGGCGCGACATGCACCAGGCATCCACAGATATTCATTCACGCACCTCCACTGTGGCGGGCTGGTATCTCTCGAGGGAAACGGCACCGGTCGGGCATGCGGCCGAGCAGGCCCCGCAACCGACACATGATGCCAGGTCCAGGTTCACTTCGGCGCGGCCTCCGGTTTTAAGGCGGAATCGGATGGCCCCTTGATCGCAGCTGTCCTGGCACACCCGGCAACTGACGCCATTTGCCGAAAGGCAGGTGTCGGACACTTTCGCGCGCCACGGCCACTCGGCGAACCGGTCCAGGCTCAATGCGTCGGTCTTGCAGGCATCCGCGCAGCCTCCGCAAAAGGTGCAGCCACCCTGCTGCGGCTGAAACACCGGCAAGCCCGCGTCGTCCATCGCCAGGACATCCTCGGGGCAAACCGAGACACAGTCGCCGCATCGAGTGCAGAGATCGTGGAAGTTTTCGCGCGCCGCTCCTGGCGGCCGCTTCACGCTGTCGTCTTCGCGAGGCAGGCGTCCTGTCAGGAACGCGCGCCTGCTGGCTACTGCAGACATGTGCCGCCCACCTGTTCTAGAAAAATTTGTGGTACTCCGTTCATGCTGCGTGGATAGCGGATACGAGTCAACTCTGACTTGATCTTGATCAGATTTGCTCATGGATTGAGCAACCGAATCCTTCCTGAAATCCAACTCTGGAAAGGCGCGGCACAAAGCTGATCCGAAAATCCGGAAACGGCGGATTGCGCAGTCACAATCGAATATTACTATAAAAAATGCAGACTCGACCCGGTGGTCTGTACTAGGCTGCCTGCGGGTGGATACTTCTGAGGGCACCAATGTCTGGCGACCTAAGGGAATGGCTGAGCGCCCTTGGGTTGTCCGATTACGCCCAAGCGTTCGCGGAAAACAAAATCGACTTTGCAATTCTTCCTGAACTTACGGGCGAGGATTTGCGCGAGATCGGGGTGACTGCCGTCGGCGACCGTCGCCGGTTGCTGCGCGCGATATCCGAGCTGGACGTCCCGGAAACCGTCGGCGCGTTTGAACCCGAGGTCGAACTGGAACCGGCAAAACGTCAGGTCACTGTTCTGTTCGCGGACCTGACCGGCTTTACCAAATTGTCCAGCGAACACGACGCCGAAGACATGCACGCGCTGCTGAATGCATTCTTCGGCAAGGTTGATCGCGCCGTCGAGAAATTTGGAGGCCGGATCGACAAGCATATCGGAGACGCCGTCATGGCGGTGTTCGGGGCGCCGATCTCGCACACCAATGACACCGAACGGGCGGCCCGCGCCGCGCTGGAGATTCACGCCGCGCTGCCCACACTTGACCCGCCCCTGTCGGGCCATATCGGCATCGCCTCGGGGCAGGTCATCGCCAGCACCACCGGAAGCGAGGCCCATACCGAATACACCGTGACCGGGGACGGCGTGAATCTTGCGTCCCGCCTGACCGACATTTCTGCGCCGGGTCAAACGCTGGTGTCGGACGACATCCAGCGCGCGCTTGGCCCACTGTTCGTGGGCGAGGCGATCGGCACCAAGGCAATCAAGGGCCTTAACAAGGAGGTCGGAATCTGGCGTCTGGACCGTCTGGCCCGGAACATTCGCACGCGGCGCCACAAATTCATCGGGCGGGAACGCGAGATGTCGTTGTTCTCGGCGACATTCGACCGGTGCCAGCGCCACGGAAAGGGTGAGGTTCACATCATTCTTGGCGAACCCGGTATCGGCAAGACCCACTTTTCGGAACAGGTGGCCGAGCTGGCCGCAAACCGGTCCTATTCGATCCACGGGGGCGTGGTGATGGATTTCGGCACACGCGAGGGACATTCGGCCATCCAGTCCATCGCCCGCAGCCTTCTGGGCCTCGACCCGACCGACGACTCCGATGCCAGCACCGCGGCCGCTCATGACGCGATCGACCGGGGGTGGATCAACCCCGCCAGTTCAGCCCATCTGAGCGCTTTGCTCGAACTTGAACAGGATCCCGGGCTGGCCGAAGTCTATGCCGCGATGGACAACGCCGCACGCATGCGGGGTCGGCGACAGGTCATCGACGAACTGCTGCAGGCCCGCAGCCGCGAGGCCCCCCTTCTGCTCCAGGTCGAGGACATCCATTGGGCGCCACCGGACATTCTGACCATGTGTTCTTACATGGCTGCCGCGACGCGGGACTTGCCTTGCGTTCTGATGATGACCAGTCGGGTCGAAGGCGATCCGATCGATCGGGAATGGCAGATGGGAACGGACGGTGCGCTGGTATCCAAGCTGGAGCTGTCACCGATGGGTGACGAACAGGCGCGGAAACTGGTCGAGGAATTCACCGCCATCGACCCCGAGCTGTTGGAAACCTGCGTGCAACGCGCCGGAGGCAATCCCCTGTTTCTCGAGCAACTGCTGCGCAATATCGACGGCCTGACCCGCGACACTGTCCCCGGCAGCATCCAAGGCATCGTGCAATCCCGTCTGGACGGGTTGGATCGTCGTAGCAGAACGGCGATTCAGGCAGCATCGGTTCTGGGACAGCGGTTCTCGCCCGAAGTTCTGAATTATCTGCTGGGTGAAGGCCATCTGGACACGTCCGACCTGATCCGATCGGCTCTGATCCGCGAGGCCGGGGCAGATCTGATGTTTGCGCATGCTCTGATCCGCGACGGATCCTACGCCACGTTGGTCAAGTCCGAGCGCGCCCGGCTGCACCGGCAGGCAGCAAGCTGGTACGAAGGCAAGGACGCCACCTTGCGCGCCCAACACCTGGACCGTGCCGACGCCTCCAACGCAGCCGAAGCCTATCTGGAGGCCGCTGAAAACCTGATCCAGGCCTTCCAGTTTGACGAGGCCAGCCCGCTGATCGAACGCGCGCTCGAGCTTTCGGCGCCGCCGGGTATCCGGTTTGACCTGATGTGTGCCCGGGCGGAAACCCATCGCCTTCAGGGCCTGTCGGACGAGGCCCTGAGCGAATTCAACGAAGCCGCCGCTCTGGCCGAGACTGACGCGCAGATCTGCCGCGTTCATATCGGTCTGGCACAGGCCGCGCGCCAGGCCAGCTTGTACCAGGATGCGCTGCACAGCCTCGACATCGCCGAGGCCGCCGCTGACCGCATCGGATCGGAACGGGATCTGGCCCAGATCAGCTATGTCCGCGGAAACATCTATTTCCCGCTGGGACGGGTCTCGGATGCTCTGCAAAGCAACGAAAAAGCGCTGACGCTGGCGCGCAAGCTGGAATCCGTTCGGCTTGAGGTCGGCGCGCTCAGCGGCTTTGGCGATGCAAATTTCATGAATGCGGCAATGCGCACCGCCGCAGGGTTCTACACTCAGGCCGTCGAAAGAGCGCGGGACAAAGGATTGGTCCGGGACCTGGCCGCCAACCTTCACAATCTCAGTGTTGCCCGCAGTTACTCCGGTGACGTGGCGCAGGGCCGGGCCGATGCGCAGGAAGCCATCGAAATCTCGCAGAAGTACTTTGCCTTCGTGCCGGAATGTGTCGCGCAGACCTGCTTGGGCGTCGCGTGCACCTTTCAGGATGACATGGACGGCGCGCTGCAGGCCTTCATCCGATCCGCCGATATCGCCCAGCGCGTCGGTGCCAAGCGACTCGAGGCTCAGGCGCTGGAACATCTGGCCCGGGCGCAGGTTTATGCCGGGCAAAGGCACGAGGCTGAACAGGTGGGGCGGCGCGCCGTGGAAATCGCATTGGAACATGGCCGCAACTTTGTCGGCCCCAAGGCACTGTCGGCATTGGCCTTGGCTTTGGACGATCCGGATGCCCAGGATGATTTGTTGGATCAGGGCGTCAGGATACTGGGTGAAGGCTGCGTTGGGCATAGCCACTTGCATTTCTACGCAGATGCCTGCGCCGTGATGCTGGCCCGCCAGGATTGGGACCGCGCGATCCGCTTTGCCGACGCCTTGTCCGAGTTCACCGCCCCAGAACCGCTGCCGATGGCCGATCTGTCCATCCGTCACACGCGCCTTCTGGCTGCGACCGGGCAACAGGGCCTCGCCCTGTCTGACCACGCCGAGTTTCCAGAACTTCGATCACAGTTCGACGATCTGGGCGTGGTGCGGTCGTTGATGGGGCATCTGGATTTCCCGGTGGCCGGGATGGCCGGTCAACCGACGGCATGAACCGCATGACGATAGAACAACAGGAAGAAACGGGGCGCGGAATGACGGTCGAGAAAATGGTCTGGGGCCTGTCAGGCCTCGTGTCGCTGATACTGACGGCCGTATTGTTCTACCTTTGGGCATCGCTGAACCATTTCGAGCAGGACCCGACCCAATTGCCGGATCAGGCCTCGGTCGATACCTATCTCGAGTCGCTGGAGAACGCGCCGGATTATCGGGTCAGGACGGGAATATTCCTCAAATCCTTCAGTTTCGTCGATGCAAGCGATATCCACGTCACGGGTTATGTCTGGCAACACTATCAAACCGGCATCCATGACGCGATCAAACCCGAACCCGGTCAGGCCGGGTTCCTTCTGCCCGAGTCCGTGGATGTCGGGAGCGGCCTTATCGAAGAAGCCTACCGGATGCCAGAACCCGGTGGCGAAGTGATCGGCTGGTACTTTGAGCAGACCCTGCGCCAGTCCTTCGACTACACCAGCTATCCTTTCGACCACAAAACCGTCTGGGTGCGGTTCTGGCCGGGCCGGTTTGACGTGAACGTCGCCTTGGTTCCCGACTTCGACGCCTATCCCGCGACTGGGCCAAAGGACATTTTCGGGATCGACAACCGCATCGTCATGGGCACCTGGGAACGCGAAAATACCTATTTTGACTACAAGCTGTCTGATTTGGACACGACGCTGGGCATCAACCAGAACGAGTTTCAGACCAGATTGCCCGAGCTGCACTACAACTTTGTCATAAAACGCAATTTTGCGAACGCCTTCGTGGTGCACATGATCCCATTGATCGTGGTCACGATGCTGCTGTTCGGCGCCGTAATGACGGTGACGCGGAAGCCAAACCTGGTCGAACGGCACGATTTCAGCACCTCAAGCGTGATCGGCACCTGCTCGGTCCTGTTCTTCGTGATCCTGCTGGCCCATGTGCAATTGCGCGAGGGTTTTGCCGGGTCACCGGTGATCTACATGGAATCCTTCTTTTTCCTGATGTACTTCATGCTGCTTGTGGTCTCGGTGAACACCTATCTGTTCGTCTCCGAGTCCGCGCCGTCGCTGCGCTTGATCCACTATCGTGACAACCTGATTCCAAAGGCCGCGTTCTGGCCATTTGTCCTGAGCTGCATGATCGCGATCACCGCCTACAACCTCAGCCTCAAGTCACCTCCGTCAAGGGATGCCCCCGAGGCCATCACGCATCAGGACGGCTAGCGGCCGCCTCATGCCCGGGCTTGAGCGTCCCGGTGGCCATGTCGATCGAGTATTCGTCGACCAACTCGGACGCACCACTTTCCAGTTCGGCAAGGTATTTTTCCGGATTGGCGATGACGTAGACATAGGCCGGTTTTTTGACCCCATCCATCAGAACATTGATCCGCTTGCGGACATAGACATTGTCAGCCGCGCCTGGTCCGTGAAAGCCCTCGAGCTTGTCCAACTCCTTCAACCCGCCCGAGGTGACCCGGTAGACCTCGCCCTTGATCGGACGGCCAGTACCCTTGCGATCCACCAGTGTGGCCATGCGGTGCAGATAGGCACAGTTCGGGTTGTCGCAAAACGGCTCTTTCGGAACGATCAGGGGCATGGGCTGCCGAGTGACCGCCTGTCCAACGAAATCATCCAGAACGTCCGCATGAGCGTCGTGGTTGGGAAATCCTTTCTTGAGCGATCCGTAGGTGAAATACAGATAGGTCTTTTCGCGCTCATCGATCAGGTCGTCTTCGTCTTCCACCTCTTCCGGTTCTGACAGGGCGTGCGTGTTGGCCCATTCGTCCAGCATCGCGCGGATCTCGTCCGACACCCTGATGCCCCTAGACCGCACCGGATCCTGCAGAAAGTGGATCAGAGGGCTCGCATCGATGCTCTCCGCCGCCAGCAGGGTTTCGACCATCTCGGCCGAGTTGTTCATCACGGCGACATGCAGGCTGGTAAATCCGTGGTCATTGACCGCGTTCACGTTGATACCTCTTGCGATCAGCGCTTTGGCCGCCTCGATGTCCGGTTTTCCCAGATCTTGCCCGTTCTCGGTCAGCTCGCCCTCGCCCCCGGCCGCATAGTGCAGCAGCGTGTCGCCATTATGGTCATCGACAATGTCGATACCGGCGACCCCATCATCTATGGCCTGAAACACGGGCTCCCATTGGGCGAAGTCATCCGAAGCCGCAGCATCCTGCGCCCATTTGCAGATATTGTGTTCGTGGTTTTCCAGCTCTTCGAAGGCTTCTTCCAACACCTCCATGATCTGGTCGGGCGTGGCCATCATGCCGATGCCCATCATCCCGTTCGACAAGCGCCCCTTGCGGGGACCCACAAGATCAATCCCCAGATCGCGCAGCTTTTCGACGTTGTTCTGGGTGGTGACGTTGTTCCACATGTTGGTGTTGCAAGCCGGGCAAAGGATCGCCGGCTTGTTGCGGTACTGCCAGGCCACGAAGACCGAGGTTAGCAGGTTGTCTGCAATGCCGTTGGCGATCTTGCCCATCGTGTTGCAGGTGACCGGCGCGACGATCACGCAATCGGCCCAGTCGCACAGCGCAAGATGCGAGGCGCGCAAGGGCATCCCGAACTCGGTATAGCGAAAGTTCCACTCGTCATCGTCGCGGTAGTAGTCGTTGTGGGTGATGTAGTCGTCGACCGTCTTGGTTTTCTTCCCGGTCCTTTTTGCCTTGCGGGCCTCGCTGGCCTTGTCGGTCCCAATATCGCGAAAGAACTTTTCGGCCGAAACCGAAGGGATCAGTTTCACATTGTGACCTGCCTCGGTGATCCGGGCGACCAACTGTGGCACCTTGTCCGCAGCCGACGAGCCGCAGGCGCACAACAGAACGTTCCGGCGACCGTTTGGCGGGGCTGTCAACCCGCCCTTGGGATACCCGAAGATGTTCTTGTCGAGGCTCGGCGACTCGTGGCGCAGCAAGACAGGCAGACCGGCTTTCTTCATGTCTTCCTGCAGGCTGCCGTCCAGGATCATGTCGACGATGTCGCTGCGCTTGCCCAGGCATTTCCCTTGGAAGAACAGGTAAGGCACCTTTTCCTTGCTGCTTTCGGCCACCAGTTGCCGGCGCATCTTCATGGCGTTGGCCCCGTGCCCGGCGACATCGACCAATTTCAGACCGGTCGCGCCGATATTGGCCAGAATGTTCTTCAGCATGTTCGACCACGGGTCCTCATCCTCGTAGAACAGAACCAGCGGGTTTTCCCGGACGATCCGCGCGACGTCGCTGGGGTCTTCCGGGGCCTGGGTCTCTTCGATCACCAGCATGGCCGGGCTTTTCAGGTCGCGCAGCCCGCGAAAGATATGCCCGCGTGGCGCCTGCCAGACCTGCGATGTGGCCGGGCTCATGTCGACGACGGTGACAAGGTCGGCCTTTTCGTCATAGGCCACGCACAGGCACCAGAACTCTTCCAGCAGCGCCGTCTCGCGGAACACGTTTTCGGGCGGCCGGATCACTTCGAACCCCAACACGCGGTTGAAGTCGATGTTGATCATCAGGTGGCGCCCCTCATGTTCGTTCAGACTGCGCAGCTGATCGCGGAACCAGTCTTGCGGCGACCTTTTGTCCTTGCCGGGTCGTTCCGCGTAACTGCGGAACGTGCTGCCGATATGCACCTCGGACGTGCCAGCCAGATACCGTTGAGCCATCTCGCTCATCTTCTTGGCGGTCGAAACCCGGCTCAGTGCCTCGGTGTACGAGGTCTGGGTCGCGATCAGCAGCTTGTCTTCGGTGACCTGGACATCGCCCAGTATCTGCAGGCTTTCCGCCAGGACGCCCAGGCTGTTCATGTTTGGGCTGGCCCGCCGGAACAGGTTGCGGCGCTTCTTGGGGTCGCGGGCCAGATACCGGGTGCTGTCCACATAGTTGCAGTCCTGCCGGAAAGTCTGCAACGTGGTCTTGACCGCCTCGCGCGCGGAGAACCTCAGCAGGCCGCGCGCCCGCATCGAGGTGCCGTCGCGGTCGGACATGGCCGCGTAGAGGCGGTCGATCGTGGTGACCCACAGCTTGCCGTATTTTTCGGGATGCACATCCATCATGTGCACCAGACCGGTGCTGGGGTTGCACTTGGCGATCACCGCGAAATGGCCGCCGGGCATGGTGGGCTTGCCATGCGCGACACCAACCTGAAAATTCGCCACCAGAATGTCGTTGTCCCCACCCAGTCGGTTGGATTCGTCAATCGCCTCCAGCAGCAGCGGCACCGAGGTCGTCGCCTCGTCCATGAAATAGGCTTGGACCTGCACAAGGTCGCGCAGACCCTGCGAATGGATATAGGTGCAGGCCACGTCGAACAGTTCACCCAGCGAGATGCCGTCATTGACGACAAAGCTGGTGGGCAGTTCGCAGACCCGGAAGATGTCGTTCACCTCGCAGCTGAAGCCCAGCGCCGACATGCTCAGCGCGGCCGCGGTCACGCTGCAGCAGTTGATCGGCTGCTGGAAATTCTGAAGATGCACGCTGACCAGATCGCCGAACAGCGTGGCGTAGCATTCGCGTCGAATTTCCGCGGGAATATCCAGCCACTCGTTACTGGCCAGAAAGGCAAGCCGAGTGCCGGGCAAGGCCACAGCCTGCAGGCTGACCGGTATGTCGCGGATCTCCAGATGCTCTTCGTAGAAATAGTCCCCGGTATCGGCGGTCGCCAGATCAACGTCGTTCTGGCGCAGCTTCACGATGCCGCCCAAAACCACATACATCCCGCGCGGCGGTAGTACCGTGTCCTCAAGAACTTCGAACAGATCGAAATGCTGCCTGAGCCGCTCGGCGCTCTGCCGCACCTTTTCGCCGGGCAGGACGGCGAATATCTTCTCCCAATCGGCAGATGTGGCTTCAATCGGTTTTGAATTGGAAATCGTTTGTGTGGTCACGGCCAGTTCCTCCCCCAAAAAGTCAGTGGCGCAATGGTTTCGTATTTCGTGGTCACTTTCCTGAAATCAGCATTTGTACATTGCAGTCTCCCCCGCCGGACAAACGGCAGACCGCCCGACGCGTGGCGCCATTCAATGCTGGCTCCACCCCCCCCAATTTGCACAGGCAATACGAGCGATACCTGCATTCTTAGTACAGATTTGCAGAAAAATCACTGGGATTGTGGGGTTTACCCAGCTTCGCAACTTGATGCGCCGCTGCGGCAAAGCAGCCTTGATTGATCGGGTGATAGACGCCAACGTGCAAGCAACCCGCCAGACCCGCGGCCGGTTCAAAGCAACGGAGCCCCCAATGTCAAAACATGGATATGAATCCGGCCGCCTAAATCTGCCATTCGTCGGCATCGCCACATTCGGCAAGAAGCCATATGTGCAGGATTGGGACCGGATCGATGCCGATGTCGCCATCCTGGGCGCCCCGTTCGACTTCGGCTGCCAATACCGGTCCGGAGCCCGGTTCGGCCCGCGTGCGGTGCGCGAGGCATCGACTCTGTTCAGCTTTGGTCATGCAGGTGCTTATGATCACGAGGACGATGCCACCTATTTGGGCGAAGAGGTGCGCATCGTCGATCTGGGGGATGCCGACATCATCCACACCAAAACCGAAGCCAGCCACGCGAATATCGAATACGGGGTGCGCAAGATCCTCGAGGCCGGCGCTCTGCCCGTGACGATCGGTGGTGACCATTCCGTCAACATTCCCTGCATTAACGCTTTTGATCAGGACTGCGCCCGAAACGGTCCCATTCACGTGGTCCAGATCGACGCACATCTGGATTTCGTGGACGAGCGTCATGGCGTTACGGCGGGCCATGGAAACCCGATGCGGCGGGCGATCGAAAAGGACTATGTCTCGGGTATGACCCAACTGGGCATCCGCAATATCTCGTCGACCGCGAAAGAAGGTTACGAGGATGCACGCGCGCGCGGCTCCGACATCTTGTCGGTACGGCAGGTCCGCAAGCTGGGGACCGAAGGGGTGTTGGACCGCATCCCCTCGGGCGTCCGATACTACGTGACCATCGACATTGACGCGTTTTGCCCGTCCATAGCACCGGGCACCGGAACACCAAGCCACGGCGGTTTTTTGTACTACGACGTTCTGGAAATCCTGCAGGGCCTTGCCCGAAAAGGGCAGGTTGCCGGCATCGACCTTGTCGAAGTTGCCCCGGCCTATGACCCGACCGAAAGCACGCAGATCCTTGCCGCGCAGCTGTTGCTGAACTTCATCGGCTTCATCTTTCACCACAAGGAATGAAAGAAACCCCGGTCACATCAACTCGGAGAGATCAACCAACGGGGTCTCTCGTGTGACCGCGACGGCGTGACTACCACCCGGGGACTGAACCCGGACGTCCACGCGTTCAGCGTGCGAAAACCGGTCGAAGTAATCAAATCTCATTTCACCAAGCGCCTGAAGGTTGCTGCACCTGATCGTGTATTCGGCCTGAAATTCGGGCCGGTGATCGTCAGACCCCAAGGCCGACCCGGCTTCACCGCCCACCAGCGCCACGTTCGCCGTGGTCGTGGCACAACCCGCCTCGGCCGTGACCGCGAACAGGGTCATGGGCTGTGACAGGTCCGAAATGGCGACCGCGACCTTCGCCTTTTCCTCTGCGCTCGAAGCGGGAAGATCAAAGTCAACGATTTCTGACGCGGGAACAGACAGAGACAGCGTGTACCCCGAAGCCAAAAACGCGATCTCCAGTGCTGCGGGTTTTGGCGCCTCTTCCTGCTGCGCGTCCAACGCAACGGGAAACACGCAAAGGGCAAACGCCAGGGATCTCATCACGCAACCACCACCAACTCAAGAATCACACCATCATTGTATCTTCGCGCCATCCCCAGGCAACGGCGCGCAACCTCGTCTGACCCCGCCGGAAATGGCTAGACAGATCCGGAGAACCCATCCAGCCAACCCGCATTTGGCCAAAACAGCGGCGTGTTTCCCAATTAATTCCCGACTTAAAGACTCGGGTTGACATAACTTACAATTTCACTCAGTTAATATTCATCTCTGCACCCGCACCGGGTGCTCTTGCCCATTTATTTCGACAGGAAGGCCTGAACTTCATGACCCGCGTATTTTCGACGACCAGCCTGGCAGCCTTGCTGATGGCAACAGCAGCAGCCGCCGGCGACGCCCCCGCCAAGGTCGACATTCTGGACACCTATGCTGACATTGCCGAAGCAAAATATGACGACAGTCTGCGTGCTGCCCGCAAGTTGCAGGCCGCCGTTGCCGCACTGGTTGAACAGCCTTCTGCTGAAAACCTGACCGCCGCACGCCAGGCCTGGATTGCGGCGCGCGTTCCGTACCAACAGACCGAGGTCTATCGCTTCGGCAATCCCATCGTCGACGAATGGGAAGGCAAGGTGAACGCGTGGCCTCTGGACGAGGGTCTGATCGACTATGTGGATGCGGCCTATGGCGGCGCGACGGACGAAAACGAGCTTGCGGTTCTGAACGTGATTGCCTCACCCAGCTTTGAGCTGTCTGGCCAGCCGGTCGACGCGAGCGAGATCACGCCCGAACTGCTGTCTGAGACCCTGCACGAGGCCGACGGGATCGAGGCCAATGTGGCAACGGGTTATCACGCCATCGAGTTCCTGCTGTGGGGCCAGGATCTGAACGGTCACGGCGAGGGCGCCGGCAACCGTCCGTGGACGGACTACGCGCAGGACGAGTCCTGCACAGGCGGCAACTGCGATCGCCGGGCCCAGTATCTGGTGGCTGCGACCGACCTGCTGGTCTCGGACCTGGAATGGATGGCCGCGCAATGGCAGGACGACGGTGCCGCGCGGGCGGCCCTGACCGACGACGCCGACTCGGGCATCAGTACAATTCTGACGGGCATGGGATCCCTGTCCTATGGCGAACAGGCCGGTGAGCGCATGCGTCTTGGACTGATGCTGAACGACCCCGAAGAAGAGCATGACTGTTTCTCGGACAACACACACAACAGCCACTACTATGACGGGTTGGGGATTCAGAACGTCTATCTGGGTCGGTATGTTCGGATTGACGGCACTCCGGTTTCGGGTCCGTCCCTGTCGGATCTGGTGGCGGCCTCGGACCCGGCTCTGGACACCGAGATGAAGACCAAGCTTGCGAACACAATGTACGCGCTGGGCCAGATCAAAACCGCTGCCGAGGCCGGATTTGCATACGATCAGATGCTCGAGCGCGGGAATGTCGGTGGCGAAACGCTGATCATGGGCGGCGTCGAAGGTCTGATCGATCAGACCAAGACGATCGAACGCATCGTGTCCGCGCTGGGCCTGGGCAATGTCGCATTCGAAGGGTCCGACAGCCTCGACAACCCCGACGCCGTTTTCCACTGATGAACCAAAGCGGCCGGGCGTAGCGACCGCTTGCGCCCGGCCCTGCGACAAGCTGTGTCTGGACCCGAAGCAAATACCCTACTATTTGACTAGGAATTAAAAAGAGCCGAGTCGCCATGATCGTCTGCCACTGCACCAACATCACGGATCACGAGATCCGCGCGGCAATCGACTGGATGCGCGCGGCAGATCCGCAAACCATCATCACGCCGGGCAAGATTTACCATGCTTTGGGAAAATCGGCGGATTGTGGCGGGTGCATGCCGCTATTCCTGGACACGATGCGCGCAACCGATAACCTCGAAGTACCCATGCAACTCCGCGCCCTGCGCGTGGATGCTACACAGGAGAGTGCAGATGAAGGGCGACCCCAAAGTCATCGAATACCTAAACAAGTCCCTGCGGCATGAATTGACCGCAGTCAGCCAGTACTGGCTGCATTACCGCCTGCAGGAGGACTGGGGCCTGGGCCACATGGCCAAGAAAAGCCGCGAGGAAAGCATCGAAGAGATGCAGCACGCGGACAAGCTGATCGAGAGGATCATCTTCCTGGGCGGCCACCCCAACCTGCAAAAGCTCGACCCGCTGCGCATCGGCCAGACGCCCAAGGAAACCCTGGAATGCGACCTGGCGGCCGAGATCGACGCCCGGGCCCTGTACAAGGAAGCGCGCGAATACTGCCAACAGGCCGGCGACTTCGTGTCGATGGCGCTGTTCGAACAACTGATGGCCGATGAAGAAGGCCATATCGATTTCCTCGAAACCCAGCTCGATCTGTACGAAAGACTCGGCGAAGCAAATTATGCGCAACTCAATGCATCGAAAATGGACGAGGCCGAATAGGTCTGGTTTTCTGGCGGTGGCCGTCCTTGCGGCCACCCCTTCCCTGTCGCAGGATCTGCGGGACAGTCATTTGAACCCCCTCCCCCGAACCGACGCTGAACGGGCACGGATTGCCACAGTCACCGCAGCGCCGTCGGATTTCACACAGCCCCAGCGCTATGAGGACCTGCCGGCAGGCGCCGCAACGGTGCGCGCCCGGACCGATGCGGATGCATTCTCGCAACCCTCGGCCAACCTGAGCTTTGAGCAGGAACTGGATTTCAAAGTCGGCAACGGGCTGTTCAAGAAGGTCTGGGTGTCGTCCCCGTCCTCGACCCTGGCCTCGGATGGGTTGGGGCCGCTGTTCAACGCGCGGTCGTGTCAGCGCTGTCACATCAAGGACGGGCGTGGCCACACCCCTGCCGGGCCGGAGGACAACGCCATTTCGATGTTCCTGCGCGTTTCCATCCCCGGGACGCCCGCGGACGCGCCAGAAGGGATCGAGGGGTATCTCGCCACCCTGCCCGAACCCAGCTATGGCGGCCAGATGCAGGATTTCGCCCTACCCGGCCACAAGGCCGAATACCGGCTGGACATCACCTACGAGGAAATACCAGTGGAGCTGTCCGATGGCGAAACAGTGTCGCTGCGCAAGCCTACCTACAGGGCGGCCGATCTGGGCTATGGGCCGTTGCACCCCGACGCGATGCTCAGCCCGCGCGTGGCGCCGCAGATGATCGGTCTGGGTCTGCTCGAGGCGATCCCGGCCGAGGACATCCTGGCCAAGGCCGACCCCGACGATGCCGATGGAGACGGGATCTCGGGGCGGCCCAACATCGTGTGGTCGACGGAATTCGGCGAACCCATGCTGGGCCGGTTCGGGCTGAAGGCGGGCATGCCGACGATCATGGAGCAGTCGGCCGCGGCCTTCGCCGGAGATATCGGCATTTCCAGCCCGCTTTACCCCGCGCCTTTTGGCGATTGCGCCCCGGCGCAGGCCGATTGCCAGGCCGCCTCGCATGGTGACGGCGACGAACGCGGCTTCGAGATCGACCAGCAGGGCATGGATTTGGTGGCCTTCTACAGCCGCAACCTGGGCGTTCCCGCCCGGCGCGATGTGAATGACCCGCAGGTTCTGCGCGGGAAAGAGGTGTTCCACACCATTGGCTGCGCGTCCTGTCACACGCCCGCTTTCGTCACCCACCGCCTGCCCGACCGGCCCGAGCACAGTTTCCAGCTGATCTGGCCCTACAGTGACCTGCTGCTGCACGACATGGGCGAAGGACTGGCCGACAACCGCCCCGAGGCCCGCGCAACGGGCCGAGAATGGCGCACCGCTCCACTATGGGGCATCGGCCTGACCCGACGCGTTTCGGGCCACACCCAGTTCCTGCATGACGGCCGCGCGCGCTCGCTGCTCGAAGCGGTCCTGTGGCACGGGGGCGAGGCCCAGGCCGCGCGCGATGCGGTTGTTTCCATGCCAAAACCAGATCGGGACGCCCTGATCGAATTTCTTGAAAGCCTATGACCGATGCGCCTTGTCCCCCTGATCATCGCCGTTCTGGTTCCCCTGGCTGTTGCCGCTCAAGATCGGGCGACAGTTCCTGAGGACGTTACGCAGAACCACATCCTTTCAAGATTTGAAGAGCTTTCCGACAGATCGGCAGAACTCTCCGAGGTTGCGCAACAGGACTGTTCTTCGGACTCCGAAAACCTCCGCGCTGCATTCCATTCGGCGTTCGATGCATGGATTTCTGCCAGCCATTTGCGATTTGGGCCGTCCGAAGTCGATGATCGCGCTTTTGCCCTTGCCTTCTGGCCGGACACCAAGGGCTTTACGCCCAAGGCTCTGGCCGGAATGATCTCGGCTCAGGATCCTGCGGTCACCGATGCAGTTGCGTTTGCCGAAACATCGATCGCGGGGCGCGGCTTTTTTGCACTGGAACTCATGTTGTACGACCCCGAGTTTTCCAGGCGGGGAGATGCAGCATATCACTGCGACCTGATCCGTGCGATTGCGTCCGACATTCACCAAAATGCCGCCGCGATCGCTGCCGACTGGGCAGATTATGCAGTGAACTTGACCCAGCCCGGTACCGGCAGCGTTTACCGATCGGAAGACGAAGCCCTGCAGGAGCTCTACAAGGCCCTTGTCACCGGGCTCGAGTTTACGGCCGATACCCGTCTGGGCCGCCCGATGGGCAGTTTCGACCGCCCCCGCCCCAACCGGGCCGAGGCCCGTCGGTCGCTGCGGTCGCTGCGGCATGTGGAACTGTCGCTGGTGGCGCTGCGTGATCTGGCAGCGCGGCTGTCGGCCGACCACCCGAAGATTGCGGCCGCGCTGGACGATGCCTTTGCCCGCAGCATCGCCCGGGCGCAGGCGCTGGATGATCCCGCGCTGGCCGGCGTGGCCGAGCCACAGGGGCGGCTGCGGATCGAGGCCCTGCAGCAATCGATCAACGACATCCGCAGCCTGGCCGCCGCACAGCTGGGCCCGACCCTCGGCATCAATGCCGGGTTCAATTCGCTGGACGGAGACTGACCCATGACCAACCGCCGAGGATTTCTGGCCGGTTTGGCAGCGGCCACTCTTGCCCCCCTGCCGGGCTGGACTGCGGTCGGTTCGCCCGATTTCCTGTCAGCTGCGCTGTTCGACGATGGGTCGTACCGTCTGGTCGGGTTGACCATTTCAGGGGAGGTTCGGTTCTCGATCCCGCTGCCCGGCCGCGGGCATGCCGCCGCCGCCCATCCCCATCTGGCGCGGGCCGTTGCATTTGCGCGCCGTCCGGGGCGGTTTGCGCTGGTGATCGATTGCGCGACCGGGGACCAGCTTGCCCGGCTCGAGGCGCCGAACGGGCGTCACTTCTACGGCCACGGCGCGTTTTCGCCCGACGGCCGCCGGTTGTTCACCACCGAAAACGACTATGAGGCAGGCACCGGTGTCATCGGCGTCTGGGACGCTGCCAAGGGCTATGCCCGGATGGGCGAGTTTTCTTCAGCGGGGGTCGGCCCCCATGATGTGGTGTTGATGCCCGACGGCAAATCTCTGGCCATCGCCAACGGCGGCATCGAAACCCATCCGAACACAGGCCGCACCAAGCTGAACCTGCCGACCATGCGCCCGAACCTGACCTATGTCAGCCTCGACGGATCGGTTCTGGAGCAGGTCGAACTGCCCGCGGCGCTGCACAAGAATTCAATCCGGCATCTGGCCGTTCGCGCGGATGGCCTGCTGGCCTTTGCGATGCAGTGGCAGGGCGACCTGTCCCACGACCCGGCGCTGCTGGGGCTGCATCGGCGAGGTGGCCGTTACCACCTGCTGTCCGCACCGGAAGACATACAGGCGACGCTGGCCGGCTATGCAGGCAGTGTCGCCTTTTCCGCCGAGGGGCGGCAGGTCGCCATCACCTGCCCACGCGGCAACGCGCTGCACGTCTTTGATGCCGAGGCAGCCCGTTTTGACCGCGCCCATTCGCTCAGCGACGTGTGCGGGTTGGGCCGCGGGCCATCCGGCTTTGTCTTTACCACCGGGCATGGCGATGTGGGGCATTTGGTCGGGCCAAACCCGGCGATATCGCCCCATCCTCGGGTCCGTTGGGACAACCATCTGGTTCCCATTCGCCCTGCGATCTGAATTGGGCTAACCTCCGATACAGATTACACTTGGAAGAATCGAACGGCTGCCGTATTGGCGGGCGAAATTTCCACGCCTGCAACGCAAGGACTGACTTGATTGAAACAGACGCCCGTCGCACCGCATTCCACCTACGGGGTTGAAAAATGGGGCAAGGGCCTCATCGAGGTGACGGAGGACGGCGAGATCGGTCTGCGCAATCCCATGGCACCCGATGCGGCGGCCATCAGCCTGCCTGGCATTCTGCACGACCTTGATCAGCGCGGGATCAAGGCGCCGATGATCCTGCGCATCAGCTCGTATCTGGAACGCGAGATCGCGCATATCAACGAAAGCTTCCGCGATGCGATTGCGCGCACCGGCTACAAGGGGTCCTATCGCGGCGTGTTCCCGATCAAGGTGAACCAGCAGGCGCAGGTCGTCGACCGGATCGTCGAGTTCGGCAAGCAATACAATTACGGGCTCGAGGCCGGTTCGAAACCCGAACTGGTGATCGCCCTGGCGCACCGTCTGGCCCCCGAGGCGCTGATCGTGTGCAACGGCGTCAAGGACGCAGAGTTCATCGAGCTGGCCATTCTCAGCCGAAAGATCGGGTTCAACACGGTCATCGTGTTGGAGAGCCCGAAAGAGGCCGACACGGTCATCGAGGTCTACGAACGGCTGGGCATCGAGCCGCTGCTGGGCGTGCGGGTGAAACTGACCAACCAGATCAGCGGCAAATGGCAGGAAAGCTCGGGGGATCGGTCGACCTTTGGCATGAACACCGATCAGCTGGTCGCGGTCGTCGACAAGCTGCGCGATGCGGGCCTGCTGCATTGCCTGAAGCTGCAGCATTCGCATCTGGGCAGCCAGGTGCCCGACGTGAACGACGTGCGCCGCGCCGTGGGTGAGGCCTGCCGTTATTACACTGAGCTGACCCGCGAAGGCGTGCCGCTGACGCACCTGGATCTGGGCGGCGGCATGGGCGTCGATTACACGGGCGAGAAGAAGGCGACCGAGAACTCGATCAACTACACGGTCGAGGAATACTGCGCCAATGTGGTGGAAACCGTGGCCTATGCCATGGACGAAGCCGAAGTGGACCACCCCACGCTGGTGACCGAGAGCGGGCGCGCGGTGGTGGCGACCTCGTCGATGCTGGTGTTCAACGTGCTGGAAAGCACGCTGTATGACGCGCCCAATGGCCCCGAGGTGGAACCCGACGACCACCACATGGTGTCCGATCTGGCGGCGGTGAACGGTTATCTCAGCCACGACCGCCTGCAGGAATGCTGGAACGACGCCACCTTCTATCGCAACGAGTTGCGCGCCCTGTTTCGCCGCGGTTACGTGGACCTGCGCCAGATGGCCCGGGCCGAGCGCATCTACCTGTCGCTGATGGCGCGGATCAAGGCGTTGGCGGCCTCGGACGAGGTCGAAACTGATGTGGACGACCAGCTGGAAAAGTTGGCCGATATCTATCACTGCAACTTCTCGTTGTTCCAGTCGCTGCCCGATGTCTGGGCGATCGACCAGCTGCACCCGATCGTGCCGCTGCAGATGCTGAACCAGCCCCCCGACCGCCGCGCGGTGCTGTCCGACATCACCTGCGACAGTGACGGCAAGATCGACCGGTTCATCCTGGCCGAGGGCGTCTCGCCCAGCCTGCCCGTGCATTCCCTGCCCGAAGATCGCGACTATTACATGGGCGTATTTTTCGTCGGCGCCTATCAGGAAACACTGGGCGATCTGCACAACTTGTTCGGCGACACGAACGTGGTCACCATTGACCTGCGCGCCGACGGCGGGTTCGACCTGCTGCACGAACAAGAGGGTGACACGATCAGCGAAGTCCTGTCCTATGTCGAGTTCGACCCAAGCGACTGCATCGCCGCCTTCCGCAAGATGGTGGACGAGGCGATCTCGACCGGCACGCTCCAGGCCAAGGACCGCAAAACCCTGATGAGCGCTTACCGCGACAGCATCAACGGCTATACCTATTACGAATAACCCCGGCGAAAGGAGAATTTCCCATGGGCAAGACACTGGTTGTTGGCGCAGGTGGCGTCAGCCACGCCGCCGTGCATAAGATGGCCATGAATTCCGACATCTTCACTGAGATCACGCTGGCCAGCCGCACCAAGGCGAAATGCGATGCCATCGCCAAATCGGTCAAGGAACGCACCGGCGTCGACATCAAGACGGCCGAGCTTGACGCCTACAACGTCGCCGACACCGTCAAGCTGATCAAGGACACCGAGGCCGAGCTTCTAGTGAACCTGGCCCTGCCCTATCAGGACCTGGTTCTGATGGATGCCTGCCTCGAGGCCGGGTGCCACTACCTCGACACCGCAAACTACGAGCCCGAGGACGAGGCCAAGTTCGAATACCATTGGCAATGGGCCTATCAGGACAAGTTCAAGCAGGCCGGCCTGACCGCGATCCTCGGCTCGGGCTTCGATCCGGGGGTTACATCCGTCTTCGCCAAATGGCTCAAGAAACACAAGCTGGACTCGATCCGCCAGATCGACGTTCTGGACGCCAATGGCGGCCAGAACGATCAGGAATTCGCCACCAACTTCAACCCCGAGATCAACCTGCGCGAAGTGCTGGCCGACGCCCGCCACTGGGAAGGCGGCGAGTGGAAAGTGACGCCGGCCATGACCCACAAGGTCGAGTTCGACTTCCCCGGCATCGGCCCGAAGAACATGTACCTGATGTATCACGAGGAACTGGAGTCTCTCTCGACCCACTTCCCCGAGATCGAACGCGCCCGTTTCTGGATGACCTTCGGCGATGCCTACATCACCCATGCCAAGGTGCTGCAGAATGTCGGCATGACCCGGATCGACCCGGTGGTCCACAACGGGGTCGAGATCATCCCGATCCAGTTCCTGAAAACCCTGCTGCCCGATCCCGGCGACCTGGGCGCCGAGACCAAGGGCAAGGCCTGCATCGGCGACATCGCCACCGGTCAGGCCAAGGACGGCTCGGGCGAAAAGACCTATTACATCTACAACATCTGCGACCACGAGGAATGCTACCGTGAGGTCGGCAGCCAGGCCGTCAGCTACACCACCGGCGTCCCCGCCATGATCGGCGCGGCACAGGTACTGAAAGGCAACTGGCGCGAGCCGGGCGTGTGGAACATGGAACAGCTGGACCCGGATGATTTCATGGACATGCTGAACAAGCACGGCCTTCCCTGGCAGGTCCACGAACTCGACGGCCCGGTCGAGTTCTAAACCCTCGGGGCGGTCCTCGCGACCGCCCTGCTTCATCTGGCCCAAAATATCCCGGGGGGTCGCCATTGGTCCGAGCGACAATGGCGACAAGTCGCACCCCCGGCCTATCCACCAATCGGAGACGCCGGACATGACCCAACTGATGCAGACACAAGCCGGAGACGCCGGCGCCTTCCGCCACTTCGACCTGACCCGCGTCCCCTCACCCTGTTTCGTCGTCGACGAAAAGGCGGTGGAGCGAAACCTGGCGGTTCTGGCCGATATCGGCGAGCGGTCCGGCGCGCATATCCTGTCCGCCCTCAAGGCCTTTTCCATGTTCGCCCTGGCCCCTCTGGTGCGACAGTATCTCGGCGGCACCTGCGCCAGCGGCATCTACGAGGCCCGGCTGGGCCGCGAAGAATATGGCGGCGAGGTCGCGACCTTCTGCGCGGGCTACAAGGATTCCGACATCGACGAAATCCTCGCGCTGTCGGATCACATCATCTTCAACAGCCCCGCGCAGAAAGACCGCTTTCTGGCCAAGGCTCAGGCCGCGGGGCGGCAGGTGGGGCTGCGCATCAACCCCGAACATTCCGAAGGCGAGGTTGCGAAATACGACCCCTGCGCCCCGTGCTCGCGCCTCGGCACCCCGGTCAGCCAGTTGGACGCCAAGGCGCTGGAAGGCATGGATGGCCTGCACATGCACACGCTCTGCGAACAGGGGTTCGAGCCGCTGGCGCGCACCTGGGCGGCGGTTGAACCGAAACTCGCCCCCTTTCTGAATGGCCTGAAATGGCTGAACTTCGGCGGCGGCCACCATATCACCCGCAACGACTATGACCGCGACGGGCTGGTGGAGTTCATCAAGGGCATCCGCACAAAATACGGCGTTGAGGTCTATCTGGAACCCGGCGAGGCCGTGGCGCTGGACGCGGGCATTCTGGTGGGCGAAATCCTTGACCTGCCGCACAATGGCATGGATCTGGCAATCACCGACATCTCCGCCACCTGCCACATGCCCGACGTGATCGAAGCCCCCTATCGCCCTGCCCTGCTGGACGAGGCCGAAACCGGCCACACCTATCGCCTGGGCGGCCCCTCCTGCCTGGCGGGCGACGTGATAGGCGACTACACCTGGGCCGAGCCGCTGCGGATCGGGCAGCGCTTTGCCTTCCTCGATCAGGCGCACTACTCGATGGTCAAGACCAACACGTTCAACGGCGTGCCCCTGCCCACCATCGCCCTTTGGAACAGCGAAACCGATGATCTGAAGATCATCAAGCAATTCGGCTACGACGACTTCAAAGAGAGGCTATCATGAGCATTTACCTCGACAGCGAACTGACCGAGGACGAACGCAGCGAAGACGCCCGGTTCCGTGTCATCCCGGTGCCGCTTGAACGCACGGTCTCCTACGGTTCGGGCACGGCAGGCGGCCCCGCCGCGATCATCGCAGCCAGCAACGAACTCGAACGCATCACGGGCCATTCCGAACCCTGTGTCGATGGCATCTTCACCGAACCTTCGCTGGATTGCACCGGCCCGATGCCGGACGTCATGGAGCGTCTGGCCCAGCGCACCGAGGCCGCGATCCGCGCCGGCAAGGTGCCGGTCACGCTGGGCGGCGAACACTCGCTGAGCTATGGCGCGGTGATGGGCGTGGCCCGCGCATTGGGTCAGCCCCTCGGCATCGTGCAAATCGACGCCCATGCCGACCTGCGCAACGCATATCAGGGCGAGAAACACAGCCACGCCTCGGTCATGCATCTGCTGGCCGAGGAAGGCGTCCGTCTGGCGCAATTCGGCGTACGCGCCTTCTCGACCGAAGAAGCCAAAAGTCGTCTGAGGAACCGTGTCTTCCATGTGGATGCCGAAGAACTGGTGACCGGCAACATCCATGCCGTCGACCTACCTGAGGATTTTCCCGAACTGGTCTATGTCAGCTTTGACGTCGACGGGCTTGATCCGTCGCTGATGCCCGCCACCGGCACACCGGTTCCGGGCGGTCTGGGATACTATCAGGCGCTGCATCTTGTCGACCACGCCTTGAAAGGCCGCCGCTGCGTGGGCTTCGACGTGGTCGAACTGGCCCCGGACGGCAACGCGGCGTGGGATTTCACCGCGGCACAGATTGTCTATCGCCTGATGGCCTCCTGCTAGGCGTCCGCGGTTTCGTTCAGTTCCATATGCCCCTCGCCCTTGTTCAGGACGCGACGCAGCATGGGCTCGAAGAACTCCAGCGGCCTGGTCGGATAGTCCGGGTCGAACGCCTTTTGATCGTATTCGTGGCAGAAATAGCGGCAGTCCTCCCAATAGGGGCTGTCGCGGTACTTGTCGCGCGCGTTGCGGTCCCCACCCAGATGGTGGTTGTAGTAATAGCCCTGGAACACGCAGTGGTGTTTCAGGATCCAATGGGTGCGTTCGCTGACATAGGGCTTCATCATCGCCGCTGACAGCTCACCGTGGTTGTAGGGCGACAGGATGTCCCCGGTGTCATGGATCAGAGCAGCAACGACCAGTTCCTCATCCGCACCGTCCTCATAGGCCCGCGTCGCGGCCTGCAGGCTGTGCTGATACCGGTTGACCGGGTAGGGTGTCCATTCCTCGTCCAATGACCGGATCGCGTCCAGAATCCGGTCGGGCAAAGCCGCGTTATAGGCCTCTTCGTATTCCATGACGGCGTCCCAGTCGGCCTTGGTGGCCTCTTCGAAACTGGTCCAGGTGGGTTTGTGGCTTTTGTCCAGCATGGCGGGTCCTTTGGCTGCGGATCACTGCCAGACTAGTCGCGACCATCCAATAGAAAAAATGAATTGATTTTATCACGCCGATCAAAAAATAGTTTCACATGCAGATGCGTGAGCTCGAAACGTTTTTATGTGTGGCGGAAGCCGGTGGTTTCCATGCTGCGGCCCGACGGATGAACGTGACACAGACGGCTGTCAGTGCACGGATCCGCCAGCTTGAGGCGGCCACGGGCAAAGCCCTGTTTTCACGTGGTGCCGGCGGTACCAGCCTCACCGACTTCGGGGCGCAGTTCAAACCCTATGCCGAACAGATGCTGTCGCTTTGGTCCTTCGCCTCGCAGGACCTGCCGGCCCAAAGTCAAGGTCGTGTGGCCCTTCGCCTAGGCGCTCAGCTCAGCATCTGGGACCCGCTTCTGGTCGATCTGGCCGTCCGCTTTGAGCAGAGGTTTGGCAAACTTCTGTTGACGCTCAACTATGACCACACGCTGAACATGGCCGAGGCCGTTGCTTCGCACGTTCTGGACGTGGCGTTGACACATGAGAGGCCATCGCGGTCCGGGATCTCGTGCCAGGACTTGCCGCCTGAGCATTTGATCCTTGTCGAGACGCCCCATCTGGCTAGGTCCGGCAGCGATCCTGTTTTCATCAACCTCGAACTTGGTGAAGGCTATCAGGAGCATGTACGCGGTCTGGCCCGGTTGTCTGCTGGGCAAACCGTGTTTCTGGGCAATTGCATGATGGCACTGCGCTATATCCTGCAACGCGGCGGGCGCGGTTTTTTCCCGCACAGCGTCGTCGCCCCGCACCTTGCGAATGGCGCGCTTCGCAAGGTCGACGAAGCGGCACCGCTAATTCTACCAGTCCACCTGGTCTCGCGCGCAGAGGATGACCACCAAAAACTGTTGGATGAATTACACCAGTGCCTGTCGGAGTTGCGGGGCTAATCTCAGACCGGGGATGGCGCGGGTGCGGCGGCTCTCACCCGCCGGCGAATGATCGGTCTTCCGGCGAAAGCCAGGAACACGGTGGATATTGCGAACCCGACAACGGCTGGACCATAGAGCATCGGCCAAAGTTTCGCATCCTTGATCACCACCGGAGACACGAACCCACGCACACCTTCCAACAAGACAAGAATCGTGAATGCTGCGAATATCTGTGGCCAAAGGCCGAACCGGGAAAAACTGCCCAGCATCAGCGTCGAATACCCCACCAGCGCCACGGTGATGCAGATCGCGATCCATGAGAACCGCTGGTGCAGCTCTTCCACCAATTCTCCCAACGGGTAGCCATCCGCCGCAGCGACAGCGTCAAGATCGCCCAACAACTCGATCGTCGGAATCGCCTCAAGACTGCGGCGTCCATTGTCGGTGTTTCGGGACAGCTCCGAAATGTCGTATGATGCATCGTCGAAAAGGGTCGACGACAGCGTCTTGCCTTCCTTGTTCAGCCGCAGTGCAACCCCATCCACCATGACCAGATGAACGCCGGATCCGTTGTTCACCAGATACGCGGACGTGCTGGAGTATGTGGCGGGGTTTTCCTGATCGCGACGGTCGGACACGAACACCTCGTGCAATGTGCCATCCAGATCAATCCGACCGATATAGACGGTCACGCCGCGAGCCGGGTGCATGAACTCACCCTCGTTGAGCAACTGCGCGGTAATGTCACCTGCCACCTCTGCCTGGCGCAATTCCAGCTGTTCAACGGATGCGGGCCGCAGAATGACGCTGACGATCGCCATCATTAGCCCCGCCACCAGGCCAAACAACAACACCGCCCGGCCCAGCCGCCATGGGCTGGACCCGGTGGCCAGCATCACGGTCAGCTCGCTTTCCCGGCTCAGCCGGTTGGTGGCATAGACTGCGGCGGCAAAGACCGCCATCGGCATGACCGTTCGGACAAGCGTCGGCAGGGTCAGCGCCGTGAACTCCAGAAACACCATAGCCGACTGGCCGCCACTGATGACGTGTTCGAACAGGCTGACCGAGCGGGTGATCCAGAACACGCCCACCAGAACAAGCGTGAAAAAGCCGAAAAGAACCAATAGCTGCCGCAGGAAATACCCATCAAAGCGCGACATGTGACCTCTTTCGGCTGTTTTATCCTGGCGGGACATTAGGCCATTCGCCAGTCAAGGGGAACCGCGATTGCGCCCCAGTTCACCGGCCGGCACAAGGATTTTGGTGTGCCACAGCCACTGCAGGACCTGTGCCGCCGAGGTGGGTCCGATGCGGCTCGACCATCGCTGCAAAATATCGGGCACAGAGCGTGGGTCGCGCAGATCGGATATCAACGGCGCCAGCTCGGCCCCCGCCAGCGAGTGGACCGGGCGCGGCAGATTGGGGTGGGTCAGAATCTTTGACCGCACAACATATGCGTCGCCTTGCACACCGCCCTGTATCAGCTTCGCCTCCGGCGACCGGCGAAGCACCTCGCCCTTGGACAGCTCCGCATTCTGCAGGTCTGCAGGCTGGCGGCGAAGCCAGTCCAGCGGCTGCGCGCGCTGACTCCAGAACGGCCCAGAGGAGACCTCGTGGTGACGTGCATAGAATGCCGCCGCCAGTTCGGCGTGGGTTTCGACGCGTTCGCGCTGTCGTTCCGAATAGAATCCCAGCGCGATGTTGGTGTCGCTGGGCCGAGTCAGAAGCGTGTTTGCAACCACTGCGGCCTGCATGGCCTGTGCCATAGCCAGTTGCACCCCTTGCGATGACAGGGCATCGACCGAGAAACTCGCTTCGCCCACGCGTAGCAGATCATTGGCGCGCGGGGTCAATTCACATTGGCCGGTGGCATCACACCGGCGCACCGGGCCCATCCGCGCCTGCTCCAGACAGCCGGCCAGAAGAGTCGATCCTGCCAGAAGGTTCAGATACAGATCACGCCGGGCCGCCGGCGACAAACCAGTGCAATCCGACGGGTCGATGAAAACGCAAGCGTTGACCGTACCATCCGGCTGTGCTGCGCCCCAGTACCAATGGGCATCACCAGCCTCCACGCGGGCCTGCGCGCCAAAACCCGGAGGGGCTTGCCAATAGGCGTAGAGCGCCGTCAATGGCGCTGAGGCTGGGCGGAATCTCCGACCGAGTCCCGCTTGCTTGCCCGCCGCATCCACCAATAGGTCAGCGCGCAGCCGGCTTTTTCCCTGCGCCGTCAGGACCGGAACCTCCCAACCGGCGCCGGTGCGCCGTGGTCGATAGGCGCGTGCTGGTTGCAACACACGAACACCCGACTGGCGTGCAGCGTCCAGCAGGATGGCATCAAACTGGCCGCGATCCACCAGAAGGCCCGGATCGTCGACTGTTTCACCCCGCCTTTCAAACGCCCCGCCCCACATAAGGACGGAACCCGACGATTGCAGGAATCCCGCAGCTTTCATCGCATCGTCCACACCCAGAAACCGCAGAATGGGCCAGATGGAGGCAGGCAGTGACTCGCCGATGTGTGGGCGTGGGAAGATGGCGCGTTCCAGCAGACAGACCCGTCGCCCCAGCTGCGCCAGCCGCATCGCGGTCACTGCTCCAGCCGGGCCACCGCCGATCACGCAGATCTCGGCTTCAATCTCGGCCGCCATCCGCTGCGCCCTCAGGCCGAACGGCGGGCAGCGTCGCCGAAGAAATCCGGGCAGGCAGCCGACAGCCGGACATAGGCCTGCAGGCAATAATCCAGCCAACCGCGGATATAGTCACATGCCGGGCGGCCACGATGAATGACCTCGTGATGGCAACCGCCACCGCACATGTACCGTGCCCAACAGGTGTTGCACGGCGATTGGTTGTGCACGTGGCGCTCGGCCAGCCAGGCTTCTCGCCGCGCATCCGGGCCGTCATGGACGTTGCCCATCGCGGCCACGTCATCCTCGACGAAGCGGTGGCAGGCAAACAGATCGCCATCCGCTGAAACCCCGAAATATCCGCCACCGGCTCCGCAAGCGTAGGGCCGGTGCGTGCCACGGTGGATCTCGTGCATTGCGGCGGCCATGTTCGAGAAGGGGAAGCGGCGGCCCTGCAGCACTGCGTCTTCGAAAACGCGTCCGCAGCGGATCATCTGCGAAAGCAATTCGGCCATGTCCTTGCTGCTCATTTCTTCGCGCCCGGTTGGCGAAGCCAGCATGGGTGAGAACCCGACCGAGTGGAAACCCAAGCCTATGAAATGGCTCAGGGTCTCAGGCAACTCGAGGTTGCGCGGTGTCACGGTGACCCGAGCGCCCACCTGCATGCGGTGCTGTTTGTCCAGCAACGGCTGCACCTTGCGCAGAATGGTGTCGTAACTGCCGCGCCCACCCTGGTTGGGGCGCAGCCGGTCATGTGCCTTGCCAACGCCATCCAGACTGATGGTAACGGCAAAGGCGTGGTCTTCGAAAAACTCAGCGTCTTCCGGGCGCAGCAACGTGCCGTTCGTCGTGATCGAAAAGCCCACATCAACTTTGTTGCGTTGCGCTTGTTCAGCAGCATAAACCGTTGCGTCACGGATCAGGCCGCGATTGATCAACGGCTCGCCTCCCAGAAAGGCCAGATTGATCCGGGTGCCGGGTTCCGCGTCCATGATCAGCCGATCGACCGAGGCCTTCGCAACCTCCCATTCCATACTGCGGGCAGGACCACCAAAGCTGCCCTGCGAGGCATAGCAATAGGTGCATGCCAAGTTGCATTTCTGTGCGACCGCCAGAGACAACGACCTGACCGGCATGCGGCGCGGCGGCGCGTCGTCAATGAACGGCACACCATCAAGACCCATCTGCGACAGAAACTCTCGCTGTCTTTCGGCGGTCATACGGGCGAAGTGATCCGCCGTTCCGTCGGGCACGTCGAACACGCGCGAGCCATCTACGGCCAGCATGTGCTCGCCCAAGGTCGTTTCGAAAAAATGCACCTCGGCAGATGGGTCGGTCATGTCTCGACCTCGGGCCAGAACGGGATACCGATACCCTTTTCCGCCAAGGCTTCACCGGCGACCCGAAAACTTTTCATCGTGTCGCGCACCTGCTGGATACACTCCTGCGCTTCGGCAAATCGGTTCTGAGCCTCGTTTTGATATGCCTGTTCCAACCCATCGGTGATGCGGCGGAACAGATCCAATGCCTCTTGCGCCTGCGTTGCCGAGCCCACTTGAATCGGACGCAGATAGGCAGGTGTGCCACGGCCCGTTTGGTATTTGGCCAGCACGTCCTTCATCTGGCGGAACCGCAGAAAATGCTCGTCGCCGTCGGTGTCGATCCGCACGGCCAAAGCATACAGGCGCCGATCGGTGAACGCCTTGTGTTCCAGTGTCGCCACGCACTGGGCATAAGCGCGGTCGATGAACCCGTCGGGGCGTTCGATCTCGATGAAGTCGTCGATGGCCTCGGGCGTCAAGGGGCGCAACGACCGTGGGATGATCCGCTTGGGTCCGATGGACAGGGCAAGCGCGGGCGTCAGCACCGGTTCGTAATCCTTGCCCTGCAACGACCACAGCAACTGGTTTGCCCAGCGCATATGGGTCATCTCGCCGATCGCAACTTCAAGCAGGGCGCGGCGCGCAAAGATCAAATCATCCTTCAGCGTTGGCCAGCGATCGGAATCGACGGTTTCGGGATCGGCCAGCGAAAAATAGGCGTAGAGGTATTGCAGGCTGAGCGTCATCTCCATCGGGGCCAGACGGGTCTGCAAGTCCTGAACCATCGCAGCAACGCTTTCATACGGTTCTACACCGGGCAGGTCCGTGTCGGCCTCATAGACTTCGCCGGTCTCGCGTCCCTCGACGACGATCGGCAGGTCGCTCCACATCTGGTTGACCTCGTAGTGGTCGATCTGGAACGGGCGGTTCTGTTCGACGGTATTCAACGCCGCCACATTGCCCGAGGGCGATTTGTCCGAACGCAGCCAGTCCAGATAGGTTTCGGCCACGACCGGATCGTCAGGCGCACCAGTCGGCAGGCGGGTGTCATGCGGTACTTCGGCAGTGACCACATCCGGGTGGTTGGATGGCCAGTAGTGGCAGCCGCAATCCCGAAAGTCATGCGACCAGGGATTGCACAGGCTTTGGGTCAGCTCTCCGGGGTCGTAGGCCGTATCGAACACGCCGGCTTCGGTGCGGTACTGCCGGCGGTATCCGTGCAGGACGACCGGCGGTGCGTCGACGACACCGTCGTGATTGCGCCGCTCCAGTGCGATGGTCACCGGATGGTCGTCGCCGCATTCAAGGCTGCGGATGAACCGCCAGACCAGCAAGCCGTCGTAGGGTTTGCCCTTGTCATCACGGAACGAGATACGTCGACCGCCTTGTTCGACCCAGGCCAGAAACCACCGGCCGCTGGACAGCTCGGCGCCGATGTCACCACGATAGGCGTCCAGCAAGTCCTGCACCCAAGGTGCCGAACTGTCATCGGGCAACATCGGGTCATAGAAATAGTCGACATAGACCAGATGAAACCCTTGCGTGTTTTCGGGTGCTTCCGGAACCGGGTTCAGTGGGACACGTACGGCATTGAAAACCAATCCCGGAAAGAACCGGCGATCAAGGTCGCGTACGTCCATTTCCAGCCCCGGGAAACAGTTTCCGACCGACCCGTCCAGCCGGGTGTTGTCAGGGTTGCCGGGCACCTTGTAGGCCGCACGGGCGGTCAGGTTGCGGGGTTTGATGCGGATCGGCGCTGGTTTGTCAGACATCCCGAGGCTCTCCTACCGGTTCGGTTCCGGGCGCGGGCGGGTGCGCTTCGAGGTAATCGATGAAAGACATCACCAGATGGTACTGCCGCCGTGAAAGCGAGAGCGGAAAATAGTTTGAATCCCGCATGTAGGGCGGCATGCGGGCGTCGTGCATCATGTCGCGCACGATCCGCGGGTCGCGGAAGGCGGGATCGGGTGTCTGGTCAGGGTTCGGATCCTCTTCGAACTGGGCCAGAATGCCAAAGGGCGGGCGCATCAATCGCCGCACGAAATCAGGCCTGCGGCGCAGAAAGTCCAAAAGGTTTTCCTCATCGATCAACTGCTCGTGCACAAACTTGGTGGCGACCGTATAGGGCAGCTGTTCATTCGGGACCGAGTTCGAGAAAACCGACACCGGCTGTGGGCGGATCAACTCGTCGATCTTGTCGGGAGGCACCGCGTCCTTTTCCGTCATCGATGCCGCATCGGTGGACGGCAGGCCCGGTGTGGGTGCGATATTGGTCTGAGCCTGAAGAGAGGCGTTGTCTTTGAGGCCTTGTGCCCGGATGTCATCCAGATTGATCAGGCTGTTGGTCTCGAACGCCTTTCGGAAGATGTCGACCACTTCGGTTTTTGCATCAATGTAGTTTTCTGCGGTGACCGAGATCAACGACATGTCGCGATCCGCCAGATCGTCTTCGAGGCTGTAGAAAGGCCGGCAATCCGGTGCAAAATCCGGCGGTCCGGTGAAGATGCGCGCCCGGGCGACCAGACGCTGACCGCGAACGGCCAGCGCGGCCTCGATCGTTCCATCACACGTGTCGTCAACCACCCCCCAGGACTGATCGTTGCCGACCCTGGCACCATCATAACTGTCATGCGGTTCGGGATCGTCAGACAACCCCGACATCATGATCCATTTTGACCAGGGCGTGTCCGGGTTCAGGATGCGGTTCTGCGCCGGCACGATCTCATGAATCCGGCCATATTCCGATTTGGGCGGGTCATTCTTGTATCCCGGCACAGCAAGGGTTGCTGGACCGAAGGCGGCATCGGGCGGGCCGTATACCTCGCCCTTGGGCGGAGTGAACCGCAAACGCAGAAGACTGCGGTCCACCGTCTCGCCGGGCACCGGCTCGTCCGTCCCTTGGACCGGGCGGACAACCCGCACCGAGCCCAGCGGGATCGGGTTGTGTTCATAGACCAGCGGCTGCTGTTCCGACGTGTGCGGGCTGAAGGCCAGCAAGGGTTTGGGAGAAAAGTCCTCGGCCGCGATCTCGACCCGGGCGCGAAACCCGCAGGCTGCATCTCCGGTGCGGCGGGCGGCTTTCTGATTGCCTACAGCGACAGTGTAGCGGATGTTCTTCAGCGACAGCCCCTGCCCTTCAAGAAGGTTCAGAGTGACAGGAGTTTCATAGGCCTCGCCAGTTTCAGCATCGAACATGCGCGCCCACAACTCAAAGAACGGCGCGACCGGGCGCAGGGCGCCGGTGCCTTCATCCCGAAATCGGATCTTCCGCGGGTCCGGCAGGTAGGCCGAGACACTCCCATCCTCGTTTTCCCGTAAAGTCACGTTCGAGCGTATGACCGTCTTGTTGTTGCCATGCGCGTCCAGATCCTGCTGCCATTCGTAGCTTTCCAGCGGGGTCTCCCCCGGACCAAGCCTGGCAACGGCCATCGGCGGCAGAAAGAAGATTTCCTGTATCGTATCCATGCCGGGCCCTCTCCAGTTTGGCCATGCCGGTCCGCAACCCGTTTTCAGGGGTACGAATAGCCTTGATAGGTAATCGTCGGGTCCGAGAAGAACGGAGTCGACTTGTCCCGAATGATGTCCGGCGGCGCGTCGTCCGGAACCGGAGAAATACTCTGCTGGTAGTGAAAGAAGTTCTGGGGGTCGAATTTCTGCTTCACGAACAGAAGTGAGTTGAAGTTGTCGCCCCAATAGAGCCAACGATAGTTCAACTGAGTGCGCCGCGGATAATTTTGATAACAGCGGTCGATGAAGAACCCCTCGTCCGACATCATCTGCATGAACCCATCCAGCCATGGGACCACGGCGTCTTTCTCATCCTCGGACAACCAGAACACGTCAACGTAGAAATTCATCGACACGTCGCGGTGAATGAAGGCGTTTCCCTGTTTGCCAACCGGCATTCGGTTGATCGCCCCGCCATACGGCTCGATCGCCACCGCCCCGTAGGCGTTCGGCGTGCTGTCCAGATAATCGACGACCCTTTGCCATTCATCTTGCGACAATTGGCGGGCGATATACCCGCCCTGTTTGTCTTCGCGGGCTTGATCCGGGACCACCGGGATGTCGTATTTCTCGTCATACAGCCAGGAATTGATCTGCTGGTAGGTTCCTGTCTTGCTGTTTTCCATGTGGCCGCCGATGGGTTCGTCCAGCAGCGGCTGGATGACCCGGCGCCCTTCGTCTTCGGGGCCGTGATATAGGGCCGAGACCAAGAGAACCTTCTGGTCTCCTTGATAAGCCAGAAAGATGTAGGCTCCAAATTTGTCCGAGAGACCGTCCTTCATGTAGTTGGCCTGCAGAAACTCCAAAGCCTTGGCAGCCCTGTCCAGCGGCCATTTGATATGAACGCCCCAAACTTCGTACAGGTTGTGCAGCTTGAACCGGATTTCCAGAAGCACCCCGAAATTGTTGCCGGTGCCTCCCCGGATCGCCCAGAAAAGATCGGGGTTGGTCGTGTCATCCGCGATCACGATACTGCCATCCCACAGCATAACCGTCACGCCCAGGACATTGTCGCAGGCCATTCCGAACAGGCGCGACGTGAACCCGTATCCTCCGCCCATCATGAATCCGGCCACGCAGACATCCTGACACGCGCCACCCGGCACATGCAGGTGATAGGAATCCAGCACCGAGTTCAGGACCTTGAACGGGGTACCGGGGCCGACATAGGCCATCGGGGTATCTGGATCGACCGTCACGAAACACATCCTGCTGGTATCCAGCACCATCGCATTGTTGACCGAGTACCCCGCCGTACTGTGCCGGCCCGATCGGCTGACCACCCACAGATCATGGGCCCGCGCGAAGGCCAGACTGGCCCGCACGTCCTGAATGGTTTCGCAATAGACAATGATTTCCGGGTAGTCCTGAAAGGCCGGGTTCCAAAGTTGGCGATCCGTGTTGTAGTTCGGGTCCGTCGGCAAAACGACCGATCCAACCAGGCCTTTTTCAAACTCCCGTATCTGCTCGGGCGTAATCGGATGATAGCGCTGCAGCGACAGGTCCGTTCGGCTGGAAGCGACGCGATCCTTGGCCAGAATGGTCTTGCTTATCTTGCGCATGATGGGCGCTCCCTTGGCATAACATGCAGAACGCGCAGGGAAAAAACACTGCGCGCACGTTTTACGGTCTTTCCATCAACCCATTTCTGCCCGTCCCAAGCTGGCAGAAAGCTTCCGTACCGGTCAAGAGATCGTTTCAAGCAATGCCCGGGCTTCGAGCAATTCCGGGATGTCGGCCTTTGGGTCGAAACGTTCCAGGGCATCCGACAGCCATGGCCCCGGCCGGCCCCCGGTTTTGGAAACGTGGCGCGTCAGCGCCACGGCTGCGCGCAGTTCGAACAGGCTGGCCCCGCATTTGCGCGCCTCGGACACCGCCTGTTTGAGCATCGGTTCGGGATCTTTCCGCTCATGATCGTCAAGCAAAGAGCGGGCCCTGAAAACCTCGGCATCGGCCCATCCTTCGTCGGTGTCTTTGCGCCAAAGTTCGGCCTGCGTCAGCGCCTGCTTGGCGGCCTTGAGCCCCCCGGCACGCACCAGAAGTTCCGCGATCAGCGATAGAAAGAAGCTTTTGTAGTTTCCGGCGCCACTAGACCACCAGTCATCCGACGCCTGCCGCAGGGCCGCGATGTGCTCGGCGTCCGGGGTCCGGTGCGCCCGCGCCCAACCGAGCCACATGCGGGCGGTGATCGACATGAAGGCCAACCTGTGCTCGCGAGAAATCTCCTCCAGCGGTGCGACGGTCGCGATCAGTGCGTCGATATCACGGTGCAACAGATGCACCATGCACGTATAGGTCAAGACTTGGGCTACGCTGTGCGCGTGTTGCAATTCATTGGCCCAGTCCAAAGCTTGCGCCTGAACCTTTCGCGCACGGGCCGGCTCACCCATCAGGCTGTAACAGACCCCCAGGAAGCCAGCTGTGATGGCCGCATGGTCGGTGCCATAGACATAAGCCAGCTTCCCATGTGTTTTGAAATCGTAAAGGGTCCAGGCCTGCTCAAGGTGCGCTCTGGCATCGGTCAGATTGCCGATGTGCAGTTGTACGGCCCCCATGGCGCGGTGCCCTACCATCCGGTGCTCGGTCCGGCCGCTGACTTCAGCCAGGTCCAGGATCTGGTCCGCCACCTCACCGGCCAGGCGGTACTCGGCCCGCACAAGGTGAAACGCATAAAGCCCATTGAGAACCGGGAACAGGCGTTCCGTCTCGCGGGCCCGACGGCACAGCTCGCGCAGCCGGCCATAGGCCTCGCCTGTCGCTTCGCCTGCAATCCCGTCAGTCGAGCGCAAGACACCGGCCCGAAGCACTTGCAGGTCAATCTCGCGCAAGTCGCGGTCGCGGCTTTTCGGCAGGTCTGAGACAAGACCGAGCGCCTTGGACAAATGGGTCAGTGCTTCGGACAGGGCCGACCGCTCGATCGCTCTCTGACCGGCGTTTTGCCAATGAGTAACGGCCTCTTCGGGGCGATTTGCCAGCGTATAGTGCTGGGCCAGAACTTCGGGCTGGGTCTGTGCAAGATAGGGTTGCTGGTCCAGCAATACACCCGCAGCCTGGTCGTGCAGGACCTGCCGCTCGGATCGCAGAAGGCTGTCATAGGCCATGTCCCGGATCAGGGCATGGCGAAACAGGTATTCGTCCTCGGCCCCGTCCGGTGGCCGCTGGATGATGCCCGCCATGGCCAATTGTTCCAGGCTGGCCTGCATCGACGCCGCCGGCAGCATGGAGACCGCCGCGACCAGAGCCACCGAAAAGCGTCGGCCGAACACGGCGCCGGTCTGCGCCACGTCCTTTGCCATACCCAGGCGGTCGAGACGCTCCATCAGCGAATCCTTGAGCGTGCTGGGTACCGACAGCGACGGCAGCGGACCGCGCAGGACATATCCATCCTCGGTCAGCCGCAACTGGCCGGACTCCAGAAGGCCGCGCGTCACCTCCTGTACAAAGAGCGGGATCCCATCGGTCTTGGCGGCAATCAGGTCGCAGACCGGTCCCGGCAAAGGCTTGCCCCCCGCAACATCCGTGACGATTTCCGCCACCTCGGCATTCGACAATCGGGTCAATGGGATGTGCAATGTGTTATGGTGGTGCCCCCAACTGGGGTCGAATCCTTGCCGGGCCGTGACCACGATAAGAACCGGCAGGTCACGGATCCGCTCGATTACCCTATCCGTCAGCGAAAGCGTGGTCGGGTCCACCCAATGCGCGTCTTCGAACAGCAACAGAACGGGTTTGCTTCGGGCCATCGACACCAATTGCTGCGTTACGGCTTCCAGCGTCTTTTCCAACTTGACCTGCGGCGGCAGGTCCAAGGGCCCCAATGCATCATCGGCATCGATGCTCAACAGATCCGCAATAAGGCGCTGTTGTTCGGACGTCAGATACCGCAGCAGCGGCAGAAGCTTGTCCAGCTTTTGGGCGTCCGTATCCGCCGGCGCGAACCCGGCTGAACGTTCCAGTTGCTGCACGATCGGATACAGGGCACTGCTTGAGTGCAGCGGCGAACATTGGAAATTCAGACGCAGAATATCCTGCCCCTGCAACTCGTGCGCCAACCCTTCGATCAGCCGCGACTTTCCGATCCCCGCCTCACCTGAGATCAGAACGGATTGACCCGCCCCGTGACTGGCTTCGTTCCACTTGTCACACAGCTTGCGAAACTCGGAGCCGCGACCGATCAGTCGGCCGGAACCCGCTTCGGGATTGATCTCGAACCGCCGTTCGATCCGTGCGGTACCCTCCACGATCCAGGCCTGAATCTCGTCCGCAAACCCCTTCAGAACATGCCTGCCGGAATCCTTCAGCCGGAAAGCGCCACCGATCAGGCGGCGCGTCGAGGGGCTGATGATCAGCGAATTTGGTTCGGCCAGACCCTGCAGGCGGGCGGCCAGATTCGGCGTCCGCCCCATGACCACGTCGTTTTCCCGCAACCCGTCCCCATAGATGGTGCCGACCACCACAAGTCCCGTGGCGATTCCGATCCGCGCCTGCAGCTCTTCCTTTCGGTCGATCGCGGGCAGTTCGTCCAAAATCTGCAACCCGGCCTCGATCGCGCGCGAGGCCGCATCCTCCTGCGCGTGCGGATAGCCGAAATAGATCATCGCACCATCCCCCATGAAACAGGCGATGTGACCACCGAATTTCGAGACGGCGGTTGTGCAAGTCTCTTTGAATCGCCGCACCAGCTCGCCCAGATCTTCCGGATCCAGGCGCTCGGACATTGCCGTCGAGCCGACGAGATCAACGAACATGACCGTCAACTGCCGGCGCTCGGCCACGATTTTGCCCTGTCGGCGGGTGTGTACGGCGTCACCGGCCGTGTCCTGGGCAAAACGCGCGGTTGCGGCAAGCAGGCGACGCCGGGGACCCAGCGGTAGCCCGAGATCGATCAGATCATGCTCGGACAGATGAACGAGGTCGGACAAGGCCACTTCTGCCGCAGCGAAGGCGGGCGCGTATTTGGACAGCCCCAACTTCTCCAGAAAAGCGGCGATATCCGTCATTTCTCCCCCAACGGCCTGTCCAACGCCGGATTGTTTTGGCACGGTCCAACCCGCGCAGATCGCGCGTCGCAAACCGTGGCCCGTTCATTATCCAACTGACTGAACAGCCTTTTCGTTCTTTACCCGCACGTCAAGAGGTTTGGCGCACCAAACCGGCGCAGCACGGTTGACCGTGGAGGCAGCATTGCTGAATTGCTTGGAGAATGGCAGGGGCAGCAGGGTTCGAACCCGCGACCTACGGTTTTGGAGACCGTCGCTCTACCAACTGAGCTATACCCCTGTGGTGCGCCATCAGATATGCCAGCGGCGCGACGGACTCAAGAGGCTTTTTCAGTTTCTCGGACACATATGCAATCGACAAAGAAGTTGCGTGCGTCGTGCAGTTCTATAAGACAAGGTTCGGCCCACCGAGAGGAAATTACCCTTGAGCCTTCGCAAGAAGATTGCCGACAGCGAGACAACCCTGAACTGGGCCGCGCGCCGCATCGCCAGCTACATCAGGATGGTCCATCGCAACACCAAATGGCAGCGGGTCGGCTATGATGAGTTGGACAAGCTCGCGGAGCAGGGCGAGCCGGTCATCGTCGTGCTGTGGCACCAGCGGCTGGCCCAGTCGCCCTATTTCTTTCCGCTGGACAAGGGGCGCATCTGCTCGATCACATCGGCCGCGCGCGCCGGCAGCATGGTGGGCCGGGTGCAGAAGCTCTTCGGCATGGACACCATCGCCATGTCCAGCCACAAGCGTCACGTGGCCCTGTCGCGTGAAGTGTTGGGCAAGATGAAACAGGGGATCTCGATCGGCATAGCTGCCGACGGTCCGCGCGGCCCGGAACGGGTGTGCTCGACCGTCCCGCTGGTCTGGGCGCGCAGCTCGGGCAAACGCATTTTTGGCATCACCTATTCGGCCCGCCATGGCCGTGAGGCCGGCACCTGGGACCGGCTGCTGCTGCCGCGACCCTGGCGCAACGAAGGCGTCTTTCTGTGCCGCGAATGGACTGAGACCGTACCCCGCAAGGCCACGGACGAGCAGATCGAGCAACTGCGCCAAAGCCTCGAGAAGCACATGAATGATATCACCGCCGAGGCGGATCGTATGGTCGGTCGCACTCCTTGGGAACCAAAGCTCTGATCAGCCCGCCTGCTTTCCGCCAAAGTCACGGCGCAAGGCGCCGGTTTGCTTGCCCCCAAGCCTTCTGCGTTTCCGACAAAAATCGCTGACGGTGCAGTCGACTTCGTGATCATCATCGCTGAGAATGGCCTCGCGCATATCTTCCAGGTCCTTGTTGTGAAGGATTTGCGCCCCGTAGTTCAGAAACTCAAAGCCAAACATCGCGTCCTCCTGCTGTTCGGGCATTCTGCCGAGCGTGCATAGGTCGCTGTCGGCGTTGCTCATCACGTAGACATTCAGCATCTGGAGCAGATGGGCGGATGGCTAAGATTTCTCAAGCCTAGGGTCGGGGGCACCATCAAATCGAAAACACTGGCAGACTTGGAACCGTCTGATCGGCTTCCCAATAAGAAAAAGGGCGCCCCAAGGGACGCCCTTTCCATCAGTATGCGCTGATGCGCCTTACTCGATGATTTTGGACACGACGCCTGCGCCGACGGTGCGGCCGCCTTCGCGGATGGCGAAGCGCAGACCGTTTTCCATGGCGATCGGGGCGATCAGTTCGACGCCGAACGACACGTTGTCGCCGGGCATGACCATCTCGGTGCCTTCGGCCAGGGTCACGGTGCCGGTCACGTCAGTCGTACGGAAGTAGAACTGCGGACGGTAGTTCGCGAAGAACGGAGTGTGACGACCGCCTTCTTCCTTGGTCAGGATGTAGGCTTCGGCTTCGAACTTGGTGTGCGGAGTCACCGAGCCCGGCTTACACAGAACCTGGCCACGCTCAACGCCGTCACGATCCACACCACGCAGCAGGGCGCCGATGTTGTCGCCGGCTTCACCGCGGTCCAGCAGCTTGCGGAACATCTCGACACCGGTGCAGGTGGTCTTCTGCGTGTCGCGGATGCCGACGAT
>NZ_JBXWSO010000015.1:0-19990 GCF_059613465.1 Ruegeria sp. SAZA006
TGGCGTCAGCTTTGTTCCGGATAGGTTCGCGGTTTCCGCGGCAAACTGAGACTGGTTCGAATTCGTCTGACAGCACCCCGGCGGCTTTGTCCGCGTAGCCGACATTTACTGAATTCTGCCGAAAGTCTGCTCCGAGCCCAAAGCGGACTGAAATGTGCTCGCCAAAATGAATTGCGGCGATAGACATTCTCTTGAGCGGTCTAACCCATCACTAAATGCATTCACCGCCATCGATAACCAGGGCTTGCCCCGTCATAAAAGCGGATTCATCTGAAGCCAAATAGACGATCCCATGGCCAATCTCGTCAACTGTCGCCCATCGACTCATGGGGATCGCCTGCTCGATGTAGCTTTCCAGTTTGGCACGGCCTCCCATCTGCTTTTCGAAGCCTGCATTGAAAGGGGTGTCTACAAATCCTGGACATAGGGCATTGAAACGGATTGCATGGACAGCGTAGTCGGCTGCCATCTGCCGGACCATCGCAACAGCAGCGTGCTTTGTAGTCGCATAGGCGATCATACCCCGGTCATATTGAACCCCAGAATTGGAGGCCGTGACGATCACGCTGCCTCCACCTTGTGATTTCATATGGGCGACGGCTGCACGCGCGGCAATGAAGTGAGCGCGGACATTCAATGCCCAAGAAGCATCCATTCCATCTGGTTCCACTTCTTCCAGCGTTCCTTCGATCTGCAACCCAGCGTGAGAGTGCAACACGTCAAGCCGACCGAAGTTTTTAACTGCTTCGTCTATGGTTCTGGTAAGGGCATCGTCATCGGTCACATCAAGCTGTATGGCAGATGCTTGATTTCCCTGCGCTACGATCGCGGCCACAGTGGCTTCAGCAAGTGTTGCATCGCGATCGGTTACCACAACATGCGCACCCTCTTGTGCCATTGCCATTGAACCCGCCCGACCAATTCCTGATCCCGCGCCCGTCACGAGCGCGACCTTACCTGCAAGCCGCATGTCACTTGGCTCCTTTATTTAATTATTCGATTTTGAGGCGCCTCGGCGCAAAAGCAGCTGCGCTGCTACGAGCAACAAGAGCGACGCGCCCATAACCATAGTGCCGATGGCATTGATCTCGGGTGTTACGCCGCGCCGGATGGATGAGAATATGTAGATTGGCAGGGTTGTTTCTGAGCCAGCTACGAAGAACGCGATGATGAAATCATCAAATGAGAAAGTGAAGCTGAGCAGGAAGCCTGCCAAAATTGCCGGTGCTATCAACGGCAGGGTCACCTGTCGAAAGGTGCCCCAGGGCGTCGCAAAGAGGTCAGCCGAAGCTTCCATGAGCGCGCGGTCCATACCCGATAGCCTTGCACGTACGATGATTATGACCAGCGCCATTGTGAACATGGTGTGGGCGGCGACAAGCGTGGGCATCCCCATGGAAAGTTGCGGGGGATTTGCTCCATCGGGCCATAGGCTTGCAAGAAGCGGGTTTAGCCAGCCGAATACGGTGACCAGGGCAATGAGTGTCGCGATGCCGATGACGATACCGGGTATCATTATCGCAATATAAATCATCGCATCAAACAAAGTTCGGAGCCATCCCTTAACCCCTTGTAAAGCGATGGCCGCCATGGTTCCGAGAGTGGATGCGAGGCAAGCAGTTATTAATGCCGCAAGCAGACTGGTCTCGAGCGCGTCCATTACAAATGGGTTGTTCAGTGCTCTACCATACCATTGGGTCGAGAACCCCATGAACTGGCTTGCGTGTCGTCCGGCATTAAAGCTGAAAAGCGCGATGATGCCGATTGGAATATAGAGAAAAAGGTAGACGCAAATCGCGTATAAGCGCATCGGACCCTCACATCAGCGAGACATCTTCGCGCTGGCCACCCAGGCGCGAGATGAATTTCATGTAAATTGAGACAGTGACAAGCATTACGACAACCAGAGTCATTGCGACCGCCGATCCGTACGCCCAGTTCCGAGACTGCAGGAACAGGTCCACCAGCGCATTTCCGACGAAAAAGACCTTTCCGCCGCCCAAGATCGCTGGGATCAGAAACTCGCCCATCAGCAAGATGAAGACCAGCATGCAGCCAGTTGCGATACCAGGTACCGACAAAGGAAGTGTCACCTGACGGAACGTACGCCATGGGGTAGAGCCGAGATCAGCCGATGCTTCCAGAAGGCGTTTATCCAGTTTGTCTAAGCTTACAAAAATCGGGAAAACCATCAGAGGTAGATACCCATAGACAATCCCGACAAGCACAGCGAACGGCGTATTTATCAGGCGGATATCATCGATGCCGATCGACTCCAGTAAAGCGGGCAAGCCACGCCCCCCAAGGATGAAAATCCAAGCGTATGACCGGATCAGGATCGATGTCCAGAACGGCACGATCACTAGGATCAACAGCGAAGTTCTCCACTTTGGTGAACAACGCACTGCAAGAAAGTAGGCGAGCGGGTAGGCAATTACCAACGCAGCGATAGTCCCCAGAGGTGCAAGGATCAAAGTGTTCTTAAACGCCGTCCATCGCGCAGGAAGGTTGGCATATTGTTCCAACGTGAACGCTGGAACGTAGCCTCCGGCGGCCCCCCGTTCGCCAAAGGAAAAGACGAAGACGACCAGCAGAGGAAGGGCTAGCATTACCAAAAGCCATATTCCTGCTGGAGCCAGCAACAGTGCTTTTCTGCCTCGTTCGGTCATTTTGTCCTCGTCTTTTCCGATATTGGCGGCCTTGCCGCTTAGGCCGACTTGAAGCGGGCGAGCAACTCGGCACGGTTTGGATCGGTTAGTGTAGCCGCCGCGCCGAACTCGAGTGCATTCAGAAGGTCAGCTGCCGGATAAAGGATCGGATCTTCCAGTAGTTCCTTCGGCAGCAACGCATTGGTGCGAGCATCAGCCGATGGATAGCCGTGGGCGAGGACTTCTTTCGCATTAACTTCCGGGTTCAGCAGGAAGTCGATCAAGGCATAAGCGGCATCCATATGGGGTGCGCCCTTAGGAATAGCGTAGTAGTCGGACCAGAGTTCACCGCCCTCAGTTCCCAGAACGTAGGCGATTTCAGGCATGTCGACATTCATCTGCTTGCCGTCACCTGTCCAGCACATCGTCATCCAGGCGTCACCGTTACGCATCGGTGGCTGATAATCCGACGAGATTGCAAACAGATGCGGTTTGGCATCCAGTAACAATTTCTCGGCATCCGCCAGTTCCTTCTCATCGACCGAGTTGAAGGAGTAGCCGAAGTATTTCAGGGCATTACCGATGGTGGTGAGTTGGTAATCATGCACCATTGTCCGGCCTGAGTAACCTTCCATAGTAAGGTCCCAGAACTCTTTCCATGTGGTTGGAGTCGGAGCGCCGTCAAGCTTGCTGGTGTTCACTGCAAAGCCAGTCGTGCCCCAGTTTTTTGGGACCGCGTAAAGCTGGCCATCGACAGAACCGGCATCGGAAAAGCGCTGTTCGAATGAACCTGCGTCGTAGTTTGGCAGTTTGGACGTATCGAGCGGGATGATCAGATCTTCACCCACATACGTAGTGATCGTGTAGTTGGTTGGAACGAAAACGTCCCAGCCAGACCCTCCAGCCTGTAGTTTTGCCAACATCTCTTCATTCGAGCCAAAAACATTGACCTGAACATGGGCGCCAGTGGCTTCCGTGAAGGCTTCGAAGTTCATCTCGTCATGGTAGTTCGGCCATGTGGCGAGGATCACTCGGTCGCCAATGTCCCCGGCAGCAAATGCCGGGCGTGGACGCAACCCAGGAATGGCCGTGCCCAGAACGGCCGTTGCCATCCCAAGACCTGTCACGCCTAAGAAATGTCGCCGTGTAACCGAACCCTTTTGGTACCGGTGAAGCTCTTCCATGAACTTTTGCTTGGAAATAGTCCCATTATCCTTGGTCATTGTGAACCTCTCTGTTGTTGGATTGCGGGATTTGTTATTTTTCCAGGATCAGCAGTGCGCCTTCGCCCCATGAAACAAAGGCCTGCTCTCCTGCATTGAACGTCCCCTCGTTCAATTCCGCTTGCCTTGGCACAAGTACATGGAAATCACCCAGTGCTTCGTTGCGCGCAAGGTATTCTGTGTGCTCCCCAAGGAAGATCCGATTTTGAATGGTAACTGGCAGAGCGATTTCAGCTGTGGGTAGCGCGCGGGTCAGCGTGATCTGTTCAGGACGGATACTAACGCACACTTCCTGCCCTGCATCTATTGGAATCTCCGGAGTTCCGTGCACCTTTTGGCCACTCGCTAAACGCACAGTGATTTGGTCGGTTGCTGAGTCAGTCACAGTTGCATCAAAGAAATTTGAGGTGCCTACAAATCCAGCCACGTAGCGGCTGCGGGGCATGTCATAGAGTTCGCGTGGGCTGCCAACCTGCACAATACTGCCGCCTTCCATCACACAAATTCGGTCGGACATTGAAAGCGCTTCTTCTTGGTCGTGCGTGACGAGGACAAAAGTTATCCCTAGTTGTCGTTGCAGGTTCTGCAGTTCAAACTGCATTTCTTTTCGAAGCTTTCGATCCAGAGCAGCCATTGGTTCATCAAGCAGCAAAAGCTTGGGCTCGTTTACGATCGCACGCGCCAAAGCGACGCGTTGCTGCTGACCACCAGACATCTCCCAGATGCGACGTGGGCCAAACCCACCAAGACGGACAGTTTCCAGCGCTTGCTCAACCTTTGTCGCGATTGTTTGTTTGTCTACGCGTGGTCGTTGTTGGCGCAGGCCGTACGCGATGTTGTCGAACACGCTTAGGTGAGGAAAAAGAGCATAGTGCTGAAACACCATGTTGACTGGGCGATGGTGCGCATCCAAGTCGTTGACGACTTCTCCATCGAGCAACACCTGACCTTCGGTTGGCTTCTCGAAACCTGCCAACATTCTAAGCGCAGTGGTTTTGCCGCAACCAGATGGGCCTAAGAACGACAGGAACTCTCCTTTCCCAATGGAAAGATTCAGGTCTTTGGCGGCGACCACATTCCCGAAGGTCTTGGTCACTCCTCGGAGTTCCGCAATCGTCTGCATGGTGACGCTCATGTCAAAGCTCATATACTGCCGTTTTCCTTTTGCTTGATTTTTTGGCATTTGTTGGCATACCACTCAAACAAGGAAAAAGTAACAATAACTCGGAATAACTGTATATACCACAATTGGGGTACAGAGGTGCTTTTCGAAAATCTGGAGCGGCGTGTGTACGATTGGATGGAAGAGGCCGGCAGGGTCGTGGAGAAGATCGGAACCCCAGAATTTCCATGTGCTTTGGCAGATGGCTTACGGCAGGTCGCACCATTTGATTTTACGGTGGTGTTTGGCCATGTTGGAACCGAAGCACCAATAGACCTTCACGACGATTTCCCCAAAAGCAAACGGCGTATTTTTGTTGAGGATTACCAAGCCGGGCCCTACGTACTTGATCCATTTTTTTTGGCCGCGACAAAACCAATAACACCGGGTCTGTACCGCATGCGCGATATCGCACCGGACAGGTTCTATCAGGGCGAATACTATCGCAGCTATTACAAAAGGACTGGGTTAGCAGAGGAGATTGGCTACTTTATCGATATCCCAGGCGCTGGGATGGTTGTGGTCTCGCTCATGCGAGCAGAGAAGCCTTTTTCCGCCAAGGAAATTCGTCATTTGCACGCTCTATGGCCGCTCGTTCGGGCAGCCTGTTGCAAACATTGGAGTGACTTTCCAACGATGGCCCGCGGCGCCGCAGCGAATGGCGTTAGTCGTCGCGTTGATCTAGCATTCCAGGCATTTGGCGATGGCGTTCTGACGCCACGAGAACGAGAAGTCGTTGAGTTCACATTGAAGGGCCATTCGGCAGAAGCTGTTGGCACAATTCTCGGCATCTCTCCAGGCACAGTCCGCATCCACAGACGCAACATTTACGCGAAACTTAGGATCAACTCGCAGGGTGAGCTTTTTTCAAAGTTCATTGAAAAGGCGCTTTAAAAGGTTCCTTGAACACCCACTTTATCCGTTTTGCCGACCTTGCTACCTTGTGACCCGGAAAACACCAAACATTTGGACGGCACTGTCTGATAGCCAAGGAACGCAAAGGGAGAGGGTTGGGACGCCCGGGACCCATGTTGGGCTAAATTAATACCCGAAAAGGTCTTGTCAGAAGAACTTGTCTTGAGGCAGGCAGGACGGTTGCGTAGCTTTTGCCCATGACCAAACCTGCCTCTTTCAAGTACTTCAAAACCAGTCCCGAGGTCATCCGCCTTGCGGTGATGCTGTACATCCGTTTCCCGCTCTCGCTTCGAAATGTCGAAGATCTGTTGCACGAGCGAGGCATCGACGTGAGCCACGAAACCGTCCGATATTGGTGGAACAGGTTTGGTCCAATGTTTGCAGCTGAGATCCGACGGAAGCGTGTGCAGCAACTCCGAACCTTTTCAAAATGGAAGTGGCACGTGGACGAGGTCTTTGTGAAAGTGAATGGCAAACGGCATTATCTTTGGCGCGCTGTGGATGACGAAGGCGAGGTGCTGGAAGCAGTTGTAACAAAGCGCCGTAACAAAGCTGCTGCACTGAAATTTCTCAAGAAATTGATGAAGCGGCACGGTTGCGCCAAGGAGGTCGTCACAGATCGCTTCGCTTCATACAAGGCTGCGCTCAGAGAAATAGGCGCGCTCGAAAAACAACAGACGGGCAGGTGGCTCAACAACCGTGTTGAGAATTCACACCTGCCGTTTCGACGACGCGAACGCGCGATGCAGCGTTTCAAGCGCATGCGAAGTCTACAGAAATTCGCCTCCGTCCATTCCTCCGTTTACAACCACTTCAACCAGGAAAGATCGTTAGCCAGTCGAGACACCTTCAAGCTGACCCGCGCCGCCGCTCTACGCGAGTGGCGTCAACTTTGTTCCGGATAGGTTCGCGGTTTCCGCGGCAAACTGAGACTGGTTCGAATTCGTCTGACAGCACCGCCACCCATTCCCGTCTCACTCCATTGATACTTTCTGTCCCGGATTTCTGCTGAAATTTCAGAGGGTTGCCATACCCGTTTTCTATCAGAGACGATCTAGCAAGCACAACTAGGGCACGGTTCTGACGCCAGTCTCGGTTCCGTATTTTCGCGGGGTTGCTTTACGCGGGTTTTCCCTGATTTCTGGGAGTTTACAGTGAATTTCGGCATCTTTGGCGGAAATTCCTGATTGCGCCTTTGTGGTAATGTTATGATATCAATAATTTACGCCCCAAAACTCCCTAAACTGTGGAACCGGGAAACTTTTTCACGGTAACAGGGAAGCTCTGCGCCGGAGCTGGGTCGACAACCGGATGATCGAACGGCTGTGGCGGTCGCTGAAATACGAATGCGTTTTCCTGAACGCGTTTGAGACCGGCTCAGAGGCACGGGAGGGAAACGGGCGCTGGATCGACTATTGCAACGCTGATCGGCCCCACTCGACCCACGGCATCTTGACCCCGAACGAGGCTTATGTGACCAAACCTGAACCCAAGAAAATGGCAACCTGAAACGAAACCAAGATCCACCTTAATCTAGGCTGCAAACTGGTCAAAAAAGTAGAACCACCTCTGCTTGATTATTGCGGTTTGTGTTCCTCTCGTCTGAGTAATAGACACTTGATGCGGTGTTTTTTGGGAGAGTGGCTGTCTTCCGGAAGTCCCGTGTCGCTTGTGTTTAGCAAATCAACACCGAGTTGAAAGATTGACATGCATTCGCAGTTGGTATGCTATCCGCAACCATAACGTTAACAGAAATTTGCGACACAGTATCGTGAATTCAATGCGGTTAAACGACTGCAATATGGGAGAAAATAATGAAAAATCCAATACTCGTACTGACGCTTTTGATGACGACGACGTCTTTGGCCAGTGCCGAAACTCTGCGTTGGGCGCGCTCGGGGGATGCGCTGACGCTTGACCCGCATTCGCAGAACGAGGGGCCAACGCATACCGTGCGCCACCAGATGTATGAACCTCTGATCATTCGCGATACGAGCGGTGCTTTTGAGCCTGCGCTTGCGACTGATTGGGCCCCCAGCGAGAGCGATCCGAATGTCTGGGTGTTCAACCTGCGTCAGGGCGTGAAATTCCATGACGGCGCCGATTTCACCGCAGAAGACGTGGTGTTCAGCATTAACCGTGCGAAGCAGCCGAACTCGGACATGAAAGAACTGATCAATTCGATTGTCGAGGTACGCGCTGTCGACGACCACACGATCGAGATCGAGACGGACGGTCCGAACCCCATTCTGCCTGCGAACCTCACCGACCTGTTCATCATGGACAAAGGCTGGACCGAGGCGAATAACGCGGTCAACGTTCAGGATTTTGAAGGCGGTGAGATCACCTTTGCGACCGTCAATGTGAATGGAACCGGCCCCTACAAACTGGTCAGCCGCGAACCGGACGTCAAAACGGTGATGGAGCGGAACGAGGATTATTGGGGTCGTGATCAGTTCCCGATGGCGATCAGCGAAATCATCTATACACCGATCCAGAATGACGCGACCCGCGTTGCGGCGATGTTGTCGGGCGAGGTGAACTTCCTTCAGGATATGCCGGTGCAGGACCTGGACCGGGTGAATGCCGTCGACGGTTTGGTCGTCAAACAAGCGCCGCAAAACCGGGTAATCTTCTTTGGTATGAACCAGGGCGCGGACGACATCGAGGCGGATAACGTCGATGGCAAGAACCCTCTTGCTGACGTCCGTGTTCGTCGGGCCATGTCCAAAGCGATCAATCGAGATGCCATCCAACAGGTGGTCATGCGCGGTCAGTCGCAACCTGCCGGGATGATCGCCCCGCCGTTTGTTAACGGCTGGACTGCCGAGATGGACAGTGAAAGCGGCACGGACATTGAAGGTGCAAAGGCCCTTTTGGCCGAAGCGGGTTATCCGGACGGTTTCTCGATCCGGCTGGATTGTCCCAACGACCGGTACATCAATGACGAAGGGATCTGTCAGGCCGCTGTCGGGATGCTGGGTCAGATTGGCATCACTGTGAATCTGGATGCCAAACCGAAAGCACAGCATTTCCCGCTGATCACGGACGGAAAGACCGATTTCTACATGCTGGGCTGGGGCGTTCCGACGTATGACTCGGAATACATCTTCAACTTCCTGGTCCATGGCCGTGAAAGCGACATTGGAACATGGAACGGCACCGGGTATGACAATGATGAGTTGGATGCCAAGATCAAGTCGCTGGCCTCGAACACGGATCTCGTCGCGCGAGATCAAGCGATCGCCGAGATCTGGCGCGTGGTGCAGGATGAACAGCTGTATATTCCGATCCACCATCAAGTGTTGAACTGGGGTATGGCTGAAAACTTGGACATCAACGTTGATCCTGAAGATCAGCCTATGGTCAAGCATTTCGGCCTGAACTAAGAAACGTGGCCGGGCCTCGGGATGCGGGGCCCGCCACCAAAGAGTGGGAGCTATCATGAAACGTCTGACCACTGCCGCGCTATTCTGCGCGCTTGCCTTGCCCGTCGCAGGCGAAGAGTTCACGTTTGCCGTTACAACGGACCCGCAAACAATGGATCCTCATGCTGTCAACTCTGCCCCGGTTCTAGGTTTCTTGAACAATGTCTACGAAGGGCTTGTGCGCCGGGGCAAGGACATGACCATTGAACCGGCGCTGGCCACGAGTTGGGAGACCATCGGGGACGGAGCTGGATGGCGGTTCAAACTGCGCGAGGGCGTAACGTTTCATGATGGTTCTGAATTCAATGCGGATGACGTGATCTTCTCGTACCAGCGGGCGTCTGACGAAAATTCGGACACACGCAGCTGGTTCGCGCCCGTCAGCGAGATAGTGAAGGTTGACGACTACACCGTCGATGTCATGACCACCGCGCCGAACCCGATTTTCCCGGACAGCATTGCCAACTGGATGATCATGGATAGCGGTTGGGCCGAGGCAAACGACGCAGCACTGCCTGACAAAGAAACGGGCAACTATGCGACCCTGAACGCCAATGGCACCGGTGCTTTCCGAGTCACCGCGCGAGAGCCGGGCCTGCGCACTGTTCTGGAACCGTTTGACGGCTGGTGGGATACAGCAGAACACAACCTGACCCGCGCTGAACTGGTGCCAATCCAAAATCCGGCGACCGCTCTGGCGGCTTTGTTGTCTGGAGATGTGGACTTCATCAACCCGGTCCCAATTCAGGATGTGGCTCGGTTGCAAGGCAATCCGGATGTGAAGGTCATTCAGGGCGTCGAAGCGCGCGTGATCATGTTGGGCTTTGATCAGCAGGAAGGCGCGAGCGAAGCCGGGCAGGGTGGCTCGGACCTGTTCCGAGATGTGCGCGTCCGCGAGGCGGTGGCAAAGGCAGTAAACGTTCCCGCTATCCTGCAAACCATCATGCGTGGCAATGCTGAGGTGGCGAGCCAGTTGGTCAGTCCTGCGATGCGTGGCTATTCGGCTGCGAACGCGGATCCCTATGGCTACGATCCCGAGGGTGCCAAAGCTTTGCTGGCTGAGGCTGGCGCTGAGGGGGCCGAGATCAGCTTTAAGTGCCCCAACAATCGCTACTTGAACGACGAAGCCGTTTGCCAGGCGATCACCGCCATGCTGTCTCAGGCCGGGCTGAACGTGACGCTCGATGCGATGCCGGTTCAGAACTACTGGCCCGAACTGCGGGCAGACAATTTTGACATGTATCTGTTGGGTTGGTCACCCGGCACGTTCGATGCCGAGCATCCCGTGCGTTTCCTCGCTTCGACCCCAAATGAGGAAAAGAAGTTGGGTTCGTGGAATTTTGGCGGCTATTCGAACGCTCGCGTGGATGAATTGCTGCCGCTGATCCAGTCCGAGATTGACGAACCCACACGTCAGGCAATGCTGGACGAGGTGGCAGGTATCCTGCACGACGAGGTGGCCTATGTACCGCTATACGTTCAACCGTTGGTCTGGGGCGCGCGCAGCAATATCGAGCTGACACAACGGCCCGACAACTTCTTCCTTCTGCGCTGGGTAACGGTCAACTAAATGCTGTCATACATTATCAGGCGTGTGGCTCAGTCGGCGCTGGTTCTGTTCGTAGTGGGCCTGGTCGCCTTTTCCATGTTCCGCTTTGTCGGCGATCCGATCGACAATATGCTGGGACAAGAGCGGACCATGGAAGATGTGGAACGTCTGCGGGCGCAGTTGGGGCTCGATCAGCCGTTTCCGGTGCAATATGTGAAGTTTCTGCAGGAAGCGGTACAGGGCAATTTCGGCGTCAGCTTCCGTCAAGGGCGTCCGGTCGCGGAAATCCTGGCCGAACGCGCTCCGGCAACGTTGGAACTGGCGCTGGTCTCAGCCGTGTTTGCCATAGTCTTGGGCATCGCGCTGGGTGTGTTCACCGCAATCCGGCGAGACGGGTTTGCAGCGAATTTCATCATGTCAGCCTCTCTGATCGGGGTTTCCCTGCCGACATTCCTGATCGGAATCCTGTTGATTTACATCTTCTCGGTCGAACTTGGCTGGCTGCCCAGCTTTGGGCGCGGAGAAGTCGTAGACCTGGGTTGGTGGAGCACCGGCTTGCTGACAAGCAGTGGCCTCAAGGCGCTGATCCTGCCCGCGATTACATTGGGTCTATACCAGATGACCCTCATCATGCGGCTGGTGCGCTCCGAGATGCTGGAAGTACTCCGGCAAGACTATATCCGCTTTGCCCGCGCCCGTGGGCTGAGTGACCGGACCATCAATTTCCGCCATGCGCTGAAGAATACTATGGTCCCGGTCATTACCATTATCGGCCTGCAACTGGGCGCCATCATCGCCTTTGCCATCATCACCGAGACAGTGTTTCAGTGGCCGGGCCTGGGCCTTCTGTTCATCAATGCAATCCAATTCGTGGATATCCCTATCATGGCAGCATACTTGATGATGATCTCGGTCATCTTTGTCACCATCAATCTTGCGGTCGATATCCTTTACGCCTTTATCGACCCGCGCCTGAGGGTCAGCGCATGAGCCGTGTGAAACGCATTCTGGATAGCGACCAGTTCTACGCCTTCCGCCGCTCGCCTGTGGCCATGGTGTCGGCGACGGTGGCATTGATCCTGATCCTGGCCACGATCCTCGCACCACTGATTGCGCCGACAAACCCGTTTGATCCGGCCAGCCTGAACCTGATGAATGGCTTCACCCCGCCGATGGAACCCAATGCCTTTACAGGCGAAACCTTCCTAATGGGCACAGACGATCAGGGGCGCGATGTGTTCTCGACCATCCTCTACGGAATGCGGATCTCGCTATTCGTTGGGGTGGCGGCCGTTCTGTTCGCGATGGTTCTGGGGATCATTCTGGGCCTGCTGTCGGGCTATTTTGGCGGTTGGACCGAAACCATCATCATGCGCACGGCGGATGTGCAGCTGACTTTCCCATCGATCCTTCTGGCCATGCTGATCTTTGGGATCGCCAAGGGCATTACCCCGGTGGAGTATCGCGACCAGATGGCGATCTGGGTGCTGATCCTGGCCATTGGACTGTCCGATTGGGTGCAGTTCGCTCGGGTAGTCCGGGGCGCAACGCTGGTTGAGAAGAACAAGGATTATGTCGCCGCCGCTCGCATCATCGGGCAAAGCCCGCTGACCATCATGCTGCGCCATATACTGCCCAATGTGCTATCACCGGTGCTGGTGATCGCGACTATCTCATTGGCGCTGGCTATCATTGCCGAGGCGACGCTTAGTTTCCTTGGTGTTGGCGCGCCACCGACACAGCCCTCGCTGGGGACGCTGATCCGCATCGGGCAGGGCTTCCTGTTCTCGGGTGAGTGGTGGATCCTGTTCTTCCCGGCTTGCACCCTGCTTGCACTGGCGCTGAGTGTGAACCTGCTGGGCGACTGGCTGCGTGACGTTCTGAACCCGAGGCTGAAATGACCGATCCCGTTCTTTCGATCCGCAACCTGACGGTGGAAATACCCACGCGCCACGGCATCTTCAAGCCGGTCGAGCATGTGACCTACGACCTGCATCCTGGCGAAATCCGGGGCGTGGTCGGCGAAAGCGGTGCTGGCAAGTCCATGACCGGCAACGCCGTGATCGGCCTACTGGATCCCCCGGCCCACGTCTCCGAAGGTGAGGTCTGGCTGAACGGTCGTCGGATTGACGAACTGGACGCCGAGGACAAACGCCGGATCCGGGGCAAAGAGATCGGGATGATCTTTCAGGACCCGCTAACCTCGCTGAACCCGTTGTTCACAGTGGGTGAGCAATTGGTCGAGACGATCCAGCTTCACCTCGGCCTGTCCGCTTCCGAGGCTAAAAAACGCGCCATTGCGCTGCTGGATCGCGTGTCCATCCCAGACCCGGCGGACCGTTTCAACCAGTATCCACACCAGTTTTCCGGCGGGATGCGTCAGCGGGTGGTAATCGCGCTTGCACTCTGTACCGAGCCCAGCGTTCTGATCGCTGACGAACCCACAACGGCCTTGGATGTGTCTGTCCAAGCGCAGGTGCTGGATCTGATCAAGGAACTGGCGAAAGAGCGTCAGGTGGGCGTGATCCTCGTTACCCACGATATGGGCGTTATCGCCGACACCACCGACTCGGTGACCGTGATGTATTCCGGTCATGTGGTTGAAAGCGGTACGACTGATCAGATCCTCGGCGCACCGAAACATGAGTATACCAAATCTCTGATTGCCGCCGTGCCGCGGCCGCACACCAAAGTCGAGCGTTTCCCAGTGGTCAATTATGGCGAGCGGGAACGAACCTTCAAGATCGAAGATCTGGCGGCTCATTGGGACAAGACCGATCTGTCGAAATCCGGCAAACTGCTGGAAATCGAAAGCATTACTAAGACGTTCCTGCAAAAAGGCGGGCTGCTGCCATCGCAACGCAAATACTTCACTGCCGTCGATCAAGTGAGTTTCGACATTCGCGACGGAGAAGTTTTCGGCCTTGTCGGCGAAAGTGGCTCTGGCAAGTCCACAGTCGCCCGGATGATTGGAACACTCTATCCCGTGGACGGTGGGCGGGTGATCTTTGATGGCGAAGACGTCACAGTGATGGAGGCAGAGGCCCTGCAAGCCTACCGCCGCCAGATCCAGATGATCTTTCAAGACCCGTTCTCCAGCCTTAATCCCCGCATGAGGGTCGGGGACCTCGTGGCCGAGCCCATCCATCATCACAAAATCTTGCCCAAGCCCGCTATTGAACCGCGCGTGCGCGAATTGCTTGACTGGGTTGGCCTGGCCAAGGACGCGTGGCGCAAGTATCCACACGAGTTTTCCGGTGGGCAGCGTCAGCGCATTTGTATTGCTCGCGCCCTCGCAACTCAGCCCCGCTTTCTGATCTGCGATGAGCCGACCAGCGCCCTGGACGTATCCATTCAGGCGCAAATCCTGAACATTCTCAAAGATCTGCAAGAACATCTGGGCCTGACTATGCTCTTTATCAGCCATGATCTCCCGGTCGTACGTCAGATGTGTGACCGGGTGGGCGTGATGCGACATGGGAAGCTGCTTGAGGTTCAGGAGACGGACTCGTTGTTCGAAGCTCCAGAACATCCGTATACACGGGAACTTTTGGACTTGATGCCACGGCTGAAGCAATTGGCATAACCTTAACGGTTTGGTCTTGCATCGGTTATTCCAGAAGAAGTTGTTTGAGAGGTGCTCGCGCAAGCAATCAACGGTAGTTTGAACTCAAACACCGACTTGAATTGGCCTCATCGCAAAGCGTCTGGTACTCGTTGTCGACCCAATTTCGGAACCGGACGAAGCTGAATGAAATGCAATCTCGGTCAATGAGGTCTGCGTCGCAAAAAGCGTGATGGTGGCCGCCGAGCGACCCAAAACAAACCCCATTCTCAGGCCTAAGTGACTCATCTGTGTCGAAGTCGCAGCCGACGGCAGTAATGCGGTTTGCGACTTCAGAATTCAGGATATCCCTTGAAAGACAGCTTTCCACGCCTCACCACACATCTCGACACGGCAGTACGCGAGACTTGTTGGGGACTGGGTGTCAGCCATTGGTCTCAAACCGAGCGGCTACGGCACATACTCTCTGTGCCGGAACAAAGCACCCGAAAACTGACATCAGAAACAAGTCGGCGGCTGGATCCCGACCAATACACTGTCCAATAGCACGCATAAGCGCTGAGTTCCGGACCCTGCAGAGCGGAAAATATCCGCTCCGCAGTTCCTGAGAAGAATTTGCGAGTGGTTAGGAAGGATTTGTCGGGTTGACGCCGAAAGCAAACGGCACACCGTCCGGATCAAACAGGATGGGGATTTGAGCTTGAACGCTTTCGCTTACATTCAAGGAGGCCGGACGTGCGCCTTTGGTTTCAGCAGCACGGAAGGCGTCAGGGACTGAAGCAACCTTGATACACGGGATCCAAGATGCGTTTGAGGCAGTTGACCAAGTCGCCGCATGCTGGATTGCAACAAGACGACCCTGAGGCCCGAGGAGAGTGGCGCAACCCTGGTCCCGCACGGGAGACACCTGCCATCCGAAGAGTTCGAAGTAGAACGCCTGCGGAAAGCCATTACCGTTGCCGATATACATTTCAGGGCCGAACTGCTGTCTCCACTAGAGCACCGAGCGGATCGCGAACGAGTGCGTTGCGCCCGACGCCCGGCACCTCGAATGGCTCCCGAACAACTTTGCCTCCGAGTGTGTCGACGCGCTTGGTCGCCAGGTCCACGTCGGGGACCTCGATGTAAGCGACCCAGCCATTCGCTTGCTCCGGAGGCGTCTCGATTAAACCCGCGCCCGCTTTGTCACCGGAGAGTGCGAGGACGAAATCCTGCTCGCCGCCACCCCATGCAAAATCCGATGCCCGCTCGACTTCATAAGTCCAGTTGGCGACGTGCTGGTAGAATGCCATTGAACTCGCCCTGTCCGGTGTGAAAAGGTCATGCCATACGATTTGACCAGCTTTCGACTGTGTCATCGCCTTACTTCTTGACATCTTTGAGTTTTTTGACACCGCGGACCATCTTCCCGAACGCCTTGTCGCGCGACCTGCGTTCCGCAAGGCTCGCTGAGTTAAACGCGTCTTCGGCCATGAGCTTGCGCCATCTGCGAAGCCGATCGCCGTCAAGAACACCCTCATCGATAGCCTTCAGAACAGCGCATTCCGGCTCAGAAACGTGCTGACAGTTCTTGAATCGACACTGCGCGGCCAACTCCTGAATGTCGGCGAAAAGATCGTTGATACCTTCCGCTGCATCGGTGAGCTGCAGTTCACGCATGCCCGGAGTGTCCAGGACCAGACAGCCATTGGGCATCGCATGAAGCTCGCGCCGCGTTGTTGTATGCCGCCCCTTTGCGTCGTCCTCACGAATGGTCTGGGTTTCAATGGACTGACTCTCGAGCAGCGCATTGGACAACGTCGATTTCCCGACACCAGATGAGCCGAGAAACGCCACCGTCTTGCCGGGTTTGCACCACGGAAGCAGTTTTGTCCGGGGCGCGTCTCCGCGGGCGTCAAGGGCGACCACGTCGATCATGTCCGATACCGCGCGGGCCGCTTCGATATAGTTTTGCGGCTCCGTCACGAGGTCGGTCTTTGTCACGACGATGACGGGTGTCATCCGTGCCTCAAAAGCCAGAGCTGCATAGCGTTCCAGCCGGGCCACCTTGAAGTCCTGATTGCAAGACGAGACGATAAAGACCGTATCAATGTTCGCCGCGATCAGTTGTTCCTGCCGGTCGGTTCCGGGCGCGCGCCGCTTAATGAGGCTTGTGCGCTCAAGAACCCGACTGGATCTCGGGCGTGTTGCGTCCAGCATCAGCCAGTCTCCGACAGTTGCATCGGCTCCAGGCGGGATTATCGTATCGATGCCGTCACCGACGACATGCAGCCCATTGCGATGCACTTCAACAACGCGAACGGGAGGTGTCGCCGACAAGTCTTCTACGCTAATCTGTTGGGCGAAAAACGGTTGCCATCCCAACGCCTGAAGAGGGCTGGGATTGGCGTGCGATCCGGCGTCGCGTGCGCGAAGCGGAAGGAAATCGGAGTAATCCCTGGTCATAGGGTGTTCACTTTCATGTCTCCGGCCCAGGTCAGATTTGGGCGCTGATGGTAGGAAAGAGTGCGCACATTAAAACACTCCGTCCGCAACAAAGCGACGGCGGTGCTTCAGATCTTGAATATGCTCCGGGAGGCGCGCTGCCTCCCTTCCTTACCGGGACATAAAATCTCCATTTCCGATGAAGTGCGCATAGGAAGACCGCGGGCACAACACAACAGTTGACCAGTGATTTGGCGCACTTCTTCAGTTCACTGTAGCGACCGTTCAACACGAAGAAGACTGTGTGAGCTTTATCCCGTATCAGCCACTTACGCCAAAAACAGCTGTTGACCGCACCGAGCCAAATTTCCCCCAATGTCCGCCTTGGGCCGTTATCAGACATACCAACAAGCTGAATATTAGGCAGCTTCGTCTGCAAGGCGCTTGCTGAACTGAACTCATCGAGAGACGGCTCGGAGCCATAATCTGACACTCGCCATCGAGTATGCTAAGCTGGATCGTGTGAGGCACACATACATTCGGAAACCGCATCTTTTGGAGGACGGATGTATGATCATGCGCATTTTTCAGGTGACAACGCGGCCGGGAAAAGAAGAGGAATTTGGCCGCTTTTTTCGCGACACTGCGATCCCGTTGATGAAAAGCACCCCTGGAATCGTGCACCTTTTTCCGGGTGCGCCGAGAGAGGATGCGCCACGAGAGTTCAGTTTCGTTATGGTTTGGGAGAGCCTGGAGGCACTGAAGTCGTTTGTGGGCGAAGACTATCAAAGTCCGCACATCGATCCGATAGAAGCTGACCTCGTCGAGTCTCGATCCATCAAGCACTATGACTTGGTCGACGGCTAATCGCGAACGGGAGGATCAGGATGTCGAAGGGTAGGGGGGAATCGCTGCCAGAACGCGTCCTTGATCTGAACGAACAGAAGGCTGAGGACTTGGCGGCCTTGGAACTCCGGTTGCGGGAGGCGCTGGATCGGCAAAGGGCGACTGCCAAAATCCTGGAGGTCGTCAACAGCTCAATTAAAGACCCTCAGCCTGTCTTCAACTCGATTGTTGAAGCGGGTCAAACGCTTTTCCCAAAGTCGACAATCAGCATTGGAATACAGGACGGCGACAAACTGATATTGGGAGCAATTTCTGGTCCCGAACCGGCTGGCGTCGAGGCTTGGCGGCGGCGTTTTCCGGCGCCACTTCATCCAGAGACAATCCATGGCCATGTCATTTTGAACGGCGAGGCGATTGATTTGCCGGACGTCGCCGCATCGAAAGACAGGTTTCGCATTGGGGCTGGAAACTTCCTCGCCTCAGGGTTTCAGGCAGTCACCATGGTGCCGATTTCACAAGGAGGACAAACCGTTGGAGCTCTCGCCGTGTTGAGGCATTCAACCGGAAAACTTCAAAAAGAGCAGTTCGATATTCTCACAACATTTGCGGCACAAGCGAACATCGCCTTGGACAACTTACACTTGCTGAGCCAGATGCGTGAAGCGAATGAAACTTTGACAAACCTGTCCAAACAGCTTGCCAAATACATGCCACCCCAACTCTACGAGTCAATCATTGCCGGTGACCAACAAGCGGCCATCGAAAGTCGCCGCCGAAAGCTCACGATCTTCTTCTCAGACATCGTCGACTTCTCCGAAATCACCGATCAACTCGAAGCCGAGGAGCTGACCACTTTGTTGAATGAGTATCTTTCAGCAATGTCCAAAATCGCCCTGAAGCACGGCGCATATTTCGACAAGTTTATTGGTGACGCTATGATGCTGTACTTTGGCGAACCCGAAAGCCTCGGGGTAGAAGAAGATGCCGCTGCATGTGTGCGAATGGCAATAGATATGCAACGGAACCTAAGACACTTGCAAAAGGAATGGCAGCGCAAAGGATTGATCGATCGACCATTTCGCGCTCGCATGGGCATAAACACTGGCTACTGCACGATTGGAAACTTCGGCTCGGAAGACCGGATGGACTACACGGCTATTGGACGCGAAGTGAACCTTGCTGCGAGACTTGAGGCCGAGTGTGATCCCGGAGGTCTCTTACTCGCTGCCGAAACCTATTCTTTGGTAAAAGACTGGCTTGAGGTTGAGGAACGAGAGCCTGTTCGAGTGAAGGGATTTCAAAACCCCATTCGGACGTATGCTGCGACCGCGATTTATGAAAGTGCCGACCGCGATAGCCGCATTATTCACGAGGAAGATGAAGGCTTTTCTCTTACAGTTGATCGGGCTCGCATAAGCAAGGGGGCAATCCTCCGACTAAAGTCCCTTGTTTCAGGTCTGGACGACTAGTCAAAATTTCGGTCACGGCAGCTCAGTCCAAAACTTGTAACCTCACCTCTCAAAAATGGCTGCACGACAATCGAAAGGCCAGTTTCCCGCCGCGTTGCGACGCCAGGACTTGCTTCATTGAGAATTCGCGTGTGCAAAAGACCGCTTGCACGCGTGCAAGTAGGAACCAAAGGCCATGCCAACGACGCTTCACAAGATGGTGATTAACAGGCTTGGCAGTCCAGAGAGATGAGTTGCACTAATCGCACCGTGTACTGTGTTAGAAAGGGCGGACTCGTATCACTTACAGCTTCGGGGCATTCGCCATGCGCTTTTCTCTCACCATCGCAACACTCGTTGTCTTGGCCACTCAGTCTTTTGCGCAAGACTCCGTTCTCATCGGGGACGCCCCGCTTCCAGCCGACATTGCAACCGATGTAACGCCAGATTCTCCTTTTCTTGGAATTTGGACGGGTAGATGGGACTCTTGGAGAAGTCATATTCTCGTCGTCGAAAGCCGAGATGAGGACGGGTTGCTCAATGTTGTTTACTCGGTCGGACGTGGCCAGCATGGCCGCGGAAACTGGTTTCGAAGCAAGGCGCGTTTAGATGGGAACACTTTGGTGTTCACCGACAATGACTTCGCGGCGCGCTATTCAATTTCGGGTACCGGGCGACTGCGGGGCATCTATCCAACCGACGACTGATCCTCCCCCAATGAAGTGGTCCGCCGTTATGTTTAGGAAAACGGAGGATCAGAATGGCAACGAAGAGACACAAGC